>NZ_VUOJ01000001.1:160000-707228 GCF_015390265.1 Paracoccus sp. NBH48 | reverse complement strand
CATGTCGTCGAACGCCTGGCTGGAGGCACAGTGGTACCTGTTCGGCGCGGCCTTCATGCTGGCCTCGGCCTGGACGCTTCTTGAGAACGAACATATCCGCATCGACGTGATCTATGGCCGCTGGTCGCGCCGGGTGCAGCATTGGATCGACCTTCTGGGCACGATCCTGTTCCTGATGCCCTTCACCACGGTCATGCTGTGGCTGACCTGGCCCGCCCTGATGGGTAGTATCCGCACTGGAGAGATCTCGATGAACGCGGGCGGCCTGCCGCTCTGGCCGGCGCGGGGCGTGCTGGTGGTGGGCTTTGGTCTGCTGTTCGCCCAGGGCCTGTCCGAGATCGTGAAAAAGATCGCCGTCATGCGCGGCATCATTCCCGATCCGCACCAGAACACCGGCCCGAACGAGGCCGCCAATCACGAGGCCGGGCTAATGCTGACGGGCCGCACCGACCAGACCGATGAACCGGAGCGCCGCCCGTGATCGACCTTATCGCCCACAACCTTGCCCCCATAATGTTCTTCTCGATGGTGGCGTTCCTGCTGTTCGGCTATCCGATCGCCTTTGCGCTGGCGGCCAACGGGCTGCTGTTCTTCTTCTTCGGGGTGTTCCTGACGCCCCTGTCCGACCAGGTGAACCTGGGCTGGAATTTGCTGGGGGCGCTTGGGGACCGCGTCTTCGGCGTGATGCGCAACGACACGCTGCTGGCCATCCCGTTCTTCACGCTGATGGGGATCGTGCTGGAACGGTCCCGCATGGCCGAGGAGCTGCTAGACACCATCGGCCAGCTGTTCGGCCCGGTCCGTGGGGGCCTTGCCTATGCGGTGATCCTGGTCGGCGCGCTGCTGGCGGCCACGACCGGCGTGGTCGCGGCCTCGGTCATCTCGATGGGCCTGATCTCTCTGCCGATCATGATGCGCTACGGCTATGACAAAAGCCTGTCGACGGGCGTGATCGCGGCGTCGGGGACGCTGGCGCAGATCATTCCGCCGTCGCTGGTGCTGATCGTGCTGGCCGACCAGCTGGGACGTTCCGTGGGCGACATGTACAAGGCGGCGATGGTCCCGGCGCTGGCGTTGGTCGGCGTCTACATCGTCTATGTCCTGATCCTGTCGATCCTGCGCCCCAAGGCCATGCCCGCCCTGCCGCTGGAGGCGCGCAGCCTGGGCGGCGGCGGCTGGTCGCTGGCCGTGGTGATTGTGCTGGCCGTCGCGATCTTCCAGCTGGCCAGCCGCTGGATGGACGCCAACGGCGTCACGAACGCACCCATCTGGGCGGCGACCCTGGCGGTCGTGGTCCTGCTGATCCTGGCGGTCGCCGACCGCGCGACGGGTGGACGCTGGCTGTCGCCGATGACGCGGCAGGTCATCATCGTGATGATCCCGCCCCTGGCGCTGGTCTTCCTGGTGCTGGGCACGATCTTCCTGGGCATCGCCACGCCCACCGAAGGCGGCGCGATGGGCGCGATGGGCGCGCTGATCCTCTCGGCGATCAAGCGTCGCCTCAGCTTCGACGTGCTGAACCAGGCGCTGCTGTCGACGGTCAAGCTGTCGGCCTTCGTGATGTTCATCCTGTTGGGCGCGACCGTCTTCTCGCTGACCTACTATTCGGTCAACGGCCATATCTGGGTGCGCGACCTGCTGACCGCACTGCCCGGCGGGGTCACGGGCTTCCTGATCGTGTCCTGCATCATCATCTTCATCCTTGGCTTCTTCCTGGACTTCTTCGAACTGGCCTTCGTCATCGTGCCGCTGCTGATCCCGGCGGCGAATGCGCTCGGCGTCGATCTGGTCTGGTTCGGGGTGATCCTGGCGGTGACGATGCAGACATCGTTCCTGACGCCGCCCGTGGGCTTTGCGCTGTTCTATCTGCGCTCGGTCGCGCCGCGGAAATCCTATCGGGACAAGATCACCGGTCTGATGATGGACCCGATCACCACCCTGAACATCTATCGCGGCGCGGTTCCCTTCGTGGGGCTTCAGGTCCTGATGATTGCGGCGGTGATCGCGTTCCCGGGGATGGTCATGCACTACAAGGGACCGGTCGTGGACACGTCGAACATGCGGATCGAGATCCCCATGGGCGGCGGCCATGGTGGGGGGCTTGGCGGCGGTCTCGGTGGTGGCCTCGGTGGTGGGCTGGGCGGTGGCGGCGCGGCCCCGCAGGGCGGCAGCGGCGGGTTCGGCACGCTTGGCGGATTGGGCGGATCGCCTTTCGGCCAGCAGCAGCCGGCTCCGGCGACGCCGACCCCGGACGCAACCGCCCCGGACGCACCCGCACCGGCCAACCCTGCGCCGGAAGCCGCGACCCCCGAGGCGGCGGCACCCTCCGGCGGGATGGGCCTGGGCTTCGGCGGGCCTCCTCCGGGCCTGTCGGGGAACTGACGGGCGGGCCCGTCACCGCGGGCCCGATGCACCAAAGAAAAACCCCCGCGCAGCACCTGCGCGGGGGTTTCGCATTCCGGTCGGGTCGACCGATCAGCCGCCGACGGCCAGGGTGCCGTTGCGCTGCTGGATCATCATGAAGGTGTCGAACGTGTACTCCGCAGTCTGCTGGTACAGGTACCAGTCGTCGCGGAACTGCAGCATCGCCTCGTACTGCGTCTTGAAGGACTCGTTCTCGGCCGAGACCTCGGCATAGACCTCGTTCGCGGCGGCGAAGGATGCGGCCAGCACCTCCTCGCTGAACGAGCGTAGCTGAGCGCCCGAACCGACCAGCTCCTTGAGCGCGGTCGGGTTCTTCATGTCGTATTTCGCCAGCATGTTCTGGTCGGTAGCCTGCGCGCAGGTCCGGAACAGCGACTTGTAGTTCTCCGGCAGTTCGTCCCACTTGCCCTTGTTCACGAAGAAGCTGACCGTCGGGCCGCCCTCCCAGAAACCGGGATAGTAGTAATAGGGCGCGACCTTCTGGAAGCCCAGCTTGCTGTCGTCATAGGGGCCGACCCATTCGGCCGCGTCGATCGTCCCGCGCTCCAGCGAGGGATAGATGTCGCCGCCGGCGATCTGCTGCGGCACCACGCCCAGCTTCTCGACGACCCGGCCCGCCAGGCCGGAAATGCGCATCTTCAGGCCCTGCATGTCGGCCAGAGAGTTGATTTCCTTACGATACCAGCCGCCCATCTGCACGCCGGTGTTGCCGCCCGGATAGCTGACCAGATTGTACTTTTCCAGGAAGGTGTTGTAGTTCTCGATGCCGCCGCCCTGATAGTTGTAGGCGTTCTTGGCGCGGGCCGAGAAGGTGAACGGCAGGTCGGCACCGCAGGCGAAGGCCGGGTCCTTGCCCCAGTTGTAGTAGCCCACCGAATGCGAACATTCGACGGTGCCGTCGGTGGTCGCGTTGATGGCGTCCAGGCCCGGCACGATCTCTCCGGCCGAGAACACCTGGATCTGGAAGCGGCCGTCGGTCGCCTCGGACAGGCGCTGAGAGATTTCCTCGGCGCCGCCATAGATGGTGTCCAGCGACTTGGGAAAGCTGGAGGCCAGGCGCCAGTTGATCTGCGGTGCCTCTTGCGCGATGGCGGGCGCGGCCAGCACGCTGCCTGCTGCCGCCGCAGCACCGCCGATGGACGCCCGCGCGATGAAGGACCGCCGGTCCAACGCTTTGGAATCTTTCATTCTGTCTCCTCCGCTTGGGTCGGTGGGCCCCCTCGGCCCGCAACTTCCCACCCTGCATGGCCGACAGTTTAGCCCCGCTTTCAGGCCTGTCGAGTGTTCTGAGACCGATCCCCCAAAGTTATTTCGCGCCGCCGGCCCTGATGCGGTCGCGCAACCGCACGCAGGCGATTGTGCCCGCAAAAACGGCGCATTATCAGGGATGTCGCGGCAAGGAGGCTCAGATGCGCATCGAGGATTGGCAGCCCGACCTGACCGGCCAGCCCGGACCCAAGTTCCGGGCCTTGGCCAACGCCCTGCGCGAGGCCGCGCGGTCGGGCCAGTTGGCGCCCGGCACGCGCCTGCCGCCGATGCGCGACCTGGCCTGGCGGCTGAAGGTCACGACCGGGACCGTCGCCCGGGCCTATCAGGTGGCCGCCGCCGAAGGCGTCGTGGAAAGCCATGTGGGACGCGGCAGCTTCATCGCCGCGGCGCGCCCCCGTCGCCCGGTGCCGCAGCCGCTGCTGTACGAAAGCCTGGACCACCCCGCATCCCCGCAGGGCCCGGCCGACCTGCGCATCCCGCAGCTGCCCGATTGCGGTCAGGCGCGCGTCCTGGCCACGCATCTGGCGGCGATGGCGGCGGACATGGACGCGTCGGTCCTGGATTACACCCCGCTCAGCCGCGACCAGGATTGCCGGGGCGCGGCGCTGGACTGGATGTCCGTCCGACCCCTGGGGACGGTGGCCGACCACGACATGGTCCTGACGCACGGCGGTCAGCACGCGATCACGCTGGTCATGGCGCTGTGCCTGGCGGATCAGCCCGCGCAGGTCATGGTCGAGGCGCTGACCTATCCCGGCATCACCCACGCGGCGCGTTTGATGCGCGCCCAGACACAGGCGGTGGCGCTGGACGATCAGGGCATGATCCCCGAGGATCTGGACCGCGTCGCCCGCGCCACGGGGGCGCGGCTTGGTGTGCCTGACGCCCTCGGCGCAGAACCCGACGCTGGCGTCGATGGGGCCGCCCGGCGCGACCGCATCGTCGAGGTGGCCCGCCGTCACGACCTGCAGATCATCGAGGACGAATGCTATGCGCCCAGCCCGCGTCCCGATGCGCCCCCCAGCCTGCGCGCGCTGGCGCCCGAGCGGGTCTGGCATGTCAGCAGCCTGTCGAAGATCATCGCCGCGGGCCTGCGCTTCGGCGTGCTGATCTGTCCCGAGGGGATGGGCCAGGCGGGGCGCGTGGCCGCGCAGCACAGCCATATGGGCCTGTCACAGCCGATCACCGGGCTTGTGACGCGGCTGCTGCGGTCCGGCGATGGCGATCGGATCGCCCGCGAGGTTCAGGCGCAGGTGGCGGATCGGCTGGCCTTGGCGCAGGAGGCGTTGGCGGGTCTGGATGCGCGGGGTCAGGCCGGCGTGCCGATGGTCTGGCTGCCGCTGCCCGCGCCGTGGACGGCCGCCGATTTCGCGTCGCGCGCGGCGGCGGCGGGGGTGATCGTGCGCCCGTCGTCGGATTTCTGCGGACCGGGACAGGCGCCGGTGCAGGGAGTGCGCATCGCGCTGAACTGTCGGATGCCGCGCGACAGGCTGGCCGCCGCGCTGCATACCCTGGGCCAGATGGCAAGGTCCGGCCCCGAGGCGGGGCCGGACTGAGGCCTCAGCGCAGGATGCTGCGGCCGGCGTATTCGGCGGTGGCGCCCAGCATTTCCTCGATGCGGATCAGCTGGTTGTACTTGGCCAACCGGTCGGAACGGGCCAGCGAACCGGTCTTGATCTGACCACAGTTGGTGGCGACGGCCAGGTCGGCGATGGTCGCGTCCTCGGTCTCGCCCGAACGATGCGACATGACGCTGGTATAGCCCGCGCGGTCGGCCATGCGCACGGCGTCCAGCGTTTCCGACAGCGTGCCGATCTGGTTGACCTTGACCAGCAGGCTGTTGCCGCAGCCGCGCTCGATCCCCTGGGCCAGGCGCACGGGGTTGGTCACGAACAGATCGTCGCCGACCAGCTGCACGCGATCGCCTAGACGGTCGGTCAGCTGCTTCCAGCCGTCCCAGTCATCCTCGGCGCAGCCATCCTCGATCGACAGGATCGGATAGGCGTCGCACAGGGCGGCCAGGTAATCGACGTTCTCGCCGGGGGTCAGGGACTTGCCCTCGCCCTTCATCTCGTAGTTGCCGCCCTTGAAGTATTCGGTGGAGGCGCAGTCCAACGCCAGCATGATGTCGTCGCCGGGACGATAGCCGGCCTTCTCGATGGCCTTCAGGATGAAATCCAGGGCGTCGCGGGTGGACGACAGGTTCGGGGCAAAGCCGCCCTCGTCGCCGATGCCCGTGGACAGGCCCGCCGCCGACAGCTCCTTTTTCAGCGTGTGGAAGATCTCCGAGCCCATGCGTACGGCTTCGCGGATGTTCTCCGCGGCGACGGGCATGATCATGAATTCCTGGATGTCGATAGGGTTGTCCGCATGTTCGCCGCCATTGATGATGTTCATCATCGGGGACCGGCAGGATGCGCGCGCTGGTACCGCCGACATAGCGGTAGAGCGGCTGGTTGGTCGCATCCGCCGCGGCCTTGGCCACCGCCATCGACACGCCTAGGATCGCGTTGGCGCCCAGGCGCCCCTTGTTGGGCGTACCGTCCAGCTCGCCACATCATCATGTCGATGGCGCGCTGTTCGGTCGAATCCTCGCCCACCAGGTTCTCGGCGATCTCGCCGTTGACGGCGGCCACCGCCTCCAGCACGCCCTTGCCCATATAGCGGGACTTGTCGCCGTCGCGCTTTTCGACCGCCTCGTGCGCGCCGGTCGACGCGCCGGAGGGAACGGCCCGCGCGGCCCATGGTGCCGTCTTCCAGGGTCACGTCGACCTCGACGGTCGGGTTGCCGCGGCTGTCCAGGATTTCACGGGCGAAGATGTCGATGATGGCGGTCATAAGCGCACTCCGGTTGATGCTTGGCGCCTTGTTAGCGCCGCAAGCCCGGTTTCGCAATCTTCACGGAAAGCGGATGCGCGCCCAGATCGGCAGGTGGTCGGACGCGTCGCGCGCGCCCGCCTCGTTGAAGACGCCGGTTTCCAGGACGTGCAGGTTCGTGGACAGGGCCATCCGGTCCAGCCGCAGCCGGGGCAGGGGTGCGGGCCAGGACGGTCCCGGCGCCACGACCCTGAACCCGGCCAGCGATTCAAGGCCCCGGTCGTCGCGCCATTCGTTGAAATCGCCCATCATCACGATGTGGTCGTCCGCGATCCGAGAGGCCTGCGCGGTGATCCGGGCCAGCTGCGCGCGCCGCGACGATCGCGCCAGCCCCAGATGGGCGCCGATCAGTGTCAGGCCCGGCAGGCGCAGGGCCACCGCGCCGCGCGGCTCCAGACCCGGCAGGGGCAAGCGGCGCAGCACCGCCTGTTCGGCCAGATGCGGACGCATCAGGATCGTCTGGCCATGCCAGCCCAGGCTGCTTTCGGTCGTGCCGTAGATGTCGGCAGGCACCAGCCCCGTTTCCGACTGGATCAGGTTGCGCGGCAGGGCCTCGGGGCGGGCGCCAAGGCGAAAATCAACCTCCTGCAGGGCGATGATGTCCGGGTCCAGCGACCGGATCACCGCCAGATTGCGCAGCGGCGCATGCGGGCCGGTCATCCCACGGCACTTGTGCAGGTTGTAGCTTGCGATCTTCAGCATCAATCCGTCCGAACTGGCGTTGCGGGTGATCTTGGCGGGGTCTGCGTCACGCACAAGGGGCAGGCGCGCACAACCCCGTCAGGTGCCGCAGAACGTCTGGCGAACCGCCTGCGCAGGCGTCGGTGCCTGCGCCAGATCTGCCCAATCGGTGCGCAGGTCGCGCGGATGGGTGATCGCGTCGAACAGTCGTTCGAAAGGCGCCATGTCGCCCGCCACGGCGGATGCGATCGCCTGTTCGACCCGGTGGTTGCGCGGAATGCGCCGCGGGTTGGCCCGGACCATCGCGGTCGTGTCGGGCGACAGCGCCTGCCAGTCGCGGGGCCCAGGTGTCGAAGGGCGCGAGATCTGCGAATTCGTCGCGCGCGGTCCCGTCCGACAGGCCCCGCGAAGACACGGGTGAAATCCGCCCGCTGTTCGGCCATCATCTGCAGCAGGCTCTCGATCAGCGACTGGTTCGCGGCGCCGTCGATGCCCAGCTTGTCGCCGAACCGGCGCAGCCACGCGGCCTGATACAGCGGTGCAAAGCGATGGACGGCGGTGGTGGCGGCCTCGACCGCGGCCTCCTCCTCTCCCATCAGGGGGATCAGGCAGGTCGCGAACTGGGCCAGGTTCCAGACCGCGATCTGGGGCTGATTCGCCCAGGCATAGCGCCCTTGGCGGTCGATCGAGGAAAAGACCGTGTCGGGGTGATAGACGTCCATGAAGGCACAGGGCCCGTAATCGATCGTCTCGCCCGAGATCGCCATGTTGTCGGTGTTCATCACCCCGTGGATGAAGCCCAGCGCCATCCATTGCGCGATCGTTTCGGCCTGCGCGGCAACCACCCGGTCCAGCAGGGCCAGGGGGCCGTCCGCGTCGGGATAGTGGCGCGCGATCACGTGGGTCGGTCAGGGCCGCCAGTGCATCCTTGCGGTCGCGCACGGCAAAGTACTGGAACGTGCCGACGCGGATGTGGCTGGCGGCGACGCGGGTCAGGACGGCGCCGGGCAGGCCGCCCTGTTCGCGCCACACTTGATCGCCGGTGGCGACGGCGGCCAGCGCGCGGGTCGTCGGCACGTCCATCGCCGCCATGAATTCGCTGACCAGGTATTCGCGCAGCACCGGCCCCATCCAGGCCCGCCCGTCGCCGCGACGAGAGAAGGGCGTCGGTCCCGATCCCTTCAGCTGGATGTCAAACCGCGCCCCGTCGGGGGCCACGATCTCTCCCAGAAGGACGGCGCGCCCGTCGCCCAGCTGCGGCACGAAGCCGCCGAACTGGTGCCCGGCATAGGCCTGGGCCAGCGGCGCCGCACCCTGCGGGACGGCATTGCCCGACAGCATCTCGACCGTCAGCGCGTCGCGGTCCAGCCCCAGCCGATCCGCCAACGGTCCGTTCAGCGCAAGCAGGCTGGGGGCGGTCACGGGGGTGGGGTCCACGCGGGCAAAGAACCCTTGCGGCATCCGGGCATAGCTGTTGTCGAAACGGATCATCGCGGTCTCCTTTGACCATTACATAGGCGCGCATCCCGGCATTGCCAGCCCGGAACCCTTGCGCCACAGGCGTCAAGGGCGTATCGGCATCCGGCAAAAGGAGCTGTCCCATGAAATTTCTCGACCTCGCCAAAGTCTATATCCGCTCGGGCGGGGGTGGCGCGGGCTGCGTGTCGTTCCGCCGCGAGAAGTTCATCGAATACGGCGGTCCCGATGGTGGTGACGGCGGCCGCGGCGGCGATGTCTGGGCTGAGGCGGTCGATGGGCTGAACACCCTGATCGACTTCCGCTATCAGCAGCATTTCTTTGCCAAGTCCGGCCAGCACGGCATGGGCAGCCAGATGACCGGCAAGTCCGCCGACGACGTCGTGCTGCGGGTGCCCGTCGGCACCGAGATCCTGGACGAGGACGAGGAGACCGTGATCGCGGACATGACCGAGGTCGGACAGCGCGTGCTGTTGGCCAAGGGCGGCAACGGGGGCTGGGGGAACCTGCATTTCAAGTCCTCGACCAACCGCAGCCCGCGCACTGCCAATCCTGGGCTGGAGGGGGTCGAGCGGACCATCTGGCTGCGGCTGAAGCTGATCGCGGATGCGGGCCTTGTGGGCCTGCCCAATGCCGGCAAGTCAACCTTCCTGGCCGCCGTGTCGAACGCGCGTCCCAAGATCGCCGACTACCCCTTCACCACGCTGCACCCCAACCTTGGCGTCGTCGGCGTGGACGGGCGCGAATTCGTGATGGCCGACATTCCGGGTCTGATCGAGGGCGCGAGCGAGGGCCGGGGCCTGGGCGATCAGTTCCTGGGCCATGTCGAACGGTCGAACGTGCTGCTGCATCTGGTGGACGGCACATCCGAGACCGTGGCCGAGGATGCGCGCACCATCCTGACCGAGCTGGAGGCCTATTCGCCGGTTCTGATGCAGAAGCCCCGCGTGACCGCGCTGAACAAGATCGATGCGCTGGAGGAGGAGGAGATCGCCGAGCGCCGCGCCGCGCTGGAGGCGGAGCTGGGCCATCCGGTCATGCTGATGTCGGGCGTGGCCCGGACCGGCGTGACCGACGTGCTGCGCGCGCTGTGGACCCAGATCGAGCCCTCGCGCGCCCCCGCCGCCCCCGAAACGCCCGAGGGGACATGGCAGCCGTGAGCATGCCGCAGCTTGGCGGGGCCCGCAGGCTGGTCGTCAAGATCGGCTCGGCGCTGCTGGTCGGCCCCGAGGGCCTACGCGGCGACTGGCTGCGCGGGCTGTGCGACGATGTGGCGGCATGGCGGGCGCAAGGCTGCGACGTCGTGCTGGTCAGTTCAGGGTCGATCGCGCTAGGGCGGCGGGTGCTGGGCCTGCCTTCCGGCGCGCTGCCGCTGGAACAGGCTCAGGCCGCGGCGGCCGTGGGCCAGATCCGCCTGGCCCGCGCCTATGAGGAGGCTCTGGCACCCCACGGCGTCATCACTGCACAGGTTCTGCTGACGCTGGAAGACAGTGCCGACCGTCGCCGCTATCTGAACAGCCGCGCGACGATGCAGACCCTGCTGGGCCTGGGCGTCGTGCCCATCGTGAACGAGAACGACACCGTCGCCACCGACGAGATCCGCTTTGGCGACAACGATCGCCTGGCCGCGCAGATCGCCGTGACCTGCGGCGCGGACCAACTGCTTCTGCTGTCGGATGTCGACGGGCTCTATACGGCAAACCCCAAGACCGATCCGACGGCCCGCCATCTGCCGGTGATCGAGACGATCACCCCCGAGATCGAGGCGATGGGCGGCGACCCCGTGTCGGGCCTGTCCAAGGGCGGCATGAAGACCAAGCTGATGGCTGCGCGCACCGCGGTGGCGGGCGGGTGTGCGATGGCGATTGCCGAGGGGTCGGTCCTCCGCCCGCTGTCGGCCGTTGCACAGGGCGCCCGGACTACGTGGTTCCTGCCCGAGGCGGATCCGCAGCTTGCCCGAAAGCGCTGGATCGCCGCGATGAAGCCCAAGGGCACGGTCATCGTGGACGATGGTGCGCGCCTGGCGCTTGGCCGTGGCAAATCGCTGCTGCCTGCGGGCGTGACGCAGGTGCAGGGCGATTTCGGGCGCGGCGATCCGGTGGCGATCACCGACCACGCCGGCCAGCGTCTGGCGACCGGGCTGATCCGCTATACCGCAACCGAAGCGCGGGCCATCGCCGGTCATCACTCGGCACAGATCGAGACGATCCTGGGCTATCCCGGTCGGGCGGCATTGATCCATCGCGATGACATGGTGACGTGACGGACGTCTGACGTCCCGTCGGGCAGAGGCACCGGGCGGGGGGTCCGGGGGGCTGGCCCCCCGGCCGTCGCGGGACGCAATCAGCCGCCTACGGGGCGCCGGGCTCCTGTCAGGCGGGCGACGCCGCGGCTGCGGGTCAGGCGGATCGCGGTGCTGCCCGGCGTGGGCAGCGACAGGACGGCCTGCCGCAACGCCAGGATCGCCTCGTCGCTGCTGCGCGGCAGGTCCGCTGGCATGATCGGTGCGCCGATGGTCACGCGATAGGGTTGGCCGGTCTTATTCAACACCTCGTTGAACAGCGTCACGTCGCGCAGCGTCGGATGGATCTTGTCGAACAGATAGAACAGCGCCGAATTTCGCGCCCGGATGCGCAGCGGGATCACCGGCAGGTCGAACTTGCGGGCGATCATTGCGGCGCTCGCCATCCAGGGACGCTCGTTCAGGGTCAGGCCGGTGCGCTTGGCAAGGCGACCCGACGGAAATATCAGGCCGATCCGGCCCGCCGCAATCGCGTCGCGAGTATAGTCCATCGTCGCGCGGGTCTTGGCATGGCTGCGCTTTTCGACCCGCCATTCGACCGGGGCGATCATGTCGATCATCTGCGGCAAGACGCGGATCATGTCGTGGTTGGCATAGATGAACACGTCGTCGCGCAGCTGCGAGATCACCGCATTCAGGAAGATCCCGTCCGCGATGCCGGTGGGATGGTTGGCCACGATCAGGGCAGGGCCGGTGGCGGGGATATGCTCCAACCCATCGACCTGCAGATCGCGGACGATCAGGTCGCTCATCCGACGGAATATCTCGGCCGGGGGCAGGTCGCGAAACTCGGCGCCCAGATCGACGGTGCGGGGATAGCGCAGAAGATGCATCATCGCCCACCGCGCCACGCGATCGCGGGGACGGCCCGAAAACAGCCAGGGCGCCCGCTCCGCGATCAAGCGGGTCCAGGCGCGCCTGCATCTCGGCGCGGGCCTCCTCATGCTTGCCCATCGCGTCCCCCTCAGCGTCCCGCAGCGATCATGCGCGAGACCATCTCGCGTGTATTGCGGCTCAAACCCGCGAGAGATGCGATCCGTTCCAATGCATTGCGCGCGTGATCGCGGCGCGCGGCGTCATAGCGGGGCCATGTCTCGAACGCGGTGGACATGCGCGCGGCGATCTGGGGGTTGACCGCATCCATGCACATCAGCCAATCCGCCGTGAATGCATAGCCCGACCCGTCGGCCGCGTGAAAGCCCGCATGGTTCGCCGCCAGACCGCCCAGCAGCGCGCGAAAGCGGTTGGGGTTCTTCCAGTCGAAATCGGGGCGCGCGGCCAGCCGTTCCGCGATGGCGACGGCGTCAGACGGGGGCGCGGCCATGACCTGGATGCCGAACCATTTGTCCATGACCAGCCGGTTGTCGGCGAACTCGTCGTGCAGCATCCGCAACGCACTGTCGCCGCGGCCAAGGCGCAGCAGCACGGCAAGTGCGGCCATGCGTTCGGTCATGTTGCCCGCGATGCCGAACAGCACCTCGGCCCGGTCGCCGCCGTCGATCCGCCCCAACAACCCCAGCGCCGCGATGCGCAGCGACCGGCGCGCAGCCGCGTCCGCATCGGGGGAATAGGCGCCCGGCACGGTCATCGTGTCGTACAGTTCTGCCAGCAGATCCTGATGCGCCATGGCAATGCGGCGGGCCAGCCCCGCACGCGCCTGGTGGATCGCATCGGGGTCGGGCGTGGTGCCGGTAGCGGCCAGACGGGTCGCGATCTCCTCCTCGCCGGGCAGGTTCAGGCACAACGCACGGAATGCCGGATCGGCCTCGGCATCGCCGGCCAGCGCGCCGATCGCGGTGATGTAGTCGTCGCCCGCATCCGCTCCGCGCGCCAGCTGGGTCAAGGCGGACAGCGCCAGTTCGCGCCCCGCCTCCCACCGGGCAAAGGGGTCGGTGTCATGGGCCAGCAGGAAGGCCCGCGTCGCATCGTCCATCTGCCGCTGCAGCATCACGGGGGCCGAGAACCCGCGCAGGACCGACGCGACGGGCCGTGCACCCAGACCCTCGAAGCTGAAGCTTTGCCGATCCTCGGTCATCTCCAGGACGCGGGTCGGCGCGACCTCGTCGCCGTTCGGGCCGATCAGGCCGACCGCGATCGGAATGACGCGGGCCAGCTTGTCGGGTTGACCGGGAGTGGGCGGCGTCTGCTGCGTGAAGTCCAGCGTCAGCGTGCCGTCCTGCCAGGTTTCCTGCAGGGTCAGAACAGGGGTCCCGGCGTCGGTGTACCAGCGCTTGAACTGGGCAAGGTCACGGCCGGTGGCATCCTCGAAGACCTTCAGCCAATCCTCGATGGTGGCGGCATCGCCGTCGTGGCGGTCGAAATACAGGTCCAGCGCGCGGGCATAGCCGTCGTCACCGACCAGCCGCTTCAGCATGCCGATGACCTCTGCGCCTTTCTCATAGACCGTCGCGGTATAAAAGTTGTTGATCTCCTCGTACCGGTCGGGACGCGGGGGATGGGCCAGCGGACCCTGATCCTCGCGGAACTGCCGCGCGCGCAAGGTCTGCACATCCTCGATCCGCTTGACCGCGGCCGAGCGCAGGTCGCTGGTGAACTGCTGGTCGCGAAAGACCGTCAGCCCTTCCTTGAGACACAGCTGGAACCAGTCGCGGCAGGTGATGCGGTTGCCGGTCCAGTTGTGGAAATACTCATGCGCGATCACCGCCTCGATCCGCTCATAGTCGCCATCGGTCGCGGTATCCGGAGAGGCCAGCACCAGTTTCGAGTTGAAGATGTTCAACCCCTTGTTTTCCATGGCGCCCATGTTGAAATCGTCGACCGCGACGATGTTGAACACGTCCAGGTCATATTCGCGGCCATAGACGTCCTCGTCCCAGCGCATCGACTTGATCAGGCTCTCCATCGCAAAGCCCGCACGGTCCTGATCGCCGGGACGGACCCAGACGTTAAGATCGACCGCGCGCCCCGACCGGGTGGTAAAGCTGTCGCTGACCGCCACCAGATCGCCCGCCACCAGCGCGAACAGATAGGCAGGCTTGGGCCAGGGATCGTCCCATTCCGCGACGCCGTCCTGGGCGCGCACGGGGTTGCCGTTCGACAGCAGCACCGGCAGGTCGCTGCGCAGCGTGACGCGGAACGTGGTCATCACGTCCGGGCGGTCGGGATAGAAGGTGATGTGGCGAAACCCCTCGGCCTCGCACTGGGTGCAGAAGATGCCGCCCGACAGATACAGCCCCTCGAAGGCGGTATTGTCCTGCGGATCAATGCGCACGTCGGTCGCCAGCGTGAAGGGCACGCGGGGCAGGGCGGAGGCGCGGATGGTCAGCGTCTCGTCGTCGCGAAGGACGTGGGCCGGGTCCACGGTCAGCCCGTCGATGCGCAGCGACTGCAACCGCAGCCCCGCGCCGCCATCCAGCACCAGATCGACCGGCTGGTCCGACGGCTCCAGGTCCAGTTCGGTCAGAACGACCGTGTCGCGGGGGGCCAGGGTCACGTCCAGCCGGGTCTGTGACAGGGTGAACGGCCAGGGACGGTAATCGGCAAGGTGCTGGACAGGCTGCGGTTTCTCGACGGACATGGTCAGCGGCCTTTCGTAAAAATGCGGCCGCAAGCGGAACCCCGGCCTTTAGTCGGTGTTAATCGCCTGAACGCCGGCTCGCAAGGCGTGGCGTCGGGCGTTGGCGGTTGACAGCCGAACGGTCACACGCCACAGCTTCGCGACCTAACCCGGTCAAAATACAGTCTGAATCGGAGACCTGCATGAGCTATGATCCCAACGATCCGAACCGCGTGAAACCCGGCACCACCCCCAAGGAAACCTATGTCGAGCCCGTGGAGCGCAAGTCGTCCGCGCTGCCGCTGATCATCGGTGTCCTGCTGGCGTTGGCGCTGGCCTATTTCGTGCTGCAGCGTTTCATGGCTGATGACACGACCGTCGTCGAAGGTGACACCACCACGGTGACAACCACCGAGGCCGCCCCCGAGACGACCACGGCCCCCGCCGTCGTCGAAGAACCCGAAGTCGATGCCGCGGCGTCCGAGGCCGAAGCCGCTGCCGACAACGCGGCAGCCGAAGCAGAGGCCGCAGCCGAGAGCGCGTCAGAGGCCGCCGATGACGCCGCCGCCGGTGCCGCCGATGCAGCCGACGACGCCGCCAATGCCGCCGGCGCCGCTGCCGACAGCGCGGTCGAAGCCGCAGGCAATGCAGCCGACGCAGCCGGCACCGCGATCGACAACGCCGTTGACGGTGCAGGCGAGGCCGCATCGAACGCAGCGGATGCCGCAGCAGATGCAGCCGACAGCGCGGCTGACGCTGTTGACGACGCCGTCAGCGTCGAAGAGCCCGCGACCACCCCTGCGCCTGCGACCACCGCGCCGGCGACCACCACGACCCCGGCCCCGGCCAACTGATCCGACCGGTCAGGTCACGGAACGGCCCGGATGCATCCGCATCCGGGCCGTTTTCACATGCGCTGAACCGGTTGTTCCCAAGCCGCCACAGTTGTCTTTCCGAGCCGGTCGCGACAGCGCAGCCTTGTGAAACAATATTTCGCGATGCTATGACGTTTGCGACGAAAGATCACCAGACCGGGGGGCATCAGAGCCATGAAGATTGGCGCAACGAGGGAAAGTTTCGAGGGCGAGGCGCGGGTGGCGATCACGCCATCCACCGCCGCGCATCTGGGCAAGCTGGGGCATGACGTGTTCGTGGAAAGCGGCGCGGGCGCGCGCGCGGGTTTCGCTGACGACGACTATCGCGGTGCCGGCGTGACGGTCTGCCAGACCGCGGCGGAGCTGATCGATGCGGTGGACGTGGTGGCCAAGGTGCGCCAGCCGACCACGGCAGAGATCGGCCAGATGAAGCCGGGGCAGACGCTGATCTCGTTCTTCTATCCGGCGCAGAACGCCGAACTGCTGGCGCAGGCCAAGGACCAAGGCATCACCGCGATCGCCATGGACATGGTGCCGCGCATCAGCCGCGCGCAGAAGATGGACGCGCTGTCGTCGATGGCCAACATCGCGGGCTATCGCGCCGTAATCGAGGCGGCGAACAATTTTGGCCGCTTCTTCACCGGACAGGTGACGGCGGCAGGCAAGGTCCCGCCGGCCAAGGTGCTGGTCGTGGGGGCAGGGGTCGCGGGTCTTGCGGCCATCGGCACCTCGGTCAGCCTTGGCGCGCAGGTCCATGCCTTTGACGTGCGCCCCGAAGTGGCCGAACAGATCGAATCGATGGGTGCCGAGTTCGTCTATCTGGACTTCGACGCGCCCGCGCAGGACGGCGCCGCCACGGGCGGCTATGCCGCGCCGTCGAGCCCCGAGTTCCGCGAGAAGCAGCTGGCCCGGTTCCGCGAGCTGGCACCCCAGATGGACATCGTCATCACCACGGCGCTGATCCCCGGCCGCGACGCGCCCAAGCTGTGGACCGCCGACATGGTGGCCATGATGAAGCAGGGCAGCGTCATCATCGATCTGGCGGCTGAAAAGGGCGGCAACTGCGAACTGACCGTGCCGGATGAACGCATCGTCACCGACAACGGCGTGGTCATCGTCGGCTATACCGACTTTCCGTCGCGCATGGGCGCGCAGGCCTCCGAGCTGTACGGCAACAACATCCGCCATTTCGTGGCCGACCTGACGCCCAAGAAGGATGGCGTCATCGTCCACAACATGGAGGACGACGTCATCCGCGGCGCGACGGTCGTGCATGATCATGACGTGACCTGGCCGCCCCCGCCGCCCAAGGTCGCCGCCATCGCGGCGCAGAAGCCCAAGGAGAAGAAGAAGGAGCTGACCCCCGACGAACGCCGCGCCGCCGACGCCGCGGCCTTCAAGGCCGAGACCGCCAGCCAGATCAAGCTTCTGCTGGGCGGTGGCCTGGTCGTGCTGCTGATCGGGCTGATCGCGCCCGCCAGCTTCATGTCGCATTTCATCGTCTTCGTGCTGGCCTGTTTCGTGGGCTTCCGGGTGATCTGGAACGTGGCGCATTCGCTGCACACGCCGCTGATGGCCATCACGAACGCGATCAGTTCGATCATCATCCTGGGCGCGCTGATGCAGATCGGGTCGGGATCGGCCTGGGTCGTGATCCTGGGCGCGCTGGCCGTGCTGATGGCATCGGTCAACATCTTTGGTGGCTTCATGGTCACCCGGCGCATGCTTGCCATGTTCCAGAAGTCGTAAGGGGTCGGGACAATGGAATACGGATTCACCACTGCGGCCTATGTGGTCGCCTCGGTCCTGTTCATCCTGTCGCTTGGCGGGCTGTCGGGACAGGAAAGCGCCAAGCGCGCGATCTGGTACGGCATCGTCGGCATGGGCCTTGCGGTCGTTGCGACGCTGTTCGGGCCGGGCGCGGGCAACTGGCTGCTGTCGCTGATCATGATCGCCATCGGCGGGACGGGCGGCTGGCTGGTCGCCAAGCGCGTGCAGATGACCGAGATGCCCCAGTTGGTCGCGGCGATGCATTCGCTGGTCGGTCTGGCCGCGGTCTTTGTCGGCTTCAACGCCCAGATCGAGCTGTCGCGCGTCCTGCGCCTGCGTGCCGAAGGGTTCGAGGCCGAACTGACCGGTTTTGCGGCCCTGCTGGCCCACAAGACCGCCCCCGAGATCGCCATGCTGAAGATCGAGGTCTTCCTGGGCATCTTTATCGGCGCGGTGACCTTCACCGGGTCGGTCGTGGCCTTCGGCAAGCTGGCGGGCCGTGTCGACGGCAAGCCCAAGAAGCTGCCGGGCGGCCACATGCTGAACGCGGGCGCGCTGGCGCTGTCGCTGCTGATCGGGGTGCTGTATTTCACCGGCGTCGGTCCGGCGGTGTTCTGGCTGATCCTGGTGACGCTGCTGGCGTTCTTCATCGGCTATCACCTGATCATGGGCATCGGCGGCGCGGACATGCCGGTCGTGGTGTCGATGCTGAACAGCTATTCCGGTTGGGCGGCGGCGATGATCGGCTTTACCCTGTCGAACGATCTGCTGATCGTGACGGGCGCGCTGGTCGGATCGTCGGGTGCGATCCTGTCATACATCATGTGCAAGGCGATGAACCGGAACTTCGTCAGCGTGATCCTGGGCGGTTTCGGCGGAGAGACCGGCCCCGCAGCCGAGATCGAGGGCGAACAGATCGCCATCGATGCGGACGGCGTGGCATCCGCGCTGAACGAGGCGGACAGCGTCGTGATCGTGCCGGGCTATGGCATGGCCGTGGCGCAGGCGCAGGGCGCGGTCAGCGAACTGACGCGCAAGCTGCGCGCGGCGGGCAAGACGGTGCGCTTCGCCATCCACCCCGTCGCGGGGCGTCTGCCGGGCCACATGAACGTGCTGCTGGCCGAGGCCAAGGTCCCCTATGACATCGTGCTGGAGATGGACGAGATCAACGAGGATTTCCCCTCGACCGACGTCGTCATCATCATCGGGTCCAATGACATCGTGAACCCCGCGGCCCAAGACGATCCGAACAGCCCCATCGCCGGCATGCCCGTGCTGGAGGTGTGGCGCGCCAAGCAGGTCTTCGTGTCCAAGCGCGGGCAGGGCACCGGCTATAGCGGCATCGAGAACCCGCTGTTCTTCAAGGAGAACACCCGGATGTTCTATGGCGACGCCAAGGACAGCATCAACAAGCTGCTGCCCATGATCGACTGATCCGGCGCAATCGTGCCACGGACGCCCGCCGGTTCACAGCCGGCGGGCGTTCCCACTTGTGCCGCCTGTCGCGGTGGTCTTGAAATGGGGCAGGGGCCGTTGCCCCGTCTTCAGGAGCGGCAGATGAACCCGGCCACAGAACATCCCCTGCGTTATGCGCTGGTCAACGAACTGCATGCCCGGCCCTCGCCGCGGATCACCGCGCCGGCGACCGCGGTCTTCGTGGCGTTCAAGGAACCGCGCGACGCCGCCAACCGCGACCGGGCACAGGATCTCGCGCATCTGGGCGAGCTGGTCAGCCGCCATGGCGGTCCACGCCCCGATCCCGATGACAGCCACTATCAGGGCCAGCTTGGCCGTCACGAACTGAAATGGGAGAGCCACACCGAGTTTGTGACCTATATGGCGATGACGCCGGGTCTTCCGATCCGTCCGTTCGATCCATCGGCGGCGGCGATCTTTCCCGACGCCTGGCAGCACGCCGCGCCTGGCAAGCGCGTCGCGGCGGTGATGATCCAGGTCGACCTGCTGCCCGATGACCCGGCCGAGGCGCTGGCCCGCATCGACGGCTGGTTCGCGCGCGACAGCCTGGCCGCGATCTGGGCGCTGGACGAGACCGCGATGGTCGCGGGTGATTTCCGCATCGACGCGGATGGCTGGATGCGGTTCGCGATCTTCGTGCGGCCCGGCACGTCGGACGGCCGCATCGGGCGCCTGGTGCATCGCTTGGTCGAGCTGGAGACCTATCGCGCCATGTCGATGCTGGGCCTTGGACGCGCGCGCGGTCTGGTCAACCGCCTGAACGAGCTGGAGCCGCGCCTGACCGCGATCCTGGAATCGATGACCGACGACGCGCAGCCCGCCGAACAGCTGCTGCCTGACCTGCTGGCGGTCTCGACCCAGCTGGAGGCGCAGGCTGTCCTGCATTCCTTCCGGTTCGGCGCCAACAGCGCCTATGAGGCGATCGTGCATGACCGGATTGCCGCCCTGCGGGAGACGCGGTTCCTGGACCGCCAGATGCTGACCGAATTCATGCGCAGACGGTACCAGCCGGCCATGCGCACGGCGAAATCGGCGGAACGGCGGCTGGCCACGATGCTGGAACGCACAGCCCGCGCGGCCGAGCTGCTGCGCACGCGCGTCGATGTCGAACGCAGCGCCCAGAACCAGAAGATCATGCACCGCATGGACCGCCGCGCCGACATGCAGCTGCGGCTGCAGCACACCGTTGAGGGGCTGTCGGTCGTCGCCATCAGCTATTACGCGGTGGGCCTGCTGAGCTATGCGCTGGCGCCGCTGGCAGGGCGCGCGGGGCTGGACAAGACGCTGGTCGTCGCCGTGCTGACGCCCCTGACGGTGCTGGGCGTCTGGTGGGCGATGCGCCGGGTGCGCGCGCAGTTCCACGACCCTGGCAGCGACGATTTGTGACTTGTGGCACCTGCTGCGGGGGGCGATACATCGGGCCTGACCCATGAAGGACCACGACCGATGCGCCTGACCCTTGCCCTGCTGGCGACCCTGACCCTGACTGCCTGCGGCGTGCCCTTCGTTCCCTTAATCTGACGAGGTATCCATGTCCAAGACGCTGACGATGTACGGCCTTGCCCATTGTTCGACCTGCCAGAAGGCGCAGGCCGACCTGCAGGACAACGGATGGACGGTACAGTTCCGCGATGTCCAGAAGGAGCCGCTGTCCGCGGAGGAACACGCGGCCCTTGTCGCGCAGTTCGGTGACAAGATCATCAACCGCGCAAGCCTGACATGGCGCGGCATGTCCGAGGACCAGCGCGCGGCCGATCCGGTCGCCATGATGGGCGAAAAGCCGAGCGTGATGAAGCGCCCGGCGATTCGCGCCGACGATCTTTCCGGACTTGGTTGGACCGCAAATGTCAAGCGGTCATTTGGCGTGCCTGCCTGACGACACGGGGCAGGGCAGGGGGGACTGCCCTGCCCGGTCTAGCCCTTGCGGCTGGCCAGCGATGCGATCAGCGGTCGCACGCCGCTGAGGTCATACCCGGCGGCGTCGGCCGTCTTCAGGATCTCATCCTCGGGCATGCGCCCGGCCTGCGTCAGGGCCCACAGGACCGTGCTGCGGTTGCCGGACCGGCAATATGCGATCACCGGCCCCTGTCCCACGGTCGCCGTCCCGAAATCCGCGATCAGCTGCGGCGTGATCTGGCCCGGGTGGAACGGCAGGTAATGATAACGCATTCCGGCAGCCTCTGCCGCCTGCGCCATCGCATCGTGATCGATCTCGGCCTCGACCTCCTCGTCGGGGCGGTTGTTGACCAGGACCTTGAAACCCGCGTCGGCCAAGGCCGGGACATCCTCGGGCAGGATCTGCGGAGAGACGGCGAGGTTGGGGCTGATTTGGCGCAGATCCATCATGGGGCCTTTCGTGCACGGGTCCGCCCCGAAGTGGCGTCTTTCGCCGCCGGTTGTCAAGCCGGCTGCCTAGAGCGCCATCGCCTGATCCACCAGACCTGGCAGATCGTCAAAGCGATCGAAGGCCGCGTGATGCGGCAGATCGGCGATGGGCGTCATGCGATAGCCGCCCGAATAGATCAGGAACGGCACTGGCACCGCCGCCGCGCAATTCGCGTCAAATTCACTGTCACCGACATAGAGCGCACGGGGTGCATTCCCCTCCACGCCCAGCATTTGCAGGGCCAGGCGCAAGGGCGCGGGGTCGGGCTTGCGCTGCGGCAGGCTGTCCCCTCCGACAACGACAGGAAAACAGACGATCCAGCGCGAAATGCTGCAGCACGCGGCGCGTCGGGCCCATCGGCTTGTTGGTGCAGATGCCCAAGGGATGACCCGCATCGGCCAGCCGCCCTACAGCCTCGATAACGCCCGGAAACAGGCGCGTCAGGGCCGTGGCATCATGATAGCGCGCCATGAAGGCCGCGATCAGCGCGGGCCGATGCACCGGCTCGATACCGCAGGCGGCGATGATCCGGGTCCACAGCAGCTCGACCCCGCCACCGATGAAGCTGCGCACCCGCGCCAGGGGCAGCGGTGCGATCTGATGCTGTCGCAGGACCGCGTTCACGCAGGCGTGGATGTCGGGCGCGCTGTCGATCAGCGTGCCGTCCAGGTCGAATATGATCGGGCAGGGTCTGTCCATGGTCATGCGGCCTTCCATTTGATCGAGCATCCCATTGATGCAACTTGATCGCGCGGACCTTGCCCGGTTTCCGCGATCTGCACCATGGCCAGATAAAGGTCGCGGCGGGCGTCCGTCGCCGCCGCCGTGCGGGTCGAGGCATCCAGTCGACCGCGATACTGCAACCGACCGTCGGCGGAATAGCCAAAAAAGTCAGGCGTGCATTCGGCGCCATAGGCCCGTGCGATCGACTGATCCGCATCATACAGGTAGGGAAAGCGAAAACCGTTTCGCTGCGCCAAGTCCTTCATATGCGCCGGGCTATCCTCCGGATAGGCCGCGACGTCGTTCGAAGATATGGCAACGACGCCGATGCCGTGGTCCATCAGCGCATGCGCATCGCGGACGATGCGGTCCAGGATCGACCTGACATAGGGGCAATGGTTGCAGATGAACATCACCAGCGTCCCGCGCGATCCGGCGACCTGCGAAAGCGTCACGACGCATCCGTCCGTATCGCGCAGCGCAAAGTCGTGCCAAGGCGCATCGAAATCGCAGACGGGTGGCGATACGGCCATGTGATCCTCCGATCCATTTTCCGGAACCTTGAAAGATGCGTGCCATAGGGACAAGTGGTGAAAAGGTTGAAAGGCTAACCGGAAAGACTTTTATGGTACATAATACAGATTATCACCAAAACGCGTCCCCCTGCTTTCGACCGCCTTTCTACGGCAATCCCGGAACCTGTGACCCTTGGTTTGCGTCTGTTTGACAGAACCTGACATCAAAGGACATTCATCATGAAATATGTAGCTGTGGGTCTGTGCGGCGCGATGCTGGCGCTTTCTGCATGCGGGACGACGGTTGGCGAGCGCGCTGCGACCGGCGGTCTTGGCGGTGCGGCCGTGGCGGGTCCGGCCGGCGCGGTTGTCGGCGGAACCGTGGGTGCGGTCAGCGCAACGCAGTAAACCTTGATAAGATTAATCGTGGCGGCCGCGTTTCTCTGGAACGCGGCCGTTTTCGTGCCGGTCTTGCAGCCCTTGCCGGCATCCCCTACATCATGTGTGACAAAGACAAGGATCCGCCCATGGCCATGGAAGCGCATGATATCGAGGCCCTTCTGCGGGTCTCTTTTCCCCAGGCAAAGATCACGATCACTGATCTGGCCGGTGATGGAAACCACTATGCCGCCGAAGTTATCGACGAAAGCTTTCGCGGGCTGAACCGCGTGCAGCAACAGCGCGCCGTCTATGCCGCCCTTCAGGGCAAGATGGACGGCCCCGCCGGAGAGTTGCATGCGCTTGCCCTGACCACCAAGGCGCCAGACTGACGCGCCCCCTGCCCCATTACAAGGATTGCCGATATGAGCGACGCGAACACGCGCATCCAAGACATGATCGACCGCAACGATGTGGTCCTGTTCATGAAAGGCACGCCCGAGATGCCCCAATGCGGTTTTTCGAGCAGAGTTGCCGGCGTTCTGAACTATATGGGCGTGCCTTACGAGGGCGTGAACGTATTGTCGGACGCTGACATCCGCCAAGGGATCAAGGATTTCTCCGACTGGCCCACCATTCCCCAGCTTTACGTCAAGGGTGAGTTCGTGGGTGGCTGCGACATCATCACCGAGATGACATTGTCAGGAGAGCTTGATCAGCTGTTGGAAAAAAAGGGCGTCGCGTTCGACAAGGACGCGGCCAACAAGATCCGCGAGGCAAATGCCTGATCTGGAACAAAAAAAGGGCGCCGAGGCGCCCTTTTTCACATCATGTCGTCGGGGTCGTAATCCATCCTGTCGTGTCGACGTTCCTGCATTGCTGCGGCCAACGTGACACCGACAGCGAACGCTCCAACCAGCTTCGTCATCGTTCCAGCATTGCTGTCGGTCGCTTGGCGTAACTGATGCGCGCCGTTTTGAAACGACTCCTTTGCAGCAGTAACGTTGGACGACGTCAGACCGGCCGCGCGGGCGGTATTGCGGACGCTGCCAAACAACTTTTCCTCGGCATCCGAAGCAAGTTTGGTCGCGCGAGAGCCAGCCTGATCCATCAGCGAATGTGCCTTCGCTTCGGCCAGTTCGACAATTCGCGTGGCCTCCGCCCGCGCACGCGTCGCCGCCGCATCGGTCGCCAAAGAAACCCGAGCTTCAACCTCACGTTTTAGATCATCGGTTGTCGGCATAGTGTGCTTGCGCTTAGCCGACATGGCCAGAAGGATGATCATCAGCAGGATCAATCCTACTCCGATGGTCAACGACGCCAAGGTCGAGCCCCAATCCAGATCGTTGGCAAGCCACGACCACAAGGCAGCCGTCAAGAATCCGCCAGCCATCAGTCCGACCATTCCGGCGACGGCCTTCATGGCCGTGCGCCGGACCGTGTCGCCGACAGCTTCCTGAACGCGTCGGGCGAAATCGAACATATGCCCGACCTCAGCGACGCGAGATCAGCAGACCGACCAGGAAGCCGACACCGGCCGCGATACCCAAGGCCTGCGCCGGGTTGCGGCGAACCATCTCGGACACTTCGTCATAACGCTCTTCGGCGTAATGCGCGACTTCGGTCGCCTTCTGCTGGCCTGCTTCGTACAGGCGCTCTGCTTCCAGACGCGCGCGGTCGGCATAATCCTGACCGGTCTCGCGGGCGCGTTCGGCATAGTACTTGCCCGTTTCGACGGCATCATCGGCCAGTGCTGCGCCACGCTCTTTCAGGCGTGCCGCACCCGAGTTGTCGGACAGTTCGCGTGCGGTGTCACGAACGTCGTCCGCGATCTTGCGGGCACCATCCTTCAGGTCGCCGTGGGCTTCGTTCGCAGCCGAACGGGCGTCGCGTTTGATGTCGTCAGCAGTGGGGTTATGTGCCATGGTAATGTCCTTTCATCGGCGTCTTGTCACCGTCGATGGACAAACCGTCACAGGGTCTGGATTGTTCCCGCACTGCAGCAAAATCTTTGCCAGTGTTGAACGCGAAAGGGCGTGGTAGGGGCGGCCGGACTCGAACCGGCACTCATTGCTGAAACGGATTTTGAATCCGTCGCGTCTACCATTCCGCCACGCCCCCGGACTGGTCCCGGCGCCCTTTCGGCGGCGGTCCGTGCGGACCGTTGGGCTTGGCGTAAATCCAGTCGCGGCGATTTGCAAGGGGCGGCGTGCGCCCCCTGCCCCGCGGCCTCAGGCGCGACCCAGCTTGACCAGTCGTGCGTCGCGAAGCTGCGCAAAGTCATCGCCCGCATGATACGACGACCGGGTCAGCGGCGTCGCCGAGACCATCAGGAAACCCTTGCCATAGGCGGCCTTCTCATAGCCCGAAAATTCCTCGGGCGTGACGAAGCGGTCGACACGATGGTGCTTGGGGCTGGGCTGCAGATACTGGCCGATGGTGATGAAGTCGATGTCAGCCGCGCGCATGTCGTCCATGACCTGCAGCACGCCTTGGCGATCCTCTCCCAATCCGACCATGATGCCGGATTTGGTGAACATCGACGGGTCCAGTTCCTTGACCCGCTGCAGCAGGCGCAGCGAATGGAAATAGCGGGCGCCGGGACGGACCTCCGGGTACAGGCCCGGCACCGTTTCAAGGTTGTGGTTGAACACATCGGGACGCGCCTCGACCACGGTCTCCAAGGCGCCAGGCTTTGACTTCAGAAAGTCGGGCACCAGCACCTCGATCGTGGAGGTCGGAGAGCGGTGTCGGATCGCCCGGATGGTCTGGGCAAAATGCTCGGCCCCGCCATCGTCCAAGTCGTCGCGATCGACGCTGGTGATCACGACGTGGTTCAGACCCAGCTTCTGCACGGCATGGGCGACGCGGCCGGGTTCGAACGTGTCCAGCGCCTGCGGCTTGCCCGTCGCGACGTTGCAGAACGTGCAGCCGCGGGTGCAGATCTCGCCCATGATCATCATGGTGGCGTGGCCCTGGCTCCAGCATTCGCCGACATTGGGACAGCCCGCCTCCTCGCAGACGGTTGACAGGCGGTTCTCGCGCAGCAGGTCGCGCGTCTGCTTGTACCCCGCAGAGGTGGGCGCCTTGACGCGAATCCAGTCCGGCTTCTTGGGCTGGGCCTGATCGGGTCGGTGCGCCTTTTCCGGGTGGCGCTGATCCGGGATCCTGAGGTCGCGCAAGGTCATGGTCCTTTCGGTCGCGGTTCGGGCAGAAATAGGGGCTTTGCAACGATTTGGCAACGCATCCCCTGCCCCTGCGTCCACATGGCTGCCTTGCGGTCAGCCCAGATCCAGCAGCGGCCGCGCCGCCGCGGTCAGCAGGCGGGCCAGATCGTCGAACCAGCCCTGCCCCGGAGTCGATGCGCGGCGCATCAGCATGACCTGCCGCGCGGGCTGGGGGTCGGGAAATCTGACGGCCGTCAGACCGGGTGCCGCGGCCAGCTCCTGCCGGCGGGCGATCTCGGGCAGGAAGGTCAGGCCCATGCCCTGCGCGGCAAGGCGGCACAGGGTCGACAGCGACGCAGCCCCCAGGTCCAATCGCGCCGCGCGGCGGTTCAGCCCGCAGACCTCCAGGGCCTGGTCCCCCAGGCAATGCCCCTCGTCCAGCAACAGAAGTTGGCCGGGATCCAGCGCGTCAGGGGACAGCGGTCGGCTGCGCAGATCGGCGATTCGCGCCGCGCTGCCGGCCAGCAGAAAGCGGTCGGCGAACAGCGGTATGGCCTGCAGGCCAGGCCCCTCAGGCGGGCTGGCGACAACGATGGCATCCAGCCGCCCCGCCTGCAGTTCGTCCAACAGGCGGTCTGTCTGCGCCTCGCGCAGATGCAGGTCGCGCCCGATGTCGCGCGCCCGCAAAAGGGGCAGCGCCTCGGGCAGCAGATAGGGCGCGACGGTGGGGATCATGCCCAGCATCAACCGGCCGCCCTGCCCCGGCTGCCGCAGGTCCTGTTCCAGATCGGTCATCGCGGCCATGACCCGTTGGGCGTGGTCCTGCAGCGCGCGGCCCTGCGGGGTCAGGACGACACCTTGCGGGGTGCGTTCGACCAGGCGGGCGCCGATCTCCTCCTCCAGCGCGCGGATCTGCATGGACAGCGCGGGTTGCGTGACGTTGATCGATTCGGCGGCGCGTGTGAAATGGGTGTGCTGCGCCAGGGACAAGAAATAGTGCAGCTGGCGCAGGGTGATATTCATAAGGGGGCCTGATCAACGACGCGCGGTCAACGCCCACCATCTTATCGACCAGTCCCCGTCTGCGGCAATGACCTTCAGCCGATCAGCCGCGATCCCTTGCCGTAGGTTTCCTCATAGTGCCGCTCCAGCCGCATCAGGGCCAGACGCAGGACGATTTTTCCAGACCGTGCGGACCAGCCAAGACGCCGTTCCGTCATCTCGATCCCCTCCAGAAAGCAGCACACCCGAAGGACGATGTCGCCCATGCCCGGACCCAGGTCGCGCAGCGCGACGGCCACCCGGTCGCGCGCGGATTCCGATCCGCCGCGATAACCGCCGCCGCCACGCGACACGTCGATCCCCGAGGTCATGAAGCCGTCCCAGTTCTGGGTGACGCGCGGACCCATCTGGGCCAACTCGAAATCCTCGCGCAGGCGTTCGCCCGCGGTGACCATGCCCGGGGTCAGGAATGCCTGCCCATCATGGTCACGCCGCCGCGCCAGCACCAGAAGCGGGCTTTCCGCGATGTTCACCCGGGTCTGGCGACGGCGGCCATCCTCGGGGTCGTCTATCACGCGATCCTCCCACACCCGGTGACGGTCGCCGTGGTCAAACGCCGCCTGGGCCTCGGCCATGCCGTGGACGGGTTGGGCGTCCTCGTGGACCGGGTGGGCGTCCGCAAACGACGATGGCCCCGGCACGGCGCTGCGCTGGCGGGGCGACCGCAGCATCTGGCGCAGGGCCTCGCGCCCTGCCGGCGCGATGACATAGCGCTGGATGCGCCCCCCGCCCCGTGTCTGCACGACCCATCCCTTCAGCGCCATCATCTCTGCCAGGGCGCGTTCCAGAACGGCGGTACGGATGTCGTCGCGCGTGACGATCGCCTTGTCCATGCCGGGGGCCGATGCCATGCACGCACCCGGCTCTGCCAACCGGCGCAGCACGCGCAGGGCCTGACGCTCATCAGGCGCATTGGCCCCCTCGGCCCGCGGTGCCAGCGCGGCATCCACCAGCGGATCGTCGCGGCGCGCCTCGAACCGGCGGATGCGGCGGAGGATGGTCGAGGCATGAACACCGGCCTCGCGCGCCAGGGCACGGATCGTCACCCCCTGGTCGACATGGCGCAGGTAAAGACGCGCGTCCTCGCTCAGGTCGTCTTGCGCGCAGGTCTGCCCTTGCACCTGCGCACGGTGCTCCGCGATGCCCGTGTGGATTGCGAAATCACCGGTCAATATGGTCATGTCAGGTCCCTTGTCGTCCTCGGGCAGCCCGGCAGTAGACTACCCTGGGTTGAAATCTTTCCCTGTGGTTAACAGGGTGTTTCTGCACATAGCCGCAACATTCCCTAACAATTCCTAAAGAAACCTTGCTCCACCGCGCGCTGCGGCAGGGCTTTTGGCAACACACCTCAAGGTTGTGTGAAGGTGACCTCGTGGCAAACGCAAAGGATCAGCCCCATGACCGCAGTCTCGAACGTGATCGTTTTTCGCCCCCGCCCGACGAATCAGGGCCTGCGCCGTCCCGGAACGCTGATCCGGGCCGCCCGCGAAGGTCAGAAGACCTGGAAGCGCGATCGCGACCTGCCCCGCCTGCTGCGCAGCGACCGCTGCCCTGCGCCGGGCGCCGTCCTGTCCCGCCTGCGGGCCGAGGAGCAGATCCAGAACGACATGCGCGTCACCCAGGCCGCCGAATACGACCTGCGCCGCCACGTCCTGCTGGTCATCGCCATCCTGGCAGAGATGCGTGCCGCGATCGATGCCGCGCCGATGCCGGCCACGGCCATCGCGCTGTGACCATCAGCGCTTCTTGATCAGGGAACCCAGAACGCCCCGGACCAGCGCCTGCCCGGTCCGGGTCCCCAACTGCCGGGCAAGGCTCTTGCCAAAGGTCTGCACGATGCTGTCGGACCGCCCGCGTGGGGCAGCCTTCTCGCGTGCCGGCGCCTGATATGGTCGCCCCCGTCCCGCACCGGCGGGCATGTCGAACAACCCGTCGTCATCCTTCTTCGCACTGGCCGCCTGGGCTGCGGCCTGGGTCTTTCGTGCCAGCATCTCATGCGCGGAATCACGATCCAGGGCAGTGTCGTATTTCGGCCCCATCGGGGACGTGGCCCGGATCGCTGCGCGCTCCTGGTCCGTGATCGGGCCGACCTGACTGAACGGCGGTCGGATCAGCGTCCGCTGCGCGATGCCCGGCACACCCTTCTGCTGCAGGAACGAGGTCACGGCCTCGCCCGTCCCCACCTGCTGAATCGTCTCGGCGATGTCTAAATCGGGGTTGGTCCGATAGTTCTGCGCCGCATCGCGCAAGGCTTTCTGATCCTTGGCAGTGAACGCACGCAGCGCGTGCTGAACCCGGTTGCCCAATTGGCCAAGCACCGATTCGGGAATGTCGGCGGGGTTCTGGGTGACGAACCAGATGCTGACGCCTTTCGACCGGATCAATCGTGCCACCCGCTCGACCTTTTCGATCAGGGCCTTCGGCGCGTCGTCGAACAGCAGATGCGCCTCGTCAAAGAAGAACGCGACGCGGGGCTTGTCCGGATCGCCCACTTCGGGCAGCTGCTCGAAGAGCTCCGACAACAGCCACAGCAGGAATGTCGCGTACAGGCGAGGTGCGTTCATCAGGCGCTCTGCCGACAGGATGCTGATGACACCGCGCCCGTCCGCGTCCTGACGGATGATGTCGGTCAGTGCCAGCGCCGGCTCGCCAAACAGGTTCGCTCCGCCTTCGGTCTCCAGCACCAGCAGCGCGCGCTGGATCGCGCCAACGCTGGCGGTGCTGACATTGCCATAGCGCGTCGACAGGTCGGCGGCGTTCTGTCCGACCCAGACAAGCATCGACTGCAGGTCTTTGAGGTCCAGAAGCGGCAGCCCCTCCTCGTCGGCGACGCGGAAGGCGATCGCCATGACTCCCTCCTGCGCCTCCGTCAGGTCCAGCAGGCGCGACAGCAGCAGCGGTCCCATCTCGGCCGGCGTGGTGCGGACGGGATGGCCCTGCTGTCCCCAGACATCCCAGAATGTCACCGGATAGGATGCATATGTCAGATCGATCCCGATCTGACCGGCCCTCGCAAGGAAAGGCTCGTGCAACTTGCCTTGATCCGATCCTGCCTTGGCCAGCCCCGCTAGGTCGCCCTTCACATCCGCCAGGAACACCGGAACGCCCGCAGCCGACAGGCTTTCGGCCAAGGTCTGCAGGGTGACGGTCTTGCCCGTCCCCGTCGCACCCGCGACCAGCCCGTGCCGGTTTGCCAGCTTCAGCAGCATCGTCTCGGGGGTGGCGTATCCGGCGCCGGCGCCGCCCACGAAGATCGTTCCCGCATCCAGGTCCAGAACCGGGCCCATCGCATCCCCCACCAACAAATTGCGCAACGCACGCCTTGAAAAGACAATTTTAACGCTTTCATGGCAAGGTGAAGTTGTCCGGATCGCAGCCGTGACCCGGACCTTCCTCCCTGTTGGACTGCCGCGCCCTCGGGCGCGGCTTTTTTTATGTGATCGGGGGAAAATCCATAGACCGTTGACGGATCACGCCAACGCGATTAGCGTGCGTCTCAATGATGACCGGCCAGTCCGGCAGGGAGAATAACGCAACGCGTCGGGGGCCGTGGTGAAAGCCACGGCCTTTCGCGTCAATTCATGACGCGTGTCAGGCCGGTTCGGTTCCCACGCAACTTTTTCAATGCGCAATCCCGTGCAATGTCCCGACCTCAAGGGTTGGTGACAACGCGTGTCTTGGCAGGGGACTGACAAGGCCCCGGCGCCGTGCTAGATCAGCCGCAATGCGTTGAGCAAAAGAAAGAAAGATTGATGTTCATCAGACATTCGCACGCGCTGTTGGCCGCCCTCGCCCTGATCACCGGGCCCGCATTCGCCCAGGACACCCCGGCGCCGGCCATGCCCGAAACCCCCGCGGCGGAAGCCCCCGCCGCCGATGCGCCCGCGACCGCCGCACCCGCCGCAGATGCCCCCGCCGCAGACGCGCCGGCCACCGCACCTGCCGATGCACAGACGCCAGCCGTGCCCGCCGATGCCCCCGCGGCCGAGAACGCGCCCGCGGGTCAGCCCGCGCGCGATCCGAACGGACCTGGCAGCTACTACGCCAAGTCCGAGCATGGCGATTGGACCATCCGCTGCATCCGCGCCGATCAAGGCAAGGATCCGTGCGAGATGTACAAGCTGCTGACCGATGCCGACGACAACCCGGTTGCCGAACTGACCATGGTTCCGCTGTCGAACGGCGACGTCGCTGCCGGCGCCACCTTGGTTGCGCCGCTGGAGACGGACCTGATCGACGGCCTGGGCTTCCAGATCGGATCAGGCGAGATGCGCGGCTATCCGTTCAGCTTCTGCGCGCCGGTCGGCTGCGTCGCGCGCCTTGGCTTCACCAACCAGGAACTGGCAAGCATGAAGGCCGGCAGCACCGCGGCCGTGCAGCTGCTGCCCTTCGGCGGCGACCCGGATTCGCCGGTCCAGCTGAGCATGTCGCTGACCGGCTTCACCGCCGCGTTCGATGAACTGGCCGCCTATGCCGCCGCACCGGCGCCCGCCCCGGCCGCCGATGCAGAACCGGCAGAGGATGCCCCCGCCGAGGACGCACCGGCCGAGTGATCGCCCCTGCCATCGCATGAACGGAAAAGGCCGCGTCCCCTGGGCGCGGCCTTTTTCATGTGTCCCCCATGACGATCAGACGCGGCGCAGGGCGATGACCGCGTTCAGTCCGCCAAAGGCGAAGGCATTGGACAGGACGGCATCGACCCGCGCCTCACGGGCCTCGTTGGGAACGACGTCCAGCGCGCATTCGGGGTCGGCCTCCTGATAGCCGATCGTGGGCGCGATCACCCCGTCGCGCAGCGCCATGATGCAGGCCAGCAGTTCGACCGCGCCGGTGCCGCCGATCAGATGGCCGTGCATCGACTTGGTCGACGACATCATCAACCGGTCCGCGTGATGGCCAAAGGCATGGGCGACCGCCGCACATTCCGTTTTGTCATTTGCGGCAGTACCCGTTCCGTGGGCATTGATATAGCCGATATCCTCGCGGTTCAGGCCGGCATCGACCATCGCCCCGGTGATCGCTCGCTCGGCGCCCTGGGCCGATGGCATGACGATGTCCTGCGCATCCGACGACATGGCAAAGCCCACGACCTCGGCCAGGATCTCGGCGCCACGCGCCCGGGCGTGTTCGAAATCCTCGAAGACGAAGACGCCTGCGCCTTCGCCCTGGACCATGCCGTTGCGATTGGCGCTGAAGGGGCGGCAGGCGTCCTTGGACATCACGCGCAGCCCCTCCCATGCCTTGACGCCGCCAAAGCACAGCATCGCATCGGACCCGCCCGACAGCATGACGTCGGCCGCGCCCGACCGCACCATCTGGAACGCCAGGCCCATCGCATGATTGCTGCTGGCGCAGGCGGTGGCGACGGTGAAGGCGGGGCCGCGCAGGCCGAACTCCATGCTGACATGGCTGGCCGCGGCATTGTTCATCAGCTTGGGGACCACGAAGGGATGGACGCGGTTCTTCCCCTCCTCATAGACGGCGCGATAGTTCTCGTCCCAGGTATTCAGCCCACCGCCGGCCGTGCCCAGGATGACCCCCGACCGCAGGCCAAGCGCGCCCTGAAAGTGCAGGCCCGACTGCTCGACCGCCTGCTTGGCAGCCAGCAGGGTGAACTGGGTGAACTTGTCATAGAGCAGGATCTGCTGGCGGTTGAAATAGGTCTCGGGCGTCCAGTCGTGGACCTGTCCACCGATCTGGATCGACAGGCGATCGACATCGCGAAAATCCAGCTGCGTGATCCCGCAGCGACCCTCGCGGAACGCCTCTAGGGTGGTGGCGACATCGTGGCCAAGCGCGTTGATCGTGCCGGCGCCGGTGATCACCACGCGGCGCAGCCCGCCGCGGCCGGTCGTCTCGGCCGCAGGCCGGATCGCGGGTGCCGCGCGGCCTGCGTCGATCAGCGCCTCGTCCACGGGGGCGGTCATTCCGCCTTTTCCGCGACCAGCCGATGCACCGCGGCGATGATCGTGCCCATGTTCGAGATGTCGAAGTCGGACTTCTCGGGCTCGTTCGCATTGAACGGGATCGAGATGTCGAACTCTTCCTCGATGGCAAAGATCGATTCGACCAGGCCCAGACTGTCGATGCCCAGTTCGGCGGGGGTCGCGTCATCGGTGATCTGGTCGGGTTCCAGCATCGCCTGTTCCGCGATGATGGCCCGAATGCGCTGCGTGATGTCGTCTGTCATGTCGCCTCCTGTTCAGCCCTTTTCCAACAGGCGTGTAACGGTTTCCTGAAGCTTGGACAGCTGTTGTGCGAAACGCGGCAGCCGCCGCATGGCCTTCTGGATCTCCAGCTGGGTCTCCATCTTGACCGCGGGGTTGCCCAGGATCACCCGGCCTGCCGGCACGCGGGTGAAGATCTTGGCGGCACCGCCCGCGATGACGTCGTCCCCGATCTGGATGTTGTCGTTGACGCCCACCTGCCCGGCCAGCACGACCCTGTCGCCGATCACCGACGATCCGGCTACGCCCACCTGGCTGCACAGCAGGCAGTCACGGCCCACGACGACGTTGTGGCCCAGCATCACCAGGTTGTCGATCTTGGTGCCGTCGCCCACGCGGGTCGACCGGATCGTGCCGCGGTCGATGGTGGCGTTCGCGCCGATCTCGACGTCATGACCCAGCTCGACCGCGCCAAGCGAATGGATGCGCGTCCAGTGCTGCTGGTTGACCGCGGCACGGGCACCCAGGGTGCGGCGGATCTCCTCGATCCCCGACTCCTCGGGGGTGACGAAGGAAAACCCGTCTCCGCCGATGGACGCGCCCGGCTGCACGATCAGACGGTCGCCCGCGGTCACGTCATGGCCGATCCGCACGCCCGGATGGATCAGTGCCTGATCGCCGATGCGGGCGCCGCGACCGATGCTGACATGCGCCCCGATGCGGGCGCCCTGCCCGATCCGCACATGCGCGCCGATGACGACAAACGGCGCAATGGCCGCGCCGTCGCCGATCGTGGCCGTGGGGTCGATGACCGCGGTCGGATGAATGCCCGGCGCAATGTCCGGGCCGCGGTCGAAGGCCCGCGTCAGACCGGCCATGACCAGCCGCGGGCGGGGGGCAAAGATGGCGGCCTTCAGGCCATAAGCCTCGGGGTCCATCCCTTCGGCAAGGATGGCGATGCTGCCGGGCTTCAAACGCCTCGGCGTATTTGGGCGCCATGGCCATGGCCAGCGTGCCGCCATCCGCGTCGACCGGACCGACCGCCGCGGGTTCCGCCGCACCCGTCACGCGGATCGACTGGTCGCCCCCAGCATTGCGCGTCCAGAGCCCGCGCCAGCTCACCCATCGTCAGGACCATGGCCCCCCTTTCGCGCAAGGACTTAGCCTGTTTGCAAGGCTGCTTCCAGTGCCCGCGTTCCGGGGCGGGTCACAACCCCGGGTTCAGGTCCGCGACCATGGCGGGCGCTGCCGCGCCAAAGCCCTGGGCCTGCAGCGCCTCCCAGATGCGGGCGTCGCGACCATAGATGTCGTCGAACAGCCGGATGCGCCCATCCGGGCCGGGCCAGGCGGTGAAATAGACCAGATGCACGGGAACCGGCGGCGTCAGCTTCAGCCAGGTCTCGCGTTCCCGGTCGCGGGCGCGCTGAAACATGGCAGCCGGATCATCGGTCTGGCGCGACAGCAGCGCACGGGCCAGATCGACCGGGTCGCCGATGCGGATGCAGCCATTCGATTCCGCCCGCACCCGGTTCGCAAACAGGTGCTTGGAGGGCGTGTCGTGCAGATAGATGTTCCAGGGATTGGGAAAGATGAACTTGACCACGCCAAGGGCATTGTCGTCGCTTGGCTTCTGGCGCAGCCTGAACGGAAAGCTGGCGGCGCTATAGCGGCCAAAGTCGATGCCGTCCCGCGCCAGCACCCGCCCCGCGCCATCCACCACGTCCAGATGCGACAGCGCATGGCGGTTCGCCTGCAGGCGGGGCAGATAGTCGCGAACGGCGATGGACCGCGGCACGTTCCAGCTGGGATTGACCACGACATTGGCCATCATCTCGGAAAATTCGGGCGTGCGCATCTCGGGCGTGTCCTTGCCCATGACGCTGCGAGTGCGGAACACCTCGGCCCCGTCTTCCACGATGGTCGTGCTGAATTCCGGGATGTTCACCCAGACATGGCGGCTGTCCAGATCCTCGGACGCCATCCAGCGCATCCGCTCCATCGCCACCAGGATCGCGCGTTGCCGCGCGTCCTGTCCGGTGCCGCCATCGCCGTTCAGCGCCGCGATGGTCCGCGGGCCCGCGACGCCGTCATCCGGTAGGCCGGCCGCACGCTGATAATCCGAGACCGCCCGCGCAAGGGCATCGTCATACAGCGTGGCATCCGGCGCATCGGCGGCAAACCCGATGGCCGCCAGGCGCGTGCGCAGGTCGGCGATCGCCGCGGCCCTTTGGCCTGGCCGCCAGACACCGGTCGCAATCCTTGGTAGGCTCTGCGGCACCACCAGATCGGCCGGCCCGGACAGCGCGTGTTGCAGCGCAAGATAGGCCGGATGGTCCGGTCCGGCCCCGGCAAGGACCGCCGCAGGATCCGCCGCCGCCTCGAACCGCGCCAGCAGCGGGACAACCGCGGTCCGCACGGGCTGTCGCTTGATCTCGGGGTCGACGCGCATTGGGTTCAGCACGCCGCCGGTCAGATCGCGCAGCAGGCGCGACAGGGCATGGGCTTGGGCTATCTCGGCCGCAAGGCCTTCGGTCGCCGTCAGGCGGTCGGGCTGGTATCGGGCAACGGGGATGCCGTGGCGCGTGGCGTTCCCGATCGCGTCCCGCAAAGCGAGTCGCCGGGCCTCTCCCTCGGGGCCAAGGAAGATCGGGCGCAATCCGTTGCTGCCATAGAACGAGGCAAGATCGGCATCGTCCGACACTGCCAGCGCCAAGGCCATCTGTTGCGGCGTGAAATCCAGCCGTGGCGCCGCGGCCACGCTCACGGCAGCGAGAGGTTCGCGTGCGACGGACGCAACGGGAAGCCAGCCGACGACCCCTGCCAGTGTCAGCGCCAGCACGCCCCGGACCATTCGAACCGCCATCTGAACCTCCGAAATTCTGCCCGTATTGTCCCACGACCGCCGTGCGCGCGCCACACCCCACGCATCTGTTTGTGCAGTGGAAAAGCAGTGGTTGCCAAAACGTCACAGCGCCGCCGCCGATGTGCAACATTACCCGTTTTAGGCGAAATCTTGCCGAAATTCGGGTTAGGATCGGCCATCCCGGCAGAATCCGTTTCGTCGCGCACGCGCTTTTGACATATTGTTAATCAGGTCGGGGATAAACCACGACAGGCCGCGACGTGTCGCCGGCTTAAAAAAACGAAGCAGGACAGGCGATCTGACATGACAATGGACATTATCTCCCGTCGCGGCATCTTGGGTGTGTTCGCGGCAACCAGTGTTGCGGCGACCCCGGTGATGGCGAATGCCTTCGGATTTTTGCGCGGCAATGCGGGCGACATGCGGCGGGTCAAGATGTACAACGGCCGGACCGGCGAGAGCATCGACACGGTCTATTGGGTCGACGGGAAATACATCCGTGAGGCCCTGAACGAGATCAACGTCTTCATGCGCGACTGGCGCACGGGCGAGGTGATCGGCATCGACCCGCGGATGATCGACGTGGCGGCCGCATCCTCGCGCCTGCTGCAGACCAACGAACCCTACATGATGCTGTCGGGATACCGCTCGCCCCGCACCAACGCGATGCTGCGGCGGCAGTCCAGCGGCGTGGCGCAGAACTCGCTGCACCTGACGGGCAAGGCGGCCGACCTGCGGCTGAAGTCGCGGTCGGTCGGTCAGATGTACCAGGCTGCCGTGGCTTGCCGCGCCGGTGGCGTGGGACGCTACAGCCGGTCGAACTTCGTGCACATGGATTGCGGTCCCGTCCGCACCTGGGGCAGCTGATTTCAGACGACCTTTTCGCAAGGCGCAAACGCCCTCTGCCATCCGCAGACGGCGTTTTCCGCATTTTTCGGGCTTGCCGCCGCAACGCTGGCTTGCGACGCTGGCCGGAACAACAAGACAAGATCGGACCTGCATGAGCCCTCTCGAGACGCGCCGTTTCAAAACCGCCAAGAAAATCCAGGCCGCAGCCATCGAACTGGCCGTCCGCGACGGTCTTCCCAATGTCACGACCGAGGCGATCGCCCGACATGCGGGCATCAGCACGCGGACCTTCTTCAACTACTACCCTTACAAGGAGGCGGCCCTGATGGGTCCGCCGCCCGACTATCCGCCGGAGGCGTCCGAGATCTTCATCGCGGGCAAGGGTCGCCTGATCGAGGATCTGGGCCTGCTGATCGAGGCGCATCTGGCCCGATATCTGAACGAACGCGAGCTGATCGGCGCGATGCTGGCCCTGTCCGACAAGGACCCCAAGCTGGAGGCGCTGCGCAACAGCGCCATGCTGGCGCGCCGTGCGCAGATGCGTACGCTGCTGCATCGGCGGATGCCCGGGTCGGACGAACGCGTGATCGAGATTTTGGCCGCCGCGATCATCGCCGCGACGAACGCCGCGACCAAGGATTGGGTGTCGGGCGCGCGCGAGGATTTCATCGCCGCAGCGCATGAGAACCTGTCGCTGATCCTGACGGCGGCCGAAATGCTGGACAAGCCCAGCTAAGGCGTCAGCAGCTTTCGGTACAGATCGTCCAGGAATGCCGCACCCTCGGCCACGGGGTCGCGACCGTCTCCCAGAACGGCGCGGACCTGCGTCTCGAAATCGGCATAGTGCTGGGTCATCGACCAGATCGAGAAGATCAGGTGGCGCGGCTCGACCCGCGCGAGCAGCCCTTGGTCCATCCAGCCTTCCAGAACCGCGACCGTTCGGTCGACGATCTGTCGCAGATCGCCGCCCAGGATTTCGGTCAGATGCGGCGCGCCCTGCAGGATCTCATGGGCGAACAGGCGGCTTTCGCGGGGATAATCCTGCGACATCGACAGCTTGGCCTGCACATAGCGCAGCACCTCGGCCAGCGGCTCTCCGTCGGGGTCGATCTGGCGCATCGGCGCCAGCCACATCTCCAGCAGGGTCGTCAGCAGCGCCTTGTGGATTTCGTCCTTGGAGCCGAAGTAATACAAGACGTTCGGCTTGGACAGGCCCGCTGCCCGCGCGATCTGGTCGATGGTCGCGCCGCGCAGTCCGTTGGCCGAAAACGCCTCCAACGCCCCGTTCAGGATCAGCTCCCTGTTTTTCTGCTGAATCCGGGTCATCTGGGGCATGCTGGTCTCTGTCATCGAAGCTCCGGCTCTGGCATGATCCGATTTTGGGCAGATCGGTCGGAATTGTCACCCGGCTTGTCAGGACGCTTGACTGCCCCCTGCCCCGTGCTAGCCTGATCCTGACCGTTTGGTCAATAATCCGTGAGGACGATGCCCATGCCGCTTGACCGCAAGCCCGCCCCGAATGACCTGCGCGCCTTCTGGATGCCCTATACCGCGAACCGTCAGTTCAAGTCGGCGCCGCGGATGTTGGTTGCGTCCAAGGACATGCATTACACGGCCGCAGACGGTCGCCAGATCCTGGACGGGACGGCAGGCCTGTGGTGCTGCAACGCCGGCCACTGCCGCCCGAAGATCACCGAGGCCGTGCGGGCCCAGGTCGGAGAGCTGGATTATGCCCCCGCCTTCCAGATGGGCCATCCGCTGGCGTTCGAGCTGGCCAACCGCATCGTGGACATCGCGCCCGACGGGATGGACCATGTCTTCTACACGAATTCGGGCAGCGAGGCCGTCGATACCGCGCTGAAGATCGCGCTGGCCTATCACCGGGCGCGGGGCGACGCGGCCCGCACGCGGTTGATCGGGCGCGAGCGGGGCTATCACGGCGTGGGCTTCGGTGGGATTTCGGTCGGGGGCATCGTGAACAACCGCCGCCATTTCGGCACCCTGCTGGCGGGCGTCGACCACATGCCCCACACCCATCTGCCCGAGAACGTCTTCACCAAGGGGCAGCCGGAACACGGCGCCAACCTGGCCGACGAGCTGGAGCGCATCGTGGCCCTGCACGGAGCCGAGACGATCGCCGCCGTCATCGTCGAGCCGATGGCCGGTTCGACCGGCGTCCTGATGCCACCCAAGGGCTATCTGGAAAAGCTGCGCGCGATCACGAAAAAGCACGGCATCCTGCTGATCTTCGACGAGGTGATCACCGGTTTCGGACGCTTGGGCAGCCCCTTCGCGGCCCAGCATTTCGGCGTTGTCCCCGACATGATCACCTGCGCCAAGGGCCTGACCAACGGCGTGATCCCGATGGGCGCGGTCTTGGCCACCGCGGAGATCTATGACGCGTTCATGCAGGGCCCCGAGCACATCATCGAACTGTTCCACGGCTATACCTATTCCGGGAACCCGATCAGCTGCGCGGCGGCCATCGCAACCCTGGACACCTATGCCGAGGAAGGTCTGCTGACGCGCGCCGCGTCGCTGGAAACCTATTGGCAAGAGGCGATCCACGGGCTGCGGGACCATCCGAACGTGATCGACATCCGCAACATGGGCCTGATCGGCGCCGTGGAGCTGGCGCCGATCGAGGGTCAGCCGGGCAAGCGCGCCTTCGACATCTTCGTGCGCGCGTTCGAGGCCGGCATCCTGATCCGCGTGACGGGCGACATCATCGCCATGTCGCCGCCCCTGATCATCAGCGAGGCGCAGATCGATCATCTGATCGGCACGCTTGGCGAGGTGCTGAAGACCGCCGCGTAAGCGGCCAAACCCATCCAGCCGACCCCGCGACAGAACGGGGCGGCCCGACAGGAAGGACTGCAAATGAGCGACGCAAGTGGCGTGATGACGGCTGCGAACATGACCGTCGATGGCGACCGGCTGTGGGACAGTCTGGACCAGATGGCCCAGATCGGCCCCGGCATCGCGGGCGGCTGCAACCGCCAGACCCTGACCGATGCCGATGCCGAGGGACGTAGCCTTTTCCAGCGCTGGTGCGAAGAAGCCGGCATGACGATGGGCGTCGACCGGATGGGCAGCATGTTCATGCGCCATGAGGGGGCCGAGCCCGATCTGGACCCCGTCTATATCGGCAGCCACCTGGACACGCAGCCGACCGGCGGGCGCTATGACGGGGTGCTGGGCGTCCTTGCCGGGCTGGAGGTGATCCGGTCGATCCGGGACCTGGGCATCCGCACGCGCCGCCCCATCGTGGTGACGAACTGGACCAACGAGGAAGGCGCGCGTTTCGCGCCCGCCATGTTGGCGTCGGGCGTCTTTGCGGGCGTCTTGACCGAGGATTACGCCAACAGCCGTCAGGATGCCGATGGCAAGCGTTTCGGCGACGAGTTGGACAGGATCGGCTGGCGCGGAACCGAAGCGCCGGGCGACCGCAAGATCCACGCGATGTTCGAACTGCATATCGAACAGGGCCCGATCCTTGAGGCAGCGGGCAAGCAGATCGGCGTGGTCACCCATGGCCAGGGACTGTGGTGGCTGCAGGTGACGCTGACCGGCAAGGACGCCCATACGGGCAGCACGCCCATGGCGATGCGCGTGAATGCGGGCCTTGGCATGGCGCGGATCATAGAGGCGGTGCATCGCATCGCGATGGGCCACCAGCCGGATGCGGTCGGCGCCGTCGGCCAAGCCAACCTTTTTCCGAACAGCCGCAATGTCATTCCGGGAAAGGCGGTGTTCTGCATCGATTTCCGGTCGCCCGATCTGGAGAAGCTGACATCGATGCGGTCGAGGTTGGAAGCGGAGGCCGCTGAGATCGCCGCGGAACTGGGGCTGGGGATCGAGATCGAGCCGGTCGGGCATTTCGACCCGGTGACCTTTGATTCCGACCTGGTCGGCAAGGTGCGCGGCGCGGCCGAGAAGCTGGGATATAGCCACATGGATGTCGTGTCGGGCGCGGGGCATGACGCCTGCTGGATTGCCAAGGTTGCGCCGACAGTGATGATCATGTGCCCCTGCGAAGGCGGGCTGAGCCACAACGAGGCCGAGGCGATCACGCCGGACTGGGCGCGTGCGGGATGCGACGTGCTGCTGCACGCGGTGCTGGACGCCGCCGAGATCGTCCGCTGACGCGGACCGTGGCCGGGGGTTTCACCCCCGGACCCCCAAGGTATTTGGACAAAGAAGAAGAGGGATGCCATGAGCACGGTCATCAGGGGCGGAACCATCGTTACGGCGGATCTGAGCTATCAGGCCGACGTGCTGATCGAGGGGGGGCGTATTGCCGCGATTGGTCAGGGGCTGGTCGGTGACACCGTCCTGGACGCGGGCGGCTGCCTGGTCATGCCGGGCGGGATCGACCCGCACACGCATCTGGAGATGCCCTTCATGGGCACCTATTCGGCCGACGATTTCGAGAGCGGGACGCGGGCGGCACTGGCGGGCGGCACGACGATGGTCGTGGATTTCGCGCTGCCGTCGCCGGGCCAGGGACTGCTGGATGCGTTGCAGATGTGGGACAACAAGTCCGGGCGCGCGCATTGCGATTACAGCTATCACATGGCGGTCACGTGGTGGGGCCAGCAGGTGTTCGACGAGATGCAGGCGGTCGTGGACCGCGGCATCACCAGCTTCAAGCACTTCATGGCCTACAAGGGCGCCTTGATGGTGAATGACGACGAGCTGTTCGCGTCGTTCCGTCGGGTGGGCGATCTGGGCGGCGTGGCGATGGTCCATGCCGAGAACGGCGATGTCGTGGCAGAACTGTCCGCACGACTGCTGGCTGAGGGGAACACCGGCCCCGAGGCCCATGCCTATTCCCGCCCGCCCCAGGTCGAGGGCGAGGCCACGAACCGCGCGATCATGGTGGCTGACATGGCGGGTGTGCCGCTGTACGTGGTCCATGTCAGCTGCGAGGACAGCCATGAGGCGATCCGCCGGGCTCGCGCCCAAGGCAAGCGGGTCTGGGGCGAGCCGCTGATCCAGCACCTGACACTGGACGAATCCGAGTATTTCAACGCGGATTGGGATCATGCCGCACGCCGAGTCATGTCGCCGCCGTTCCGCAATAAGCAGCACCAGGACAGCCTGTGGGCCGGTCTGCAGTCGGGCAGCCTGTCGGTCGTGGCGACCGACCATTGCGCCTTCACAACCGATCAGAAACGTACCGGCATCGGCGATTTCACCAAGATTCCGAACGGCACCGGGGGCCTTGAGGATCGGATGCCGATGCTGTGGACGCATGGGGTCGGCACGGGGCGGCTGACGCCGAACGAGTTCGTGGCCGTCACCTCGACCAACATCGCCAAGATCCTGGGGATGTACCCGAAAAAGGGAGCGGTCCTGGTCGGCAGCGACGCGGACCTGGTGGTCTGGGACCCCGAGGCGACCAAGACGATCACCGCCGGTGTCCAGCAATCCGCGATCGATTACAACGTGTTCGAGGGGCAGACCGTCAAGGGCCTGCCGCGGTTCACCCTGACCCGCGGCGTCGTCGCGGTGACCGAGGGCAAGGTCGACAGCCGCGAGGGGCACGGCGAATTCGTGGCCCGCGAGCCGCGCGGTCAGGTGAACCGCGCGCTGTCCGCCTGGAAGGACCTGACCGCGCCGCGCCCGGTCCAGCGCGGCGGCATTCCCGCAAGCGGGGTGTGACTTGACCGTCATCGAGGCAAGCGGCGTCAGCCTGACCTTCCAGACCGCCGACGGGCCGGTGCACGCCCTCAAGGACGTGGACCTGTCCATCGCACCCGGCGAATTCGTCAGCTTTATCGGGCCGTCGGGATGCGGCAAGACCACGTTCCTGCGCAGCATCGCCGCGCTGGAGACGCCCACCGACGGCACCCTGCGCGTCAACGGGATGGAGCCGGACGCGGCCCGACGGGCGCGCGCCTATGGGTACGTGTTCCAGGCGCCGGGGCTTTATCCGTGGCGGACGATCGCGGGGAACATCTCTCTGCCGCTGGAGATCATGGGGTTTTCAAAGGCTGATCGCGCGGAACGCATCGCACGGGTCATGGACCTGGTCGAACTGTCGGGCTTTGGCGGCAAGTTTCCGTGGCAGCTGTCGGGCGGCATGCAGCAGCGCGCCAGCATCGCACGTGCGCTGGCCTTCGACGCCGACATCTTGCTGATGGACGAACCCTTCGGCGCATTGGACGAGATCGTGCGCGACCGGCTGAACGAGGCGCTGCTGGCGCTATGGCGCAAGACCGGCAAGACTATCAGCTTTGTCACGCATTCGATTCCCGAGGCGGTCTATCTGTCGACCAAGATCGTCGTCATGTCGCCGCGCCCGGGCCGCATCACGCGCGTGATCGAAAGCACCCTGCCCCCGGACCGTCCGCTGGACATCCGCGACACGCCCGAATTCATCGCCCTGGCCCATGAGGTCCGCGAGGGGCTGCGCGACGGACACAGCCATGACTAGGGGACGGCTTGTGCCCGTGATGACGGTGCTGCTGGCCATCGTCGCCGTATGGTACCTGGCCGCGATCCGCATGAACGCCCAGTGGGAGCGTGACCAGGCCGCCCGGGCCGAGGTGACGCTGACCCTGCCCGACCTTGTCGCGCGCACCCTGGTGCAGGAACGACCCGTGCTGCCCGCGCCCCACCAGGTGGCCGTCGGCCTGTGGGAGGGGCTGGCCGGTCAGGCCATCACCTCGCGCCGCAGCCTGGTCTGGCATGCTTGGGTGACCCTGTCCGCGACGCTGGCAGGCTTTGCCATCGGCACCGGCGCGGGCATCCTGCTGGCGGTCGGCATCGTCCACAGCCGCAGCATGGACCAGTCGGTCATGCCCTGGGCCGTGGCCAGCCAGACCGTTCCGATCCTGGCCATCGCGCCGATGGTCATCGTGGTCCTGTCCAGCATGGGTGTCACGGGCCTTTTGCCCAAGGCGATCATCGCCGCATGGCTTTCGTTCTTTCCGGTGCTGGTCGGCATGGTCAAGGGCCTGCGCACCCCCGATGCGATGCAGCTGGACCAGATGCGCAGCTGGAGCGCCAGCAACGCCCAGGTCTTCTGGCGGCTGCGGCTGCCGTCGTCGCTGCCCTACCTGTTCGCCAGCCTCAAGGTCGCGATCGCCGCGGCGCTGGTCGGCACCATCGTGGGCGAACTGCCCGCCGGGGCGACCGCGGGCCTGGGCGCGCGCCTGCTGTCAGGCAGCTATTACGGCCAGACCGTTCAGATCTGGTCGGCGCTGTTCGTCGCGGCCCTGCTGGCCGCGGGCCTTGTCGCCATCGTCGGATGGCTGGAGCGACGCACCCTCAGCCGCATGGGGTTGGCACGATGACAGAGCTGCGTCTTGGTCGGACCTATTGGTTCCTGCAGAACATCCAGGCGGTCGCGGGGGGCATCGTCGCCTTGGTCGCCGCGCACTGGCTGGCGCCGACGGCCGCGCCGCTGTTGGCGGTATGGCTGATCGCGTGGCTGTTCAACGCCTGGCTGGCCGGGTTCGACACGCCCGCCACGCGCGCCGTCGTGCCGATCATCTTTGGCGGCACGATCATCCTGCTGTGGGAGATGGCGGTCCGCGCCTATGCGATCCCGACCGTGATCCTGCCCGCACCCAGCCAGATCGCGGCCAGTTTCGCTGCCAATACCGGCATTCTGTGGACCGATTTCATCCAGACGATCCTCAAGGGGGCGCTGACCGGCTGGTTGATCGGGGCGGCAGCGGCGGTCCTCACCTCCATCGCCATCGACCGCAGCCCCTTCCTGCAGCGCGGGCTGCTGCCCATCGGCAATTTCGTCGCCGCCCTGCCCATCGTCGGCATCGCCCCAATCCTGGTGATGTGGTTCGGATTCGACTGGCAATCCAAGGCCGCGGTCGTGGTGGTGATGGTCTTCTTCCCGATCCTGGTGAACATGGTTGCGGGCCTGCGCGCCACCGACGCGATGCAGCGCGACCTGATGGCCAGCTGGGCCGCCCCCTATGGCGCTGCGCTGTGGAAGCTGCGTCTGCCCGCCGCGATGCCTTTTCTGTTCAACGGGTTGAAGATCACCACCACGCTGGCCCTGATCGGGGCGATCGTTGCCGAATTCTTCGGCAGCCCGACGCGCGGCATGGGTTTCCGCATCTCGACCGCGGTGGGGCGTCTGGACCTGCCGCTGGTCTGGGCCGAAATTGTCGTGGCGGCGCTGGCGGGAACGCTGTTCTATGGCATCGTTGCGCTGATCGAAAAGAAGGTGACGTTCTGGCACCCGTCGCAGCGCAACTAACCGGGGCCGCATCCCCATCCGGGGCGGATCCCACCAACAGGAGAGACGGGAAATGACACGACTAATGACCGGGGCCGCGGCCCTTGCGCTGATGGCCGGAGGGGCGCAGGCGGGCGATCTGACACTGCAGCTGAAATGGGTCACGCAGGCCCAGTTCGCGGGCTATTACGTCGCGCAGGAAAAGGGTTTCTATGAGGAAGAGGGCGTCAACCTGACCATCCTGCCGGGCGGTCCTGACATCGCCCCGACCCAGGTCCTGGCCGGCGGCGGCGCGGACGTGATCGTCGAATGGATGCCGGCGGCGCTGGCGGCGCGGGAAAAGGGCCTGCCGATGGTGAACATTGCCCAGCCCTTCAAGGCGTCGGGCATGATGCTGACCTGTCTGAAGGAAAGCGGCATCAGCGATCCGGCGACCGATTTCGCGGGCAAGACCCTGGGCGTCTGGTTCGCGGGCAACGAATATCCGTTCCTGTCCTGGATGAACACGCTTGGCCTGTCGACCGAGGGCGGCCCCGAGGGTGTGACCGTGCTGAAGCAGGGCTTCAACGTCGATCCCCTGCTGCAGAAACAGGCGGCCTGCATCAGCACGATGACCTACAACGAGTACTGGCAGGTGATCGACGCCGGCATCGCCGAGAACGACCTGGTGACCTTCAAGTACGAGGATCAGGGCGTGGCCACCCTTGAGGACGGCCTCTATGTGCTGGAGGAGACGCTGGAGGACAGCGAGAAGGTGACCGACCTGGTGGGCTTTGTCCGCGCCAGCATGCGAGGCTGGCAATACGCGGCCGAGAACCCCGAGGAGGCCGCCCAGATCGTCCTGGACAACGACGAGACCGGCGCACAGACCCTGGAGCATCAGACCCGCATGATGACCGAGATAGCCAAGCTGCTGGAAGGTTCGGACGGCACCCTGGCCGAGGCCGATTACCAGCGCACCGTCGATATCCTGCTGTCGGGCGGGTCCGACCCGGTGATCCAGGCCGCCCCGGAAGGGGCGTGGGTGTCGACCATCACCGACCGCGCCTTCGACTGAACGACGGTCGGGCCGCCCCATCGGGCGACCCGCCTTATTCCGCGGGCTGCGCCGCCGCGCGTCGCGCCTGCCTGCGAACGCGCCTGCGTCCGTCCCAGGCCAGCAGCGTCGGCGTCAGGATCAGCGTGACCGCCGTTGCAACTACCAGGCCCCCTGCGATCCCCGTCGACAGCTGGATCCAGAACTGGCCCGAAGGCGCGCCGAGGAACAGGTCGCGGCCGGTGAAATCGATGGTCATGCCCAGCACCATCGGCACCAGGCCAATGACCGTCGTGCCGGCCGTCAACAGCACCGGACGCACCCGTTCCGATGCCGCACGCCGCGCCGCGCGGTCCGGGTCGTCGCCGGCCCCGCGATATTCGTTGTAGGCGTCGATCAGCACGATGTTGTTGTTTACCACGACGCCAGCCAAGGCCATGATGCCGATGCCGCTCATCACGATCGAGAACGCTTCCTGCCGGACCATCAGCCCAAGGAACACCCCCGAGATCGAGAACACGATCGCCGTCAGCACCAGCAACGCCTGATAAAAGCTGTTCATCTGGATCAGCAGGATGGTGAACATCAGAAAGATCGCCGCGACGAACGCCCCCATCAGGAAGGTCATCGCCTCCTGCTGGTCCTCGATCTCTCCTCCGAACGTGACCTCGACGTCGTCGGGCAGATCGGCCTGGTCGATGCTGGCCTGGATGAGCGCCAGCTCGGCCTGCAGCGTGGCGCCCGGGGCCAGGTCCGCGGTCAGGGTCTGGGTCTCTCTCGCGGCGATGCGGGTGATGGCGGAGGGTGCCGGCGCCGGGATCATCTGCACCATGTTGGAGATTGGCACCTGCGCACCCGACGGTCCTGCGACGCGCAGCGACGACAGGTTCTCCAGATTGCGCTGATCTGACGGATAGCGCAGGGCGATGTCGACCTCATCATCGGCGAAATCGGGCAGGTAGGTGCCCAGGTTCACCCCCGTCGTCAGCAGCTGGACCGCGGTGCCGATGGTGTTCATGTCGATGCCGAAGCGCGCCGATTCCTCTCGGTCGACGACCAGCCGGATCTCGGGGTTGGGTCGGGGCGTGTCGTTGGCGATGTCCACGAAGCGGCCCTGCGCCTGCATCAGCTGTTCGATCTTGGCCGACGCCTGCTGCAGCGCCGGGCGATTGGAGGCCGATATCTCGATCTGGACCGGGCGGGACGCACCGGGCCCGGATGCCGCGGCCTCGATCTGGATGCCCAGGCCCGGCACCTCCGCCGTGGCGGCGCGCAGCTGGTCGATCACCTCGGTCGAGGGGGCGCGGGTGCGCCAGTCGGTGAACTCGACCTGAATCTGGCCGATCACGTCGCTGGAGAGGCTGGAGCGGACACGCTCCTCGACGCTGCCGATGGTGCGGGAATAGACGCGCTCGATGCCCTCGAAACCCAGAACCTGTTCCTCGATCAGGCGCACCAGTCGGTCGCTCTCCTGGACGGAGAGGTTGCCATTCGCGGTGATCTGGACCTGCGCGCGCTCGGCGTCGGTCTCGGGAAAGAACTCGACCCCGCGGTTCAGGTGCGAATAGGCATAGAGGATCACCAGCACCGTCAGGATCGACAGTCCCAACGTGGCGCCTGGCCGCGCGATGGTCCAGATCGACAGGCGCGCCATCGCGCCCGACGTGTCGTCGGCATCGGGTTCGGGCGGCAGCGCCTGCCCCCCGCCCACGACGCTGCCCGTCACAGGCACGAAGACCAGCGCCATCAGCAGCGACATCAGCAGCGTGGCGATCATCGTGGCGGGCAGATAGAACATGAACTGCCCGGCCAACCCCGGCCAGAACAGCAGCGGAAAGAACACCGCCAGCGTGGTCGCGGTGGACGAGGTGATCGGCCAGGCCATCCGCTGCGCCGCCAGCAGATAGGCCTCGGCCTTGCCATGACCCTTGGCGATCAGGCGTTCGCCCATCTCGACCACCACGATGGCGCCGTCGACCAGCATGCCGACCACCAGGATCAGCGCGAACAGCACGATCACGTTCAGCGTGAAGCCAAGCGCCCAGATGATCAGGATGCCGCCCAGGAACGATCCCGGGATGGCCACCGCCACCAGCAGCGATGCACGCAAGCCCAGAAACAGCACGGTGACCAGCATCACCAGCACGACTGCCGCGATCACGTTGTTCTGCAGGTCCGACAGAAGGGTGCGCATCTCCTTGGACTGGTCGTTCATGAAGACGACGCCGACCTGTTCGGGCCAGTCGGCGCGGGTCTGCGCCACCACGTTGCGGACCGCGGCGACGGTGTCGATCACGTTCGCGCCCACCGTCTTGCGCACGTCGATGGCGAGGGCGGGCTGTCCGTCGATGCGGGCAAAGCTGACCGGATCTTTAAAAGTCTGACGCACCTCGGCCACGTCCTGAACGCGCAGCACGGTGGCCCCGTCGACCAGCACCGGGATCGACATGATCTCATCCAGGCGGACGACGGTGCCGGGGATCGACACCCCGATGCGGCCAGCCCCGGTGTCGAATGACCCCGCCGCGATCAGCTGGTTGTTGGCCTGGATCGCCTGCGACAGTTGCCCCGGAGAGATGCCATAGGTCTCCAGCGCCAGCGGATCGATCAGGATCTCCAACTGGTCCTCGCGCTCTCCGGTCAGGTCGGCCTGCAGGACGCCGCTGACGGTCTCGATCTCGTCGCTCAACGCGCGGCCAAGGCGGATCAGCTCGCGTTCCGGGACGGGGCCCGACAGCGCCACCGTCAGGATCGGGAACAGCGCCATGTCGATCTCGCGCACGAAGGGGCCGTCGGCCTCGGGCGGAATGTCCGGGCCCGCGTCATCGACCGCATCCTTGACCGACTGCAACGCCTGCGCCTGATCGAAGCCGGGGCGGAACTCCAATGTGACCGAGGCGAAACCCTCGCTGGCCACGGTCTCCATCCGCCGCAGCCCCTCCAGCGCGTTCACCTGTCGCTCGATCGGTTCGGCCAGCAGGGTGGCGGCATCCTCGGCGCTGACGCCGCTATAGGTGACGTTCACGATGAAGATCGGGATGTCGACCTCGGGCATCGATTCCTTGGGGATGGTGACATAGGCCGTAAAGCCCGCCAGCAGCAGGCCCACCATCACCATCATCACCGTGCGGGCGCGGGAAAAGCCCGCCGCGATGATCCCGTTCATGGTCTGGCCACGGCGTCAGATGCCTGGGCCGTGCCCAGCAGCGCCGCCGCATCGGTCGCCCCGTCGCCCACGACATCGCGATAGGGTTCGGGCGTGTCGCTGACGCGGGCCTGCTGCCCGTCGCTCAGCGCGCCCTGAGAGATGGTGACGACCCGCGCGCGGTCCTCCAGCCCGGTGACCCAGATCGCCTCGGCGCGGGCCTGCACGATCTGGACCGGCGCGAAACGCAGGGTCTGGCCGTCTTCGGCCACAACGAACACGCCGATCCGACCGGCGTCATCCAGCCGGATCAGCGCCGGCGACAGCCGATGCGCGCGCACCGCGTCCATCGCCAGCGATATCTGCGCACTCAGGCCCGCGGGCACGGCATTGTCGGGGTTCGGAACCTCGACCTCGACGCGGAAGGTGCGCGTCTCGGCCGTGGCGACCGGCGCGATGAAGCGCACGCGGCCCTCGGCCTCGCGGCCGCCCTGGAACACGACCTGTGCGGATTGGCCAAGCGCGACCGAGGTGATCTCGGACTGGCGGACCTCGATCTGGGCGATCAGGGGATCGTTGCGCACGATCTCAAGGACCTCTCCGCCGGCATCCACGAAGCTGCCCAGTTCGGCCATGACGTTGCTGACGGTGCCGCTGATCGGGGCGGTCAGGCGGGTGTTCTGCAGTTCCAGCTGGGCCGCGCGCAGTTCGGCCCGGGCCGATTCCAGCTGTGCGAAGCGCGACTGCAGCTCCGCCTCCGAGGTCACGCCCCGTTCCCGCAACTGCCGCGCGGCGTCATAGTCGCGCTCGGCCGACCCCACGGCCGCCTCGGCGCGCGCCACGCCGGCTTCGCGGTCGTCTGCCGACAGCAGCGCCAATTGCTCGCCCTGATCGGCGATGTGGCCTTGGCGCACGACCTCCTCGACGATCCCTGCGGTGCGTGCCCGCAGGATCGACGTCTGGTCCGGGACGACATTGCCGAACAGCACCGTCCGCGGCACGATCTCCTCGGCGACGGACATGCTGGCCGCGACATGGGGAACCGCCACCTCGACCGGGGCGGCCTCGGCGGGGGGTTCACGGTTCAGCATGCCGCCGCCGATCCAGAAGGCCAGAAAGCCCAGGATCGCCAGAAAGGCGAGCGTCGAGGAGGACAGGTACCGCGTCATCGTCAATCCATGTCAGGGGCCCCGCCCCGGCCATGGCACCGGGCGGTCTTGTCATCCTAGATGGTTTTTTGGAACGCGCAGGTCAACAGTCGTGACCCTTGTCCCCTGCGTCAAGGCGTCCGTCTTGGTCGAGACCCATGCCCGCCCCCGCGCATTCCTCTGCCGGAACCACGGCCAGAGAGGATTGATGACACGATGCGCCGCAGCGATCCTGATCGCCTTGGCCCACCCTGCCTGGGCGGGCTGACCTACATCTAAACAACGAACGATCCGGCGCGCGATTGCCGCGTGATCGACCGGTCGCCACCGGACGAGGGCAGTTGGGCGGATATCTCCTGCCCCAACGTCGCCGGATAGTCCTATCTGCTGCGCCCGACGGACGGCCGCGAGGCAGTGACCTATGGCCATTGCCGACGGGCCGGGAATGCCGACATTCGGTGCTTTCAATCATGCGGGGGGCACCGTGGAATGGCACATGGCGCAGGTCTGCGGCCGGTGCTCCCCCGTTGCGGCCATCTAGCACTTTCACTTGGCCGCTGCCGATGGCGGGTGACGCACGTAGATACTGGTCGTCTCCAAGGCCGGACATCCGGGTAAACGCGCAGCATGCGTGATGTGCTATGGGTCCGCCCATGATGGTGCCGCGGCGAACCGACGCGCCCGCCGGATCGCTGACAGCGCCGCGCCCATGACCGCACGGTGGTGGAGCCGTCTGCCGCCCAAGTTCCGCCGCGCTGACAGTTTCGGCCAAGGTCTGCACAAAATAGGTGACAGGGCATGCCTTATGCGTGTCAAATGACATATAATGCAATCATGACGGGAGCTCCTGATGTTGGCATCTGGTCCCTACGGTCGTTGCGGGGTGCTGACCTTGGCGCTGCTGACGGCTGCTTGTGCATCGGCCCCGACCGGGCCGGCATCGACGATCGACGTCCAAGCCTCGGCGCCCGGTCCTGCCACCTGCCCTGCCACGACGGCGGACCAGCAGGCGGCCGGGGTGCGGGCGACCAACGCGCTCCGGCGGCGATCCGGCCTGCCCCCGGTGCAGGCGAACGATCTGCTGGCGCGCGCCGCGGCACGGCATGCCTGCGACATGGCGCAACGCGGCCGCATGACCCATGCGGGCAGCCGCAGCTCTGGCCCGTCGCAGCGGGTCAAGGCGCTTGGCTATGCGCCCACCGTCACTGCGGAAAACATCGCCGCGGGGCCCTTCGGCCTGGATCGGGTTCTGGCGGAATGGAACGCCTCTGCGGGCCATGTCTCGAACATCATGATCCCACAGGTCAGCAACTTCGGCATCGGGCAGGCACTTGGCGCGGATGGGCGCACGCGCTACTGGGCGGCGGTCTATGCGGCGCCACGCGGCAGATAGAGGCGATGCCTGTCCTGACCGGAAAGACAGGTTAGCAAATTGAACAAATGACCTATATAAGGCTTCGATAGTATCGGAGTCAGTATCATGTTTCGCCTGTCCCTCTGTGCCATCCTGGCGCTGTCCGCCTGCGCCGCCCCGAAAGACCCCTGCGCCGATCTGTGCATGAGCGCCTTCGTCGAGTACGAGCCAGGCTTCGAGCCTTGATCGCCCCGAAACGGCGGTGATGCCGCCGACGTGTCTATCCTTTTTCCTGCAATGGCGTATCGTTTCCACCCGCCGGTCCCCGGCGGCTATTGGAGAGACGAACATGGCCAAGGGCATGGACAAACGCAAACGCGACGAAAAGAAGCCGAAGAAGCAGAAGCCCAAGACGAACGCTTCGGCGCCCAGCACCAAGGATGTCGTCTCGGCGGCCGTTGCTGCCAAGGGCAAATGACCATCGCGGTGAGGCAGCGCGTCTGACGGTGTCGGTGGCTGATCATAAACGCGCGTGACGCATTGGCATGCTCGTGATGCGGCATGTGGATCAGCGGAGCTGCACCCATCTCCGGTGGTCCATGTTCGCCGACCCCTGCCCCCTCATAGCGCCTCATCCCGCGACGATATCAATCGCCAGACGCGTAGGACTGCGCTGATCATGAACAAAAGGCGGCCCAGATGGACCGCCTTTTTTCTTATGATCGCTTGAAGAACGCTTCAGATCATCCGCATTTGGAATGGCCGCAGCTGGGGCAGGTCATGCAGCCCTCGACCATGCGCATCCCGTATTGACCGCAGCTGGAGCAGGCGGGGCCGCGCGGCGCCTCGCCCACGGCCATCACTTCGGCCTGCGGGTCGGACTTGAGGCCCAGCCCTTCGCCCGCCAGGAAGCCCGTCTCGATCAGGTGGCGTTCGATCACGCCGCCGATGGCCGCCAGGATCGAGGGGACATAGCGGCCCTGCATCCATGCCCCGCCGCGCGGATCAAAGACTGCCTTCAGCTCCTCGACCACGAAGGACACGTCGCCCCCGCGGCGGAACACGGCCGAGACCATACGCGTCAGCGCGACCGTCCAGGCGTAGTGCTCCATGTTCTTGGAGTTGATGAAGATTTCGAACGGGCGGCGGTGGTTGCCGTGGATGATGTCGTTGATCGTGATGTAGATCGCGTGCTCCGACCCCGGCCATTTCAGCTTATAGGTGGCACCCTCCAGGGCCGCGGGGCGGTCCAACGGCTCGGTCAGATAGACGACATCCGCGCCCTTGTCGGCCTCCGGCGCCTTTTCGGTCGTCTCGCTGACGGACAGCACCGAGCCGGTCACGTCATTCGGACGATAGGTCGTGCAGCCTTTGCAGCCCAGATCCCAGGCCGCCATGTAAACGTCCTTGAACGCCTCGAAGCTGATGTCCTCGGGGCAGTTGATGGTCTTCGAGATCGAGCTGTCGACCCATTCCTGCGCCGCGGCCTGCATGGCGACGTGGTCCTTGGGCGCCAGCGTCTGTGCGTTCACGAAGTAATCGGGCAGCGCCGCGTCGCCCTTCAGGTCGCGCCACATCTGCACTGCGTAATCGACGACCTCCTCCTCGGTCCGCGAACCGTCCTTCTGCAGGACCTTGCGCTTGTAGGCATAGGCGAAGACCGGCTCGATCCCCGACGACACGTTGCCGGCATAGAGGCTGATCGTGCCCGTCGGCGCGATCGAGGTCAGCAGGGCATTGCGGATGCCGTGCTTGGCGATCGCGTCGCGGACGTCGGCGTCCATCTTGGACATGAAGCCCCGAGGCCAGGTATTTCTTGGCGTCGAACAGCGGGAAGGCGCCCTTCTCCTTGGCCAGGTCGACGGATGCCAGATAGGCCGACCGGGCGATGGCCTTCATCCAGACGCGGGTCTGCGCGACCGCGTCATCGGCGCCGTAGCGCAGGCCCAGCATCAGCAGCGCGTCCGCCAGACCGGTCACGCCCAGGCCGATGCGACGCTTGTTGCGGGCCTCCTCGGCCTGCGCGTCCAGCGGGAATTTCGATGCGTCGACCACGTTGTCCATCATCCGGACCGCCGTGCGGACCAGATCGTCCAGGCCTTCGGGATCCAGTTCGGCCGTCTCGGTGAACGGATTCGTGACCAGACGGGCCAGGTTGATCGAGCCCAGCAGGCAGGCGCCATAGGGCGGCAGGGGCTGCTCGCCGCAGGGGTTGGTGGCCGCGATCGTCTCGACATAGGACAGGTTGTTGGCCTTGTTGATCCGGTCGATGAAGATCACGCCCGGCTCGGCGAAATCATAGGTCGCCTTCATGATCCGGTTCCACAGGTCCAGCGCCTGGACGGTGCTGTAGACCCGACCCTCGAACTTCAGGTCCCAGGGCGCATCGGCGCGCACGGCATCCATGAAGTCGTCGGTGATCAGCACCGACAGGTTGAACATGCGCAGGCGCGCACTGTCCTGCTTGGCCACGATGAACTGTTCCACGTCCGGGTGGTCGCAGCGCATCGTCGCCATCATCGCGCCACGGCGCGAGCCGGCCGACATGATCGTGCGGCACATCGCGTCCCAGACATCCATGAAGGACAGCGGACCCGACGCATCGGCCGCCACGCCCTTGACCACCGCACCCCGCGGGCGGATCGTGCTGAAGTCGTAACCGATGCCGCCGCCCTGCTGCATGGTCAGCGCGGCCTCCTTCAGCATGTCGAAGATGCCACCCATGCTGTCGGGAATGGTGCCCATGACGAAGCAGTTGAACAGCGTGACCGACCGGCCCGTTCCGGCACCGGCCAGGATGCGGCCCGCGGGCAGGTACTTGAAGTCCTCCAGCGCGGAATAGAACTTGTCCTCCCACTTGGCCGGGTCGCTTTCCACGCGCGCCAGGTCGCGCGCGACGCGACGCCAGCTGTCCTCGACCGACCCGTCGACGGCCTGCCCCTCGGAATCCTTCATCCGGTACTTCATGTCCCAGATCTGTTCTGCGATGGGGGCGGCAAAGCGGGTCATACGCTCATTCCTTGGTGGTTTGTTCAGGGTTGGACACCAGATATAGCGTCAGAACGCGGCTGGCAAGGTCTTGACAGGGGTCGGCCCGTCGGTTTCAGGCCGGTGTGGCAAGACCGCGAAAATCGGCTTCTATCGCAGAATAGCATGCTGCCGAAAGGGTCTTGCGGTCGTTTCCTGCGACGGGAATCGGGGGGGTGCAGCCGGACGGTCACATGCCCGTGGCGTCTTGCCGCAAGAATCGACAGCAGGTGCGGCCCCAGATCCATATCCGCCCACCAGCCATAGAATCGCGGGTCCTGCCCCGGCGGCGCGTGATACACGGCACTGACCGGCTGGATCGCCAGACCGGCGGGCAGGTCGTCGGCCAGAAACCCCTGGAACAGGGTCGGCTTGAACGGCAGGACGCGGCGTCCGTCGCTGGACGTGCCTTCGGGGAAGAACAGCAGGCGATGCCCGGCGCGGATGCGTTCGGCGAATTCCAGCGCCTGCGCGCGGGCCAGTTTCGGATCGCGCGTCACGAAATGCGTGTCGGTCACGCGGGTCAGGACGTTGATGCCGGGCCAGCGGGCGACCTCGGCCTTGCTGACGAAGAAGACCGGCAGGGCGGCGTTCAGCGTCAGGATGTCCAGCCAGCTGGAATGGTTCGCCACGACCGCGCCGGGGCCTCGCAGGGGCGTCCCCTCGCGCCGCCAACTCAAGCCGATGCAGGCCAGAACCAAGCGGCAGACGATCTGGACATGCGGTCCGGTCCAGGGGCGGCGGCGGCCATGCACCAGTCGCTCGATCCCGCGCAGCGGCAGGATCAGCAGCACGCCCAGCATCAGCACCAGAAACCGCCGGCACGCCGCGGCGGATCACCCGCAGCCAGTCGCGCAGCCCGCGCGGGGGGGCCGGCACAGGCGGTTCGGCATCGCGCCAGGTCGGGCTCATGTCGGCTGCCAGCGGCTTTCGTAGAACTGCTTGTGCTTGGCGGACATCGCGCCCGTGTCCATCAGCAGGAACACGTCGGTCGTGTTGAAGGCACGGTCGATGAACGCCCCCTCGCCCACCAGACCGCCAAGGCGCAGATAGGCCTTGATCAGCGCGGGCATCCCGACCAACGCCTCGCGCCGGTCCAGGCGGTCGGGGGCGATCAGGTCCATGGTCTGGAACCCGTCGGGCCGCGCGCGGGGCCGCAGGTCCGGCGGGGCCAGGTGATTGTGGTGCAGCCAGGACAGCGACGGTGCCAGCAGCGTCGGGTCCGTGCCGTGAAAGCTGGCCACGCCGAACAGGATCTGGATGCCGTGGTCCAGCACGTAATCGGCCAGCGCGTTCCACATCAGGAACATCGCCGCCCCGCCCCGGTGATCGGGATCGACACAGGACCGCCCCAGTTCCAGCAGCGGTCGGCCGCTGTCGCGCAGCGGGGCCAGGTCGTATTCGCCGTCGCAGTAGAACCGCCCAAAATCGGCCGCCACATCGCTGCGCAGCAGGCGATAGACGCCGACCACGTGATCCAGCGCCTCCGCGTCGCGGCGCGTGTCGATCAGGCACAGGTGGTCGACGACGGGGTCGAACTCGTCCCGTTCCAGCCGGGCGTCGTGATCGACCAGCGGGCCGGTGCCGCCCAGCTCCTCGACGAACACGCGATAGCGCAGGCGCTGCGCGGCCATCAGGTCGCGGGGCGTCGTGGCAAGGCGGATCTGGAAAAAGGCAGGGTCGGCGCGGTTCACGATGGCCTCGGTGCTTGGGCTGCGGCCTGTCTAGGAAAGCCGCGCGGCCAATGCAACACGTGCGACCCAAGTTCCGCTTGCATCGCGCAACCTTCAGTTGCATCGTCGCGCAAGCAATATCAGGAGTTTACATGTCGCCCATGCGCAGGATCTGCAACGCCACGCGGCGTCCGTCGATGACCTGCTTGCCGGCCTCGGTAAAGTTCACGGTGATGCGGTCGCCGATCCGGGACTGGACCTGCCCCTCGCCCCATTCGGGCGCGCCGGGATGACGCACGATCATGCCGGGTTCAAGGATATCGTTCACCGCGAAAACTCCATTTCTCTGCATTTTGGAAGGTAATCATACATGACGGTCGATACAACGCGGATCGCTGCGGGCGATCTGGCCGCACTGCTGGGATCGCGGCTGTGCCATGACCTGGTGTCGCCCCTGGGGGCCATCGGCAACGGGGTCGAGCTGCTGGAGATGTCGCCCGATTTTCCGGGCCTGGCCCAATCCCCTGAACTGCGCCTGATCTCCGAAGCGGTGGGCGCGGCACGCGCGCGCATCCAAGCCTATCGCATGGCGTTCGGCATGGCGCAGGGCGAACAGCGGATCGGCCTGGCCGAGCTGCGCCGTCTGCTGGACGGGATCGCCGCACAGGGCCGCCTGACGATCACCCTGGACGCCGCAGGCGATTTCGCGCGGCCCGAGATCCGCATGCTGGTGCTGGCGGTGATGTGCATGGAAAGCGCGATGCCCTGGGGCGGCCGGGTGATCGTGCTGCGCGATGGTCCGCAATGGCGGTTGGTCGCGGAATGCGACCGCAGCAAGGTCGACCCGACCCTGTGGGGCTGGCTGGACGGCCCGCAACCCCGCACCCTGGCCCCGTCCGAGGTGCATTTCGCCCTGCTGGCCGAGGCCGCGCGGGCCGAGAACCGCCCCCTGCGCCATGAATTCGACGACACCGGGGGCGAGATCGCGTTCTAGGCGCGGATCGTCCCGTCGCCCGTGACCAGATATTTGAAGCTGGTCAACTGTTCCGCCCCCACCGGCCCGCGGGCATGCATCTTGCCCGTGGCGATGCCGATCTCGGCGCCCATGCCAAAACTCTCCACCGTCCGCGAACTGGGTCGAGGCGTTCCGCATCAGGATCGCGCTGTCCAGCCCGGCAAAGAAACGCTCGGCAGTTGCGTCATCCTCGGTCAGGATCGATTCGGTGTGCTGGCTGCCATGGCGGCGGATATGGGCGATGGCCTCCTCGACCCCGTCCACCAGCTTGGCGGCGATGATCATGTCCAGGAACTCGCGCCCGAAATCGTCGGGCTTGGCCGGCACGGTGCCGGGGATGCGCGCCAAATCGCCATCGGCACGCACCTCGACCCCCGCCTCCAGCAGGTCTCGGATCAGGACGGCGCCATGGCGGTCATGGAACGCCCTGTCGATCAGCAGGCATTCGGCCGACCCGCAGACACCGGTGCGCCGCGTCTTGGCGTTCAGCACTACGCGCCGCGCCTTTTCCAGATCGGCCGCGGCGTCGGCATAGATGTGGCAGATCCCCTCCAGATGCGCAAAGACCGGCACGCGGGCCTGGTCCTGAACCAGCCCGACCAGCCCCTTGCCGCCGCGCGGGATGATCACGTCGATCAGCCCCTGCGCGCCCAGCATGGCGCTGACCGCCGCGCGGTCGCGCGTGGGCACCATCTGGATGGCGGTTTCCGGCAGGCCCGCCGCGCGAAGGCCCTCGACCATGCAGGCATGGATCGCGCCGCTGGAATGCAGGCTTTCCGAACCACCGCGCAGGATCACCGCATTTCCGGACTTCAACGCCAGCGCCCCCGCATCGGCGGTCACGTTCGGCCGGCTTTCATAGATGACCCCGATCACGCCGATGGGCGTGCGCACGCGGCGGATATGCAGCCCCGTGGGCCGGTCCCATTCCGCGATGACCTGCCCCACCGGATCATCCTGTTCGGCAACCTCGCGCAGGCTTTGCGCGATCGCGGCGATGCGTGCGCCGTTCAGACGCAGCCGGTCCAGCATCGCATCCGACAGCCCCTTTTCGCGCGCGAAGTCCAGATCACGGGCGTTGGCCGCCAGGATATCAGGAGCATGGGCGGTAATGGCGTCGGCGGCGGACAGCAGGGCCATGCGTTTCGGTCCGGCTGGGGTCTGCGCCAGAACCACCGCGGCCTCTCGGGCGGCAGCGCCAAGGGCGTCGATCAGTTGCCGGGCTTGGACCATGTCCGTCATCGCTTCCTCCGATACGCAAAATCGACGCTGTCTTAGCGTGATCCTGCCGAGAAGGGGAAGGGAAGAAATGGCGCGGTTGACGGGGCTCGAACCCGCGACCCCCGGCGTGACAGGCCGGTACTCTAACCAACTGAGCTACAACCGCGCATTTCCTTCGGGCGAATGATGAGTTGTGGCGCGGTTGACGGGGCTCGAACCCGCGACCCCCGGCGTGACAGGCCGGTACTCTAACCAACTGAGCTACAACCGCCCAACTCATCCCCCGGACGATCGCCCGCCGGAGTAGGCCGGGGTTTACGCAGACCGCCGCGCGGCGTCAAGGGCGCGTTGAACGAATTTTGCCACATTCGGGCAAATCTTTGAAATTACGGTGCAAAGAACGCAAAAGGGGCGCCCGATGGGCGCCCCGATGAACCAAGAAACTTGTAAACAAACCGGGTGGGATCAGTCGCGGACGGTTTCCATGTCGAATTCCGGCAGCGCTTCCAGTTCTTCCTGGCTGTAGTTGGTCGCCAGAACCGTGTCGTCGCCGAACATCGCCATGTTCAGGACATCGCGGTCCAGCAGCACGGTGTGCGTGCCCATGCCCAGGAAACCGCCGATGTCGGCGATGTAGCCCATGACCTGACCGTCCGGTGACATCACGATGTCGGACACAGTCGCGATCTCGTTCCAGTCACCCGGAACGGCATCGCCCGTTGCATCGGTCCATTCGGTGGTCGACGGCTGGTTGGTCGTGTAGATCGCGCGGCCCTGCAGCCACGACGCTGTGATGCCGGGATTCTCGGCCGACAGCGTCACTTCCATGTCGCTCATGTCGGTCGCCATCTCGTCGGCGGGCATCGTTTCGGCGGGCATGGTATCCGCCGGCATGGTCTCTGCGGGCATCGTTTCTGCGGGCATCGTCTCGGCCGGCATGGCGTCGGTGGCCGGGGGCGTCGCCGCGTCCTGTGCGAACACCGGAGCCGCAAATGCCAGAGCCGCAGCCGTCGTCATCATGAGGGTTTTCATTCTAGATCTCCGCATCAATTCCTTGTTTCGATGACGTCTTTTCGTCATCTTCACTGCATCAACGCGGGCATTTCGAAGACCGTTCCCTAAACATTTGTATGATCTAGTCACGTGATCGTGGGTGGCTGATCCGTCCGCCGCAGACCGGTGCCGGAACGCCCGTGGTCATCGGCCCCGATATGGGCAGCCCCCGCAGCACCCGTACCGCCAGCCAGCCGAAGGCCTGCGCCTCCAGCATGTCGCCGTTCAGACCGATCGCCTCGACCGGTCGGACGGGCACGGGCAACGTTGCTGTCAGCGCATCCATGATGGCCGTGTTGTGGCGCCCCCCGCCGCAGACCAGAACCTGCGCAGGCATCGCGGGCAGCCACGCCATGCCTGCCGCAACCGATCCGGCCAGTGCCGACACCAGCGTCGCTGCCGCATCGGCATCGGACAGCGGGGCAACCGCGCGGGTCAGGCCAGCGAACTGATCGCGATCCAAGGATTTAGGGGCGGGTCGCCGGAACCACGGATCATCCAGGAACGTCGCGACGATGTCCTGATCGGCGGTGCCGCTGGCCGCCAGTGCGCCGCCTTCGTCCCGCGACTGACGGCGGCGCCGGCGCATCAGGTCGTTCAATGGCGCGTTGGCAGGCCCAGTGTCGAAGGCGACGCAGGCACCGGCGGTCTCGGGTGCGGGGGCCGTGGGGTCCACCCAGCTGATGTTGCCGACGCCGCCCAGGTTCAGGAACGCCACGGGGGCCGCGGGCAGGCACCCCTGCCCCACGGCCCAGTTCGCGCAGGCCCAATGAAAGAACGGTACCAAAGGCGCGCCCTCGCCTCCCTGACGCACATCCTCGGACCGGAAATCCCAGACCACGGGGCGATCCGTCATGCGCGCCAGCGCCGCGCCGTCACCCGCCTGATGCGTGCCGCGCCCGCGCGGATCGTGGGCCAGCGTCTGGCCGTGAAACCCGATCAGCTGCGCATCTGGAAACTGCCGTGCCAGATCGGCATGGGCCGCCTGGACCAGCTGCGCCAGCTCCGCCACCTCCGGCGCGTCGGGCCACAGGCCCAGCCCCGCATGAAGCACGGCCGATTCGTTGTCGCCGAACGCACGAAAGGCGCTGTCCCCAAAGCCGCCGATCCGCACCCCGTCGGTTTCGATCATCGCCGCGTCGACACCGTCCAGCGACGTGCCCGACATCATCCCCAAAGCCCGGATCATCGCTTTTCCTTCGCTGCTCCTGCCTGTATATCGCGCGGATACACAAGGATGAAGCCCATGACATACCAGCCCAAATCCGACTTCCTGCGCATCATGTCCGAACGCGGCTATCTGGCCGACTGCACGGATTACGCCGGGCTGGATCAGGCGCTGCTGGCGGGACCGGTCACGGCCTATATCGGCTATGACGCGACGGCGGCCAGCCTGCATGTCGGGCACCTGCTGAACATCATGATGCTGCGCTGGTTCCAGAAGACCGGCAACAAGCCCCTGACCCTGATGGGCGGCGGCACGACCAAGGTCGGCGATCCGTCCTTCCGCAGCGACGAACGCCCGCTTCTGGACGATGCCGCGATCCAGGCCAATATCGACGGAATGGGCCGGGTCTTCGCTCGCTATCTGGATTACGGCCCCGACGGGGCGGTGATGCTGAACAACGCCGAATGGCTGGACGGCCTGAACTACCTGACCTTCCTGCGCGACATCGGCCGGCACTTCAGCGTCAACAGGATGCTGTCTTTCGAATCGGTCAAGTCCCGGCTGGACCGAGAACAGTCGCTGAGCTTCCTGGAATTCAACTACATGATCCTGCAGGCCTACGACTTCCTGGAGCTGAACCGCCGCCATAGCTGCGTGCTGCAGATGGGCGGGTCGGACCAATGGGGCAACATCGTCAACGGCATCGACCTGACGCGGCGCGTGGACGACCGGCAGGTCTGGGGCCTGACCTCTCCGCTGCTGACGACCAGCGACGGGCGCAAGATGGGAAAGTCGGCGGGCGGGGCGACCTGGCTGTCGGCGGACATGCTGTCGCCTTATGAGTTCTGGCAGTTCTGGCGCAACACCACCGATGCCGATGTGGGCCGGTTCCTGAAGCTGTACACCGAACTGCCGGTGGACGAATGCGACCGCATGGGCGCCCTGCAGGGGTCCGAGATCAACGAGGCCAAGGTCCGTCTGGCCAACGAAGTGACGACCCTGTTGCACGGCGCCGATGCCGCCGCCAGCGCCGAGGCGACCGCGCGCAGCGTCTTTCAGGACGGCGGCGCGGGCGGCGATCTGGAGGTCGCGGTACTGCCCGCCGATCAGGCGCAAGGCGTCACCATCGCGCAGGCCCTGGTCCAGTCGGGCATCGTCGCCAGCGGCAAGGAGGTCAAGCGTCTGGTGGCCGAAGGCGGCCTGCGCGCCGACAACGCGCCTGTCACCGATCCGCAGATGCCCTTGGACCAGGCCGCGCTGGAGCGCGGCATCAAGATCTCGGTCGGCAAGAAAAAGCATCGGATGCTGCGCATCGGCTGAGTTGACCGCATTGCATGGCTGCCCTGCATCCGCTCTGACCTTGCGTCAGGGCGGTTTCATTTTGACTGGGCAGTCAATATCTGACGGTCACGGGAGGAAACGCCCTGATCGGAGAATGACAATGTCGAACCAGACCCAGAAGCCGCTGAGCATCGCGGACCGCAAGCGCAGCCAGCAGGCCGATGCCGCACTGGATCAGATGTACGGATACTATGCCCGCGAAGACGGCACCCGTCCCGTCGTCAGCGAACTGGACGCCCAGAAGGCCGCATAGCGTCAGCAAAATCACCGAAAGCAAGGGGCCCACGTGGCCCCTTTTTCATGTTCGGACCGCGGAAGAACCGCGGCTGCCACCCGATGCCTCAGCACGGGCTTAGTTGGGCGTCGCGGTGCGGCCCGCCATGCGGTTCTGTCACAACTTGAAACGTCAGGCTGCGGAACGGTACTGAGAGGGGCATGACAGTCGAAAAGGACACATCCCGATGATTGCGCAACCCGACGTGACGGTGCCGCCCCATATACGTCGCCTGGAGGACGGGCGGCTTGTGCTTGTCGGCGGAAATCACGGGGTCGCGCAGATGTTCGAACGCGGCAGTTCTACGGTGCCGGAGGAGCGCATCGAGATTTTCAGACGCAATCATCGCACGCGGAAGCAGTGGGCGGATGAGAACGGCTGAACCTATTCCCAATGGGTGTTTCCCGATCCGATCGTTCTGAACGCCGTCACGGCAGGGCTCGGGTATCGATCGATATTCGAACGCTCGATGCCATCTGACGCGCGGCCCAACGATCTGCTTTATCCGATCGACCATCTGTTCGGGCGGAATGATCGGCTGAGCATGACTGACAGTCACTACACTCCCGTCGCGAACATGCATCTGGCCGCCGATGTGGCTGAACGAACTTTGCATATCGATGCAAGCAAGGTTCTGGCTGATCTTACATCCAGCATGGGTCCGGAAAGAGAATACGTGGGGGACCTGGGTACACAATGCACGCCGAAAATCAGCGAGATCAGGCGTTCGCCGATGGTACACCCCCAGATCGCCTCGGCTGCCAATGGGGTTCAGGCCGGGAACATGGGAATCATGCACCTGATATCGTCCCCGAAATCGGTAACGCCGCGGACCCTAATGATCTTTGGCGACTCGTTCTTTCGGTCGCTGTTGACAGAGTTGGCACGTTACTGGCGCAAGATCGTCTTCTGCCGCACGCCGTTCTTTCATCAGGAGATGATGGCGGCGGTCAAGCCGGATGACGTTCTGTGCGGGCTGGCGGAACGCTATTTCGCCTCCACCCGGCCCGACACCGAACGACCGCACTTTCTTGCCTATCCGCTGATGCATGGCCGAAGCACGGCTCCCGATGCGATGTTCGCCACGCTTTGGGACGAGATGATCGATGCCAACGCCTTGGCATTGAACAGATGATCGTTTGATCGCGATAGGTTCTGAGCAAAAATCGAGAGAATACCGCGTAAGCGGGCGCGCAACACACCATAAGAATCGCGGTGTTCGGTGGTCGGGGCGATAGGATTCGAACCTACGGCCTACGGTTCCCAAAACCGTCGCGCTACCAGGCTGCGCTACGCCCCGACACCCGCGCTTTAGCGCAAGGGCGCGGCGGTGGAAAGCCCTAGCGGCATGGCCAAGCTGCGGTAGTGCGATCCAGCGCGGGATGGGCCAGTTGCTGGCCGGTGGTAAGGCCCAGCCTTGCCGCCTCGCCTCCTGCGATTTCCAGGACCATCAGGCGATCCGGCCGCGGATCGCCAACGGCGGCGCCGGGGATCGGCGTTTCGTCCAAGGGGCGGGCGTTGCGGTGAATATGACGGATCACGCCGGTTTCGTCGAAGAAGATCAGGTCAAGCGGGATCAGCGTGTTACGCATCCAGAAACTGACCGGCTGGGGTTCCGGATAGACGAACAGCATCCCCTCTCCCGCAGGCAGGTTTCTGCGGAACATCAGGCCTTGGGCCCGTGATTCGGGTGTGTCGGCAACCTCGATCTGAAAAGATAGAGCCGTGTCGCCAGTTGTGCGAATCAGCGCCGCATCCGACCTGCATTGCGCATCGGCTGCCGGGACGATGGGTTGGGCCGCAAGCGGCACAGCCAGCGCCAGCAACAGGGCGACTGCAAGGCTACTCCGCAACATGGGGAAGCGAGTTGTGAAGCGATTCGGCCTGTGCCTTTTCGTCATGGGCCGTCTGCGCCGCATCCCATGCCGCGATCTGTGCCGCCATGAGACCACGCGGGCCCTCGACGATGCGCAGGCAAAGCGCCTCCCCGATGGCAAGGTCTGCAAAACCGGAATGGCGCAGCACCTCGATATGGATGAAGACATCCTCGGAGTAACCGAAGATGTTGGCGAACCCGAAGCCCTTGGATTTGTCGAACCATTTCACGCGCGCCGGACGCAGCGGCAGGCTGTCGAGGTTCTCGATGATGTCGATATCGAGGTCGGCGATGGGGGCCTGTCCGTCGGTGGCGGGTGGCTCGACCGAAACGACCTCTGCGGCCTGCACGCCGCGGCTGGTATGCTGCACCAGCACCTGCACGCGTGACTGATCGGCGACAGAACTGCGGCCGAAATTGCGCAACACGTTGCCGTGCAACAGAATATCGCTGCCGCCGTTTTCGTCCAGAATGAAGCCATAGCCCTTCGAGGGGTCAAACCACTTGACCAACCCTGTCACCAGCTTGAGGCTGCCGTCTTCTGTCATCGCATTTCCGTATTCACGCTAGCCGATTGTCCTAGGACAGTAATGACCCCCTCCACTGACTACAACACAACAGTGGCTTGGAGGCGAGACTATGCCAACGAGGTTAACAAAAGTTGGTTCCGTTCCTGCGACGACATATCGCGGCAGGTCATGGATAGAGCCGTTCGACCGACCATCCGGCATCCGCGTCGCGGGTCCACCGGAACCGGTCGTGCAAGCGAAACGCGCCGTCTGCCCAGAATTCCAGATGTGACGGAGTGATGCGATAGCCGCCCCAGAATGGCGGCCGCGCGGGGCGCGGACCGTGGCGCAGCCCGGCCTTGGCGGCCTCGGCCACCAGCGTCGCGCGGGCATCCAGCGGTTGCGACTGGCGCGAGGCCCAAGCCCCTAACCTGCTCTGCAGCGCGCGGCTGTCGTAATAGGCGTCGGCCTGGAGTCCGTCCTCTCGGGTGACGGTGCCGCGCACGCGGATCTGCCGGTGCAGCGATTTCCAGTGCATCACGAAGGCCGCCTTGCCCGATGCCTCGATCTGGCGGCCCTTGGCGCTGTCATAGTTGGTATAGAAGATGAAGGATCCGTCCAGCCCCTGCCCGTCGATATCCTTGAGCAGGACCATCCGCACATCCGGCAGCCCGTCTGCATCGACGCTGGCCAGCGCGATGGCATTCGGGTCGTTGGGCTCGGACGCCCGCGCCTCTTCCAGCCAGGCGCGGGCGATGTCGAACGGGTCGTCGCCCGCAAAGATTCCGGTCCGATCACTCATCGCGCATTCCTTGTGCTTGCTGCGACAGGACACTTGCCCTAATCACCTTTGAAACGGTTGAAAGCGTGAGGGACAGGACATGTCAAGCGAGCAGAGGCCCGGCCTGATGGCCGGCAAGCGCGGTCTCATCATGGGATTGGCCAACGACAAGTCGATTGCCTGGGGCATCGCCAAGGCCTTGGCGGCCGAGGGTGCGGAACTGGCGTTCAGCTATCAGGGCGATGCGCTGAAGAAGCGCGTCGATCCGCTGGCGGCGCAGCTGGGGTCGGACACGGTGCTGCCCTGCGACGTCTCGAACGAGGCATCGATCGACACCCTGTTCGCGGATCTGGGTGCGAAATGGGACGGGCTGGATTTCGTCGTTCATGCCATCGGCTTTTCGGACAAGGACCAGCTGCGCGGCCGCTATGCCGAGACGACACGCGACAACTTCCTGATGACGATGGACATTTCGGTCTATTCCTTCACCGCCGTCGCGCGCCGCGCGGCCGCGATGATGAAGGATGGCGGGTCGATGCTGACGCTGACCTATTACGGCGCCGAACGCGTCATGCCGCATTACAACGTGATGGGCGTCGCCAAGGCCGCGCTTGAGGCCTCCGTCCGCTATCTGGCCGAGGATTTCGGCAAGGACAACATCCGCGTCAACGCGATCAGCGCCGGTCCGATCAAGACGCTGGCCGCCAGCGGCATCGGCGACTTCCGTTACATCATGAAGTGGAACGAACTGAACTCTCCGCTGCGTCGCAATGTCACGCAGGAGGATGTCGGCAATTCCGCCCTGTACCTTCTGTCGCGCCTTGGTGCCGGCGTGACCGGCGAGACGCACCACGTCGATGCCGGATATCACGTCGTGGGCATGAAGGCTGTCGACGCCCCCGACATCGCGACCGTCAAGAAGGACTGACGGACACGCCGCCCCGATGATCCAGATCACGGCCGAACAGATGGGCATCTTCGTGGCCACGCTGTCGGCCGCGATCCTGTCGCCCGGACCCGGCGTGATCGCCGTCAGCCAGGGCGCCTTTGCCCTGGGGCGCAGGCGCGCGCTGACCTATGGGTGGGGCTTGGCGATCGGCGCATCGGTCTGGTGCCTGGTCGCGCTGCTGGGACTGACAGCCCTGTTCCGCGTCGCCCCCTGGACCCTGATCCTGCTGAAACTGTTGGGCGGGGCCTATCTGATCCGCATCGGCATCCTGATGTGGATCCACGCCCGTGACCCGATGCCCGACGCCGCGGCGGGCGGGATGAGCCTGTGGTCCGGCATGGCACTGAACCTGTCGAACCCGAAACCGGCGCTGTTCTACTCCGCCGTGCTGCTGTCGATCTTCCCCGCCGCGCTGAGTGTCGCCGACAAGGGCGCCATCTATGCCGTGGCCTTGTCGGTCGAGCTGTTCTTCTATACCGCACTGGCCAGCCTGATGGCCCTGCCGCTGTTGCGGCGGCGCTATGCGGCCCTGAAATTCTGGATCGACCGGGGGGCCGGGCTGGCGATCGCCGCCCTCGGCCTGTCCCTGGTCCTGCGCCCGTGAAGGAGACAACGATGAACGACCGCCTGCCGCACGAAAAAGGCTTCCATGTCAGCTGGGACCAGCTGCACCGCGACGCGCGCGCCCTGGCATGGCGCATGGACGGCACCGAATGGCGGGCCGTGGTCGCCGTGACTCGCGGCGGGCTTGTCCCCGCGATGATCGTCGCGCGGGAACTGGACATCCGGACCATCGACACGATCTCGATCCGCTCCTACAAGGGCGTCGGCACGGAAGCGGGCCAGGGCCAGCTGGAGGTCCTCAAGCGCCCCGACCCCGAGCTGATGGGCGACGGCGAGGGCATCCTGGTCGTGGACGACCTGGTTGATTCGGGACGAACGCTGGAACTGATCCGCGAGATGTATCCCAAGGCACATTTGGCCACCGTCTATGCCAAGCCCAAGGGCAAGCCGATGGTCGCCAGCTATGTGACCGAGGTCAGCCAGGACACCTGGATCTTCTTCCCATGGGACATGGCATTGCAGTACGTGCAACCTTTCCGCGGAGAAGACTGAAACGATATCAGGGGCTTGGCGAACCCCTGACATTTCTGTCACCGACAGGGCGGGAACCTGACGTGATGCCGGTGCATTAAGCACCCAATGGCGGGCTGCCCAAGCAACCCGCAAGGCACACACAGGAGACCAAAGACATGCGTAAGCTGCTTTTGACCACCACCCTTGCTCTGCCTCTGACCCTTGGCGCGGCATTCGCGCAGGACACGGCACCCGCCGCTGATCCCGCGATGGAGCCTGCCGAAACCGCCCCCATGACCGACGCCGGATCCGGCGACATGGCGACGGGTGACATGGCCACGGATGACATGGCCACCGAAAACGCCGATGAAGCCGCCGCCGCCGCATCCGCCGCGGAAAAGGTCGAGGTTCAGCAGGCTGAGAACGAATGGCGCATCGACTGGATCACCGGCGCCAGCGTGACGTCCCCTGATGGCACCGATATCGGCTCGATCAGCGACCTGATCGTGGACGGTGACACCGGCGAGATGAAGGCCGCGATCATCGGCGTGGGTGGTTTCCTCGGCATCGGCCAGAAGCAGATCGCCCTGCCGTGGGCCGACCTGACGATCAACTCGGACGCGCAGGAGATCACCAGCGATCTGACCCGCGAAGAGGCTGAGGCCGCACCGGAATACGTGTTCCGCGATCAGGAAGCCCCGGCCGGCGACATGATGAGCGACCCGGCCGCTGATCCGGCAGCGGCCCCTGCCGCAGACCCAATGGCTACCGGCACCGCGACTCCGCCTGCCGACACGATGGCGACCGAACCTGCAGGTGACATGGCGGCCGAACCCGCCGATGGTATGGCTGAACCCGCCGACACGATGGCGACCGAGCCGGCGGATACGATGGCAACGGAACCGGCAGACGGTACGACGACCGAGACCGCACCCGCCAACTGATCTGCGATCCTGACGAAAGAACGGCGGCCCTTTGGCCGCCGTTTTTCGTTGCGCTCAGCTGTTTCCGCGGACGAACCGCGACGCGCCTTCTGCGGCGCGCTGCAGGGCACGGCTTTTGTTCACCGTTTCCTCGAACTCCGCTTCGGGGTCGCTGTCGTAGACGACGCCCCCGCCAGCCTGAATATACAGCGCCTTGTCCTTGACCACGCCGGTGCGCAACGCGATGCACATGTCCATCTCGCCATTGGCCGCGAAATAGCCGACCGCGCCGCCATAGACGCCCCGCTTTTCAGGCTCCAGCTCGTCGATGATCTGCATCGCGCGGACCTTGGGCGCGCCCGACACCGTTCCGGCAGGCAGGCCTGCCAACAGCGCGGACAGCGCGTCCTCGCCCTCCCGCAACTCTCCGACAACGTTGGACACGATGTGCATGACATGGCTATAGCGTTCGATCACGAACTGCTCGGTCGGGCGGACGGTGCCGGGCCTGGCGACGCGACCCACGTCGTTGCGGCCCAAATCCAACAACATCAGGTGTTCGGCCAATTCCTTCTGGTCGGACAGAAGATCGGCCTCCAGCGCACGATCCTGCGCCTCGTCCGCGCCGCGGGGCCGCGTTCCGGCAATGGGGCGGATCGTCACCTCTCCGTCGCGCAGGCGGACCAGGATCTCGGGGCTTGCACCGACGATCTGGAAACCGCCCATGTTCAGGAAGAACATGAAGGGCGACGGGTTGGTCCGCCGCAGGCTGCGGTAAAGCGCAAAGGGCGGCAGCGGAAAGTCCATCCGCCACCGCTGGCTGGGAACCACCTGAAAGATGTCGCCCGCTCGGATGTAATCCTTGGCGGTCTCGATCGCGGCCAGATAATCGGGCTTGGCGAAATTGGACACCGGCGCGCCGATCTGCGTGTCGTCGCCCATCACCCGCGGCTCTGACGGCTGCCGGTCAAGCGAGCGCAGCGCGTCCATGACCCGTTCCGCGGCGCGCGCATAGGCGGCGCGCGCGTTGTCGGTACCGTCATGCCAAGCCGGGGCACACAGGGTCACCTCTCCCTTCACGCCGTCCAGCACGGCCACGACCGAAGGGCGCATCATCATCGCGTCCGGCAGATCCAGCGGATCGGGATTTACATCCGGCAGATCCTCGACCAGCCGGATCATGTCATAGCCCAGATAGCCGAACAGGCCCGCCGCGACCGGCGGCACGCCCTCGGGCATCGTGTCGATCAGGCTTTCCGCGATCAGCGCCCGAAGGCTGTCCAGCGCCGGGCGGGGATCATCCTCGAAGTCCTGAGAGAACCGCGCCTGCCGGTTGATCCGCGCCTGACCGTCGCGGCATTCCCAGACCAGGTCGGGCTTCATGCCGACGATCGAATAGCGGCCGCGCAGCTCTCCGCCCGTGACCGATTCCAGCATGAAGCTCTGCGGTGCGGCCTCGGCCAGCTTCAGCATCAGGCTGACCGGGGTGTCCAGGTCCGCGGCCAGCCGGATGGTCACCAGCTGGTTGCGACCTGCGGCCCATTCGGCCTCGAACTGCGGAAATTCCGGCGTCAGCTGCATCACTGGACCTGGGCGTTGATGGCGTTGATCGCGGACTGGTTCAATTCGACCGCGGACTGGCGCTGCGCATAGCGGGCGTAATAGTCGAACAGGTCGACCTGCAGCGACTGATCCAGACGCGACCGCACCCCGTCCAGCACCTGTGCCGCATCGGGCTGGGACAGGTCGGCATCGTTGATCTGGTCAAGCCGCACGACGAACACCCGGTCGCCCGCATCGACGACCTCGGCCTGACCGGGTTCGGTCACGGCAAAGGCCTGCGACAGCAGCTGCGGGGGCAGTCCGTCCATCCAGTCGCTGCGCGCCAAGCCGGTTTCGGTCGTCCAGGCGGAGGCGTCGTCGGCCTGCGCCTCGTCCGCGGTGGCTTCGGTCTGGGCGACCTCGGCCAGGCTCAGATCGGCGGCCAGTTCCAGCAGCTGGCGCTGGACCTCGGCGCGGCGCCAATCGGCCAGAACCTCGTCGCGGACCTCCTCGAAGGGGCGCAGGGTCGGGGGCACGATCTCGTCCAGGCGCATCGCGAAGACGCCGCCATCCGCCAGTTCGGCCAGTTCGGGGAAATCGGTGCTTTCCATCTGGGCGGCACGTTCGCGAAACGCCTCGTATCCGGCGATGCTGCCCTCGGCCGGCACCGCGTCGGCGGTCCAGTCGATCTGGCCCAGTTCCAGCTCGGTATCCTCGGCCAGCTCCTCCAGCGTCGCGCCGCTTGCCAGCGCGTCCTCCAGATCCGCGATGCGGTCCTGGATCTGGCGCGCGGCAGCGGACAGCGCCGCCTCTCCGCGCAGGCCTTCGCGCGCTTCCTCGAAGGGAATGTCGACGGGGTCCAGGATCGCGTTCACCGAAAACAGCGCAGGGCCCAGATCGGTCTGCAGGGGACCCACGACCCCCGGCTGGTCCAGTGCGAACACGGCCTCAGCCGCGGAACCCAGCTGCGCCTCGGTCACCTCGCCAAGATCGACGTCGTCCAACGTCAGTCCGCGCTGCAGGACGAAGGATTCGAAGGGCGCGGTGTTGGCGTCGATCTGCTCGCGGGCGGCCTGCGCCTGCGCCTCGTCGGGGAAGACCAGGCGGCTGACCATCCGGCGCGCGGGGCGCTGGAACTGGTCGATGTTCAGCTGATAGGTGTCGCGCAGCGCGGCTTCGTCCAGCTGCACCTCGGAGGACAGCATGTCGGGCGTCACCCAGGCATAGGTGATCGCGCGCGTCTCGGGCGCGGTGAAGCGGTCGCCATTGGCCGCATGCCAGGCGCGCAGCGTCGCGTCGTCGGGCTCGGCCACGGGCGCGGGCAACTCGTCCTCGGTCAGTTCGCGCCAGCTGAAATCGCGCGTCTCCAGCAGCCAGCGCGCGGTCTGGTCGACCATCGGCGCCGGCGCGGTCACGCCGCCCACGACGGCGCGCTGCAAAAGCAGGCGCGCCTCGTCGTCGCGCACGGTCGCCTCGAAATCGGCCTCGGTCAGGTTCTCGCGGCGCAGCACCTCGGCATAGGCGGCACGGTCGAACGACCCGTTCGGGCCCTGGAACGCACCCGCCTGCATGATCGTCTGCGCGACCTGCGCATCGCCCACCGACACGCCGATGGCGCGCGCCTGTTCCGCCAGCGCGGCCGCCGCGATCAGGTTGGCCTGCACCGACTGCGCCAGCCCCATCTGTTGCGCCTGCTGCATGGTGATCTGCTGGCCGGTCTGCTGGGAAAAGGCGCGCATTTCCGATTGCAGGGCGCGAGCATAGTCGTCGGCGGTGATCTTGGTGTCGCCGACCGATCCGATCTCGGTCGTGCCGCCCGAAAAGCTGGTGATGCCAAAGCCTCCCAGCCCCAGCACCATCAGACCCATCAGGATCCAGACGATGGTCGATTTGCCCTTGGTACGCAGCTGTGACATGGCGCGGCCTTCCTCGTGGTCGTGTCCCGCCCGTCTTTAGGGCGCGGGCGGGTCAGCCACAAGTGGATCAGGCCGAAAGGCCGGCCAGCCGGTCCGCCAGCGCCGCGATTCCGGCCGCATCGACATTGGCAAAGGCGATGCGTAGGTGGCGCGGGCCCGTGGCGTCGCCCTCGGGCGTGAACATCGTTCCGGGCAGCGCCAGGACGCCTGCGTCCCGCACCATCCGCCGCGCCAGGTCGGCCGAGCCTTCGGCGAACGGGTGTTCGACCCATGCGAAATACGCCCCCGCGCTTTTCAACCGCCAGCCGGGCAAGGCGCCAAGGGCGGCCGCGGCGGCGGCGCGGCGCGCCAGGATCTCGGCCCGCTCTCCGGCCAGCCAGTCCTGCAGGTGCTCCATCCCCCAGACCGCGCCGATCTGACCCAATTGCGACGGAGAGATGGCCACGGTGTCCAAGAACTTCTCGACCTGCTGCAGCCGCTCGATGCCGGCGACGATGGCGCCGACACGATGCCCGGTCAGGCGATAGGCCTTGGAAAAGCTGTAGAGTTGGATCAGCGTCCCGTCCCAGCCAGGCCGGGTCAGCAGGTCGTGCGGTGCCCCGTCGCGGCTGTCGAAATCGCGATAGGTCTCGTCCACCACCAGCGCGATCCCGTGCGCCTGCGCCAGATCGAAGAACCGCCCCACCAGATCGGCCGGGTATTCCGCGCCCGACGGATTGTTCGGCGTGACCAGCACGATCGCCCGCGTGGCGGGCGTGATCAACGCGGCCGCGTGATCGGGGTCGGGCAGCATGTCGGCCCCGCAGGGCAGCGGGACCGTGGCGACGCCCGCCATGTCCAGCCACATCTTGTGATTGAAGTACCAGGGCGTCGGCACGATCACCTGATCGCCCTGCCCGGCCAGCGTCGCCATGACCGCGCAGAACGCCTGGTTGCACCCTTGGGTGATCGCGACGTTGGTCCCTGTCAGCGCACCACCATAGGCGGCGGAGAACTGCGCCGCCACGGCATCGCGCAGATCGCTGTTGCCCAGGACGGGGCCGTACAGATGCGCCTCGGGTCGGTGCAGGGCCGCCTCGGCGATGGCCCGGCGCAGCCCTTCGGGCGGCGGATCGACGGGTGCGGCCTGGCTGACATTGATCAGGGGTCGGTCGGCGGGGAAGCTGACGCCGCTCAGCCAGCGGCGCGCCTCCATCACCGGGGGGGCAAAGGTCGCGGCAAGGGCGGGGTTTAGCGGGCGCATGTCAGTCTCGTTCCATTCTGCGAAGGTCGGTCAGGTCCGGCGGCAGCGACAGGTCCAGCGCCGGCGCGGGCATCACGGGCGCCCGGTCCATCGGCAGATCGTCCGACGGCGCGATCCGCGGCAATCCGTCCTGCGCCGCGCGGATCGCGGGCTGGGGCGCGGGGCCGGTCACCGTCACCGGCGTATCGCCGCGCAGGGTCAGGCCTGGCGCATCGGCGGCCATGTCGGGGGCGGGTTGCGCCGGCATGCGGTCCGTGGGCTGCAGGCTGGGGCGCATCGTGTCATTCGTCACGGGGGCCGGTTCATCCTGGGGTGCGGGCACCGCGGCGGGCGTGGCCGCATCGCGCAGGCTGGCCGCACTGGGCGCGGGCAAGGTCGGCGAGACGTCGCCCCCGCGTCCGAATTCGGACCCGATCGGCATGCCGATCGACAGCGCGTCGCGCCCCGGCTGCGCCAGCGGCACCGCCAGCGACAGCCCGGCCAGCGCCAGGACTCCAACCAGCCCGCCCGTCGCCGCCCCCGCCAGAAATCCCCGTGCCATCCCTGCCCCGTCCGTGCTGTGCGTCCGCCCGGTCTTGACCCCCGGTGGCGCTTTGGCCCATCTATAGCGGACGCTTTTTCCGGGGGAAACCGCCCCCCTTCTTCTGGCCGCAAGGTGCATCGATGATCCTTCTGATCGACAATTACGACAGCTTCACCTGGAACCTTGTCCATTACATGGGCGAGGCCGGGGCCGAGGTCGTCGTGCGCCGCAACGACCAGATCACCGTGGACGAGGCCCTGGCGATGGCGCCGGACGGGATCGTGATCTCTCCGGGGCCGTGCGATCCGGCGCAGGCCGGGATCTGCCTGGACCTGATCCGCGCGGCTGCGGACCGCGCCGTGCCGCTGTTCGGGGTCTGCCTGGGCCACCAGGCGATCGGAGAGGCGTTCGGCGGTCGCGTCGTGCGCGCCAACCGCATCCTGCACGGCAAGGTCGACGCGATCAGCCATGACGGTACGGGCGTATTTTCGGGGCTGCAATCGCCGCTGAACGCCACCCGCTATCATTCGCTGACCGTCGAACCCGAGACCCTGCCGAACTGCCTGCGCGTCACCGCGACGTCGGACGACGGCACGATCATGGGCCTGATCCATTCCGACCTGCCGATCGAGGGCGTGCAGTTCCACCCCGAATCCATCGCCTCGCAGTTCGGACACGAGATGATCCGCAATTTCCTGGACCGCTGCACCGTCCGCAAGGACGCCGCATGACGGACATCCGACCCCTGATCGGCCTTGCCGCCGAACGCCCCCTGACGGGAACCGAGGCCGAGGCCGCCTTCTCTGCGCTGTTCGACGGTGCGGCGACCCCCGCCCAGATCGGCGGCCTGCTGATGGCCTTGCGCGTGCGCGGCGAAACCGTGGACGAGATCGCGGCGGCCGCCCGCGCCATGCGCGCCCGCATGAACCGCGTCACCGCACCTGACGGCGCGATGGACATCGTGGGCACCGGCGGCGACGGCAAGGGGACGCTGAACATCTCGACCGCGACGGCCTTTGTCGTGGCGGGGGCCGGCGTACCCGTGGCCAAGCACGGCAACCGAAACCTGTCGTCGAAGTCCGGGGCGGCCGATGCGCTGACCCAGATGGGCATTAACGTGCTGGGCGGCCCCGCCGTGGCGCAGCGCGCGCTGGACCAGGCGGGCATCTGCTTCATGATGGCGCCGATGCACCACCCGGCGATGCGCCATGTCGGCCCGCCCCGGACCGAACTAGGCACGCGCACCGTCTTCAACCTTTTGGGACCGCTGACCAATCCGGCCGGGGTCCGCCGCCAGCTGACCGGCGCGTTCAGTGCCGACTGGCTGCGCCCCATGGCCGAGGTGCTGCGCGACCTGGGGTCGACATCGGCCTGGCTGGTGCATGGCGGCGACGGCACGGACGAGCTGTCGATCGCCGAGGACAGCGACGTGGCCGCGCTGCAGGACGGCCAGATCACCGAATTCACCATCGCCCCCGAGGATGCGGGCCTTTCCCGTCACCCCTTCGCCGCGATCGTGGGCGGAGAGCCGTCGCACAATGCCGCGGCCTTCCGGGCCCTGCTGGACGGCGAACGGGGCGCCTATCGCGACGCGGTGCTGCTGAACGCGGCCGCTGCGCTGCTGATCGCGGGGCAGGTTTCCGACCTGCGCGACGGGGCCCGGATGGCCGCCGAATCGCTGGACAGCGGCGCGGCAAAGGCGCGGCTGGTGGCGCTGGCGCAGGTCACCGGCGCACCCGAATCGTGACCCCTCCGTCGGACTGGGCGCATCTGCCGTTCTTTCGGGACGACTGGCCGGCGATCCGCGACCGGCTGGCGGACACTGCGTTCCTGCCCGGGCCTGATCGGATCTTCGCGGCCCTGCAGGCGACATCGCCGCGGGATGTGCGCGTCGTGATCCTGGGTCAGGATCCCTATCCGACACCGGGCCATGCGAACGGGCTGGCATTCTCGGTCACGCCCGACACGCCGCTGCCCCGGTCGCTGCGCAATATCTTTGCCGAGCTGCGCGACGACCTGGGCGATGCGCCCGCGACAGGTGATCTGTCGCATTGGGCGCGTCAGGGCGTGCTGTTGCTGAACACCGCGCTGTCGGTCGCGCCGGGACAGGCCGGGGCCCATGCGGGCTGGGGCTGGGAACGGCTGGCCCGCCAGGCCGTTGCCGAGGCGCAGGCGCACGGTCCGCTGGCCTTCCTGCTGTGGGGCAATCACGCGCGCAAAGCGGTGGCGGGCCTGCCGCGCGCGCAGGATCTGGTGATCGCCACGGCCCATCCCTCGCCCCTGTCAGCTCGGCGCGGGTTCTTTGGATCGCGGCCCTTCAGCCGGATCAACGACTGGCTGACGGACCAGGGGCGTGCGCCCATCGACTGGACCGGCTGACCGCCGCGCCCCCTTTCCCCGCCCGCGCGGTGGGGATAGAACGGGGGCATGGATATTCTGGACAAGATCAAGGCCTATAAGCTGGAAGAGATCGCCGCCGCCAAGGCTGCGCGTCCGCTGGCCGACCTCGACGCGCAGGCCCGTGCGGCCGACGCCCCCCGCGGCTTTGCCCGCGCGCTGGACCGGGCCGCAGCCGGCGGCCCCGCCCTGATCGCCGAGATCAAGAAGGCCAGCCCGTCCAAGGGCCTAATCCGGCCCGATTTCGATCCGCCGTCGGTGGCCCGCGCCTATCAGGCGGGCGGCGCGGCCTGCCTGTCGGTGCTGACCGACGGCCCCAGCTTTCAGGGCGCGCCCGCGTTCCTGACGGCCGCGCGCGCCGCCTGCGACCTGCCGGCGCTGCGCAAGGATTTCCTCTATGACACCTATCAGGTGACAGAGGCCAGGGCCTGGGGCGCGGATTGCATCCTGATCATCATGGCCTCGGTCGACGACGCCCAGGCCCGCGACTTGGAGGATGCGGCTATGGGCTGGGGCATGGATGTCCTGATCGAGGTGCATGACGCGCCCGAACTGGACCGCGCCCTGCGCCTGAAATCGCCGTTGATCGGCGTGAACAACCGCAATCTCAAGACCTTCGAGGTCACACTTGATGTGACGCGCGACCTTGCACCGCGCATCCCCGACGACCGCCAGCTGGTCTGCGAAAGCGGACTGTTCACCCCGGCGGACCTGGGCGCGATGATGCAGACCGGCGCGCGGCGCTTCCTGATCGGGGAGAGCCTGATGCGTCAGGCCGACGTGACCGCCGCCACCCGCGCCATCCTGGACGTCGCAGCATGACCCTGACGCATTTCGACGCCGCCGGTCAGGCGCATATGGTCGACATCTCGGCCAAGTCCGAAACCGCGCGCGAGGCCGTGGCCACGGGCTGCGTGATCATGACTCCGGAAACGCTATCCCTGGCGCAGGGGGGTGTGGCCAAGGGCGACGTGCTGGGCGTGGCGCGCCTGGCGGGCATCATGGGCGCAAAGCGCACCGCCGATCTGATCCCGCTGTGCCATCCGCTGGCGCTGGCCAAGGTCGCTGTCGACCTTGTGGCCGATCCAGACCTGCCCGGTATCCGCGTCACCGCGACCGTCCGCACCACCGGCCGCACCGGGGTCGAGATGGAGGCGTTGACCGCCGTCACCACCGCCTGCCTGACCGTATACGACATGCTGAAGGCGGCGCAGAAGTCGATGGAAATTCAAGACATCCGCCTGCTGCGCAAGGATGGCGGCAAGTCCGGCCCGTACGAGGCGCCGCAATGATCTCGGTCGCCGAGGCCCTTGAACGCGTTCTGGCGCTTGCCAACCCGCCGCGCCCCGAGGTTGTGTCCCTGGCCGACGCTCATGGCCGCGCCCTGCTGCAGCCCGCCGTGTCCCGGCTGGCCCAGCCACCCTTCGATGCGTCCGCGATGGACGGCTTTGCGATGCGGGCGGCCGATCTGGACGACGCCCTGACCGTGATCGGCACCAGCGCGGCAGGCCATCCGTGGGTCGGCACTGCCCGCCCGGGCACCGCCATCCGCATCTTCACCGGTGCACCGGTGCCGCAAGGCTTTGACCATGTCGAACTGCAGGAGAACGTGGACCGCAACGGCGACGTGATCCGCATTGTGACCCGATCCGGGGGCAGCAACATCCGGGCGCGCGGCAACGACTTTGCGCAAGGCGATACCGTCGCGCCGGGGATCATCCTGGGCGCGGCCCATATCGGTCTGCTGGCCGCGATGAACGTTGACAATGTCACGGTCGCCGCGCGCCCCCGCGTTGCCATCCTGGCGGGCGGAGACGAACTGGTTCCCCCCGGCACGGACCCTGCGGAGGGTCAGATCATCAGCTCGAACGACTTGGCCATTGCGGCCATGGTCCGTGATGCTGGCGGTGAGCCGCATATCCTGCCGATCGCGCGCGACACCGAGGACAGCCTGCGTGCCAGTTTCCGCGCGGCGGCGGACGCGGATCTGCTGGTCACCATCGGCGGCGCATCGGTCGGCGACCATGACCTGATCGGCAAGATGGCGCAGGAACACGGTATCGACCAGGCCTTCTACAAGGTCGCGCTGCGTCCCGGAAAGCCGCTGATGGCGGGCCGGATGGCGAAAGGCGCCATGCTAGGCCTGCCGGGAAATCCCGTTTCGGCAATAGTTTGCGCGGTTCTGTTCATGCAACCTTTGATCCGCGCGATGCAGGGGCTTCTGGCGGATGCGCCGTTGCGCAAGGCAAGGCTGGCCCACGACCTGCCGGCTGAAGGACCCCGTCAGCACTACCTGCGGGCGACATTGGCTGCGGGCGAGGACCTGCCCCTGATCGCGCCCTTTGCGGATCAGGATTCGGCACGGCTGGCGCTGATGGCGCAGGCGAATGCGCTGCTGGTTCGTCCGCCGCATGATCCGGCCAGATCGGCGGGCGATCTGGTCGACTACATCCCCCTTGCCGCTAGTTAACTGTTTTTTCACCCTTTCACGGTCAACTGATTGACGCGATTCTGTGGATAAGCTAGAACAGACGCGGAACACGAAGAAAAGGGCGGGCCATGTTGACGAAAAAGCAGATCCAACTGCTTGAGTTCATCCAAAGGCGGATGGCGCGGGACGGCGTGCCGCCTTCCTTCGACGAGATGAAGGATGCTTTGGACCTGCGGTCCAAGTCCGGGATTCATAGGCTGGTGACCGCGCTGGAAGAGCGAGGCTTCATCCGGCGCCTGCCGCACCGCGCCCGCGCGCTCGAGGTGCTTCGCCTGCCCGACGCCCTGTCCCACCTGACCGACGCCGCCCCCGAAGAGACGCGTCCGGCCTTCGCGCCGCGCGTCATCTCGAACACGCGCCCCGCCCGCCCGCGCGGCGCGATGACGGTCGTCGACAGCCCTGCGGTTCAGTTGCCCCTGATGGGCCGTATCGCCGCCGGTGTGCCGATCGAGGCGATTTCGGAAGTGTCGCACCATGTCGCGGTGCCGGGAACGATGCTGTCGGGCCGTGAACATCACTACGCGCTTGAGGTGACCGGCGATTCGATGATCGAGGCCGGCATCAACGATGGCGATGTCGTAGTGATCCGCGAACAGGATACCGCAGAGACGGGCGACATCATCGTGGCCTTGGTGGACAATCAGGAAGCCACCCTGAAGCGCTATCGCCGCAAAGGATCGATGATCGCGCTGGAGGCCGCCAATCCGGCCTACGAGACGCGGCTTCTTCCCGAAGACCGCGTGCGCATCCAGGGCCGGCTGGTCGGACTGATCCGCAGCTATTGACTCGCTTGCCGGGGCTGTGCCCCGGCATATTCTCAGGCGATCAGAAAGCCGGGTCCGGCGCGGGACAGCAGCTCTTCCGCCAGATCCGTTCCCATGGCCGCACCATCCGATGTCAGACCATTACGAACACCGGCGACGACCTCGCTGCCATCCGGGCGCAGGATTTCACCACGCAGCGTCATGCGGTCACCATCCAGCGTGGCAAGCCCCGCGATGGGCGTCTGGCAGGACCCGTCCAAGCGGCGCAGGAACGCGCGCTCTGCCTCAATCCGCAGCGCCGTCAGCGGATCGTTGATCGACGACAGCAGCATCACACAGCCCTGATCGTCGGCACGGCGCTCGATACCGATGGCCCCCTGTGCGACCGCGGGCAGCATCTCGTCCGGATCGATGGCGCTTTGGGCGACGTGACGCATGTCCAGCCGCGACAGTCCCGCCATTGCCAGGAAGGTTGCCACGGCAACCCCGTCCGCAAGCTTCTGCAGGCGCGTCTGCACATTCCCCCGAAATTCCACCAACTGCAGATCTGGACGACGGTGTGCCAATTGGGCGCGGCGGCGCAGGCTGGAGGAGCCCACGACCGCGCCCTGCGGCAGCGCGGTGATCGAGGCTACGTGCGGGCTGACAAAGGCGTCCCGGACATCCTCTCGCGGCAGCAGGCAGTCGATCACCAAGCCGTCCGGTTGCAGCGTGGGCATGTCCTTCATCGAATGCACGGCGATGTCGATCGCGCCCTCGGTCAAGGCCTCCTCGATCTCGCGGGTGAACAGGCCCTTGCCGCCGATCTGCGACAGGGGGCGGTCCAGGACGCGGTCGCCGGTGGTCTTGATCGGAATGATCTGGAACGCGTCCTGCGGCAGGCCATGGGCAGCCATCAGGCGATCGCGCGTCTCATGGGCCTGCGCCAAGGCCAGGACCGATCCGCGCGTGCCGATCCGAAGCGGTCGGGTGGGAGTGGGCATCTGTTTCATGCGCCACGGCATAGCCGCCGGGGCTGCGCTTGACAACGCCTGTCGCCTGACCTTCAAGGGGCGCAGGAGGCCCCATGACCAAACTTCTGCTGCGCGCCCTGGCCGGCGAGACCCTGCCCACCCCGCCGATCTGGATGATGCGTCAAGCCGGGCGTTATCTGCCGGAGTACCGTGCGACGCGCGCGCAGGCGGGCGATTTCCTGTCGCTGTGCTACAATCCCGACCTTGCCGCCGAGGTCACCCTGCAGCCGATCCGCCGCTTTGGCTTTGATGCCGCGATCCTTTTTGCCGACATCCTGCTGATCCCCCAGGCCTTGGGCGCCGACCTGTGGTTCGTCACCGGAGAGGGACCGCGGCTGTCCACCGTGACCAGCGCGTCGGATTTGGCGCGGCTGAAACCGGCGGATCAGGTCGATGCGCAGCTGGCACCCGTCTATGAGACGCTTCGGATCCTGTCGCGCGAACTGCCGCGGGAAACCACGCTGATCGGCTTTGCCGGCGCGCCATGGACGGTCGCGACCTACATGGTCGCCGGCCGCGGCACCAAGGATCAGGGACCGGCGCATCTGCTGAAGGATCAGGACCGCGCGACATTCGCCGCGTTGATCGACCTGATCACGGATGCCACGATCCATTACCTGTCACGCCAGATCGAGGCCGGCGCCGAAGTCGTCAAGCTGTTCGACAGCTGGGCCGGCAGCCTGAAGGGCCAGGATTTCGATGACTTCGCGATTGCCCCGGCCAAGCGGATCATCGCCGCGCTGAAGGCGCGCCATCCCGGCGTGCCTGTAATCGCATTCCCCCGTGAGGCGGGCGAGCGTTATGTCGGGTTTCGGGCGGCGGTCGGAGCCGACTGCGTCGCGCTGGACAATTCAGTGTCGACCGATTGGGCCGCCCGCCACGTCCAGACCGAGGGCTGCGTCCAAGGCAACATGGACCCGCGGCACATGGTCACGGGCGGGCCCGAACTTGTCGCCGAGGCGCAGCGGATCACCCGCGCCCTGCGCGGCGGTCCGCATGTCTTCAACTTGGGTCACGGGATCACCCCTGACGCCGATCCCGACAACGTCGCCCGTATGATCGAGGCGGTGCGCAGCGCCTAGCGCGCCACCGCCTTGGGATAGCCGTTCGCCCGCAGATCGTTCAGCGCGGCGATCAGGGCCTGGCGGTCGGTGAAGGGTCCCGCCATGATCAGCCGCAGCGGTTTCGTTCCATCCGTTGTCCGCCCCTGCCCCGTCGGATAGCCGCGCGCGGCCAGCGCCCGCAGCACGATCATCGCGTTCCCCTCGTCGCCATAGGCACCGACCTGAACATACCGCGCCGATGCCGGGATCATCTCTGGTCCCGGCACAGCCACCGGCTTGGGCGCGGCGGCGACGGGCGCCGCAGGGGTCGGTGAGGCCGCACGACGGGCGGTGGCGCGCGGGGTCGCGGCAACGGTCGGCCGCGCCGCGGGGGCCGTCCTGATGGCTGCCGGCTCTGGCTGTGGCGGTGCCGCGGTAACTCCCGTGGTCAAAGACGCCGTCGCGGTGGCCGCGCGCATGCCGGGACACAACCCCAAGGTAGAGCCCTGCGCGGATGCCGACGGGTCCGGCTTATAGCCAAGACGCGCGCACAGCTCCGGGCTGCCCGACAGGCCGGTGGCCTCGCGCAGCGTCGGCGCCATGGTCAGGGCATCCTGCAGCGCGGTGTGGATCGGATCGGGCACCCGCGACGCGGCCGGTTCCGCGCGGGTCTCGGCCGGGGCCGGGTCCGCGGTCCATTCGCCGGGGCGCAGGTCGCGCGACAGCTGTTCCAGCAGCAGGGTTTCGACATCCGGCGGCGGTGCCTGGGTCAGCGGCAGCGCCCGTTCGGTCAGCGGGTCCGTGCGCCGGACGTCCAGGCTGGGGGGAAAGCCGCACAGCGCCTGCCCCTGCCCATCCTGACGCGCGGTCCAGTCGGCGCCGCTGCGGGTGAAGACGCAGCCGTTGCCGTCGATATACTGCGTCCCCGCGAAATCGGCGGGGGGCGGTGGCGTCGGAGCGGCCTGCGCCGCCCCGCCCAGCAAAAGCATCGCCAAGACCCGCAAGTGCCCGATCATCTGCCATCCATTCCGTTGTCCTGCCCCAGACCTAGCGCAGAACCGTGAAACGGCGGTTAACGGGCGGCCTTATTTCGTGCCGAACATCCGGTCGCCGGCATCGCCCAGGCCCGGGACGATATAGCCGTGATCGTCCAGTCGTTCGTCCAGCGCCGCCGTGAAGATCGGCACGTCCGGATGCGCCTCGCGCATGCGTTCGACGCCTTCGGGCGCAGCCAACAGGCACAGGAAGCGCATGTTCTTGGCGCCGCGCTCTTTCAGCATGTCGATGGCCGCGACCGACGAATTGCCCGTGGCCAGCATCGGGTCCACCACGATGGTCATCCGCGCGTCCAGTTCGCGCGGCACCTTGCAGTAGTATTCGACCGGCTTCAGCGTCTCGGGGTCGCGATAGAGTCCGACAAAGCCCACGCGCGCGCCGGGGATCAGCTCCAGGATGCCGTCCATCAGCCCGTTTCCGGCCCGCAGGATCGAGATCAGGGCCAGCTTCTTGCCCTCCAGCGTGGGGGCCTCCATCTCGCACATGGGCGTCTCGATGTGCATGGTGGTCAGCTCCAGCTCTCGCGTGACCTCATAGGCCAGAAGCAGGCTGATCTCGCGCAGAAGGCGGCGGAAACCGGCGGTGGACACCTCTTTCTGGCGCATGATCGACAGCTTGTGCTGAACCAGCGGGTGGTCGACGACGGTCAGGTGTTGCATCAGGCGAATTCCTTTTTCAGGCGGTCGCGGGTGGACGCGTCGCAGAACGCGGCGTCGGCAGCCCACTGGTTGATCTGTCGGAACTCGGTATCGCCCCAGCCAAAGGTCGACGCAAGCCGATCGTACTCATGGCGCATCGTCGTGTGGAAGAACGGCGGATCGTCGGTGGACACGGTGACCCGCACCCCGGCATCGGCCAGCCGCGCGATGGGATGGGCGACCCAGGACGGATAGACCCCAAGCGCGATGTTCGATCCCGGACACACCTCCAGCGTCACGCCGCGCTCGACCAGGTCGCGCACCAGCGCAGGGTCGTCGATCGCCTGCACGCCATGCCCGATGCGGGTGCAGCCCAGGTCCAGCGCCTGCCGGACGCTGTCGGGACCGCCCCATTCGCCTGCATGGCAGGTCAGGCCCAACCCGGCCTCTGCAGCGCAGTCAAAGCTCCAGCCGTAATCGGTGGCGCGGCCGACCTGTTCGGCCCCGCCCATGCCAAAGCCGGTGATCCAGCCGCCCGCGGTCTCGGCAGCACAGCGCGCAGTTTTGCGCGCACGATCCGCGCCGAAGTGACGGATCGCGGTGACGATGCCGCGGCTGTCGATGCCGTCCGCCCGGGCGCGGTCCGCAACCTCGGTCATCGCGGCCAGATGATCGCGCCAGGCCGACAGGTCCGCACCGCCGCAGAATTCCGGCGAGACGAACAGTTCCGCATAGACCACGCCCTCCTCAGCGCAGCGGTCAAGCACCTCGGCCAGCAGGCGGGCATAGTCGCGCGGGCCGTTGATGACGCTGGTCGCGGCCTCGTAGCATCGCAGGAAGCCCGGAAAGTCGTCATAGGCGTAATGCCCGCGCTCGTCGAAGACGCCGGACAGGTCGGCGCGTTTTTCCTTGGCCAGGCCGCGGATGAAATCGGGTGGCGCGGCACCCTCCAGATGCAGGTGCAGTTCGATCTTCTTCATAGGAATGATGTCCCGTGTTGGGGGGCGGGCAGCCCCAGATGGGCAAGGATCGAGGCGCCGATATCGGCAAAACCCACCTGCCCCACGCCGCGCACGCCCGCGCCCCAGCCCAGCACGGGCGCGCGTTCGCGGGTGTGGTCGGTGCCGGACCAGGACGGGTCATTGCCGTGATCGGCGGTGAAGATTGCCAGATCGCCGGGCGACAGCGTCGCCAGGAACCGGCCCGCGACGCCGTCGAACCATTCCAGTTGCGTGGCATAGCCGGGAATGTCCCGCCTGTGGCCGAAATTGGTGTCGAATTCGACGAAGTTGGCGAATGTCAGGCTGCCGGGTTCGGCCTGGGTGCCGAGCCGGACCAGGTATTCGGCCAGGGTCGCGTCATCTTCGCCCTTGTGCAGGCGGGTGATGCCGCGATGGCTGAAGATGTCGCCGATCTTGCCGATGGCATGGGTGACCCGCCCCGCACCCTGCGCGATGTCCAGGATGGTGTCGCCGGCGGCGCGATCGCGAAATCGCGGCGGTTGCCGGTGCGACGGAACGCGCCTGGTTGGCCAACAAATGGGCGCGCGATGACCCGGCCCACGCGCATCGCGTGCAGCATCGGTGACAGGTCGCGGCACAGCGCGATCAGGCGGTCCAGGCCGAACGCCTCCTCATGCGCCGCGATCTGCAGCACGCTGTCGGCCGAGGTATAGCAGATCGGCCAGCCGGTCTGCAGATGCCGGGCGCCGAAGTCGTCGATGACCTGCGTCCCCGATGCGTGGCAATTGCCCAGGATGCCGTCGGTCCCTGCCAGCTGGCAGATCCGCGCGGTCACGTCGGCAGGAAAGGCGGGGTCGGCGTCGGGGAAGTACGTCCAGTCCCACGGCACGGGGACGCCCGCGATCTCCCAGTGGCCAGAGGGGGTGTCCTTGCCGCGCGACACCTCGGATGCCGCACCCCACAGGCCGCGGGGTTCGGCGCCCAGACCCGGCGCATCGATACCCGAGGCCAGTCCGCACCGCCGCCCCAAACCCCAGCCCGTCCAGCACCGGCATCCGCAACGGACGGGACTGCGCGATATGCCCGACGGTGTTCGCACCGGTATCGGGGCGACCGTCGTTGAAGAAGGCGTGGGCATCGGGCGCGCCGCCGATGCCCACGCTGTCCATGACGATCAGGAACGCCCGGCTCATGCGACGATCCGGTCGCGGATCAGTGGGCCGGGCTGGCCGTCGCCCAGGACATAGGCGGCCTGCACGGCGGCGATGGCCACCTGTGCCGCCGTGTCGTCGGCGGCGTGAACCATGCCCAGGGGGCGGTCGGGGCCGACCTCCTCTCCCAGCTTGGCCAGGCGGTCCAGGCCCACGCGGTGGTCGATCGCCTCGGCCGCGCGCACGCGCCCGCCGCCAAGCGCCAGCACCGCGTGGCCAAGCGCGGTCACGTCGATGCGCCCCACGCGCCCCGCGTCTGGCGCGGGAATGGGCAGGATCAGCGGCGCACGGGCCAGATGCGCCTCGGGGCGGTCCAGCAGGTCGCGCGGTCCGCCCTGGGCCGCGACCATGCGGCCGAACACCTCGGCCGCGGCGCCGCTGTCCAGCGTGTCGGCCAGACCGTCCGCGGACCGTCCGGCCAGCGTCAGGCATTCCGCCGCCAGCGCCAGCGTCAGGTCGCGCAGCGCCCCGGCCTCGCCCCGCAGGGCGCGGATCGCCTCGTGGATCTCCAGCGCATTGCCGGCGCTGCGGGCCAGCGGCTGATCCATGTCGGTGATGAAGGCAGACGTGCGGCAGTCCGCCCCGTTCGCGGTCTCGACCAGGGCCTGGGCCAGGCGACCGGCGCTGTCGGCCTTCTTCAGGATGGCGCCCGACCCCGCCTTGACGTCCAGGACCAGCGCATCCAGCCCCGCCGCCAGCTTCTTCGACAGGATCGACGCGGTGATCAGGTCGATCGATTCCACCGTCCCCGATTCGTCGCGGATCGCGTACAGGCGACGGTCCGCAGGGGCCACGTCGCCCGTGGCCGCCACGATCGCGCAGCCGACGGTGCGCACGATGCGGCGGAAGTCGTCCTCCGGCTGGTCGCACAGATAGCCGGAGATCGCCTCAAAGCTTGTCCAGCGTGCCACCCGTATGGCCCAGGCCGCGACCCGAGATCATCGGCACGAACACCCCGCGCGCGGCCAGAAGCGGCGCCAGCACCAGCGACACCGTATCGCCGATGCCGCCGGTCGAATGCTTGTCCACCACCGGACCCGACAGGTCCCACTGCAGGACATGCCCCGAATCACGCATGGCGCGCGTCAGCGCCACGCGGCCCGCCGGTCCGACGCCCTTGGTCAGCACCGCCATCGCAAAGGCACCCGCCTGCGCGTCGCTGACCGACCCGTCGGCCAGCCCCTGCGCAATCAGCGCCGCGCCCGGCCCGTCCAGGCCCCGCCCGTCGCGGATCGCCGATATGACAGGTCGCGGATCGGTCATGTGCGCGCCATGTGGCCCGCGTCGAACCGGCCGGGCAGCAGGTCGCCCACGGTCGTGTGCATCTGCGCGCCGTCGGTCGTGGCCAGCAGGACCGGCACCTCTGCGGACGCGAATTCCGCCAGCTTCTGGCGGCAGCCGCCGCAGGGCGGCACGGGGGTCGGGCTGTCGGCGATGACGGCGACCTCGATCAGCTGCGTCTCTCCGGCGGCGACCATCGCGGCAATGGCCCCGGCCTCGGCGCAGGTGCCTTCGGGATAGGCCACGTTCTCGACGTTGCAGCCGCTATAGACCGTGCCCGACGCGCCACGGATGGCAGCGCCGACCTTGAATTTCGAATAGGGCACATAGGCCCGTTCGCGCACGTCGCGCGCCGCATCCAGCAATGACGTCGTCATGGTTCACCCCGTTCGATCTGGCCGCCAATCTGCGCCCGCGGGCGGGGTTGTGCAAGACGCGCGCGGGCGCGCAGAACCCCGCTGTTCCCCGACGTCAGAATGGTTTAACGGTAAACCAATTCCGAAACCGGAGGGGCGAAAGATGGAAGACCGCAGGCAGGACAGCGCAAGACAGGCCGCGCTGGATTATCACGAGTTCCCGCGACCGGGCAAACTGGAGATCCGCGCGACCAAGCCGATGGCCAATGGCCGCGACCTGGCCCGCGCCTATTCCCCCGGCGTCGCCGAAGCCTGCCTGGAGATCAAGGCCGATCCCGCAACCGCCGCACGCTTATACCACCAAGGGCAACCTGGTGGCCGTCATCTCAAACGGCACGGCCGTCCTGGGCCTGGGCAACATCGGCGCGCTGGCCTCCAAGCCGGTGATGGAGGGCAAGGCGGTCCTGTTCAAGAAATTCGCCAACATCGACTGCTTCGACATCGAGGTGAACGAGCCCGATCCGGTCAAGCTGGCCGAGATCGTCTGCGCGCTGGAGCCGACCTTCGGCGCGGTGAACCTGGAGGACATCAAGGCCCCCGACTGCTTCATCGTCGAACAGATCTGCCGCGAGCGGATGAAACATCCCGGTCTTTCACGACGACCAGCACGGCACCGCCATCGTGGTGGGCGCGGCCGCGACCAATGCGCTGCGCATCGCCGGCAAGCGGTTCGAGGACATCAAGATCGTCTCGACCGGCGGCGGGCGGCGGGCATCGCCTGCCTGAACATGCTGCTGAAACTGGGCGTCAAGCGCGGAGAACGTCTGGCTGTGCGACATCCACGGCCTGGTCCATGAGGGTCGCGAGCTGGACATGAACCCGCAGAAGGCCGCCTATGCCCAAGCCTCGGACAAGCGCAGCCTGACCGAGGTGATCGACGGCGCCGACCTGTTCCTGGGCCTGTCCGGTCCGGGCGTTCTGACGCCCGAGATGGTCGGTCGCATGGCCCCGCGCCCGATCATCTTTCGCGCTGGCGAACCCGAACCCGGAAATCGACCCCGACGCGGCCCGCGCCGTCGCCCCCGACGCGATCATCGCCACCGGACGCAGCGATTTCCCGAACCAGGTCAACAATGTCCTGTGCTTCCCCTTCATCTTCCGCGGCGCGCTGGACGTCGGCGCGACCACGATCAACGACGAGATGAAGATCGCCTGCATCGAGGGCATCGCCGCCCTGGCCCGCGCGACCACCGCGGCCGAGGCCGCCGCCGCCTATCGCGGCGAGACGCTGACCTTCGGCGCCGACTATCTGATCCCCAAGCCCTTCGATCCACGCCTGATGGGCGTCGTGTCATCCGCCGTGGCCCGCGCCGCGATGGAGACGGGCGTTGCGACCCGGCCCCTGGACGACATGGCCGCCTACAAGCAGAAGCTTGACGGGTCGGTCTTCCGATCGGCGCTGATCATGCGCCCGGTCTTCGAGGCCGCGGCCACCGCCACGCGCCGCATCGTCTTTGCCGAGGGCGAGGACGAACGTGTCCTGCGCGCCGCCAACGCCATGCTGGAGGAGACGACCGACGTCCCGATCCTGATCGGCCGCCCCGACGTGATCGCCACCCGCGCCGAACGCGCGGGCCTGCCGATCCGTCCGGATGTCGACTTCGAGATCGTGAACCCCGAGAACGACCCCCGCTATCGCGACTATTGGGAAACGTATCACGGCATCATGGCGCGGCGCGGGGTCAGCCCCGACATCGCCCGCGCGATCATGCGCACCAACACCACCGCCATCGGCGCCGTCATGGTGCACCGGGCCGAGGCCGACAGCCTGATCTGCGGCACGTTCGGACAGTACAGCTGGCACCTGCAATACGTGCGCCAGATCCTGGCCCGTGACGGGCTGCACCCGGTCGGCGCGCTGTCGATGATCATCCTGGAAGACGGGCCGCTGTTCATCGCGGACACCCAGTGCCACAACGACCCCACGCCCCAGCAGGTCATGGAGACGGTGATGGGCGCCGCGCGTCACGTCCGCCGGTTCGGCCTGACGCCCAAGATCGCCCTGTGCAGCCATTCGCAGTTCGGCAACACCGACAGCTATTCCGGCCGCAAGATGCGCGACGCCCTGACGCTGCTGGACGCACGCGAGCCCGACTTCATGTATGACGGAGAGATGCATGTGGACGCGGCGCTGGACCCCGAACTGCGCGAACGCATCTTCCCGACCTCGCGGCTGCAGGGTGTGGCGAACGTGCTGGTCTTTGCGGGCACCGACGCCGCATCGGGCGTCCGCAACGCGCTGAAGATGCGCGCGGGCGGCCTGGAGGTCGGGCCGATCCTGATGGGCATGGGCAACCGCGCCCATATCGTGACACCCTCGATCACCACGCGCGGCCTGCTGAACATGTCGGTGCTGGCCGGCACACCGGTCACGCATTACGGCTGATTCGCCGGCATTTTTGCAAATACTTCGGCGCGGCAATGGAGGCTTTGCTGCGCCGTTCTGTTTGCAAACCCGATCGCCGGATTTCTGCTAATCAGCGCACTGTCACGCCGCTAACAAGGTTGCGCGACGCCCCCCTTCCTGCGTAACAAAACCCAGGTTCAGGGAGGGGAGTCCATGTCCTATCAAGATCTCTACGCGCGCTGGAAGGCCGATCCCGAGGCGTTCTGGATGCAGGCCGCCGATGCCATCGACTGGACCCAGCCCCCAAGCCGCGCGCATTTCGACCAGGGTCCCGCCGGGGAATGGTTCGCCGACGGCATGGTGAACACCTGCTGGAACGCCATCGACCGCCATGTCGCGGCCGGTCACGGCGACCGCCTGGCGGTGATCCATGACAGCCCGATGACCGGCAGCGTCAGTCGCCTGACCTATGCCCAGCTGCAGGACCAGGTGGCCCGGCTGGCGGGTGTGCTGGCCGCGCGCGGCATCGGCAAGGGCGACCGGGTCATCATCTACATGCCAATGATCCCCGAGGCGCTGCAGGCGATGCTGGCCTGCGCCCGGATCGGGGCCATCCACTCGGTCGTCTTCGGCGGGTTCGCCGCGCATGAACTGGCGGTGCGCATCGACGACGCCAAGCCCCGCGCGATCATCGCCGCAAGCTGCGGGCTGGAGCCAGGTCGCGTGGTCCCCTACAAGCCGCTGATGGACCGCGCCATAGACGAGGCCGCCCACAAGCCGGACTTCACCATCGTGTTCCAGCGCCCCGAATGCACGGCCGACATGGTGGCGGGCCGCGATCTGGACTGGCGCCAGGCGGTGGCGGACGCGCAGCCCGCCGACTGCGTCCCGGTCGAGGGGAACCACCCGGCCTATATCCTCTACACCTCAGGGACGACGGGCCAGCCCAAGGGTGTCGTGCGCCATAACCGCGGGGCATCTGGTCGCCCTGGCGTGGAGCGTGCCCAACATCTACGGCATCGGGCCGGGCGACGTGTTCTGGGTCGCGTCCGACGTGGGCTGGGTCGTGGGGCACAGCTATATCGTCTATGGACCGCTGATCGCGGGGCGCGACGACCGTGGTGTTCGAAGGCAAACCCGTCGGCACCCCCGACGCAGGCACGTTCTGGCGGGTGATCGCGGATCACAAGGTCAAGTCCTTCTTCACCGCGCCCACCGCCATCCGTGCGGTCAAGCGCGACGACCCGGAGGGCCGACTGGTCGGCAAGTACGACCTGTCCGGCCTGCAGGCCCTGTTCCTGGCGGGCGAACGCGCCGACCCCGACACCGTCACCTGGGCCGAGGATCGGGTCAAGGTGCCGGTGATCGACCACTGGTGGCAGACGGAGACCGGCTGGCCCATCGCCGCGAACCCCTTCGGTGCGGGGCTGATGCCCGTAAAAAAGGGCAGCCCGACCCTACCCATGCCCGGCTACGACGTGCAGGTCCTGGACGAGGCCGGGCACCCGGTCGCCCCCGGCACCCTGGGCGCGATCGCGATCAAGCTGCCCCTGCCGCCCGGCACCCTGCCCACGCTGTGGAACGCCGAGGATCGGTTCAACCGCGGCCTATCTGCAGCATTTCCCCGGCTTCTATGAGACAGGCGATGCGGGTTACGTCGACGATGATGGCTATGTCTGGATCATGGCCCGCACCGACGACGTCATCAACGTCGCGGGCCACCGCCTGTCGACGGGCAGCATGGAGGAGGTCCTGTCCAGCCATCCCGCCGTCGCGGAATTGCGCGGTGATCGGGGTCGCCGATCCGCTGAAGGGACAGGCACCCCTGGGCCTTCTGTGCCTGAAGAAGGGGGTCGAGACCGAGCATGCCCAGGTCGTGGCCGAGGTGGTGCGCATGGTCCGCGACCGCATCGGGCCCGTCGCGGCCTTCAAGACCGCCTGCGTCGTCGACCGCCTGCCCAAGACGCGGGTCGGGCAAGATCCTGCGCGCGACCCATGGCTAAGATCGCCGACGGCGAGACGGTCAAGGCGCCCGCCACCATCGACGACCCCGCCATCCTGGACGAGATCCGCCGATCCCTGGCCGGGATCGGCTATCCCGCCTAGTCCAGCGTCGCGCCCAAGCGGGTCATCAGCGGCACGAAGTCGGGGAAGGACGTGGTGATCGGCCCCGCGTCGTCGATGGTGACGGGCTGCTGGGTCGCAAGGCCCAGGATCAGGAAGCTCATGGCGATGCGGTGGTCCAGATGGGTCACCGCATGGCCGCCGCCCGCCACCTGCGCCGCGCCGTGAACGGTCATGGTGTCGCGCGTATCCTCGACCGTGACGCCGTTCGCGCGCAGGCCCACGGCCATCGCGTCGATCCGGTCGCTTTCCTTGACGCGCAGTTCGCGACGCCGTTCATGACCGTGGTGCCTTCGGCGAACGCGGCGATCACCGACAGGATCGGGAATTCGTCGATCATGCTGGCCGCACGATCGGCAGGGACGGTCACGCCCTTCAGCGGGCCGTGGCGCACCAGCAGGTCGGCCACGGGCTCTCCGCCCTCCTCGCGCGGGTTCTCGAAGGTGATGTCGGCGCCCATCTCCAGCAGGGTCACGTACAGGCCGTCCCGCGTCGGGTTGCGGCTGACGCCCGGCACGCGAATTTTCGGACCCCGGCACGATCAGCGCCGCAGCCACCGGAAAGGCCGCGCTGGACGGATCGCGCGGCACCGCCACGGGCTGCGGGCGCAGTTCGGGGCGGCCAGTCAGGGTGATCTTGTGGCCGTCAGGCGTGGTCTCGGTCCGGATCTGGGCGCCGAAACCGGCCAGCATGCGTTCGGAATGATCGCGCGTCGGTTCGGATTCGATCACAACCGTGTCCCCCGGCGCGTTCAGCCGGCCAGCAGGATCGCCGACTTGATCTGGGCGCTGGCCACGGGGGTGCGATAGGTGGACGGGCACCGGATCGGCCGCGCCCTGGATGGTGATGGGCAGGACGCCCCCCCTCTCGCGCGGTGATCTGGGTGCCGAACTGCGACAGCGGGTCCGTCACCCGCGCCATCGGACGACGCGACAGGCTGGCGTCGCCGGTGAAGGTCACACTGATCGGGCGTGGGTCGCGACCGCACCCATGATCAGACGCACGCCGGTGCCCGAATTGCCGCAATCGATCACCTCGGCCGGGCTGGAGAAGCCGCCCACGCCCACACCATGCACCGACCACTCTCCCGGCCCGTGCTGCGTCACCTGCGCGCCAAGCGCCTGCATAGCGCGGGCAGTGTCCAGCACGTCCTGGCCTTCCAGCAGGCCGGTGATGCGCGTCTCTCCCGACGGCCATCGCGCCCAGGATCAGGGCGCGGTGGCTGATCGACTTGTCCCCCGGCACCAGCGCCTCGCCCGACAGGGGGCCGGTGGGGCGGGCGGTCATCGGACGGGGGTCTGCGGAATGCGACATGGGCCTACCTCGTGGTTTTTGCCGCGCCTTTTAGCCCGCCCGGCGCGCCCCTGCCACCATCATCTTGAGGCCGGCGCCCCCCGCGCCCTAGAAGGGGGCCAATCACGGATTGGAGAATCCCATGCAGGAACTGGACCGGCTGCGCGACCTGGCCGACCCCGAACGCGCCGCCCGCGCCAGTGCACGCCACAAGCGTGATCGAGAGACCCTGGGCATCACCCCCGCCGCGCTGGAGGAGGTCGTCGCCGAATGGCGCGCGGAACGCGATCTGGACGCGCGCATCGCGCTGGCCGAGGCGCTGTGGACCAGCGACATCCACGAGGCGCGCCTGGCCGCCGCCCGCCTGCTGGTGCAGGCCCGGATGCGGCCCGACGACGCGGCCTGGGCCGCGATCATGGACTGGGCGCCGCAGATCGACGGGGCCGAGATCGACGATGCTGTGATGACCGCCGCCGCGCCGTCGCGTGGTCGCCGATCCGACCCGCCTGGATCAGATCACGGCATGGGCCGGCAACCGGAACCCGTGGCTGCGCCGGGCGTGATGCTGGCCACGCTGCCCTGGGCCAAGATGAACAACCCCAAACCCGAGGACCTGGAGATTCGGGGAAAAGGTTCTGCAGCTGATGCTGCGCCTGGCGTCCGACCGTCACGGCGGCGTGCGTCAGGCGGCCAAGCTGTGGCTGCGCAACCTGGAAAAGCGCGACCCGGACCGCGTCGCCGTTTGGCACAGCGCCCACCGAAGCGATGGTCGCGCCCGAACCGCAGCCTGAACCCCAGGCCGAGGACGCGCCGCAATCCGACGACGCGCCCCGCCCTGACGGCGATCAGGAGCGGTAGACTTCCAGCGTCGGCAGGTCGGTCAGCGGGCACGCCCAGCAGCTGCAGTGCCGGCAGCGAACACCTGGCTGCCCGTGCCCGATCCCGACAGGGGGCCGCAACTCGACCTGCGCCGACTTGCCTGTGGCGGGGTTCACGATGCGCCCCTGCACCGGCGCATCGACCAGGGGCGTCTTCATCCAGAACCCACCCTCGGACGGGTTGCCAAGCGATCCGACGTCGTGCCAAGCCGCGTCTCGGCCGTCGCCGGAGCCTGGGCGGCGGCTTCGCGCTGTTCGGGCGTCGTGGTGTCCAGCTGTGCGGGTGTCGCGCGTGCCGCGGGCCGGGGGCTGGGCGCGCGCGTCACGGCCGTCGCGGGCCGCGGTCTGGGCCGCCGTCGCCTTGGGCGCTTCGGGCCGGGTTCATCGTCGCGGCCATCTGGGTGCATCCGGCGAGCGACAGGCCCAGGACGGCAAGGGGGATCAGGCGCATCGGCGTCTCCTTCGATCATCGTTGCCGCAGATTAGTCACGCAAGCGTGGCAAGGTCCACCACCCGACCCACGAATCCCCGCCTTGTGACCGGGGTCGGGCGCGCCTAGGTATGGGGGATGGACATGCACCCGCCCCTGATCGACCCGTTTGCCCGCCCCATCACCTATCTGCGGGTGTCGGTCACCGACCGCTGCGATTTCCGATGCGTCTATTGCATGGCCAGAACACATGCAGTTCCTGCCCAAGGCCGATCTCCTGACGCTGGAGGAGCTGGACCGCCTGTCCACCGCCTTCATCGGCCTGGGCGTGCGCAAGCTGCGCATCACCGGAGGAGAGCCACTGGTCCGTCGCGGCATCATGGGCTTTTTCCGCAACGTGTCACGTCACCTGGGGAACGGCCTGGACGAGCTGACCCTGACCACCAACGGCAGCCAGCTGGCCCGCCACGCGGCGGAACTGGCCGATATCGGCGTGCGGCGCGTAAACGTGTCGCTGGACACGCTGGACGCCGACAAGTTCGCGGCGATCACCCGGTGGGGCCGCCTGCCCCAGGTGCTGGAGGGGATCCGGGCCGCGACCGCTGCCGGCCTGCGCGTCAAGATCAACGCCGTGGCGCTCAAGGGCGTCAACGACAGCGAGCTGTTCGATCTGGTGCAATGGTGCGGCGACGAGGGTCACGACCTGACCTTCATCGAGGTGATGCCCATGGGCGAGATGGGAGAGGAGGACCGGCTGGACCAGTACTGGCCCCTGTCCGACCTGCGCGCCCGGCTGGCCGAACGCTTTACGCTGCTGGATCTTGCCGAACGCACGGGCGGCCCGGCCCGTTATGTCAGGCTGGCCCAGACCGGGCAGAAGATCGGCTTCATCACGCCCCTGACCCATAAATTTCTGCGAAAGCTGCAACCGCGTGCGCGTCACCTGCACCGGAGAGCTGTTCATGTGCCTGGGCCAGGAGGACAACGCCGACCTGGCGCGCGCCCCTGCGCGCCAGCGCCGACGACGAGGCCCTGCGCCAGACGATCCGCGCGGCCATCGCGCGCAAACCCAAGGGTCACGACTTCGACTATTCCCGCCAAGGCGTCGTAGGCCAGATGACCCGCCACATGAGCCATACCGGCGGCTGACAGGGCGCGCCTGCGGGGGGTCCGGGGGGTGCCAGCGCCCCCGGCCCTCGCGGGACGCAACCCTACTCGGCGGCGGCTTCCGCGGCGCGCGCCTCGGCGTCCAGGACCTCGGCCCGTTCCTCGACCAGCCGGACGATGTGATCGACCATCTGGTTGTTCGACAGCTTGTGGCTTTGCTTGCCGGCCATGTAGACCATGCCCGACCCGGCCCCGCCGCCGGTGAATCCCAGATCGGTCATCAGCGGCCTCGCCCGGTCCGTTCACCACGCAACCGATGATCGACAGGCTCATCGGGGTCTTGATGTGCTCCAGCCGCTTTTCCAGCGCCTCGACCGTGCGGATCACGTCAAAAGCCCTGCCGTGCGCAGCTGGGACAGCTGATGATCTGCACCCCGCGCGTCCGCAGGCCAAGCGATTTTCAGGATCTCGAAGCCGACCTTGACCTCCTCGACCGGATCGGCCGACAGGCTGACGCGGATCGTGTCGCCGATCCCCATCCACAGAAGGTTGCCCAGGCCCACCGCCGACTTGACGGTGCCGCCGACGAAACCGCCCGCCTCGGTGATGCCCAGATGGATCGGCGCGTCCGTCGCCTCGGACAGCTGCTGATAGGCCGCCGCCGACAGGAACACGTCGCTGGCCTTCACGCTGATCTTGAATTCATGGAAATCGTTGTCCTGCAGGATCTTGATATGGTCCAGCCCGCTCTCGACCATCGCGTCGGGACAGGGCTCGCCATATTTCTCCAGCAGGTGCTTCTCCAGGCTGCCTGCATTCACGCCGATGCGGATCGAACAGCCGTGGTCCTTGGCCGCCTTGATGACCTTCGCGCACGCGGCTTTCGTCCCCGATGTTGCCGGGGTTTGATGCGCAGACAGGCGGCGCCCGCCTCGGCAGCCTCGATGGCGCGCTTGTAGTGGAAATGGATGTCGGCGACGATCGGCACAGGGCTCTCGCGGCAGATCTCGCGCAGCGCGCGCGTCGTCTCCTGGTCCGGGGCGCTGATGCGCACGATATCGGCGCCGGGCATCCGCGGCGGCGATGACCTGGGCCAGGGTCGCCTTGACGTCGTGGCCGTTGGTGTTGGTCATGGTCTGCACGCTGATCGGGGCATCGCCACCGACGGGGACCTTGCCCACATGATCTGGCGCGACTTGCGGCGCTCGATGTTGCGCCAGGGACGGATCGGGTTCAGCGACATGGCAAGCCTCCGGGGGTTCGCCCCTCAGATAAGCCATGCAGCCGCAACGACAACCGCCCCCCTCAGCGCTGCATCGCCGTCAGCACCGTTCCAAGACAGTCTCGGGGCAGCATCAGCAGCATCGGCCCCTGCACCCGCAGGCTGACCAGCCCCGTCGCCCGGTTCGAGTGCCGACCCGCTGGCCCGGGTGCGAAATCGATGCCGTCGATGGGCCATTCCAGGCCCTGGCTGCTGCCGCGCGCCGGTCCATCGGGTACAGCGACACCCGCGTCCCGGGCATCAGCGGCAGGGTCAGGCGCGGCGGGCACAGCACGATCACGTCATCGCTGGCCAGCATGACGACGCGCGGAACGCCGGGCTGGACCATCACCGTCAGCGCGGCCAGCGTATGGTCCAGTCGCAGCCCCGCAAAGCCCACCGCCATGACCAGCGGCGCGTCGATTCGTCCCAGGCATTTGGCGAAATCCGTACTGTCCTGCTCCGCCACCTCCAGCACGCGGGCGGCCGGAACCGACCGCCGCGCCGGGTCCGAGATGCTGTCCAGGTCCCCGATCACCCAGTCCGGCGCGTGCCCCAGGGCCAGCGCCCGGTCCGCACCCCCATCCGCTGCAACCAGCAGGGGCGCGACCGACAGCGCCACCGACAGATCGGCGGGCGTCACCATGCCGCCGCCGATCACGGTGACCCCGCGCAGGTGGCGGACCGGTCGGGGCTGGTCCACCATTCCCGCCCTCAGCCCTTGCCGACGCCGCTGAAGACGCGCTTGAACGGCAGCGCCCACAGCACGCCAAGCGCGACATAGATCAGCAGCTCGATCCAGATCGGCTGGCGTCCGAACCGCCCGTCCAGCCAGTTCATCAGCGACACCGCCGCGACGACATAGGCGGGCATGCCGATCACCAGGATCAGGATGGACAGCCGCTTGCGGGTCTTCAGTTCCATGTCGTCTGGCTCTTTCCTCGGTATCCCCGAACGCGCCCCAAGGGGGTCCGGGGGACAGGATGTCCCCCGGCACGTCGCGGGACGCAATCAGTCGGCGAAGGATCGGTCACCAGGATCGTGTCGTCACGCTCCGGGCTGGTCGACAGCATCGCCACGGGGCACTGGATCAGCTCCTCGACGCGGCGCACGTACTTGATCGCGGCGGCCGGCAGGTCTGCCCAGCTGCGCGCCCCGGCGGTCGATTCGTGCCAGCCTTCCATCTCCTCGTAGATCGGGCGCACCTTGGCCTGCAGCGCGGCCGCCGTCGGCAGATAGTCATACGTCACGCCGTCGATCTCGTAGCCGGTGCAGATCTTTAGCGTGTCGAACCCGTCCAGCACGTCCAGCTTGGTTAGCGCGATCCCGTTGACGCCGCTGATCGCGCAGGGTCTGACGCACCAGCACCGCAATCGAACCAGCCGCAGCGGCGCTTGCGGCCCGTGACGGTGCCGAACTCGTGGCCCCGCTCGCCAAGGCGCTGGCCGTCGGCGTCGTCCAGTTCCGACGGGAACGGGACCTTCGCCCACGCGGGTGTGTATGCCTTGACGATGCCCAGCACGAAGCCGATCGCCCCCGGCCCCATGCCCGTGCCACTGGCCGCCGCCCCCGAGGTCGTCGTGGACGAGGTGACATACGGATAGGTGCCGAAATCGATGTCCAGAAGCGATCCCTGCGCACCCTCGAACAGGATCCGTTTTCCGGCCTTGCGGGCGTCGCCCATGATCTTCCAGACGGGCTGGGCATAGGGGCAGCAGCTTCGGCGCCACCCTCCATCAGCTTGGCCTTCAGCTCGGCGCGGTCGATAGGCGTGGCGCCAAGACCCGCGCGCAGCGCATCGTGGTGGGCCAGCAGGCGGTCCAGGCGGCTGTCCAACGTCTCCTCGTCGGCCAGGTCGGCGACGCGGATCGTGCGGCGGCCGACCTTGTCCTCATAGGCGGGACCGATGCCGCGGCCGGTCGTGCCGATCTTCGCCTTGCCGGCGGCCTCCTCGCGCAGCTTGTCCAGGTCCTGGTGCAGAGGCAGGATCAGCGGCGTGTTCTCGGCGATCATCAGGTTCTCGGTCGAGATGGCGACGCCCTGCCCCGCCAGCTTGTCGATCTCCGAGAAAAGCGCCCAGGGGTCCAGCACGACGCCGTTGCCAATCACGGCCAGCTTGTTCTCGCGCACGATCCCCGAGGGCAGCAGCGAGAGCTTGAAGACCTTGTCGCCGATGACCAGCGTGTGGCCGGCATTGTGACCGCCCTGAAAGCGCGCGATGACATCGGCGCGTTCCGAAAGCCAGTCGACGATCTTGCCCTTGCCCTCGTCGCCCCACTGGGCTCCGACAACCACAACATTGGCCATGAGCGATCCTTTTCGTTGTCCGAAGTTCTTTTCAGCCCGGCATTAGCGCATCGGGCACGGCGGGGGAAAGCCGCTTTGTCGGGACCCAGCCGGGGGCGACCGCCGGGGGCGCTTCGCCCCCCGGACCCCCGGAGGGTATTTGGTCAAAGAAGAAGCGGCCGGTCTCAGTAATGCGGCGGGCGCTGGTCGGCCAGCGCGACGCTGCCGCCGCATCTGCCTGACGCTCGGCCTCGGCCAGCAGCAGTTTGATCCAGGCGCCGGGTGACGCGGGCAAGGTCGCCGGTCCTGTCGGGCGATGACCTCGGACAGCTCATCCGTCAGCCGCGTCAGATGGCCAAGGCCTCCTCCAGCTGATGCAGGCGGTCCTGCTGCTTGTCCATGTCGTCACCTTCCGTTACAGCGGCGCCTGAATATGGGCCCGAAAAGGCGACTGATACCATGGCAAAAGACAAGAAGCAGCCCCGCCCCAAGGCCGAGACGCCCAAGGGGTTCCGCGACTATTTCGGGCAGGACGTGACCGAACGGCGCGACATGCTGGACCGCATCGCGCAGGTCTATCACCGCCATGGCTTCGATCCGCTGGAGACGAGCGCCGTCGAGACGGTCGAGGCCCTGGGCAAGTTCCTGCCCGACGTGGACCGGCCCAATGCCGGCGTCTTTGCCTGGCAGGAGGAGGCGGTGCCCGGCGGCGGCACGGCGGGCGACTGGCTGGCACTGCGCTATGACCTGACGGCGCCCTTGGCGCGCGTCGCGGCGCAGTACCGCAACGACCTGCCCAGCCCGTACCGCCGCTTTGCGATGGGACCGGTCTGGCGCAACGAAAAAACCGGGGCCGGGTCGGTTCCGCCAATTCTATCAGTGCGATGCCGACACGGTCGGGTCGGCCTCGGTAGCGGCTGATGCGAGATCTGCGGCATGCTGGCCGATGCGCTGGAAGCCGTGGGCATCGACCGCGGCGACTATCTGGTGCGGATCAACAACCGCAAGGTTCTGAACGGCGTCCTGGAGGCGGCTCAGGTTCGCGAGGATCAGGCCGAGGATGTGCTGCGCCAGATCGACAAGTTCGACAAGGTCGGTCGCGAGGGCGTGCTGGCCCTGCTGACCACGGGCCGCCTGGACGATAGCGGCGCGCGCATCGATGGCGTGGGCCTGTCCGAGGCGCAGGCGGGGCCGGTGCTGGCCTTCCTGGAGGCCAAGGGTGCGGACAACGCCGCGACGCTGGACAACCTGTCGGCCGCCGTCGGCGGATCGGCCATCGGCGCCGAGGGCGTGGACGAACTGCGCCAGATCGCCGCGATGCTGGCCGCGATGGGCGTGGCCGAGGATCGCGCCGTGATCGATCCGGCCGTGGTCCGGGGCCTTGGCTATTACACCGGTCCTGTCTTCGAGGCCGAACTGACCTTCGAGATTCTGGACGAAAAGGGCCGCAAGCGGCAGTTCGGATCGGTCGCGGGCGGTGGCCGCTATGACGGGCTGGTGGAGCGTTTCACCGGGCAGAAGGTCCCGGCAACCGGCGTCAGCATCGGCGTCGACCGTCTGCTGGCCGCTTTGCGCGCCAAGGGTCTGGCCGGGGCCCAGGTCGCCGGTCCCGTGGTCGTGACCGTGATGGACCGCGATCGGATGTCGGATTACCAGGCCATGGCCGCCGATCTGCGCGCCGCCCGGCATTCGTGCCGAGGTCTATCTGGGCAACCCCAAGAACTTTGGAAACCAGCTGAAATACGCGGACAAGCGCGGCGCACCCGTCGCGATCATTCAGGGCGGGGATGAGGCGGAACGCGGCGTGGTGCAGGTCAAGGACCTGATCCTAGGCGCGAAGATCGCCGCAGAAGCCTCTGTCGAGGAATGGAAATCCCAGCCCGCACAGACCGAGGTCGCGCGCGCCGATCTGGTTGCCGAAGTCCTCAGGATCATCGGATGATCCCGAAGCAGGCCAAGCAGGCGGTCGGACAGCGGATGCTGTCGCGGTTCCGGCGACGCCGGTGCGACCGAGATCGCGCCCGACATCCTGCTGCCCGCGGGCGACCTTCTGGACCTGTACGGAGAGGACATCCGCGCCCGCGCCTATGTCACCCAGGACCCGATCCGTGGAGAGATGATGCTGCGCCCCGACTTCACCGTGCCGGTGGTCCAGGCGCATATGCAGAACGGCGCGATCCGGCCCGCTACTGCTATCTGGGAGAGGTGTTCCGCAAGCAGGACACGGGCGACACCCGCCCCGCTGCGCGCGCGACCACGAATACCTGCAATGCGGGTTCGAGCTGTTCACACCGCGATCCCCAGGCCGATGCCGAGGTCTTTGCGGCTGTTCCATGATGCGCTGGCGCCCTTGGGCCTGCAGGCGCGCATGGGCGATATGGGCCTGCTGCTGGATGCGGTGCGCGGCCTGCCCCTGACCGAGGCGCGTTCGTGGCGCTGCTGCACACATCTGGCGCCGGGCCGCTTTGCGCGCCTGCTGGCGCGGTTCTCGGCCCCGTCGATCGCACGGGAGTTTTCCCGACGTCACCATGTCCTGGGCCGGCATGCGGACCGAGGACGAAATGATCCGCCGCATCGCCCGCCTGCAGTCGGACGTGGCGGTGCCGCCCTTGGCCCCGGTCTGGACCGACCGACTGGAGCGTCTGTTCGCCCTGCGCGCCCCGGCGCCGCAGGCGCTGTCGACGCTGGCCGACCTGGCCCGCGACATGCCCGCCATCGCGCCGGCGGTGGCCCGCATCCCGCGACCGCCTGGACGCCATCGCCCGCGCGCGGCATCGACCTGCAGACGGTGATCTTTGACGCCAGCCACGGGCGCACCCACGATGGAATATTACGACGGCTTCACCTTCACGTTCCAGGCCGACCGCGCCGGATGGCCGCCGGTCGCGTCGGGCGGGCGCTATGACGCGCTGACTCGCGTGCTGGGCCGCGGCCGCGAGATTCCCGCCGTGGGTGGCATCATCCGCCCCGGCCTTGTTGCCGAACTGGAGGCGCAGGCATGATCCGTCTTGGCGTGCCGTCCAAGGGACGGCTGATGGAACAGACCTTCGACTGGTTCGCCGACCGCGGCGTGCGTCTGTCGCGGGCCGGGTCCGACCGCGAATATGCGGGCCGGGTCGAGGGGGTCGAGGGTGTTTCGCTGGTCCTGCTGTCGGCCGGAGAGATTCCCCGCGAACTGGCCGCCGGCCGGATCGAACTGGGGCGTGACCGGCACCGACCTGGTGGCGCGAAAAGCTGGCCGGATGGTCAAGCGACCTGGTCGAGGTCGCGCCGATGGGCTTTGGACATGCCGACCTGATCCTGGCCGTGCCGGATTGCTGGCGCGACTGCACGGACCTGGACGATTTCGCAGCCATCGCCCGCGATTTCCGGGCCGAGCATGGATTCCGTTTGCGCATCGCCACGAAATATCACCGCCTGGTCCGCGCATGGCTGTCCGCCCATGAGGTCGCGGATTACCGACTCGTCGACAGCCAGGGCGCGACCGAGGGCACGGTCGCCAACCTGACCGCCGAAGCGATCGCCGACATCACCTCGTCGGGCGAGACGCTGCGCGCCAACAACCTGCGCATCCTGGACGAGGCGCCGATCCTGCGGTCGCAGGCGACGCTGTTCGCCAGCCGCGCGGCGATGGGCCGGCAATGGACGCGCTGATCGCCCGGCTGGTGCCGCCGCAGGCAGACCGGTCAGCCTAACCCCGCAGCACCCGCGTCAAAGCCACGGCAGCAGCACCGCGACCGAGATCGCGGCGATCAGCACCCCTGCGCCCAATTGCAGCGTTCCGGGCAACCAGCGCGTGGCGCCCGCCCAGGGGCCGTGTTCGGGCAGCAGGGCAAAGCTGCCGCGTCGCGCCCAGACCGCTAGGCAGGCGACCGCGACCGTCACCACCGCGGTGCCCAGGCCATCGCCAGCGTCCCAGGATGCCCATTCCAAAGATGCCCATCCGCCAGGTCAGGATCAGCAGAAACAGCGCTCCGGTGCAGGGCCGCAGCGCGATGCCCGCCACGACCAGCACCCCGTCGCGCAGCGACCGCGTCTGGGCAACCTGCTGCGGCGTGGGGCCATGCGCATGGCCACAGCCGCAGGCGTCGCCGTGGTGGTGATGGTGGTGGTGATCCGCCCGCGCCTGCGCGCGCAGCATCGACAGGCCGCGCCATGCCAGCCACAGGCCGACCGACGCGACCAGGACCGTGCTGGCCTGCACCATCGCGACCTCCGACAGGTCGGTCAGGTCTGGCGCCCCAAGTCCAGGATGGTGATGCCGCCCCAGACCAGGGCTATGGCCGTGCCCGCCTGCGCCAGCGACGATGCGGACCGACAGTCCGGCCAGCCGCGCCAACGGCACCTGGGCGCCGAACCCATAGCTGCCGATGATCACCTTGCCATGCCCCGGCCCGACCGCATGGGCGACGCCATAGGCAAAGCACAACCCCAGCAGCGACGCGACCGCCCCCGGCTGGCCCGACCGCAGCGCCCGCAAGGCCCCGGCCATCGCGTTCTGGACGGCCCGCTGCTGGTCGGTGGCCCACCGCTCGATCCCGGCCAGACCGCCGCCCAGCCACAGCGCCACCACCGCCAGGGCGACGACCAGCCCCGTCAGGGCGACGGCGCGCCTCATGACCCTGGGCCGCAGCGGACCTGCACCGAATCCGCGCCGGTGGCGCCGATATCCACGGTGATCAGGTCCGCCTCCTCGGCGCTTTGGCCGTCGCCCAGAGCCTCGCCCACCGCGCGGGCATAGGCATCGGCTGCGGCATAGGGATCGCCCATGCGCAGATCGACAGTGCAATCGTCCCGCGCGATGACCGGGGGTTCGGGAATGCTGAACTGGACATAGTATTCGGGGTCATAGACCTGGATCGTCAGCGGACGGTCCCCGTCCAGCGGCTCGGCCAGCGGGCGCACATGGGCCGAGATCACCCTCCCGTCCTCATAGCGCGCGGCGAATTCCTGCGGGCCGTCCAGCGCCAGCCTGCGGCCGTCTGCGTCCAGAAACAGCCGCCCGTCAAAGCCCGGCTCCCAGTCCGCGTCGAAGCCCTGCAGGGCCGCCTGTTCGTCGGTGGTCAGGACGCCGTCGCCATCGGGGTCCAGGCCCAGATCCTCGATGATCAGCAGGGAATAGAATTCGTCATAGGCCCATTCGACCCCCACATGGGTCAGCGCCCCCGCCGCGTCGTGACGCAAGGACAGGCCTGCGTCGATGAACACATGCGGATGGGCCGACGCCCCAAGCGGCGCGACGATCAGCAGGGCGGACAGGCAGGACACGCGCGGCGACATCGGCAGGACACCTTGGCAAGGACGGCGGTTCCAGTTACCCGCGTGCGGCGCGGCTTGCAAATCACCGCTTTGCCAGCCCGGCGGAAAACCACGCGGGCGCCGCAACCCCGGGGCGGGTTCGGACGTGTCTGAATACAGAGGAACAGGGGACGGCATGAAACGACGGACATTCACGATGGCGGGGCTGGCCTTGGCGCTGACCGGTTGCGGGCGGATCGTCGATGCCCGCGCCACCGCGCGCGAAACCGCGTTCGAGGCCGAATTCCCCCCCACCGGACAGCTGATCCAGGTGCAGGGCCGCACCGTGCATGTCGACATCCGCGGCAGCGGTCCCGACCTGATCCTGCTGCACGGGGCCAGCGGGAACAGCCGCGATTTTACCTTCGCCCTGGCCGACCGCCTGGCGACCCGGTACCGCGTCCTGGCCTTCGACCGGCCGGGGTTGGGCTGGACGGACGATATCGGCGCGCAGACCGACAACCCCATCGCCCAGGCCGAACTTCTGCGCGCCGCCGCCGACCAGTTGGGCGTGCGCCGACCCGTGGTGCTGGGTCACAGCTATGGTGGCGCGGTTGCGATGGCCTGGGGGCCTGCGCACACCGGGCGACACGGCGGCGCTGGTGATCGTGTCCGGGGCGACGATGCCCTGGCCTGGCACGCTGACCGGATGGTACGCATTCCTAGAGACGCCCCTGGGCGACCGCGTCGGGCCCACCGCTGCTGACCGCCCTGGCGCCGGTGTCCCTGGGCAACCGGATCATGGCGGGCATCTTCGCGCCCCAGCCCGTACCCCCGGGATATGCCGACTATATCGGCGTGGGGCTGGCCGCGCGGCGCGGCAACTATCGCGCGAATGCGTCACAGATCAACGGGTTGCGCGCCTATCTTCGCGTGATGGCGCCGCAGTATCCGCGCCTGACGATGCCGGTCGAGGTGATCCATGGCGGTCAAGACAGCATTGTGCCCGCCGACATTCACGCCCTGCCCCTGGCAGAGGCGCTGCCCAACGCCGCGCTGACGATCCTGCCCGATCAGGGCCACATGCCCCAGCATGGCGATCCGCAGGCGATCATCGACGCCGTCGACCGCGCCAGCGTCCGCGCGGGCCTTCGCTGACGGGGGCTTGCAGCGCCCGCGCCCGCGTCCCAAGGTGGCCGCCAAACCAAACCGGGGGCCATCATGCTGACCATCCACGGCGTCACCCGCTCGCGTGCATCGCGTGTCGTGTGGCTTTGTCACGAACTGGACCTGCCCTTCCGGCAGGTGCCCGTCATCCAGGCCTATCGCATCGGCAATGCCGACGCGCCCGATGCACCGCCCAACACCCGCAGCCCCGATTTCCTGGCCCTGTCCCCCGCAGGCGCCATCCCGGTGATCGAGGACGAAGGGCTGGTCCTGTCCGAATCGCTGGCGATCACGCTGCATCTGGCGCGCAAGCATGGCGGCCCCGCAGGCCCGCAGGACTACGCCGAAGACGCGCTGATGACTCAGTGGTCGATCTATGGCGCCACCGCGATCGAGCCCGACGCACTGACCATCCTGATGCTGCACAACCGCGGCACGCTGCAATCGGCCGATGACGTGGGGATCGTGGCGGACGCGGCCGAACGGCTGGTCCGGCCGCTGAAGGTGCTGGAGGACCATCTGGCAACGCATGCCTATCTGGTGGGCGGCCGGTTCACCGTGGCCGACCTGAACCTGGCCGAGATCGTCCGCTATGCTCAGGGACACGGCGCGCTGATGGAGGGGTTTCCCGCGATCCGCGCCTGGCTGTCGGCCTGCCAGGACCGCCCGGCGTTCCAGGCGATGTGGGCCGCCCGCATGGCGGAGCCGGAATAGGCGCAATCCTTTGGGGCGGGCCGCGCAGGGGACACAACCCCTTGCCGCCCGCCCCCGCGCCATGAGATAAGCGCCGCGATCCAAATCAGTGAGCGACCCCATGGCCGACGACCTTCTCTCCGGCAACGCCGCCAGCGACGCCTATTCCGCATCCTCGATCGAGGTGCTGGAGGGGCTTGGAGCCGGTGCGCAAGCGTCCCGGCATGTATATCGGCGGGCACCGACGAACGCGCGCTGCATCACCTGGTCGCGGAAATCCTGGACAACTCGATGGACGAGGCCGTGGCAGGCCACGCCACGCGCATCGAGGTCGAGCTGCTGGCCGATTTCAGCGTCATCGTGCGCGACAATGGCCGCGGCATTCCCATCGATCCGCACCCCAAGTTCCCCGGCAAGTCCGCGCTGGAGGTGATCCTGTGCACGCTGCATGCGGGGGGCAAGTTCTCGGGCGACACCTATCAGACCTCGGGTGGTCTGCACGGTGTGGGTGCGTCGGTCGTGAACGCACTGTCCGACCTGATGGTCGTGCAGGTCGCGCGCAACAAGGAGCTGTTCGAGCAGCGCTTTTCCCGCGGCATTCCGCAGGGGCCGGTCGCCAAGATCGGGGCGGCCCCGAACCGGCGCGGCACCACCGTGACCTTCCATGCCGACGAGGAGATCTTCGGTCACCACCGCTTCAAGCCCGCGCGGCTGATGAAGATGGTGAAATCCAAGGCCTACCTGTTCAGCGGCGTCGAGATCCGCTGGAAGACCGAGATCGACGACGGAGAGACCCCGCGCGAGGCCACGTTCCATTTCCCCGGCGGCCTGGCCGATTACCTGACCGAGACCCTGACCGGGACCAGCACCTATGCCGACCGCCCGTTTTCCGGCAGCATCGACTTCAACGCCAAGTTCGGCGTACCGGGCAAGGTGGACTGGGCGATCAACTGGACGCCCGCGCGCGACGGCTTCATCCAGTCCTATTGCAACACCGTCCCCACCCCCGAGGGCGGCACGCACGAGATGGGATTCTGGGCTGCGATCCTGAAGGGCATCCGCAGCTATGGCGAGCGGGTCAGCAACAAGAAAGCGGCCCAGATCACGCGTGAGGATCTGATCATCGGCGGTTGCGCGCTGGTCAGCTGCTTCATCCGTGAACCGGAATTCGTGGGCCAGACCAAGGACCGCCTGGCCACGACCGAGGCTGCGCGCCTGGTCGAGGGCGCGGTGCGCGACCATTTCGACACCTGGTTGGCGTCGGACACCAAATCCGCGGGCGCGATCCTGGATTTCCTGGTGCTACGCGCCGAGGAGCGTCTGCGTCGCCGCCAGGAAAAGGAGACCGCGCGCAAGACGGCCACGAAAAAGCTGCGCCTGCCCGGCAAGCTGGTCGATTGCAGTGCCACCAACCGCGACGGGACGGAACTGTTCATCGTCGAGGGCGACAGCGCCGGCGGTTCCGCGAAGATGGCCCGCGACCGCACCAAGCAGGCCCTGCTGCCCCTGCGCGGCAAGATCCTGAACGTGCTGGGCGCGGCATCGTCCAAGATGGGTGCCAACCAGGAGATCAACGATCTGTGCCAGGCGCTTGGCGTCAACATGGGCACGCGTTTCAACGTCGACGACCTGCGCTACGACAAGGTCATCATCATGACCGACGCCGATGTCGACGGCGCGCATATCGCGTCGCTGCTGATGACGTTCTTCTTCACGCAGATGCGGCCGATGATCGACAAGGGGCACCTGTATCTGGCCTGCCCGCCGCTGTACCGTCTGACGCAGGGGGCGCACCGCCTGTACGTGGCCGACGACGCCGAAAAGGATCGGATGATGGCCAAGGGCCTGGGCGGCCGCGGCAAGATCGACGTCCAGCGCTTCAAGGGTCTGGGAGAGATGGACGCCAAGGACCTCAAGGACACGACCATGAACCCCGCCACCCGCAAGCTGATCCGCGTCAGCATCGACGACGACGAAGGCGGCGAGACCGGCGATCTGGTCGAACGCCTGATGGGCAAGAAGCCAGAGCTGCGGTTCGAATACATCCAGGAAAACGCCCGCTTCGTCGAGGAACTGGACGTGTGATCCCCACGATCGGCCTGTATGTCACGGCCGCCATGGCCGAGATCGCGGGCTGTTTCGCCTTCTGGGCCTGGCTTCGGTTGGATCGGTCGGCGCTGTGGCTGGTGCCGGGCGTGGTCGCGCTGGCGCTGTTCGCTTGGGCGCTGACGCGTGTTCAGGTCGATTTCGCGGGGCGCGCCTATGCGGCCTATGGCGGCATCTATATCGCCACGTCGCTGGCGTGGCTGTGGCTGGTCGAGGGGCAGACCCCCGGCAGGCTGGAACCTGCTGGGGGCCGGGCTGTGCATCGTCGGGGCCGCGGTGATCCTGGCAGGCGCCCGCCCGTAGGCGGTGGGCCTAGACCCACTTGGCCAGCGGCGGCAGGCTCATCAGGACGGCGTCGGCGTTGTGGCCGGTTTCCAGCCCGAATTTCGTGCCGCGGTCATAGACCAGGTTGTATTCCGCATAGAGACCCCGGTGGATCAGCTGCGTGTCGCGGTCGGTATCGTCGAACGCCTGCGTCATCCGCGCCTCTGCCAGCGGCAGGAACGCCGGCAGGAACGCCGCGCCCACGTCACGGGTGAAGGCGAAATCCGCCTCCCAGTCCCCGGTGTTCAGGTCGTCGTAGAAGATGCCGCCGACGCCCCGCGCCCGCCCGCGATGGGGGATGAAGAAATACTCGTCCGCCCAGGCCTTGAAGCGGTCATAGTAGTCCGCCCCGTGCGGCAGGCAGGCATCGCGCAGCGTGTTGTGGAAATGCGCGGTGTCATCGGCGTATTCGATGCAGGGGTTCAGGTCTGACCCGCCGCCGAACCACCATGCCCCCGGGGTCCAGAACATGCGCGTGTTCATGTGCACGGCCGGCGCGTGCGGGTTCCGCATATGCGCGACCAGGCTGATGCCCGATGCCCAGAACCGCGGGTCATCCTCCATGCCCGGCACGCCGCGGGCGGCCATCGCGGCCTGGGCGCGGGGGGCCAGGGTGCCATGCACCTCGGACCAGTTCACGCCGACCTTTTCGAAGGCCCGGCCGCCGCGCATCACCGACATGATGCCGCCGCCGCCGTTGTCGGCGCGCTCCGTGGGCGTCACCTCGAACCGGCCCGCGGGGGCGTCGCCCGGGGCGCGGTCCTCCAGCGCCTCGAAGGCGGCGGTGATGCGGTCGCGCAGCTCGCGGAACCAAAGCGCGGCGCGGTGGCGTTGTTCATCCATGGCGGGCCTCATTCGTGATTTGCCAGCCCCAGGCATCGCGACTAGCATCGCCTGCGTCCATAAAGAGAGCCGCCATGCGCCGCAACACCGCCCTTGCCCTTTGCCTTGCACCGGTCCTGGCCCTTGCCGCCTGCGGCACGCCCGCAGGAACGCTGCATCAGCCGCAACACCAGCGAATACCGCACCGTCAGCAGCCTGCTGGCCGAGGTCGAGGGCAATCTGTCGCGGGGGCTATGCTTGGGACGAACGCCAGGTCGTGCGGACGCGGTTCGCGCAATGCGAACGCGTGATCCGCGACCACGAGGGCAAGGCGCAGATCAGCACCTATGGCTGCTGGCGGGATTATGTCGATGTGGAACGGTTCCGCGTGCCCATCGACCCCGCGGCCGAGACGCGCAAGCGCGACGGCCTGGTAGAGCGTCAGGCGGCCCTGACGCGCGGCGCGAATGCCGCCGTGGCCGCCTGCCGCGCCGCCCTATCCCGAGGAAACCTAAAGCACCTGTGACGTCACCGGGTCGGCCAGGCTGCGTCCGCCGTCGACGGTGACGATCTGGCCGGTGACAAAGCGCGCGCCGTCGCTGACCAGGTAATGCACCGTCTCGGCCAGTTCTTCGGCCGGGGCGATGCGGCCCAGGGGCGTGCCTGCAATGATCTGCGCCCGCTGGTCGGGATTGTCCTTCAGCGCGCATTGCAGCTCGTGCGACATGACGCTGCTGAAGCTGACGCCGTTCACGCGGATGCGGTGCGGCGCCAGGGCCAGCGCTAGCCCCGCGCGTGGCCTGTTCCTGCGCCGCACAGGCGATGGAATAGCCCAGCATCGACGGAATCGGCCGCCGCGCCGCCAGGGTCGAGATATTGACGATCGCCCCGGTCTGCGCGCTTGGCCCTTCGCCTTCGGCCTGACGGATCATGCGCTTTGCGACCATCTGAGACAGGCGCAGGCTGGCCAGCATGTTCTGGCGCAGCATCTCCTCCAGCGCGTCCATGTCGGTGTCCAGCGGATCGCTGCCCCGAACGAAGCGATGGGCGTTCACCAGGATGTCGACGCGGTCGAACGCATCCAGCGTGGCCGACAGCAGGTTCGCCATCGCCAGCTTTTCCGACATGTTCCCGACGAAAATGGCGCACTTGGCTTTCGTCGTCGGCATAATCCGACACCGCCGATTGCAGCGCCTGTTCGTCGCCATCCGCGAACATGACCGATGCGCCGCGTTCGGCCAGATGCCGCGCGATGGCCAAGCCCACGCCGCGCCCGGCCCCGGTGACGATGGCCGTCTTGCCCTGGATCGACAGCGTCACCGCCGTGCCCCCCGGGCCCGGACCGTGGCGGTACCCTTGCCCGCCGCGGTCGCCTCGATCACCTTGAAGCGCGTGTCGCCCGCGATCTCATGGACCTGGCCGAAATGCTGGGCCAGGACCGATTCGTAGGGCAGATGCCGGTTGGCGACCATCCACAGCCGACCCGCGCCGGTCAGGATGCGCGCCGCGGTAGCGATGAAGTCGGCCCCAAGCCGGGGGTCGGCCTGTCGGCCCTCGTGGAACGGGGGGTTCATGATGACGCCGTTGACCGGCTCCCGCAGGGTGAAATTGCGCGCGTCCGCCCAGTGAAACTGTGCCCGCGGATCGGTGACGTTGCGCTTGGCCGAGGTCAGGGCGGCGTGGTCGGCCTCGACCAGATGCAGCTCGGCGATGCCCGGTCGGGCCAGGGCCTGCGCGGACAGCCAGCCCCATCCCGCGCCCAGGTCGACCACGCGTGTGGGCATCTTGGGGCGGCAGGTTGTCGGCAAGCATCCGCGACCCCGGATCGATCCCATCGGCCGAGAAGACGCCCGGAAGGGTCACGAAGCCCGGCTCGACCTGACGCTCGGTCGCGGTCCAGTCGGCGGGCAGGCCCGCGTCGGGCAGCGTCACCTGAAAGATCTTGCCATGGGCCTTGCTGATGACATCGCGCACCCCGGCATGGCCGCGCAGTTCCTTCAGCAGGGAATCGACGCCGTCGGTCTTCTGCCCATCGACCCAAAGGGCCGCGCCAGGCGCCAGATGCGCCGCGGCCAGAGCAAGGCGCGCGCGTGCGGCGGCCTTGGCGCGCGGCAGGCGGACGACGGCCGCGTCGAAACGGCCCTCCGGCTCCGTCCGGACATCGAATCCGCGGGCGGTCAGTCCGTCATGATCGGGAAAGTTTCCCTGGACGATGGTCAGCTGTGCGGGGTCAAGGGGGGACAGGTCATCGGCGGCAGTGGCGCCGATGAACAGTACCCGGCCCCCGGGATGGCCGTCCGGAAAGGCCAGGTCCAGTCGTGATTGGGTCACGCGATTACTCTTTTTCCATGGTGCATTGCAGGGGATGCTGCTGGCGGCGGGCCAGCTCCATCACCTGGGCGACCTTCGTCTCGGCCACCTCGTGTGAAAAGACGCCGACGACGGCCAGACCGCGGCGGTGCACGGTCAACATTATCTCGATCGCCTGGGCGTGGGTCATGTGGAACAGCCGCTCCAGCACGTGGACGACGAACTCCATCGGGGTGAAGTCGTCGTTCAGCAACAGGACCTTGTACATCGGCGGCCGCTGCGATTTCGCGCGTGGCTTGACCGCCAGATCGGATTGGTCGTCGGGATTGTCGGGTGCGGTCATCCAGTGCGTCATCGGGCTGCGGTCGTTCCTGAATGCTGAGGCGAGGGGGTGGGCGCTGTCGCCATCCCAGGAAATATAGCGCAATCGCGCCCGGATGAAAGCCCCCCGCGCGGATGCGCCGCGATCCGGGTCCGGACGGCGCCGCCTACAGTGCAGACAAAATTAGCGTGATTGCCCGGTTTCAAGGTGAAAAGAGCCGTGCTATTATAGGTTGATTAACGACGGACGTGCGACTAACGACGCGCCCGCTTGAGGCAGAGAGACAGCGACAGTGACCCGATTTACCCATGCCTTCCGGCTGCTTTGTCATGCCGTCCTGGCCGTTGCCCTGTTGGGGCTTCCGGCTGCCGCGGCACCTTTCGCGGCCTATGTGATGGACGCCCGGACCGGGCAACCCATCTATCGTCAGAATTCGGATACGCGACTGCATCCTGCCTCGCTGACCAAGATGATGACGCTTTACATGGCGTTCTCGGCTATCGAACGCGGTCAGGTGCGGCTGGATTCGAAATTCACCGTGTCCTCCAAGGCCGCAAACGAGCCCCCTCCAAGCTGGGCCTGCGCGCGGGTCAGCAGATCGAGCTGCGCTATCTTCTGCGCGCCGCTGCGATCAAGTCGGCCAACGATGCCGCGACCACCATCGGCGAGGGGCTGGCAGGCTCTGAACAGGCCTTCACCCAGCAGATGACCCAGATGGCGCGGGCGCTTGGCATGAACAACAGCCAGTTCCGCAACGCCCATGGCCTGACGACCGAAGGGCATTATTCGACCGCCCATGACATGAGCGTTCTGGACGCCACCTGTTCTACGACTTCCCCCAGTACTACAACCTGTTCTCGCGCCGGTCGGCCGATGCGGGCATCGCGCAGGTCGCGTCGACGAACCGCCGCTTCCTTGATGCCTATGCCGGTGCCGACGGGATCAAGACGGGGTATACGCGGGCTGCGGGCTTCAACCTGACGGCCTCGGCGCAGCGCGGCAACCGTCGCCTGATCGCCACCGTGTTCGGCGGCACGTCCACCGCGCATCGCAACCAGGTGATGACCGAACTGCTGGACAGCAGCTTCACCCGCATCCCCGACCGCGTGCGCGAGGTCCGTCCGCAGCCTCCGCGCCTGCTGGTGCAGGCCACGACGCGCCGCGCGCAGGTCGCCGCCAGCCCCGCCGCGACCCAGGCAGAGCCGCAGCGCCTGGTGCTGCAGGCATCGCCGCCCCCCGCGACCCGCCCTGCCGCCGCCGCGTCGACCCTTGTCGCCGCAGCGCCCAAGGTCGACCTGACCGAGGCGTTGCGCCTTGCCGGCGCGACCGCGGCGCCAGCCGCACCGCCGGGCGTCGCCTTGGCCAGCAGCCAGCGTCCGCGCGCCCGCCCCGGATCCGCGGCCCCCGCGGCCGACGCGATCCAGCAGGCGCTTGCCACTGCCGTCGCATCGGACGACGCGCCGGCGCAGCAGGCCAGCCTTGCGGCCCCCGTGCTGGCCGGATCGGCGCGCCCTGCGCCCTCGCCCCGGCGCACAGCCAGCATCGCCGCCGTCGCCCAGCCCGAGCCTGCAGCCGCGCCCGCCCCCGAACCCCAGATGCAGGCGGCCCCCCGGCACCCTGTCGCTGGACAGTTCCAGGGCGCCCAAGCCACGGTCCGAAACCGTGATCCTGGCCGCGATGGGCGAAGGCGACCTGAGCGCACCCGAGGCACTGGAGGTCGTGCGCCGTCCCCACCGACAGCGGCCGCAACTGGGGCGTCAGCCTGGGCCGCTACACCTCTCAGGCAGAGGCTGACCGGCTGCTGCTGCGTCTGGCCCTGCAGGACGGCAACCTGTTCGGCGCGGCGCGCCGGCACGTCGCCAACACCAATCGCGGGTTCGAGCCGCAGTTCGGAAACCTCTCCAAGGGCCATGCCGAACTGGCCTGCGAGCGGATGCAAAGCCGGTCGCAGCCCTGCCAGGTCATCGCCAACTGACGACCCGGTCAGACTGACTTGTCGCCCCCGCCCGAAAAGGCGGGGGCTTTTTCATATGCGGATGCGACAACCTGCCCGCTATGCCGACACGTCGCTTGCTCTATGTTATTTTCAGTAATTTCTGAAACGACGGGAACAAGCGAATGTCAGTGTCGGCCTTGCGGCAGGAGTTCATCCTGCATTTCGGTGAAATGGGATCGCGGTGGGGCATCAACCGCACCGTCGGTCAGGTCTATGCCCTGCTGTTCCTGGCGGACGAGCCGCTGTGTGCGGACGACATCGTCGCCGCCCTGGGCTTCTCCCGCTCGAACGTGTCGATGGCGCTCAAGGAGCTTCAAAGCTGGAACCTGGTGCGCCTGCGCCATCAGCAGGACGACCGGCGCGAAATTCTTCACCACGCCCGACGACCTGTGGGAGATCGTGCGCACGCTGATCAACGAACGGCGCAAGCGCGAGATCGACCCCACGCTGACCAAGCTGCGCGAACTGTCGATGGCCGAACCCGACCCGGCTGACCGCGCAGCCCACGCGCGCATCGCCGAACTGCGCCAGCTGATCGAACAGATGACGCGGTTCCACGATGACCTGGCCCGGTTCGAGACCGAGCGCCTGGTTGCGCTGATGAATATGGGCGCCCGTCTTGGCCGCCTTGTCGACGGCGCGGGCAAGCTGATCCCGATCCGCCGCAGCAAACCTCAATCGAAAGGCTGAAACCCATGGACCCGCTGATTCTGTCGCGGATTCAATTTGCCGCGAACATCTCGTTCCACATCCTTTTCCCGACCATCACGATCGCGCTTGGCTGGGTGCTGCTGTTCTTCAAGCTGCGCTTCAACCGCACGGGCGACGAAAAATGGATGGACGCCTACCGGTTCTGGGTGAAGGTGTTTGCCCTGTCCTTCGCGCTTGGCGTCGTGTCGGGCATCACCATGTCGTTCCAGTTCGGCACCAACTGGCCCGGTTTCATGGAAAGCGTCGGCAACATCGCCGGTCCGCTTCTGGCCTATGAGGTGCTGACCGCCTTCTTCCTCGAGGCCGCCTTCCTGGGCATCATGCTGTTCGGATTTCGCCGCGTGCCGGGCTGGCTGCACACGACCGCGACCTTTCTGGTGGCGTTCGGCACCACCCTGTCGGCCTTCTGGATCCTGGTCCTGAACAGCTGGATGCACACGCCCGCGGGCTATGAGGTGATCGACGGCGTGGTCCACGCGACCGACTGGATGGCGATCATCTTCAACCCGTCGCTGCCTTACCGCCTGACGCACATGCTGCTGGCCTCGGGGCTGACGGTGGCCTTCCTCATCGCGGGCATCTCGGCGCTGCGCTGGATCTGGGGCGACCGGGGGGCTGAGGTGCGGGCCACGCTGCGCTTTGGCGCGACGCTTGGCGCGGTGCTGATCCCGCTGCAGATCTATGCCGGCGACATGCACGGCCTGAACACGCTGGAACACCAGCCCGCCAAGGTCGCCGCGATGGAGGCCAATTGGGAGACGCAGGGCAACGTGCCGCTGGTCCTCTTCGCCCTGCCCGATCAGGAGGCGCGCGAGAACCGGATGGAGATCGCCATCCCCAACGTCGCATCCCTGATCCTGACGCACAGCCTGGACGGAGAGGTGCCGGGCCTGAACGATTTCGTGGCCGCCGACGGCACCCCCGAACACCCGCCCGTGGCCCCCGTCTTCTTCAGCTTCCGGATCATGGTGGGTATGGGCATGGCGATGCTGGCCCTGTCCTGGTCGGCCTTGTGGTTCATGCGCCGCGGCCGCGGGGTCGAAGGTCTGCCGCGCCCCTGGATCTATGCCTTTGCCGCGATGGGCTTCTCGGGCTGGATCGCCACGCTGGCGGGCTGGTACGTGACCGAGATCGGGCGTCAGCCCTGGCTGGTCACGGGCGTCCTGACCACCAAGGAGGCGGTCGGCCCGGTCACCGGCGGCATGGTCGCCTCCAGCCTGGTCGCCTACCTTCTGGTCTATGCGGTCCTGATGGCGGCCTATCTGGGCACGCTGACCTATCTGGCGCGCCGCGCCGCGCGCCACGACCCGCTGACCCCCGACCTGCCCACCCCCGACGCGGGCGTGCGCGCCCTGCAACCTGCGGAGTAGATCATGCACCTCTTTGGTGATCCGTTCATCTGGCTGCCCTTCGTCTTCGCGATGCTGATGGGCATTTCCATCCTGGTCTATGTCGTCCTGGACGGCTTCGACCTGGGGGTGGGACTGCTGTTCCCCTTTGCCACCCCGTCCGAACGCGACCGCATGGTCGCCTCGATCGGTCCCTTCTGGGACGCGAACGAGACCTGGCTGGTCCTGGCCATCGGCCTGCTCTTGGTGGCCTTCCCGGTGGCGCACGGGGTGATCCTGACCGCGCTTTACCTGCCGGTGACGGTCATGCTGATCGGCCTGATCCTGCGCGGCGTCGCGTTCGAGTTTCGCGCCAAGGCCCCGACCCGGCACCGCGCCGCGTGGAACCGGGCGTTCTTCGCAGGCAGCCTGGCCTCGACCCTGGCGCAGGGGTTCATGCTGGGCCTCTATGTCACCGGGCTGCAGCTCAGCTGGACCAACATCGCATTTGCGCTGTTGACGGCGGTTTTCCTGACGGTGGGGTTCAGCGTCATCGGTGCGACCTGGCTGATCGGCAAGGCCGAGGGCGTCCTGCAGGCCAAGGCGATCCTGTGGGCACGGCGCGGCATCTGGGGACTGGTGGCGGGCATCGCCGCGATCTCGGCCGCATCGCCCCTGGTCAGTGCTCGCATCTGGGACAAGTGGTTCAGCTGGCCCGAGTTCGCGATCCTGGCCCCCCTGCCGATCCTGTCGGTGGTGCTGATCGCGACCCTGTGGCGGGTGCTGCACGTGCTGCCGATGGAGAACGACCGCATGGCTTGGACGCCCTTCGCCCTGACCACGGCGCTGTTCGTCTTGGCCTTCGGGGGGCTGGCCTACAGCTTCTACCCCTATGTCGTCCCCGAACAGATGACGATCTATCAGGCCGCCGCCGCGCCCGAGGCGCTGATCATCATCCTGGTGGGCGCGCTGATCGTCCTGCCGGTCATCATCGCCTATTCGGTGCTGGCCTACACGGTCTTCCGCGGCAAGGCGACCGAACTGACCTATTCCTGAACGAACAAGGCGGGCCGCCTGGCCCGCCTTTCCTCATCAGCCGCTGAACAGGAAGTGCAGGACGTCGCCGTCCTTGACCTCATACGTCTTGCCCTCGACGCGCAGCTTGCCCGCCTCACGTGCCCCGGCCTCGCCCTTGCCGGCGACATAGTCGTCATAGGCGATGGTTTCCGACCGGATGAAGCCCTTTTCGAAATCGCCATGGATCACGCCCGCCGCCTGCGGGGCCAGGGTGCCCTTGGTGATGGTCCAGGCGCGGGCCTCCTTGGGGCCCACGGTGAAATAGGTCTGCAGGCCCAGCAGGCTGTATCCGGCGCGGATCAGACGATCCAGGCCCGGCTCCTCCAGGCCCATCTCGCCCAGGAACATCTGCGCCTCCTCGGCGTCCAGCTGGCTGATCTCCTCCTCGATCCGGGCCGAGATCACGACATGGCCCGCGCCCTGCGCCTCGGCCATCTCGCGGACCTTCTCGGACAGGGCATTGCCGTTGGCGGCCTCGTCCTCGGCCACGTTGCAGACGAACAGCACGGGCTTTGCTGTCAGCAGCTGCAGCATGTCCCACGCGCGGCGGTCGTCGTCGGACACGGCGATGGTGCGCGCCGGGCGGCCCTCGTTCAGCACGGCCAGAGCCTGGCGCAGCAGGCGGTCCTGATCCAGCGCGTCCTTGTCCCCGCCCTTCAGCTTGCGCGACAGGTTGGCCAGGCGACGCTCGATCGATTCCATGTCGGCGATCATCAGCTCAGTCTCGATCACGTCGGCATCGGCCAGCGGGTCGACCCGGCCCTCGACATGGGTGATGTCGCCATCCTCGAAGCAGCGCAGCACATGGGCGATGGCGTCCGTCTCGCGGATGTTGGCCAGGAACTGGTTGCCCAGGCCTTCGCCCTTGCTGGCGCCCTTCACCAGGCCCGCGATGTCCACGAAGGTGATGCGCGTCGGGATGATCTGCTTGCTGCCCGCGATGGCGGCCAGGGTGTCCAGCCGCGGGTCGGGGACCGCGACCTCGCCCACGTTTGGCTCGATGGTGCAGAACGGGAAGTTCGCGGCCTGTGCGGCGGCGGTTTTCGTCAATGCGTTGAACAGCGTCGACTTGCCCACGTTCGGCAAGCCCACGATCCCCATGCGAAAGCCCATGACAGCACCCTTTCCCGTCTGAATATCCCGCGCCTGTTACGCGCCCCGCGCGGCCAAGTCCAGCCTCGGCCCGGCCCGCGCCCGACCCGCGCCCGGAGATTGCACCCCACCCCCCATGCGCGCTAGGGATTGTGCCAAAGAATGCAGGGACGGACATGACCAGAATCGACGACAGGTTTGCGGCGCTCAAGGCCCAGGGCAAGAAGGCCTTCGTGGCCTACATGATGGCATCAGACCCCGACGATGCGACCGCGCTGCAGATCATGCGCGGCCTGCCCGACGCGGGGGTGGACATCATCGAACTGGGCATGCCCTTCACCGACCCGATGGCCGATGGCAGCACGATCCAGGCGGCGGGCCAGCGCGCCCTGGCCCAGGGCGGCAGCGTCAGCCGCACGCTGGACATCGTGCGCGAATTCCGGCGCGACGACACCACGACGCCCATCGTGCTGATGGGCTATTACAATCCGATCTATGCCCGAAAGGGCGGCGTGACCCAGTTCCTGACGGATGCGGTCGAGGCGGGGATCGACGGCCTGATCGTCGTCGACCTGCCCCCCGAGGAGGATTCCGAACTCTGCGTGCCCGCCACGGCCGCGGGGCTGAACTTCATCCGCCTGGCGACGCCGACGACCGACGACCGCCGTCTGCCTGCGGTGGTCAGGAACATCACGGGCTTCGTCTATTACGTCAGCGTCACGGGGATCACCGGCGCGGCCGCAGCCAATGCCGCCGACGTCGCCCCCGAGGTCGCGCGCATCCGCGCCGCCGCCGGCCTGCCGGTCGTCGTGGGCTTTGGCATCTCGACCCCGGAGGCCGCCGAGGCGATCGCGTCCGTCGCCGACGGCTGCGTCGTCGGCAGCGCCATCGTCAAGCAGATCGGCGAGGGGCGCCCCGTCCCGGAAATCCTGGCCTTCGTCCGCGACCTGGCCGCGGGCGCCCATCGCGGGTGAGCCTGGCCTTCGATCATGTGGCCATCGCCGCCCGCACCCTGGACGAAGGGGCCGCGTGGCTGGCCGGTCGCGGCCTGACGCTGGAACCGGGCGGGCGCCATCCGGGCATGGGCACGCACAACCGCCTGATGTCGCTTGGGCCGGGGGAATACCTGGAACTGATCGCGCCCGATCCGGAGGCCGATGTCCAGCCCTGCTGGTTCGGGCTGGACGGGTTCGACGGCCCGCCGCGGGTGGCGGGCTGGGTGATGCGCGCGACGCCGCTGCGCGCACCTGCAGGCACGCGCGTCGTGCAGGCCCGGCGCGGCGACCTGTCATGGCAGATCACCCTGCCGCTGGCCGGCCAGATGCCGCGCGACGGGGCGCAGCCCATGCTGATCGACTGGGATGACGGGCCGCACCCGTCCGACCGCCTGCCCGATCGCGGGGTGCGCCTGACGCGGCTGACCCTGCCGCTGGACCGGCTTGAGCTGGACGACCGTCGGTTGATGCTGACCGGGGCGGGTACGCCCCTGACCGCGACCCTGGCAACCCCGGACGGAGAGGTGACGCTGTGATCCTGCGCGACGCGACCGCCGCCGATGTGCCCGCCATCGCGGCCATCTGGAACCCCATCGTCCGCGACACCGCCATCACCTTCTGGCCCGATGAGCGCAGCCATGACCAGATCGCGGCCCTGATCGCAGAGCGGCAGGCGGCCGGACAGGCCTTCATCGTAGCGGCCGAGGGCGACCGGCTTCTGGGCTTTTCCACCTATTCCCAGTTTCGCGGCGGTGCGGGCTATGCGCGCAGCATGGAACACACGATCCACGCGGCTCCGGATGCGCGGGGACGCGGGGTAGGACGGGCCATGCTGACCGCCGTTCAGGACCACGCCCGCCAGCACGGCCACCGCATCCTGATCGGCGGGATCACCGGGTCGAACGAGGGCTCGATCGCCTTCCACCGGGCCATGGGCTATGCCGAATGGGGCCGCATCCCGGCGGCGGGATGGAAATTCGGGCAGTTTCACGACCTTGTGCTGATGGGGCGCGATCTTTCGGCCTAGCATGCCGCCGCGGCGGCAATGCGCCCCTATCGCTTGGCCGGTTTCGGCGCTAACCTTGGGGCATGGATTGCTGCACCACCCCCGAGACTTGCACGGGCCCCTGCCCTGACCTGCCAAGGCCCCGCAGCTTCTGGCAGCGGATGGCCGACCGCATCACCGTGTTCCTGTGGACGAATCGTCCGGCGACGCCCGCCGGAACGGTCGGTCGCCTTCACCATTGCGGTGATCGCGCTTGGGGCGAAGCTGGCCAAGGTCGACGGCACCGTCGAACGCTCCGAGGTCGCGGCCTTTCGCCGGGTGTTCATCATCCCCCGGTCCGAGGAGAAGAACGCCGCCCGCGTCTTCGATCTGGCCCGCAAGGACGTGGCCGGATTCGATGCCTGGGCGCGCAAGATGGCGTCGATGTTCCAGCCCGGCGATCCGGTCCTTCTGGACGTGATGGAGGGGCTGTTCGTCATCGCCGTGGCCGACGGTGCGCTGCAGCCCGCCGAGATCGCGTTCCTGGACGAGGTCGGTCGCATCTTCGGGCTGGCGCCCGCGCAGATTGCCGCGATCCGGCGGCGGCATGACAAGGGCGCCGGCTGCCCGCCCTGCGAGGTTCTGGGCGTCGCCCCCGACACTCCCCTGCCCGAGGTCAAGCGCCGCTGGCGCCAGCTGCTGCGCGAGAATCACCCCGACCACGCCATCGGCCGCGGCCTGCCCCCCGAAGCCATCCGCCTGGCCGAGGCCCGCACCCGTCGCCTCAACGAGGCCTGGGACAGCTATCGCAACCTCTATCGCGGCAATCTGCAGGCCGGGGCCGCCTGAACCTTGCGCGGCGGGCCGGCACTGCCCATCTTTGGCCCATGACACGCATCCTGACCCCCGCTGCCCTGTGCCTTGCCCTGATGTCCGCCCCCGCCTTTGCGCAGGACCCGCCGGAGGAACCGGGGTTCCTGGAACGCGGCCTCGGCGCGATCATGGGGCAGTTGTGGGGCGAGGAGGAGCCCGGTGCCACGTCGCCCCTGGCACAGGACCTGGCCGGCGCTCTGCGCCAGATGGGCCCCGTCCTGCAGGATCTGGCCGCGCAGGTCGATGACATCCGCAACTATCAGGCGCCGGAACGCCTGCCCAACGGCGACATCCTGATCCGACGCCGCGAAGACGCGCCCGCGCCGCCGCCCTTGGGCGACACGCTGCGCCCCGACGAAGACCCCTCCACGGACCAGCCGCAGATCGCGCTTTAGCGGTTCGCGTCGGCGATCAGTGCGCGGTGGTCGCGGGCCTTGGCCACGACCTCCTCGAATCGGGTGATGCCCTTGGCCTCCAGCGCGGGGATCAGCGCCAGATAGGCCTGCGCGGTGGCGATGGTATCGCCCATCGCGGTATGCCGGGCCTCAGGCGGGATGGCGATGCCAAGACGCTCGGTCAGCGCATCGAGCGTATGGACCTCTGACTGACCCCAGACCATCGCCGACAGCAGCACCGTGTCCAGCACCCGGTTGTCGAACCGCGTGCCGGTCTGCGCCTCGGCGCGCCGCAGAAAGCCCATGTCGAAGGGCGCGTTATGCGCGATCAGCACGCTGTCGTCGCAGAAATGCCGGAACGCCGTCAGCGCCGCGGTCAGATCCGGGGCGTCGGCCACCATCGCGTCGGTGATGTGATGGATCGCGGTCGAGGCCGGGGGAATGGGACAGCCGGGGTTCACCAGCGTCTCGAACCGTTCCCCGGTCAGGCGGCCGCGCGCCAGGCGCAGACCGGCGATCTGGACGATCCGATCGCGATCTGTCAGCCCCGTGGTCTCGGTATCAAAGACCACGCAGGTCAGGTCCGCCAGCCGCGACGACGCCGCCCCCCGCGTCGCCAAGGCGAAATCATAGGTCACCCCCGATCCGTCCGCGACGCCCTGCGCCAAGGCCAGCGGCATGACCAGCCGCGCCCTTGCGCCGTCGGTTTCCGGCCAGATGCCGGTGCCGTGGCGGGCCAATATCTCCGCCCCCGTCACATCGGGCTGGCCGGGATCGGGGGCGGCGGTCAGCCAACCCTCCAGCAGGTCGATGGGCACCGGCGACCCGCGCCAGTCCAGCACCAGCCGCATCTGGTCGTCAGGGTCCGGCCGGACCGACAGCACCGGGGTGTGACCCAGGGCGCGCAGCCGGGCATCCAGCAGAAGCAGCAGCGCGTTCAGGCTGGCCGCCTCTGCACGGAACGCCAGGGGCGGCAGATCCGCGGCCTCCAGCCCCGCGGCCAGTTCCGTCAGCGCAGCCACCGTGCCGGGCGCATCGCTGGCCATGATCCTGGACAGGCTGCGTGTGGCGTTGGCCAAGCCCTGCCCCTCGGCGCGGATCGCCTGAGCCAACGCGGGCGGGATCGGCCCGTCCAGCGCGTCCAGCATCGGAACCAGGGTGGAGGCATGGCGGCGCAGCGCCTCCAGCGTGTCGCGAGGCGCGGGGCGCTGGACCGCGCCATCGCGCAGGATCAGCAGCAGCCCGTCGTCGATCGCGCGCAACCGACCCGACAGGCGGACACCACCGACCGTCAGGCAGGTCAGGTCCGTCGCGGCGGCCCCCGCCGACAGCCGCATCTGTGCCGCCCGCAACGCGCCCGACGTCAAAAGCGTGTCCAGCGCCCGGTCCAGCGCCAGCCCCGGCAGCAGCCGCGCCGCGCTGGCGTTATAGAACACCACCCGCCCCCGTGCGTCGGCCATGACCGCGCCCGCGCCGAAATCGGCCAGGATCGCCTCCAGGCTGGCCTTTTCGCGCAGGGTTTCGGCGGCGTGATGCTGCAGCGCCTGCGCCAGCGCCTGGTCGGACCGTTCGCGCGCCAGGGCCGCGTCCCGTGCGGCCGGGCCCAGATCGGCAAGGTGACGGGCCTGCGCCAGGTCGGGAACGCGCCCGGTCCGCAACGCCCCGGCCAGCGATTCCAGCGGCCGGGCCAGGTGCCGGTCGAACAGGAACCACAGCGCGGTCATCAGCCCCAGCAGGCCAAGGCCCGCGATCATCGCGGCCTGGATCACCGCATCCTGCCCGCCCTGCACCACCCGCCACAGCGCCAACCCCGCCAGGACCAGCGCCGCAACCAGCGCGGCCAGGAAACAGCATCAGGATGCGCCGGCGCATCAGGACAGCAGGCGGGCCATCTCGGCCCGCAACTCGGCCAGTTCGAAGGGCTTTGCGATAAAGCCGTCGGCGCCTAGCGCCAGCCCCTTGCGCCGTTCGACCACGGAACCGCGTGCAGTCATCATCAGCACCCGCACCCCCGCCAGGTCGGGATCGGCGCGCACGTCCTGGACGATTTGATACCCAGATACCTCGGGCAGCATCACGTCCAGCAGGACCAGGTCCGGCCGCGTCTGGCGGATGCGGTCGACGGCGCCGCGTCCGGTGGCGATGCGGTCATGGCGATGGCCGTCGCGGGTCAGCAGGAAATCCAGCGCGGTGGCGATGTTGTCCTCATCCTCGATGACCAAGATGTCAGCCATTGGTCCCTCCATCCGGGCAGACGGTGGCAAAGGCCGCATCATCGCCCGCGGGCATCCAGTCGGCACGTCCCGGACGGATCCGCGCGCCCGCGCAGTCGAAGTCCTGCGGCACGATCACGGTCTGGCCGCGGCGCTCCACCAGCATGATCGGCGCACGGCGCGTGCCGTCCGCGCCCTGCGTGATCTGCGCGGGGTCCAGCGCGGCAAACCGCGTCTCGACCGGGAACAGATAGGTCCAGGGCGCCCAGGGCTGGCTGTCATGTCCCACGACCAGTACCTGCGAACCGGCAGGCAGGCTGGCCTGCGCGCGGTCGAACCATGCATAGTCGTTCCACACCGAATAGGCGACCATCGACAGCCCGATGCCCGCCGGCAGCAGCCAGGCGGCGGGCGACAGGCCCAGCTTGCGCGCCAGATGCATCCCGGCATAAAGCACCGCCGCCGCCCCGACCGCCGCGGCGATCACCCCGATCAGATCGCTTCCGATCCCTGTCATCCCAGCATCCCCTTGCCATGTCCCACCGCCGACTGCATTCCGCGCACGACGACGAAGGCGTCGCGCAGGTGGCTGCGTTCGAAATCCGACAGATCCGCCGGTGAGAGGTAGTTGTCGGGCCTGCGCCCCGCCCTGACCAGATGCGCCTGATTCTCAAGCCGCACGGTCTGGATCATGTCATAGGCCGCGATCAGGTCGCGCCCGCCCGTGGCCGAGATCACGCCCCGCGCCTCGGCCTCCTCCAGCCGGGCACGTGTGTTGACCGCGCCGATGCGCCCCTGCAGGGCATAGACCCGCGCCAGGTCGGTCATCGGAACCACGCCGTTGTGCTTCATGTCGATATGGTGGCGATGCTCTCCGGTCCGGATCGTGGCAAAGCCGCCGATCAGGCCAAGCGGAGGTCGATGTTTCAGTGAATTTCCAACCATATGCGCGATGAAAATCGAATTCTTCGAGGCCGCTTCCAAGGTTCCGTCCTGCAGGTCGCCCAGCAACTCGCCGTCGCCGCCGATGGCGCGTAGGTCGAACATGACCGAGGCCAGCATCTGCGCCTCGGGGCTGGGATGGGTGATCCAGTCGCGGAAATAGCCCTGCCAGACGTCCAGCGGCTGACACCAGCGCGAATTGGTCGCCATCATGTCGCCCGGGCAATGCACATAGCCGCAGGCATGCAGCCCGTCGCTGACCCGCCGCGCCAAGGTGGTGAACCACGGGTCCTTCGGATCGGCGCCGGGCGCCAGGATCAGGCAGTTGTCCTGATCGCTGGTGCCGGTCTGTTCCTGACGGCCCTGGCTGCCGCAGGCGGCCCAGCACCAGGCGGCGGGCGCAGGCCCAAGGTCGGCGGCCGTCAGGTCCAGCAGGCGGCGCGTGACCGCGTCGGCGATGTCGGTGATCATGCGGGTGATGATTTCGTGCCGCTGGCGGGCCTGAACCAACTGCGTCAGCAGTTCGGGGATGCGGGCCGTGATGGCGGCCATCTGTGCGGTGTCGCGCGCCTTGGCGACCTGCCGGATCAGCCCCCGCGGCGGAAATTGCCTGGACCCGCGTCAGGTCGGTCTGGCTGATCATGCCGACGAAACGGCCGTCATCGACCACCGGCAGATGCCCGATGCGCCGTTCCAGCATGATGTTCAGCACGTCATAGCCCAAGGCCGTGGGGGCCAAGGTCACCGGGTCGGGCGTCATCACGGCGCTGACCGGCTGACGCATGTCGCGCCCTTCGGCCACCACGCGGTTCGACATGTCGCGGATGGTGACCAGCCCGATCAGGCGGCCGCCTTGGGTGATGCCCAGGCTGCTGACGCGGGCGTCGCGCATCTGCCGGGCGGCTTCGATGATCGGGGTGTCGGGGGTGCAGCTGACCGGTTTGCCCGACAGCAGTTCCCCCACCTTGAGCCGGGCCAGGTCGCCCCCGCGGTCGGAGGGTCCCCTTCCCCGGTCGAAGAACCGGGCGACCGCGCGATGGTCAGCGATCAGGCGCGTCACCTCTGCCCGGGGCAACATCAGGATCACCGCCGGCCGGTCCATGACCCGCGCCGATGTGACCGCCACCCCGTCGCGCAGCAGGCCGCGTTCGCCGAAGGAATTGCGCGGCCCCAGCTGGGATACGCTGTCGCCGTTGCGGTCGGTGACCGCGACCTGGCCGCTTTCGATCAGGTACAGGCCCGGCAGGCGGTCTCCGAACTGATAGATCAGGTCGCCGGGGGCGAATGTCCTGCGGCTGAAGGAGGTGGCGACGCGCGCCAGCTCGTCCCGCTTCAGGCTGTCATAGGGATGCACGGTGGCGATGAAATCGACAATGCTGTCGGGCATCCGGGGTGACCTTGTGGGAAGGAGGGTGCCGCGCCCCCGGTCGGGGACGCGGCAGCATGATCAGTGCGCGACGGCACCGCCCGCACCGCGCGGGACACGGATCGATTCGACCAGTTCCTGCACATGGGCGGGGGGACGCTTGCTGACGGCCGAGACGCCGAAGGCGACCGCAAAGTTGATCACCGCGCCCACGGTGCCGAAGGAGGCCGGCGAGATGCCGAACAGCCAGGCGTCGGGCGTATCGGGGAACATGTTGGTCCCCGCGATGAAGAACCAGCCCTTGTAGGCGAAGATGTAGAGGATCGTAGACAGCATGCCCGCGATCATGCCGGCGATCGCGCCTTCCTTGCCGACACGCTTGGAGAAGATCCCCATCATCAGCACCGGGAAGATCGAGCTGGCGCAAGGCCGAAGGCCAGTGCCACGGTCTGGGCCGCAAAGCCCGGCGGGTTCAGGCCCAGCAGGGTCGCGACCAGGATCGACAGCGCCATCGAGACGCGCGCGGCCATCAGTTCGCCCTTTTCGCTGATGTTCGGGCGCAGCGTGCCCTTGATCAGGTCGTGGGACACGGCGCCCGAGATCGCCAGCAGCAGACCCGCCGCGGTCGACAGGGCGGCGGCCAGGCCGCCGGCAGCGACGATGGCGATGACCCAGCCCGGCAGGTTGGCGATTTCGGGGTTGGCCAGCACCATGATGTCGTTGTTCACGGTGGTCAGCTCGTTCCCGACCCAGTTCTGCTCGACCGCGGGGGGCGCCCGGCAGGGCGGCATGGGTTTCGGCCAAACGGGCGTCATAGGCGGCCTGGGCCGCGTCGATCGCCGCCTGGTCGCCGCTGGTGCGGGCCGCGGCCAGCGCGGTCGCCTGTGCGGCGGCTCCGTCGTTGTAGTACTGGATCAGGCCGTCGCCGTTCTTGTCCTCCCAGTTCAGCAGGCCGGTGGTCTGCCAGTTGCGCATCCAGGCCAGGTCCTCGCTGGTCTCGATGTCGGCCAGCGATACGGCGGGCTGGCTGAAGGTCTCGCCCTGCGCGGCGCCCGGCCACATGGTCGCGGTCAGGTTGAAGCGCGCCATCGAACCCACCGCCGGAGCGACGGTATAGAGCAGCGCGATGAAGACCAGCGCCCAGCCTGCCGACTTGCGGGCATCGGACACCTTGGGCACGGTGAAGAAGCGGATGATCACGTGCGGCAGACCCGCGGTGCCGATCATCAGCGCCATCGTGAACAGGACCATGTCCAGGGTCGAGTTGTGGTGCTCGGTATAGGCGCGGAAGCCCAGGTCGGTCACCAGACCGTCCAGCTGCGCCAGGAACGCCACGCCCGATCCCTCATGCGTGCCGAACAGGCCCAAGGGTGGCAGGAAGTTGCCCGTCAGCTGCAGCGAGATGAACACCGCCGGGATCGTGTAGGCGATGATCAGCACGACATACTGCGCGACCTGCGTGTAGGTGATGCCCTTCATGCCGCCAAGAACGGCATAGCAGAACACCAGCGCCGCGCCGATCCACAGGCCGGTCGCGTTCGACACCTCGAGATAGCGCGAGAAGGTGACGCCCACGCCGGTCATCTGGCCGATCACGTAGGTGATCGAGACGATCAGCAGGCAGATCACGCCGATGATCCGCGCGGTGCGCGAATAGAAGCGGTCGCCGATGAATTCCGGCACGGTGAACTTGCCGAACTTGCGCAGATAGGGCGCCAGCAGCAGGGCCAGCAGCACGTAGCCACCCGTCCAGCCCATCAGGTAGGTCGAGTTGTCATAGCCCGTGAAGGCGATCAGGCCCGCCATCGAGATGAAGGACGCGGCCGACATCCAGTCGGCAGCCGTCGCCATGCCGTTCATGACCGGTCCGACGCCACGGTTGGCGGCATAGAATTCGGCCGTGGATTTCGCCCGGCAATAGATGGCGATGCCGATATACAGCGCGAACGAGGCGCAGATGACCAGCAGGTTCAGGGTGAATTGGCTCATGGCTGGGTCCTCACTCGTCCACGCCGTGTTCGGCGTCCAGGCGGTTCATGCGCCAGGTGTAGAAGAAGATCAGCGCGATGAAGCACAGGATCGACCCCTGCTGCGCGAACCAGAATCCCAGATCCGTTCCGCCCACCGAGATGCCCGACAGCAGCGGCCGCAGGATGATGCCGAAGCCGTAGGACACCAGCGCCCAAATCGCGAGGCAAATGTAGATGATGCGTAGATTGGCCTGCCAATAGGCATTCGAGGATTGTCTGTCACTCATGTCCCTAGGTCCCTCCCTGTTCAGACATGTCTGTCACTCCGCCCTAGTGTTCTTCCAAGCCCGTCCCCGGCGATGGGCGCGGGCAGGTTTGCGGGGGCGCCAGGGCCCCCGGCCGGTCGTCAGCCGCGGTTCATGCGGTTGGCGATCAGATCGTCCACGACCTCGGGCTCGGCCAGGGTCGAGGTGTCGCCCAGGGTGCCGTGGTCGTTTTCCGCGATCTTGCGCAGGATGCGGCGCATGATCTTGCCGGACCGCGTCTTGGGCAGGCCCGGCGCCCACTGGATCAGGTCCGGCTTGGCGATCGGGCCGATCTCGGTGCGGACCCATTTCTCCAGATCGGCGCGCAGCTCCTCCGAGGGGTCTACGCCGTTCATCAGCGTGACATAGGCATAGATGCCCTGCCCCTTCATGGGGTGCGGATATCCCACGACCGCGGCCTCGGCGACCTTCTCATGGGCGACCAGGGCGGATTCGACCTCGGCCGTGCCCATGCGGTGGCCGCTGACGTTGATGACGTCATCGACGCGACCGGTGATCCAGTAATAGCCGTCCTCGTCCCGCCGGCAGCCGTCGCCGGTGAAGTAATAGCCGGGATACTGCTGGAAATACGCCTCCTCGAAGCGGGCGTGATCGCCCCACAGGGTCCGCATCTGGCCGGGCCAGCTGTCGCCGACGCACAGCACGCCCTCGGCCGGGTCGCCCTGCTGCACCTCGGCCGAGGCCGCGTCCAGGATCACCGGGACCACGCCGAAGAACGGCACCGTGGCCGATCCGGGCTTTGTCTCGATCGCGCCGGGCAGCGGCGTGATCAGGTGGCCACCGGTCTCCGTCTGCCACCAGGTGTCGACGATGGGGGCAGCGGCCCTTGCCGACATGTTCGCTATACCAGTTCCAGGCCTCGGGGTTGATTGGCTCTCCGACGGTGCCCAAGATGCGCAGCGACGACAGGTCATGCGCCTCGACCGGCTCGGGCCCCTTGGCCATCAGCGCGCGGATGGCCGTCGGTGCGGTATAGAACTGGGTGACCTTGTGCTTGGCGCAGACCTGCCAGAAGCGCCCGGCATCGGGCCAGGTCGGGACACCCTCGAACATGACGGTCGTGGCGCCGTTGGCCAGCGGGCCATAGACGATATAGCTGTGGCCGGTGACCCCACCCCACATCCGCCGTGCACCAGAAGACGTCGCCGTCCTTGTAGTCGAACGTGTACTGATGCGTCATCGCGGCATAGACCAGATAGCCGCCGGTCGTGTGCACGACGCCCTTCGGCTTGCCGGTCGATCCCGACGTATACAGGATGAACAGCGGATCCTCGGCGCCCATGGGGCGGGGCGGACAGTCGGGGGCGACCTGCTCCATCTGCGCCTTGACGTCGATGTCGCGCCCCTCGACCCAGGTGGTCTGGTCGCCGGTATGCTTGACCACAAGGCAGCGCACCTTGTCCGAACAATGCAGCAGTGCCGCGTCGGCGTTCGATTTCAGGTTCGTGCGCCGGCCGCCACGCGGCGCGGTGTCCGCGGTGACCAGAACCTTGGCGCCGCTGTCGTTGATCCGGTTGGCCAGCGCATCGGGCGAAAAGCCCGCGAAGACGATCGAATGGATCGCCCCGATGCGCGCACAGGCCAGCATCGCATAGGCGGCCTCGGGGATCATCGGCAGATAGATCACCACGCGGTCGCCGCGCATCACGCCCTGGCTCAGCAGGACGTTGGCGAACCGGTTCACCTTTTCGGACAGCTGGGCATAGGTGATGTGCTGGGCGGGCGTCTGCGGATCGTCGGGTTCGAAGATGATCGCGGTCTGGTTGGCACGGGTCGGCAGGTGGCGGTCGATGCAGTTGACCGAGGCGTTCAGGACCCCGTCCTCGAACCACTTGATGCTGACCTGCCCCAGGGTGAAGTCGGTGTTCTTGACCTTGGTATAGGGCGTCATCCAGTCCAGCCGCTGCCCCTCGCGGGACCAGAAGCCCTGCGGGTCGCGGATCGATTCGTCATACAGCCGCGCATAATCCTCGGGGCCGGCATGAGCGTCCTCCAGACCGGCCGGAATGGCGTGTTTGCGAATGTTTTCAGCGGTCATGACTTTCCCCCTCGTCGTCGCCATGCTGCAGCCCGGCCGCGACGACCCTTGTCAGGGTGTGGGCGCAACGCTGCGTCGCCACCATGTTAATCACAGATGAGGGAACAAGTTAACTTGTTTTTTACAAACGGAAATTTTGTAAATGAATTGACTTGAGGATCACCGATCCTGTCAATGCTTCACAAACGGGCAGAGTCCTCGGCAACCGTGACGCTGCCGTGCAGTCCCGCCCGAAGCACCGGCCGCGCATGGACCGCCACGACCCGGGTTCCGCGGCGCGCCAGCCGGTCGGACAGGTCGCGGATCATCTGGGCACCGCTTCGATCGATCAGCGTGACCTGTGACATGTCCAGAAGCAGCAGGCGGGGATGCGCGTCGATCCGGGCCAGCGCCCCCTCGATCCGCGCGACCGAGCCGAAGAAGACCGGCCCGGACAGATGGATCACCATCCGGTCCGCCGGGCCATCGGGGTCGGCTGCGGGGGCATGGGCGGTCCCCTCGCGCGACATCCGCGCGATGAACAGCATCCCGGTCAGCGCCATGCCGATCAGGATGCCGGTCGTCAGATCATGCAGGATCACGCCCAGGAAGGTCGCGGCCATCACCCCCGCCTCGGCCCGGTCGATGCGGGTCAGGCTGATCATCGCGTGCCATTCGATCATCTTCCAAGCAACAACCATCAGAAGCCCCGCCAGGCCGGCCAGGGGAATGGCCCCGACCAGCGGCGCCGCGACGATCAGGAAGGCCAGCAGCAGCGCGGCGTGGATCATCCCCGATGCCGGGCCGCGACTTCCGGCCTTCACGTTGGTCGCCGTCCGCGCGATGGTGCCGGTGACGCAAAAGCCGCCGAACAGACCCGCCCCCGATATTGGCAAGCCCCTGCCCGATCAACTCGTCATCGGGACGCATGCGGGTGCCGGCCATCTGGTCGGCGACCATCGCCGACAGAAGCGATTCGATCGCCCCCAGCAAGGTGAAGCCCACCGCGAAGGGCAGCGCCGCCTGAACGGACACCCAGTCAAGCGCGGGCAGCATCGGCATCGGCAGACCGGCCGGCAGCGCGCCGAAGCGATCAAAGACCGATGGCGCGTCCAGCACCTGTGCGGCAAGGGTGGCGGCGACGATCCCCAGCAGCAGCGCCGGCAGGCGGGGCGCCAGGCGCTGTGCGATCACGATAACCGCGACCGCGGTCAGTGCGACGCCGATGACCTGCGGATCAGCCGTGGCACGGGCCTGCCACAGGGCGGACAGCTTGGGCAGCAGCGCGGCAGGTTCGGGCACGGACAGCGTTAGGCCCAACAGGTCGCGCAGCTGGCTTGCGGCGATGATCACCGCAATCCCGGCAGTGAACCCCAAGATCACCGGATAGGGCACCAGCCGGATCGTGCCGCCAAGACGCAGCAGGCCCAGCACCGCCAGCATTGCACCGGACAGCATCGTGGCCAGGATCAGGCCGTCGATGCCGATCGCCGCGACGCAGCCCGCGACCAGCACGATGAACGCGCCTGCCGGGCCGCCGATCTGGTGGCGTGACCCGCCCATGGCGCTGACCAGGAACCCGCCCACGATGGCCGTGACCAGCCCGCGGTCGGGACCGACGCCACTGGCGATGGCGATCGCCAGAGACAGCGGCAGCGCCACGATGGCGACCGTAAGTCCTGCCTGCAGGTCCTTGAGATCGAATGAAAGATCCAGAAAGGCGGGGCGATAGCCCATGGATCCTCCGCACATGGCCTTGGGCCGAGGTTGCCCCCGGCCCAAGGCGCCTGTCAACAGCATGATCGTGCTATTGCGGGCGATCCATCCGCGCATAGATGCAGACCCGGCCGCGCAGGGGCTGTGACCAGGTCAGCCGGATCTGGCGTTTTGACGTGCCCGAATCCGGCACGACCGTCGGGGTCGCATCGACACGGGCGCCGCTGGTCGACTGCAGCGCGACCTCGGTCACGACGGACTGGACGGACCGCGCCCAGCCCTGGAATGGCAGGCCGGTCAGGACCGGCGTGGTCCAGGTCGCCGTCGCGGTGTTCTGGGTCAGCTGGATCATCAGCGGGTTCGACACATAGGTGTTGATGCCGTTGAAGGTGTTCGCCTCGAACTGCAGGTTTCGCATGCTGTTGTAGTTCAGGTCGGCGATCGAGGTGTCGACCCGGTCGATCCGCTCCACGTTGCCGTAAAGCGCCTTGAAGACGTTCCCCACGACGTTCAGCCCCTGGATGAAATGCCCCGAGCCATAGGGCTTGACGGTGATCCAGGTGAACCACGCAACGGTGTTCGAACACAGGAAGGTGTTGCCCGTCAGGGTCAGGCCGCCAAAGCTGAACTCGGACCCGGTGAAGTTTGGGATGGCGCTGTGTTCGTTGGTCCATTCGATCGAGGCGTTGTCGATATAGTTGCCCGACACCGTCGTCTGCACGTTGGGCTGGGTCAGCACCAGGCCCGCATAGCGCAGCCCCTGCCCCGACCCGTCGCCCTGGAACCAGTGGTTGCCGCTGATGATGTGGCCACCGCCGTTCGCCACCATGAAATGCGCGAACCGCACGAAGCGGTTGTTGCGGATCTTGATGTCGTTGGCGTTCACGTTGATCGCGACCGTGGTGCGCTGTTGCGCCGGCAGGTCGAGATCGTTCGAGATGAACTGACAGTTATCGACCAGCAGGTCCTGGCAGCCGCGCCCGATCGAGGTGATCGCCCGGTCCATCGGACGGGTGAAGTAGCAATCGGCGAACTGGATCATCTCTCCCTGCTGGGGCAGCATCACGCCACTGGCGATGCGGTCGCAGCCGAAATCGACCTTGGAGAAGTTCAGGCGGCTCAGTTCGCGCACGCCCGAAAAGTCGAACAGATAGCGATAGCGTTCAAAACTGTACTGCCGCGTCCCCGCGCCGCCATAAAGCGGCTGCGACAGGGTCAGCGTGCCCTGGGCGACGTTCTTGGCGTTCACATAGACCTCGCGGCCGACGCCGCTGCCGATGATGCGGCTGCCGACCTCCGATGGCCGCGACATTGGCGACGTTGCTGAGCAGATAGGGCTGGGCCGGGTTGTAGGTGCCGGGGCTGGTCGCGCGGCCGGTCTGCCATGCGGGGCCGGGCTTTGCCTGGATCGAGCCGTTCTGGATCACCCGGCGGTTCGCAAACCCCTCCAGCGTGGGCGCCAGTTCGGCCAGCATCAGCGGTTCGTCCAAGTCCACGCGGCGCCCGCCAAGGTCCAGAGAGATGTGGTCGGTATAGCCCAGCAGCGCCTGAAGCGCCTTTTTCATGCCAAGCGTCTCGTCGCCGAAGGCATCCGCATAGGTCGGAAAATCAAAGCTGCGCAGCAGCGACACGCGTGTTGAGGGCGGGGTGATGAGGCGGCCCTTGAAACGGATGCGGCTGTTGATCGACAGGTCGCCCGAGATGAAGAACGTCCCTGCGGGCACCACGATCGATCCGCCCGCCGCCGCTTGGTCCGCTGCCAGGAACGCGGCCCGGTCGTTCGTGACGCCATCGCCGACCGCGCCGAAATCGCGCACGTCCACCCAGTCCAGCAGCGACGGCACGAACGCCGCGGTGATGTCGTCGATACGGATCGATTCGACCCGGAACGCCCCGCCATTGGCGCCCACCAGGTCCAGACCGAAATGCCCATAGACCGCGCGCGTGCCCCACGGCAGATCGACGCCCGGCCGGTTGCCGACGCCGACGATGGCGCTGACCTCGACCACCTCGCCGTAGTTGCGCAGCGCCACGGTCGTCCCCGCGGTGACCAGGCCCGCGACCGCATTGCGCGACCCGTCGCCCGCCCAGCCCGCGATGCGCACGCTCGCCAGCGGCCCGGCGACGATCTTGACCCGCGCCGACACGCGCAGATAGACGCCGGGGATCATCGGCGTCTCTCCCATGAAGCGCAGGCTGGTCGTGGTCTGCTGCTTGACGACCTCGAAGCAGGGACCGAAATCCTGGTCGGCGGGAACGATGCCGGCATTGCCCGCATCGGCCCAGGTGGGACTGCCCGATGTGCCGTCGCTGGCGCGACCAAACGCCCAGGCCCGCCCTGAAGGCGGGTGGGGTCAGCAAAAGCCCGTTCGTGATCGCTATGTTCATCGGCTATCCCTTCCGTATCGGCATGGCGGGCGGGTCCGGGAAGACCCGCCGTGATGCGGACAGAAATAGTTGATGAAAGGTTAACGGGGCCTGAACGCAGCGTGCGCCGCAACGGCCCCGTCCGCAACGTCAGCCTTGGTTCAGGACCAGCTTGCCGTCAAGCGCGTCCCGGATCAGGTCACGGGTCTCATCCACGCCGTAAAGCGCGATGAAGCCGCCGAACCGGGGCCCCTGGTCCGCGCCCAGCAGCACCTGGTACAGGGCCGCGAACCAGTCGCGCAGCGGCTCGAACCCGTGCTCCTTGCCGACGGCGAAGACCATCGACTGCAGCGTTTCGGGGTCGGCGGGCTGGTCCCATGCGGCCAGCCGATCGGCCAGGTCCTGCATCGCGGCACGCTCGACTTCGGTGGGTTCGCGGAACTGCCGCGAGGGGGCCACGAAATCGGTGAAATAGCGCAGCGCAAAGCCCGCAGCCTGATCCAGACCGGGATGCGTCTCGGGGCTGGCCTCGGGGGCATAGCGGCGGATGAACCCCCACAGCCCCTCCTTGTCCGCGGCGCCCGCGACGGATGCCAGGTTCAGCAGCATCTGGAACGGGATCGCCATGTCGGACGCCGGCACGTTGCCGCCGTGGATGTGCCAGACAGGGTTCGCCAGCTGCTGTTCGGGGGTCTGGTCGGGAAAGGCGCGCAGCTGCTGGTGGTATTCGTCCACCGCCTTGGGGATCACGTCCAGATGCATCCGCTTGGCCGTCTTGGGCTTGAGATACATGAAATAGGACAGGCTTTCCGTGGACGCATAGGTCAGCCAGTCGTCGATCGACAGGCCGTTGCCCTTGGATTTGCTGATCTTCTGGCCGTCCTGGTCCAGGAACAGCTCATAGGTGAAATGCTCGGGCTTTTTGCCGCCCAGGATCTCGCAGATGCGGTCATAGATCGGCGTGTTTGTGCTGTGATCCTTGCCATACATCTCGAAGTCGACGTCCAGCGCGGCCCAACGCGCACCGAAATCGGGCTTCCACTGCAGCTTCACATTGCCGCCGGTGACCGGCAGGGTGATCTCCTCGCCGTCCTCGTCAAACGTGATGGTCCCGGCCTTGGCGTCGACATGCTTGATCGGCACATACAGCACGCGGCCCGTCTTGGGGCTGATCGGCAGGAAGCAGGAATAGGTCTGCTGACGCTCTTCGCGCAGGGATGCCAGCATCACCGCCATGATGTCGTCATAGCGTTCGGCGGCGCGCAGCAGCACCGCATCGAACTGGCCGGACTTGTAGAACTCGGTCGCGCTGACGAATTCGTAGTCGAAGCCGAACGTGTCCAGAAAGCGGCGCAGCATGGCGTTGTTGTGACCGCCAAAGCTGTCGTATTCGCCGAACGGATCGGGGACCGAGGTCAGGGGAAGCTGCAGGTGCTCCTTCAGCATCTCCTGGTCGGGGACGTTCTCGGGGACCTTGCGCATGCCGTCCAGATCGTCCGAGAAACAGATCAGCCGCGTCGGGATGTCGCTGATCTCCTGAAAGGCGCGGCGGATCATCGTCGTGCGCGCGACCTCTCCGAAGGTGCCGATATGGGGCAGGCCCGAGGGGCCATAGCCCGTCTCGAACAGGACATAGCCCTTTTCGGGGGGCTGCTTCTCGTACCGTTTCAGCACCCGGCGCGCTTCTTCGAACGGCCAAGCCTTCGATTGCATCGCGGCGTCGCGCAGGGTGGTCATGGTCGGATCTCCTGTTGAGGTCCGGAACGCTTATTGAAAGCGCCGCAGATCGTCAATAATTTGCACCCGAACGAAGCGGAGTGTGCCATGACCATCGACCTGCCTTCCCTGTCCCCCTGCGATGCGCTTGTCGCGGTGATGGTGGCGGTGTCCTGCTCGGACAGCACCATCCGCACGTCCGAACTGGTGGCGATCCAGCGGATGGTCGACCATGCGCCGGTCTTTGCGGCCTATGACGACGACCGCATCCGGCCGATCAGCCAGACCGTGATGACGCTGTTCGACGAAGAGGACGGCGTGGACGCGCTGTTCGGCTTGATCCGCGACGCGCTGCCCGAAAAGCTCTATGAGACGGCCTATGCGCTGGCCTGCGACGTGGGCGCCGCCGACGGCCGCCTGTACGAGGGCGAGGTCATGATGCTGGCCGAGATCCGCGACCAGTTGAACATCAGCCGCCTGCACGCCGCCGCGATCGAGCTGTCGGCCCGCGTGCGCCACATGACCGTCTAGGCCAGGCGACCCGCGAAACTGTTCAGCAGATCGGCCTGCAGCGCCTTGGCCTGCCGGGTCCAGGTGCTGACCCCTGCGGGCAGCTCCTCTCCGATGGCGGCTCGGCGACGCTCGGCATCGGCGCAGAAGATGGTGAACACGCCTTCGGTTCCCGACGGCCCGGTGACGTATCCGGCCAGGTTCGACACGAAGTTCAGCGTCCCGGTCTTGGCCGCGACCGGCGCGTTGACCGGGTGGTCGTCGTCGGCCAGCGGATTGCGCCGCATCAGGCGCGACAACAGCAGATCGCGCCCCGGCCCCGCCAGCACGCGCGTCATCGCATAGGGGCTGATCCGGCTGGCATCCGACAGGCCCGAATGATCGGCCAGCCGCATCCCCTGCCCCAGCCCGTCCAGCCAGCCGCGCATCGCCTGTCCCGACCGCACCAGATCGGGCGCACCGCTGGCATGCAGCCCAAGCGCCTCGGCCGTCAGGTTCGTGGAATATTCCAGCATGTCGCGGACCAGCGCCTCGACCGGGGGACTGTCATGATGCGCGATGTCCTGGCCCGCTGGCAGGCGGTCGATGACGTCGGGCGCGGGCAGGACCAGCCCGCGGGCGCGGCACAACGTCTGGAACACGTCCGCCGTATAAAGTTCGGGCAGGCGCACCGGCAGCCACCGGCTGCCCGTTCGACCCATCGCGGCGCGGGATACGGTCCAATATTCGCGTTCCAGATCGTGGCGATAGGTGAACAGGTCGGCCTGGTCGCCCGGCATCGCGGTGACGGTATAGGCGCGGGGGGAATTGTCGGCCGCCCGCGCCTCGACACTGATCTGATGGTCGACGCCCACGCGGGTCCAGCCCAGATGGACACGGTTGAAGTTCAGCATCAGCCCCGAGATGGCGGGGTTGTAAGGCAGATGATCGTCCTGTTCGGGGGCGATTTCGGCGATGCCGGGCAAGGCGCCGCCCCAGACCGCAAAGCGCGCAGGGCTTGGCGTCTTCAGCCCGGCAAGATCGTCGGCCAGACGCGCCAGGTCATCGGTGGTCAGCACCGGGTCGCCGCCGCCCGCCAGGATCAGCGTGTCCCCTGCCCTGATCACCCGCGTGCGGAACCGATGGGCCGGGCCAAGCCGGTCCAGCGCATAAAGCGCGGTGATCGCCTTCATCGTGCTGGCCGGCGCCAGCAACGCCCCCGCCTGGCGCAGGGCCAGCGGTTCGGTCCCGTCGGTCAACGCAAAGGCCACCCGCCCGGGCAGGCCGGACCGCGCGACAAGATCACCGGGTTCCGGAACGGGTCGCGGCCGGGGGCGCAGGTCCAGCCCTTGCGCGGATAGGGTACCGGGGGCCAGGGTCGCGGCCGCAATCATGGTCAGCATCCGGCGTCGGTTCAGCGTCATCGCAGCCCTTTCCGCAGTTCGGTTGAGGACAGGCCCGACATCGGCAGGTTCAAAAGCACCCAGGCCGGCGGCCGTGCCTGTGCCAGCAAAGCGGCCCGCGCTTCCGGCAGGCGCGCGCGACGCAGGATGCTGGCCGCAACGGCATGACGCGCCGCCAGCCGCGATCCGGGCCGGGCCATCACGGCAATCGGCACCTGGTCGGCGATTGCGCGCCAGCGGTCCCAATGGTGGAACTGCACCATGTTGTCGGACCCCATCAGCCAGACGAACCGCACCCCCGGATAAAGCCGCGCAAGCGCGTGCAGGGTATCCGCCGTCTTGCGCAGGCCAAGCCTGGCCTCGATGTCGGTGACAAGGATGCGGGGATCGCGGGCGGTGGCACGGGCGGCGGCCATGCGCGTCGCCAACGGCGCGGGGCCGTGCGCCTTGAGCGGGTTTCCGGGAGAGACCAGCCACCAGACCCGGTCAAGACCCAGCCTGCACAGGGCGACCTGGCTGATCAGCAGGTGCCCCTGATGGGCCGGATCGAAGGACCCGCCCAGAATGCCGATGCGCTGGCCTGGCCGCGCGAGGGGAAAGCCCGTTCGCATCCGGCTCGATTAGCGCAAGGCGGCGCCCGCGCCAAGCACGCGGACCGCAAAAAGCGGGTGCCAGACCCACGGCCCGGCACCCCTTGGCGTCATTTCACGGTGATGCGGCCATCGACATAGGGGGCATAGCCCTCCTGACGCGCGCCCAGATAATCCGCCACCACTTCGGCCAGATCGGGTCCGAAATCATAGGCGTTCTGGCCGCCCTTCGCGAAGACCTCGTACCCGTCGCCGCCCCCGCGCATGTAGTTGTTGGTGGCGACGCCATAGGTCGCCGCAGGATCGATGGGCACCCATTCGCCATCGTGCTGCACCATCACCTCGCTGATGCGCGCGCCCGATTCAGCAGCAGGATCGACGGTGTATTTCAGTCCCGCCACCTGCGCGAAACGGCCTGCGGCCTCCTCGTACTGGCTGGCGCCGTTCTCCAGTGCGGCGACGACATCGGCACCGGTCAGCTGAAAGGTCGCCAGGACGTTCTGGAACGGCAGGACGGTATAGACCTCGCCCATCGTCACCTCGCCTTCGTCGATCGACGCGCGCAGTCCGCCACCGTTCTGGATGGCAATGGTCACGCCCTGATCCGCCACGCGGTCCAGCATGGCGTCGGCCACAAGATTGCCCATCTCGCATTCCCGCGCACGACAGACGTCCCGGTCGCCGTTGATCGGCGCCGATGTGCTGGCCACCACCTCCTCGCGCAGCGCGGCAATGGGTTCGGCCATCTCGGCCACGCGGGCGGCGATCGCCTCGTCCTCGGGAACCGAGGCGTCCAGCAGAATGGGCTCGCCCTCGACCGACGTCAGAACGCCCGCATCATCGAAGGTCAGCGTGAGATGGCCAAGATACTTGCCATAGGCATAGACCTGCGCCACCGGCACCTGCGCGCCGTCTGCCCCGTCCACCATGGTGGGATAGGCCGCCGTCGCGCCCTCCATGTCACCCAGCAGGGTGTGAGAGTGGCCACCGATGACCGCATCGATCCCCGGCACCTCGGCTGCCAGTTCCAGATCGCGCAGATAGCCGACATGGGTCAGGGCGATGACCTTGTCGACGCCCTGATCGGCCAGTTCCGCCGCTGCCGCAGCAAGGCTGTCGGCGTCATCCTGAAAGATGACATTGGGCCCGGGCGACGCCGTTTCAGGCGTGTCCATGGCCAAGGCCGAGACGATGCCGATCTTCTGGTCGCCGACCTCCAGGATGGTGTGCTTGGCGACCTTGTCGGCCAGCACGTTCGACTGGGAAACGTCGATGTTGCTTGACAGGACCGGAAAGTCGACGCCGTCGGTCAGTACCGCCAGACCCTCGGGTCCGTCGTCGAACTCATGGTTGCCGACCGCCATCGCGTCATAGCCGATGGCGTTCATGAACTCGACCACCTCGGTGCCCTTGTAGGTCGTGTAGAACAGCGACCCCTGGTACTGATCGCCCGCATCCAGCACGATGACGTTCCCGCCCTCGGTCGTGATCCGGTCGCGCAGTTCCTTGATCTTGGTGGCGATGCGGGCCATCCCGCCAAAGCATTCGCCCGCGGCGGTCTGTTCCGCATCACATGTGCTGTCGCGGTCACTGATCGGCTCAATCCGGCTGTGGACGTCATTCGTGTGAAGAATGTGCAGAACGGTTTCGGCCTGCGCGGTTCCTGCGAACAGCGCGATGGCGGATGCGGCGGCAAGAAGGCGTCGTGTCATCCCTGATTCCCTATGTGGCCCTGTTGGTTGGCCCCGGCAGCTTGGCGCAGCCGACGGGGCGGGTCAAACCTTCAGGTCCCTAGGCAGCATGGAGGCCGATGACGTCTTGACCCGCAGCCCCGGGCGGAGGCAAATGCCGCCATGCAGATCTTCAAAGTATTTCGCGCGGCCGAATGGGCCCAGATGCAGCAGGACGGCCGCACCCTCGGGGCGCCCGTCGATCTGGCCGACGGCTACATCCACTTCTCGACGGCCCAGCAGCTGTCGGTGACATTGTCCAAGCATTTTGCGAATGAGGACGGGCTGATCCTGCTGTCCTGCGATCCGGACGCCCTGGCGCCTGATCTACGGTGGGAGCCGTCGCGCGGCGGGGCGCTGTTCCCGCATCTGTACCGGGCATTGACGCTGGCGGATGTGCAATGGTCGCGACCCATTGGCCTGACCGACGCGGGTCACGACACGGGGATCGCGCCATGAGCGTGGTCGAAAAGCTGGGACTTGCCGCGCTGCACCGCATTGACCCCGAACGGGCGCACGACCTGTCGATCGCGGCGCTGGCACGCGGTGTGGTGCCGCTGCATGGACGAGCCGTGACATCCGACAGGTTGCAGGTGTCTCTGGCGGGAATGACGTTGCCCAACCCGATTGGCCTTGCCGCGGGATACGACAAGAACGCGCGCGTCATTGCCCCTCTGATGCGGTCCGGCTTCGGCTTTCTGGAGGTCGGGGCCGCCACCCCGCGCCCACAACCGGGCAATCCCAAACCGCGCCTGTTCCGACTGACAGAACAACAAGCCATCATCAACCGGTTCGGCTTCAACAACGAAGGTGCGGACGTGATCGGCCGGCGCCTGGCGGCACGTCCCACGGGCGTGCCGGTCGGATTGAACCTGGGCGCCAACAAGGACAGCACGGACCGGGCCGAGGACTTTGCCCAGGTCCTACGCGTCGCGGGACAATCAGCGGATTTCGTGACCGTCAACGTCTCGTCGCCGAACACGGAACGACTGCGCGACCTGCAGGGGGCAGAGGCGCTTTCTGCCCTGCTGGACCGGGTGCTGACCGCGCGGGACGGCCTGGCAAGGCGCGTGCCGGTTTTCGTCAAGATCGCCCCGGATCTGACCGACACTGAAATCGCGCAGGTCGCGTCGGTCGCCATGAATGCCAAACTGGACGGCATCATCGCCACGAACACGACGCTGTCGCGTGACGGCATCACCAGACCGCATGCCGGACAGGCAGGCGGACTTTCCGGTCGACCCCTGTTCGCCCGGTCGACCCGCGTCCTTGCCCTGTTGTATCGTGAAACGAAAGGCGCTGTGCCGCTTGTCGGCGTCGGCGGTATCACCAGCGTCGACGATGTTTGGGAGAAGCTGCGGGCCGGCGCTACGGCGGTGCAGATCTATTCGGCCATGATCTATCAGGGACTGTCGATTGCGCCTCGCCTGGCAGAGGCGCTGGACGACCGGCTGACCCGCCAGCGCATCACCCTCGACGAGTTGAGAGGCAGCGCCAGCGCCGACTGACCCTAGCCGTAGTCGTCGGCGCCCAGCAGCTGGTTCATGCTGTGCGATGGTTCGGGGCAACCTGCGTCGCCAATGACGCGGGCGGGGACGCCCGCGACGGTCTTGCAGGACGGGACCTCGTGCAGCACGACCGACCCGGCCGCGATCCGCGAATGGTGCCCGACGCGGATGTTGCCCAGAACCTTCGCGCCCGCGCCGATCAGCACGCCGTCGCCGATCTTAGGATGACGGTCGCCATCCTCCTTGCCGGTCCCTCCAAGCGTCACGGAATGCAGCATCGACACGTCGTTGCCGACGGTCGCCGTTTCACCTATGACGATCGAATGGGCGTGATCCATCATGATGCCCGTGCCAATGCGCGCTGCGGGATGGATGTCCACCCCAAAGCATTCCGAACACCGCATCTGGACGAAGTACGACAGATCCTTGCGATCCTGCTGCCACAGCCAATGCGCCATCCGATAGGCCTGAAGCGCCTGGAACCCCTTGAAGAACAGCAGCGGCTGGATCAGCCGATGCGTCGCCGGATCGCGGTCATAGACCGCCATCAAGTCGGCCCGCGCGGCGTCTCCCAGTTCGGGGGCATTGGCATAGGCGTGATCGGCGATCTCGCGCAGGATCTGTTCGCTCATCTCTCCCGATGCCAGCTTCAGCGAAAGACGATAGGCCAGTGCTGCCTCAAGGCTCTTGTGATGCAAAAGCCCCGCATGGATCAGCGCGCCCAACAGCGGCTCGGCAGCGGCTGCCGCCCGCCCCTCGTCGCGCAGCTGCGCCCAGATCGCATCACGGTCCAGGGACAGCGGTGTCTTTTCGGTGTGCAGCATGTTCATCTTGGGCCCGCCCGGTCTGTCAGACCTCCTACATAGGACAGAATGCGGTCCGGGAAAAGACGGGCGGGCCCGGTCGATCAGTTCGGCAGCCGCATTTCCAGCCAATGCACCGCCAGAGAGATGCGCCCGCCCGTGAACGTGCCGCCCTCGGCCGTGACGATCAGCGGATCGGCCTGGTAATAGGCCATGGGCGAACCAAGCATCCCCCTTGCCCATGAATCCTGCTGCTTGCCAAGGCCCTGACCGAAGCGGTTCAACGCCCCCGCCGTACCAAGACGCCAGCCGGTCAGCGAACCGGTCAGAGTGGCCGTGACCCGTCCGACAGCTCCGATCACCAGCGCACCCGCCGGGATGAAGACCCCGGTCACCGTGCTGCTGCCCGTGCCCAGAATGACCTCGCCCTCGGCCATCCCGGTGACCAGGCCCGACCCGCGGCTTCCCATGCTCATCGCGCCGACGATCCAGGCAGTGCCGTCATGGATGGCCTCCACCCCCCTGTCGGCGACGAAACAGCGCATGCCGCGGGACGGCGGCAGAAAGACCCACCCGCCGTTCGATCCCACGGCGATGCGCCCCGTCTGCCCCACCCATGCCCCCGTGGGCGCCGCGGGAACGCCCCAGCACTGGCCATCCAGAACCGTTGCCGGGGGCGTCTGCGTCGACACGCTCTGCAATACAAGGTTCACCATGCCGTCCAGCCGCATCAGCGCCTCGTTGACGGTGACGTGCTTCTGGGCCTGCGCGGGCTGCAACAGGGCCATCTGAAGGCGCGCGGTTTCACTGGGCATTGAAGTCTCTCCTTGCAAAGGGGCCGCGCCCGAAGGTCTGCGACAATTGAGCCACCTCGATCGTGACCTGTCCGGGCTGCAACTGGTCGCGGACCGCCGCGGGGATGGTCCATGACGGGGTCTGCGTCTGCGTCTCGGCGACGATTTGCCCCGCCTGGATCAGGCGCAACAGATAGCGTTCCGATTCCTCGCCAAGCGGAACGTCGGCGCCGTCCCAGCCATCACCCTCGATCCGGCTGCGCCTGATCCAGGTGATGTCATTGCCCTGTTTGCGCAGGTGGCAGGGCGCATAGGGCCGCAGCCCGATCCCCGGCGCGACCGTCGTACGGCTGCGGTAGCTGGCGTCGTCCGGCGCCCGCAGGGCCGGACCCACCCGCCAGAACCGCTCCTGGCCGCGAGTGGAGGGTGGCAGGTCGACCTGGCGGGGGCCGCCATCCAGCAGCACGACCAGACTGCCAGCAGGCCAGACATCCGGCATGATCGCATCCGTGCCGGCCTGCCCACGCAGGCGGCGGCTGATCTGCCAGGTGTCCGGTGCCACCAGCTCTGCGTTCGCGAACTGGACGATCTCCCATCGGGTCAGGCTGCCGTCCCCGATCGCCATCGCGTTCGCACCCGACAGCAACGCGCGTTCGTTCACGGACCGCAACGGATCGCGAAGCATCCGCAGACGCAGCGGTTCGCCCCGGTCGATCAGGCCCGGGCTTGCACGCCCCAATGGCGTCAGCGTCCGACCGATCAGGGCGCGGCGTTGCAGCATCAGGTTCAGGTCGAACCCGCCCTCGGCCTCGACGGAGCCATAGACCGCGACCGATCCCGGCCAGGGATGGGCCGCGACCGCCAGCCACGGGGCATGCGGAACCTCGTCGCCCCGCAGCAGGGGCAGGTCCATGAACACCGGGAACACGGGCATCGGCGGCAGATACCGGCCGATACCGCCCTGATCCTGATGCGCCAGACGCGGCGTGTAGAGGCCGGGATCGACCCTAACGGCATCGACCGTGATGGCGCCCGCACGCTCGACCCGGTCGATCCGCCAGCGGCGGCTCTCCTGCCCCGGCATATGCGTCACGACAACGTCGCCAGGGCCAAGATCCGCACGTGATGGCGAAAGCGCGAACCGTGCCGTATCGCGCGCCACCTCGGCCTCGGCGATCCAGCGGTCGGTGATGGCGCGCCCTTCAGGGCGGGTCAGCACCATGGCCAGTTCGCTTTCGGACACGGCGCGACGGTCGATATCCGTCAGGCTGGCCTCGGCCGTCGCGACCGCATAGTCGCCCCCTGCCGCGACATGGCTCAGGCGTAGCTGACCGATGTTCGCGGATTCCATCTGACGGACGGTCTCGAACCCGGTCACGTCGCCGGTGATGGCCAGGTCATCAGGTCCGATCTGCGCGCGTGCCAGTCCGTCACGCGAGACGAACTTCAGCACGCCGTCGCGCTCTACCGCGTCAAACCCATGTGCCAGCATCAGGGGCTGCAATGCCGCCCGCCCGGATTCGGAACCCTGCAGGGCATAGCCCCGCACCACGCCTGATATTCTCGACACATCAACGGCCGTCACACCCGCACCCTTGCAGATGTCCGTGACCACCGCGCGCAGCGTGACGGCGCCCGCACGCCCGTTCAGCCAGTGTCCGCGATCCCACGCAGGACCGTCCGACCACAGATCACCACGCCCCGGAAAGGCCGGATAGGGCCGCGCGTCCCAACACCAGACGTGCGCGCGGTCCACGTCCAGCATCCGCATGCCATCGGCATTGACCGGGTTGTTGGCCGGGTCGCGCCAATGCGCCATCGTCGCCTCGACATAGGCGGCCTGAATCGCATCGTTCCGCGTACCGTTGGAGAAATGCGGCAGCATGCTCTCGGACGACATCGCGTCCAGGAACTTGTTCGGCTGGTTCGTCGCCTTGTCTAGGGCGGCGCAGCCGAACTCGGTGAACCAGATCGGCTTCGACCCGGGCACCCATGCGGTCGCTTCTCTCTGCCGCACACCACCGGGGCGGTTGTAGTGCAGGTTCTGCCACCAGCCCGTCAGGTCCTTGTAACGCCAGACCCAAGCCTCGTCATAGGCACCGTCGGTGATGGGCGTGCGGTTCTGCGCCAGACGGTCGGCGTCGCTGGCATAGAACCAATCGTACCCCTCTCCTCCTGCGACATTGGCGCGCAGATAGTCGATATTGTCGATCCGACCCCAGGACGCATCCAGATGGTCGTCGCCATCGCGCCAGTCGGACAGCGGCATATAGTTGTCGATGCCGATGAAATCGATGTTCGGATCAGCCCACAGCGGGTCCAGATGAAAGAACAGCTCTCCGTTTCCGGGGTGATGGCCGAAATATTCTGACCAGTCGCTGGCATAGCCGATCTTGACGTTCGGCCCAAGGATGCCGCGGACGTCCGCAGCCAGGCGGCGCAGGGCCGCCACAGCGGGATAGGTGTTTCCCGGACCGCGGATCTGGGTCATCGCGACCATCTCGGACCCGATCAGAAAGGCATCGATACCGCCCGCCGCTGCGCAGACATGGGCATAGTGCAAAATGAACCGCCGGTACGACCATTCGGCCGGACCGGAATAGGTGACGGTCTCACCGATGCGCGCAAAATCGGTCGGAGCAGCCGATCCGAAGAACGCGGCCACCTGATCGACGGCGGCCGACGTGCCGTCGGTGGTGCCGGTCCGGCCGGGGGCCACGCTGGTCGTGATGCGGCCGCGCCAGGGCATGGCAGGCTGCTCGGTCGCGCCGTAAGGGTCGGTCAATCCGTTGCCGCCCAGTTGCTCCATCAAGATGAACGGATAGAAGATCGCCTTGCGCCCCGACGCCGACAGCGCCCGGAGCCCCTCAATCACCGAGCGGTCAGACGGCGTGCCGCCATAGATCGGACGTCCATCCTTGCGCGCGACCTCGGCCGCATCCGCACGGCCGATGCCACCAACGCGCCAGGGCATCTCCGCCCCGTCGACCTGACGGTATTCGACCTTGGGCTGCACGCGGCACTGACCAATGCGCAGATCGCTGCCGAACCAAGACACGATCAACGACACCGAACCCACATTCGGCAGTTCGCGCCCTAAGACATCCAGCGATGCGCGAAAGTCGGTCCCGCCCATCGGCGTGTTCGTGTTGAAGCTGCGGCTTTCGCCCAAGTCACCGCTTTCGGTCACAGGCGTCGTGGCCAGCGAATACTCCCCCGTGCCGGGGATCAGAGCGACGGCCCGGACGTCGCGCGACAGGCCGCTGCCGTCACGTGCCGGGCATGTCACCTCAAAGCTAAGCTGCGGCATGCGGTTGCCCCACCGCTCTAGGCTCAGGTTCTCCAATGCGACATAGGCAGTGCCGCGATAGGCAGGGGCCGCGTCGCCTTCGATGGCGGCGATCACGGGGTCCGGCATCTGCGCCTCGCCACCACGATAGATCCGCATGTTCAGATCCGCCTGTGCAATCTCCTCGCCATCGGCCCAGACCCGGCCCACCGACAGGATCGGACCTTCGGCCAACGCCAATGCGACAGACAGACGATAGCTGATCTGGGTCACCTGGGTGCTGGGCGCGCCCTTTCCACCACTCGCATTCTCGGACCGCGTGACCTCTTCAAGGTCGGATGCCCAGATGACATGCCCAGGCAGGCGCATCTGTCCCCAGATCCGGGGGATGGCCATGCCCTCTCCGGCTGTCTGGATGCGAAGGCGGTCGATCCGGCCCGTCTCGACGGCCTTCGCCCCACCGCCCAGCAGGCGCTGATCGATGGCACGACCTAGGACGGCTCCTGCTGCACGGCCCAGAACGGCACCCGACAGCCCAAGGACCGCCCCCCCGAAACCTCCGCCAAGCGACGCACCCACGGCAGACAGGACAATCGTGGCCATAAGGGCCTCCTTCGTTCGAATTGGTCAGGGAAAGCGGAACCGCGCCACGATCCTGGATTGCCACGGGGGTGTCAGCGGACTGTCGATGACACCGTGGCCGGTATAGGCATGCAGAAACCGCGGGGCATCGCCCGCGGCCGACAGGATGCCCAAGTGCTTGGCGATGGCGCCCTGCCGCATCCGAAACAACAGCACCTGCCCTGGTTGCCAGTCCGCATCATCGACCGGACGCAGGTGCCGCATGGCTGCGGACAGCAGCACTTCGGTGCTGCCGCATTCGGCCCAATCGGCGGTATAGGCCGGGGGCGCCTCAGGCTCCGCCCCATACAGGTCGCGCCAGACGCCGCGGATCAGCCCGAGGCAATCGGAGCCACTGCCCCGGACGCTGGCCTGATGGACATAAGGCGTGCCCAGCCACAGCCGGGCGGCATCGACGACCGGGCTATCCATTCCGGCGTCCTGCCTGAGGCGCCATCAGCCAATCCTCGGACGGCAGATGCGGAAACCCGCGAAAGTTCAATTGATTGCGAAACTTCAGCCGGCACGTGTCCGCAGCCTTGTCGCATCCTGCCGTCAGCCGGATCTGGTCGCCGGTGGCGGGCAGGATGCCCAGACTGGACCACAGCTCGATAATCCTCTGGCCACCGGGGCGTGCAGTGTCGTTCTTGATCGCACCATGCAGACCTTGCGCCGCTCCGGACAGAACCTCCAGCCGACCATGATCGAACCAGGCCGCGTCAAAGGCCGGAAATGCGGTGAACGTGAAGACGCGTCCCTCGTCCATAACCTGCACTTGGCGCAGCACGCTCAGGCTTTCCGCGCTCAGGTCGACCCTGCACGCTCCATCGCCAAGGCGCGCGCTGCACCGGGGATGATAGACGCGCCCCTGCGGCGCGTTCAGCGCCTCTGACAGGCCGCGAAGCTCGGCCCGGAAGGCCCCGTTCGCACGCGAGACCTCGCCCAGAGACCCGCGAAACACCAGTTTGCGACGGGCGACATCGCTCCAGTCGACCTCCCACATGCGCAGTTCCGCCTGGTCCCACCGACCGGCCACCAGATCGCGCTCGGTGATCGCATCATCGTTGAGCGCCCCGACCGCCTCGGAGTTGTCGACCGACAGGCCGGTTCCCTGAACCAGCGCCCGCGCGGTCAGGCCGCGGTCAGGGCGAAAGGTCACCCCGCCAAAGACCAGCCGCTGGTCATGATCGGTAAAGCCAAGCGTTAGACCATCCGCTCGACGCACCGACCAAGCGCGTGCAACTGTCGTCGTCGTCATATCCGAACCTCCACGACCGGAATGTCGGGAACCTGCCCGGCCTGGAACGAGGCGACGGATACCGCGATCCGGTCCGTGTCGAAGCGCACCGGAACGTCGAATTCGAACCCGGCAGAGATGTCCGCGCCTGCCTCTGGGGCCTCGTCAAAGATGATGCGCCCGGCAACATGGTCCACGGCATAGTTGATGCCGACGAACACCTCTGCCCCCCCGATCCCGGCGCGCACGGAACCCTGGACCGGCTTTGTCACGGGCCGACGATAGACCGTCGCCCCGGATCGATAGGCCTTCGACAACGGAAAGACTCGCGTTTGCCCGTCCCCGACCGCGATCACCTGATCGCCGAATGCCGGGGCCGCTGACGGCAGACAACTCTTGTAGTCGGACCAATCCTTCCACCGAAACCCGTGCAGCTGCCCCGCACGCGCCTCGAAAAAGGCGATGACCTCCGACAGGTCGTCCAACGATCTAAGGCCCATGCCCGCGTCAAAGCGGCGAAGCGCATGCGTCCAGGGTGTGTTGCGCTCCTCGAACCCGCTGGCCAGCGCCACGATCTCGGTGCGCCGCTCGGGACCGCCGATGGCGCCAAAGGACAGGTTCGTCGGAAATCTTACGTCGTGAAACGCCATTTTTTGCCTCCTCTCAGCTGTTTCGCTCGCCGCGGGCCAGCACGCGCGACATCTGCGCTGCGATCTGCGACTGGCTGCGCTGGAACCCGGCCACGTCGGGGGTCTGGATGTTGAACGTCACGTTCACCGATCCCCCTCCCCCGGCTGCGGCGACGCCCAGCTTGCCGTCGGGACCGCGCCGAAGCGGCATGATCGCCTCGGGCCCGGCCTCGCCCATCAGCCCCTGACCGCCGCGCATCGGAAATGCCGTGGGTCCGGAGACGACATCTCCGGCCATGGTGCGGCCGTTGGCGAATGCCCCGCCCTTGGCAAAGGGCATTACCCCGCCCAGCATCCCTCCGATGCCGCTCGCGATCGATCCAGCCAAAGCGTTCTCGACCGGCTTCATGGCAATGCCATAGACGGTATCGGCCAGCGACTGCCCAATCGATTTCAACGCGTCCGACAGCTTGCCGCCGTCCAGGACAAGACCGTCGATGGCGCGGCCCAAGCCACGCTCCAGCCCCGAGGACAGGGTACCGACCTCGCGCGTGGTGAACATCATCGACTGGCGCAACCTGCCCAGTTCCGCCTGGAACTCCTGCGTCATGCGGGAATTGCGGCCCAGATCGTCGTCCAGTTGGTCCAGCGCGGTGCCGGTCCCGTCACGTGTGGTCATCTTGATGATCCCCCGTCGTTTCAGCCAAGAGCACGCCCGCCGGTGCGGGCGCGTCGGGATATCGAGCTGCCAGATCGGCCAGCCGGTCACGGGTCATGCGGGACGCCGTCGGACCCATGCCCAGCATCAGGCCCAATTCGGCGGGGGTCAGTGCCCAGAACTGATCGGGATGCAGACGCAGCCCCTGCAGGCCCGCCCGCATCAGGCCCGCCCAGTCCAACCCCCCGGCGCGCCCGGTCATGCAGGCGCCCGAAACGCCAGGGCCAGCAGGCGGGCGGCAACGCGGGCGGCCTCCAGCGGACCCCCGTCGATCTGCACCGCCGTCAGATCACCCGCCTGCCCCGTCCAGCCGCCGCCGCGCAGCCCGGCCACCAGCACGGCCAGGATCTCGCGGCTGGAGAAACGCCCGGCGTCAAGACGAGCGACCAGCCCGGTCAACCCGTCCGCCTCAAGCTGCGCCTCCAGTTCGGCCAGGGCGCCGAGGGTCAGGCGCGCGACATGCGGCCGACCATCCAGCATCAGCGACACCTCGCCTCGCATCGGGTTGGCCATCACAGCGCCACGAAGGTCAGCGCCCCTGCCGAAGCCAGCGACATCTCATAGGTCGCCTCTCCGTCGTGGCTGCCCGCGTACTCCAGGCCGGTGATCTGGAACCGGCCCTCCACGGTGCCGAAATCAGGGATGATGACCTGGAACAACGGGATTTCGCTGTCAAAGAACGCCTGGCGGGCGCGCCCGTCGGTGGCCGCGTCGCGGAACACGCCGGATCCGGCGATCGACGCGCTGCGCACGCCGGCACCGCCCAACAGCTCGCGCCAGCCACCGGCGCTGTCCATGCTGGTCACGTCGACGGTGTCGGCATTGAAGGACAGGCGCGTCGCACGCAGGCCTGCCACGGTCTCGAACGTGCCGTTGCCCGACATATCCATCTTGATCAGCAGATCACGTCCGCTTTGCACTGCCATTGTCCCATCTCCTCAGTTCAGATCGATGCGTGCGCGAAAGGTCAGGTCGACCTGACGAGCCGCGCCGCTTTTCACCCGCCGCGCGGTTGCGCGCAGGAACCACAAACCAGCCAGCTGTCCGCGCGACAGCACCAGTCCGCCCGCCTCCAGCGCATCGGCCACGGCGACCGCTGCGGCCTTGACCGCGCCGAAGCCCGCCCCACTGTCGCTGCCCGCCATGACCGAGATCACGAAATCATGCCGTGATCCGCGTGCCGTGGAATCGCTGGCGTCACGCACCTCCTCGGGACCAAGCGAGACATAGATTCCGCTCGGCGCCGTCACAGGCATCGCGTCGAAGATCGCATCGCCCACCAGATCCGCCAGCGCCTCGTTCGTACGCAGCTGCTGATAGATGGCCGCCTGCAAGGCGACCCCTGCCCCATAGCTCATGTCAGATCCTCCTCGCGCGCAAAGCAGTCCAGATACCGACCGGACGGATCGCTTTCCGCGACCGCCTCGATCTGAAACAACCGTGTTCCTTGGCGCAGCCGCTGCCCAGGCCGAGGGCGTCGCGCATCACCCACAGACGCAGCGCGCAGCGTGATGCGCCATTGGACCACGCTGATCATTCCCGCGCCGGTCCCCTGTTCGCGACCCGACCGCGCCTCCATCTGCGCCCACAGCCAGCCCAGTTGACGCCACCGCGTCTCATAGCCGCCCAGGCCGTCCGCGATCCGGTCGGATGTCTCCAGCGCCAGCCGCGTCGACAGGTTCGGGGCGGCCATCAGCGCCACTCCCGGCTGCCGCGCCCGGCCAGCGTGCGGACCGCGCGCCAGCGCTCGATCAGCGCGCTGACACCGAAAGGCAGCGCATGACGCAAACCATCCTGGCTGCGATCGTCGTAATACCGCGCGGCCAACAGGATGACCGCCTGCGCCAGATCCGCCGGAACCTGGGACCAGGCATCCCCGAAGCCCGCTAGAAACGTGATCGTCACCGTCCCCCGCCGTGGAATCGAAGGCAGCACGACCCCAGTGGGCAGGATCACGGGGCGCTGTCCGTCCGGGACCAGCCGCCACCCCTCGGGGGGCAGTTGGGTCAGCGTGCCGTTCCCGTCGTCGATCTCGATGCGCTCGACCGAATGCACGGGCGCCAGCGGCAGCGACTGGCCAAGCCGGTCGCGCCAATCGTCCAGCTGCATGCGGAACCGCCGCTTCAGCAGCACCTTGCCGGTGCGCCCCTCGATCGTGGCGATCGCTGCACGCAGAAAGCCCGCCAGTGCCGCCGTCTCGGCGGCGTCGTCGGGCCCTTCGAAACCTTGGGCCAGACGCAAATGCGCGCGCAGGGCGGCCACCGGCAGCGCCTCCGCCGCGGGCGCCGTTTCCTCTATCAGCATCATGTTGCGAACCTCCCGTCGTGCTGTCCGCATGTTCCACCAAAGGCGGGGCCCCCGAACGGGGCCCCGGCTGTCTTGCAGGCAAAAGGGAAGCGGGGCGCGCCGCACGCCGGCCATCAGCGCGCGCGGACAGTTGCTAAACCGGAATGCCCGGCACCAGGCGCGCCCCTCCCTCATCTGATCCCCCGGGGGATCAGATGAAGCGCAGCAGCCTGACGGCGCGGAAATCGGTGATCCCGCCGCCGACACGCTTGGTGGCATAGAACAGCACGTGCGGCTTGGCGCTGAACGGGTCGCGCAGCACGCGGAGGTCGGGACGCTCGACGATCGTGTAGGCCGCGCGGAAATCACCGAACGCGATCGAGAACGAGCTCGTCGTCATGTCGGGCATGTCCTCGCTGATCATCACAGGATAGCCCAGCAGCTGGGGCACCTGGCCCACGCTCAGCGCATCGGTCCAAAGGAAGCGGCCGTCTGCATCCTTCATCTTGCGCACCCGCGCCGCCGTCTTCGAGTTCATCAGGAACGAGGCGTTCGAGCGATACTCCGCGCCCAGAGAGTAGATCAGGTCGATCAGGCAATCCATCGGCGCAGCGGCCGGGAAATCGCCAGCCGCGGTGGTGGCGACGAAGCCGATCTGGGCCGTGGTCGCGGTCGCCGCAGGCGCGGTCGGATAGCTCAGCAGGCCGCGCGGCTTGTCGACGCCGTCGCCGCGCAGAAAGGCGTTGGCCTCGGACCGGGCGAACTTCTCGGCGATGCGCTCGGCCAGCCAGCCCTCGACATCAAAGGCCGCATCGTCCAGCAGGCGCTGGCTGGCACGCGGCATCGCGGACAGCTCGTGCACCGGGATGGCGATGCGGTCCAGGGCCGAGTTCGCGGTCTCGACCGTGGCGGCCTCGGTGGCCCAACCGGCGCCCATGTCGCCACGCTCGACCAGCGCCTCATAGACGCTGCCCTCGATGGTCACCACGTTGGCCAGACGGCGCAGCGACGACGTCGAATGCAGCGTGTTCTGCACGGTCTCGGCAACCTTGGGTGCCGCCAGAAACCCGCCGTCGCTGGCCACCGACAGCGCCTTCTCCTCGATGGCCAGACCGCGCAGGCCGTCGTCGTCGCCGCTGCGCAGATAGGCGTTGAACGCCTTCTGGTGGGGCACCTCGACCTCTGCGGTGGCGGACAGGGGCGCGCGGCCCCGCAGGGCGGTCTTGCGGTCGATCATGGTCATACGCTGTTCCTGTGCGTTGAGCTTGGATTGAATATCTTCACGAAAGCCTCTGAGTTCGCTAACGAACCCCATCATGGCCCCCTTCAGGTCGGCGGGCATGTCGCCGCCGCCCGCGGCCTTCACCTCGGTCATGGTCTTCTCCTCGTCACGGTGATCGGGGCCGCGCCCCTGTCGTCGGACCTCCCGCACGGGACTGGTCCGAACCTGGTTGACGGACCGGGATGCGCCCGGTCCGAAATCTCATGCGCCGCGCAGGGCCTGTGCCGCCTGCACGAACAGCGCCGCGACGTCGCGCAGCTCGTCGCTGTCCTTGCGATCCACCTTGGCCTCGGCCAGCATCGGGAAGGTCACCAGCGACACCTCCCACAGCTCGACCTCGGCCAGCACGCGCCGCCCGGCCTTGTCGCGTTCGGCCCGCAGGGTGCGATAGCCGATGGACAGCCCGTCGATCGCACCCGCCTGGATCAGCGCCGCCGCCTCGCGGGCCTGCGCCACGTCGGGCAACAGGCGGCCCTTGACCCATAGGCCCTTGCCGTCCTCTCGGACCTCGTCCCAGACCCCGATGGGTCGGGTCGGGTCGTGCTGCCACAGCATGCGCACCTTGTCGCCGCGCGCCGCGATCCGCGCCAGCGACGCGGCAAACGCGCCGGGCAGCACCGCATCGCCGCCCTGATCGGTCAAACCGAACAGGCTGGCATAGCCTTCGATCACCTGACCGTCGGTTAGCACGGGCGGACCGCCCGCGAACTTCATCTCCAGACCCGGAACCATTCCTCAGCCTCCTTTCGGCGCATAATCTAGAATACCCTGGACGGCCTGCGTCAGGATCACAGCGACCACGCCGTAGACCGTCATCCACAGCCGCCGCTCCAGCCCTTCGATCATCGCCTCGATCCGCTCCAGGCGCTTCTCGACCTGGCCGAACTGCAGCGCCATGATCCGTTCCTGCGCCTCAAGACGCGTGTCGTGCCACAGCCCGTCCTTGACGAAACGCGACCCTTCCATGCCTCACGCCCCGTCCAGGGGCGGCAGGCCCAGCAGGGCGCGCTTTTCCGCATCCGTCAGGAAGCTCGCACCGCTGATGCGGGCCCATTGCTGGTTGCGCTCCTCGGCCAGGGCAGGGATCTGATCCAGATCGGGGCGCAGCTCGATCTCGGCACCCAGATGCTCGGACAGCCACCAGGCGACCGCCGCCGACACCCGTGTCGCCAGCGGCAGCACCGTCAGGCGGAAGAACGCCCGGTGCGCCTCGGCATAGTTCGCATAGGTCGCGTCCCCCGGAATCCCCAGCAGCATGGGCGGCACGCCAAAAGCCAACGCGATCTCGCGCGCCGCCGACAGCTTGGTCTCGTGGAACTCCATATCGGACGGGCTGAAACCCATCGGACGCCAGTCCAGCCCGCCTTCCAGCAGCATCGGACGGCCCGCATTGCGCGCGCCCTGATGGTTCATCTCGATCTCGCCCACCAGGCGGTCGTACTGCTCGGGGCTCAGCACCCCCTGCCCGTCGATCCCCTTGTAGATGATCGCCCCACTGGGCCGCGCCGCATTGTCCAGCAGCGCCTTGGACCAGGCACTGGCGCTGTTGTGCACGTCCAGCGCGACGGCAGCCGCCTGCATCGGCGACAGACCGTAATGGTCGTCCTGCGGGTGGAACGCCTTGACGTGGCAGATCGGGTCGGGGCTGCCGGTCATGTCGAACCGGTGCTTGCGCCCGCCCACCGCATATTCATAGGCGACGGGCCAGCCATCCGCACCGGGCACCACACTCATGCGGTCGGACCGCAGCACGTGCAGCTCCTCCGGGATGCCCGTGGCGTCCGCGCCCACAGCCTCCAGATAACCATTGCCCGACAGCAGGATCTGCCCGAACAGCGCCTCGAACAGCTCCGCCCGCCCTTGGCCCGGATTGGGCCTGCGCAGCAGATCCAGAACCGGATGCACCTCATAGCGGTGGTCGCGATCCGCGCAGATCATCGGCACGGCCGCCGCGGCCTCGGCGATCAGGCGCACGCTGCGAAAGCCCACCGGGTTCCCCATGAACCCGCCGCGCGTCAGCGTGCCCGTATCCCTGGCCGACCAGACAGGGCGCCCGGACCCGCTGGCGAATGCCACGACCCGGCCCGTCGCACTGGCCTTCCTCTCTGGCGGGGGGGATGATTTCTCCTCCCGCGAAAACAATCGAAACGCCATGCTCGCCTCCATGCCTCAGCCATGCGAAAGGGCCGCCCCCTGCGGGACGGCCCTTCGTCGGTCCGACCTCTCGGACCCGGTTACAATCGCCGCATCTGCGGCCTGCGCCAGCCTGCGGCGGGCTCGATCATCAGCTCATGGACCGCCCAGACCAGGGCATCCAGCCGGTCGGGACTGCCCCGCCCCTCGAACCCGCGCACCGTCATCTGGCACATCTGATCCTCCAGCGTACCGAGGGCGCCCTTCAGGTGCTTGACGCGACCCTGCTCATACAGCGCCGCAACGGGCTCTGCCCGCAGGCCCTTGCCCCGCGACGCCCGCAGCGCCTTGAACGGCACCAACGGGTTGATCTGGCGCACCACGCTCTCGACCAGATCGCCGCCCTGGTTCACCTCGGCCACCAGCTTCTCGGCGCCGTGGCGATCCATCGCGGCAATCGCGGCGCGGGCCCAATCCGTCGGCCCGCCCCGGACGCTGGCATCCTCCAGCACATAGGCGCGCCAATCCTTGGGCTCGCCTTGGGTGACGACGCCCGCCACCACGATGCCGCATTCGTCGCTGGCCCGCCCCCCGGTGACCGAGGGGTCGACCGCGACGACGATCCGGTCCAGCTTGGGCGCCTCGGCCACCCGCGCGTCTTCCAGCATCGCGGTCGTCCACAGCGCCCCCTCGACATCGTCCAGCAGCACGCCGTCCAGCTCCTGGCGCCCCAACCGCGTCCCGCCATAGCGGCTCTCGACCTCCGCCAGAAAACTCTCCGCCAGATAGGCGCGGTTCGCATCCGTCGGCGCATGGGTCACGACCGTGCTGGCGTTCCCCAGAATGCGCTTCAGCACGCCGACATTGCGCGGCGTGGTGGTGACGACCTGCTGGGGATGCTCGCCAAGCCGCAGCGCGAACTGCAGCATGTCCCAGACATCCTCGGCCTTCTTCCACTTGGCCAGCTCATCGACCCAGGCCGCATCAAATTGCGGCCCGCGCAAAGCCTCCGGCTCATGCGCGGAATAGACCGTGGCGGTCGCCCCGTTCGCCCAGACCAGCCGCTTGCGGCCCGCCTCCCAGACCGGACGCCGGTCGGGGGGCGAACAGGCCAGGATGCCGCTCTCGCCGAACACCATCACCTCGCGCACCTGGTCGAAGGTCTCGCCGACCAGGGCCACGCGATGGCATTTCCCGGGTGCAGCAGCCGTGGGGCCCTCGACCAGGCTGCGCACCCATTCCGACCCGGCGCGGGTCTTGCCCGCCCCGCGCCCGCCCATGATCACCCAGCTTTTCCAGTCGCCCTCGGGGGGCAACTGGTGCGGCAAAGCCCAGAACTCGAACAGCCAAGGCAGGCTCATCAACGCGTTCTGCGACAGCCCGCCCAGGAATTCCTCAACCTCCTCCGGCCCGGCGGAGGCAAGCCAGGCGGCGCCCGATCTCGTCTCGTGCGGCGCCGAGGTCAAGGCTGCCCCCTCCGACGCCGCCCGCGATGTCCTTGCGAAGTTTGTCAACCTTGATCCTTTCCGCCATCAGCAGCTGGACGGCCTCGCGGACCGTCTTCGCCGTCTCCATGGCCTTTTTCAGCTTGGCCGGGTCAAGCTCCCCGGACTTGAGCGCTTCAAGCTCGGCCTGGTGCCCCCGCAGGTCCTTGACGTAATCCCAGAACAGCCAGCGCAGGACGTCGATCTCGTCCTCGCCCTCGGCGATCTCGCGCATCGCGAACCCGGCCTTCTCAGGCTGGGTTTTAGTCACGAAAGGTCCGTCGGTTTTCCCGGCCCCGCCCCATTCCATATCGTTCATGCACTCTGCCCCGCCTCGTGTTCCTGTCCGCACGAGCCAAGAGACGAAAAAAGCGGCCCAAGGGTTTCCCCCGGCCGCTTGCCCACCTCTTCCAGCATGTAAAAGTTATACCTTAGGGCGTTCGCCAAGTCAATGGATAAACCCATACGTGCAAAATATGGCGCATAAACCTTGCGATTGCAATGTGATACACTATGCAACACCCCCGGCGTACGCCGCGCAACACGCCCCTGAATCAGCTTCGCGCGGCGGCGACGAAGGCGCGGATCCGCGCAACATCCTTGACGCCCGGCGCCGATTCCACGCCGGAACTGACGTCCACGACAGGCGCCCCCGTCAGGCGCACGGCCTCGGCGACGTTGTCCGGTGTCAGTCCCCCGGCCAGCATCCAGGGCCGCAACCAATGCCGCCCGACCAGCAGCCGCCAATCAAAGGCCAGCCCGTTCCCGCCCGGCAGATCGGCCCCCGCCGGCGGCTTGGCATCCACCAGCAGCATGTCCGCCGCCACGCCGTAATCCATCAGCTGTGGCAGGTCCGCCGGACCCGACAGACCGACCGCCTTCATCACAGGCAGCCCCGTCAACGCCTTGACCTCGGCCACCCGCGCGGTGCTCTCATGGCCGTGCAGCTGGATCACGTCCAGCGCCGTTTGGTCCAGTACCTCTCGCAGCAAATCGTCCGACGGGTCGACGAACAGTCCCACGCGGGCGACCCCAACGGGAACCTCCGCCGTCAGCGCTGCGGCTTGGGTCGGGGTCACTGCACGCGGCGACTTGGGAAAGAATACGAACCCCAGAAAGCGCGCACCGGCATCGACGGCCGCCGCGACATGGCGTTCCTCGGACAGCCCGCAGATCTTGACCTCGGCCACGCCTCAGCGAACCGCAGGCAGGGCCGCGCCCTTGACCGGGGCAGGCTCGTCCAGAATCGCCAGAACCTCGTCGCGCGGGGCGGCGTGGCGGTCGCGCAGATGCCCGACCTCGCTCTCAAGACGCACAACCTCGGCATTGCGCTGACGCGCCTCGCGGCGGAAATGCGCCTCGCGCAGCCACTCCCAGATCAGACCGGCCAGCATGCCCAAGGCAAAGGCCACGAAGATCACCAGGAACAGTGGCACCGTCAGCGACCACGTGCCGCCCAGATACTGTCCGAAATTGGCCGGGAACGCCGACAGGGTGACCATGTCACGGTTGGCCAAGGCGACCGCCACTAGCACAAGCGCCAGTGCTGCGACAAAGATCAGACGGATGAAGCGCATTGAATTTCCTCGATATCGCAGACGGGCGGGATGCCCGGTAAACAGGGACCTCAGGCGTCGCCGTTCAGGCGGTCACGCAGCAGCTTGCCGGTCTTGAAGAACGGAACGTGCTTTTCGTCAACCTCGACCGATTCACCGGTGCGCGGGTTTCGCCCCGTCCGGGAATCGCGCTTCTTGACAGAGAAGGCGCCAAAGCCGCGCAATTCGACCCGGTCGCCCCGCGCCATCGCGTCGATGACCTCCTCGAAGATCGTGTTCACGATCCTCTCGACGTCGCGGCGGAACAGGTGGGGGTTTTCATCTGAGATCTTCTGGATCAGTTCGGACCGGATCATATGTTCCCCCAATTGGACGGGTCTTCCTGCCGTCAAAGTCAGCACGTCAAACCGCAAGGCCGGTGCAATACCGCCCTTCATGTTTCCGTTCAACGCCCGACAGAAGTCACTGGTTTCATAGCGTTGCCAGCTTTGCCCCAAACGCGCAAGCGGGATGGCGCGCATCCGCCCGGCCGTGGGCAAGAAAAAGCCCGCCCCGGACGAACCGGGGCGGGCAAGGATCGATCGGGTTGGGCCGATCAGCTGTTGCGGTTCAGTGCCGCACCCAGGATGTCGCCCAGGGACGCGCCCGAATCCGAGCTGCCATAGGTGTCGATGGCTTCCTTTTCCTCGGCGATCTCGCGGGCCTTGATCGACAGGCCAAGACGGCGGGTCTTGGTGTCGACGTTGGTCACGCGGGCGTCGACCTTGTCGCCGACGCTGAAACGCTCGGGGCGCTGGTCGGCACGGTCGCGAGCCAGGTCGCTGCGGCGGATGAACGACTTGACGCCGTTGTACTCGACCTCGATGCCACCCTCTTCGATCGCGGTGACTTCGGCGGTGACGATGGTGCCACGCTTCACGCCATCAACGGCCTCGGCCATGTTCTCGTTTTCCAACGACTTGATGGACAGGCTGATGCGCTCCTTCTCGACGTCCACGTCCTGGACGACCGCCTTGACGACGTCACCCTTGCGGAAGTCCTGGATCGCGTCTTCGCCGCGGGCATCCCAGCTGATGTCCGACAGGTGGACCATGCCGTCGATGTCGCCTTCCAGGCCGATGAACAGACCGAACTCGGTGATGTTCTTGACCTCGCCCTCGATGACGGTGCCGGTCGGATGGGTTTCGGCGAACACTTCCCACGGGTTGCGCATCGTCTGCTTCAGGCCCAGAGACACGCGGCGCTTGGCCTCGTCGATCTCCAGAACCATCACTTCGACTTCCTGCGAGGTCGAGACAATCTTGCCCGGGTGGACGTTCTTCTTGGTCCAGCTCATTTCCGAAACGTGGACCAGACCCTCGACACCGGCTTCCAGTTCCACGAAGGCGCCGTAATCGGTGATGTTGGTCACGCGGCCCTGGTGGACCGACTCGATCGGGAACTTGTCGGCGACCGTATCCCACGGATCGGCCTGCAGCTGCTTCATGCCCAGGCTGATGCGGTGGCTGTCCTTGTTGATCTTGATGACCTGGACCTTGACGGTCTCGCCGATCGCCAGGATCTCGGACGGGTGGTTGACACGACGCCAGGCCATGTCGGTGACGTGCAGCAGGCCGTCGACGCCGCCCAGGTCAACGAAGGCACCGTATTCGGTGATGTTCTTGACCACGCCGTCGATCGACTGACCTTCGGTCAGGTTCGCGATGACTTCGGCGCGCTGTTCGGCGCGGCTCTCTTCCAGAATGGCGCGACGCGACACGACGATGTTGCCGCGGCGACGGTCCATCTTCAGGATCTGGAACGGCTGCTTCAGACCCATCAGCGGGCCGGCATCGCGCACGGGGCGCACATCGACCTGCGAACCGGGCAGGAAGGCGACGGCACCGCCCAGGTCGACCGTGAAGCCGCCCTTGACGCGACCGAAGATGGCGCCTTCGACGCGCTCTTCGCTTTCGTAGGCCTTCTCCAGACGATCCCAGGCTTCCTCGCGGGCGGGCCTTCTCACGGCTGATCGACGCTTCGCCGCGGGCGTTCTCGACGCGGTCCAGATAGACCTCGACCTCGTCGCCGACCTTGATGCTGGCTCTTCGCCGGGATTGGCAAATTCCTTCAGATCGACGCGGCCTTCCATCTTGTAGCCGACGTCGATGATGGCCTGGCCTGCCTCGATGGCAATGACGCGGCCTTTGACAACGCTGCCCTCGTCGGGGGTGTCAATCTCGAGGCTTTCATTCAGAAGGGCCTCGAACTCCTCCATGGTCGCTTTAGCGCACATACGTATTCAGTATCCTTTGTGTCTGTTTTCCGGCCTGACGGTTGGCTCCGCCGGTCTTTATGGTGCCGTTGGGGCAACGCCAAAGGGTCGCGGCATGACGCCCGACCCGTTGGAATGCGGTCTGTTCTGACCATGTCGCCCGTGTGACTGCGGCCCCAATACCCGTGTTTGACGCCAATTTCAACGCCTAAACGCGTCTCCACACGCCCGACACACGGCTGTAATCTGCGATCTCGGGGGCGCCGAAAGCGCCCGCGTCCATCGGCGCGACATGCCGCTCCAGCCGCAGGTCGGGGCCGTCGATCTCCAGCAGCACGAACTCGTTCTGCCCGTCGGTGATGCGTGCACACAGTGCCCGTGCCGGTCTGGATCTGCAGCACGCGCGGATGGCGCCCCGTCGCCAGCAACGCGTCCGTCGCCCAACGGTGCAGATGCCCCGACAGGACAACCTGCACCCCCGACGCCTCCAGCCGGTACAGCGCCTCGGACGCGCGCCGGGCCAGCGCCTTGTCGACCCGCGGCAGCTGCTGCAGCGGATGATGCAGCGCCACGATATTCGTGCCCATCGCGTCGACATTGCCGATGACGCGGCCGATCTCGCCCTCGCGGATCTTGCCGCGTTGCCAGGCATAGGGATCGGCGCTGTTCAGCGCCATGACCCGCACGTCGCCCGCCCGCCCCACCGGGGTCAGCACGGGACCGAAATGCCGCCGGAACCCCGCAAAGGGCCAGAACATCCGCGCCACAAGGTTCCATGCCGGTACGTCGTGATTGCCCGGCATGCACATGAGGGGCGCCTCGATGCGGTCAAGAAAGGCGCGTGCCTGCCGCATCTGCGCGGGCAGCGCGCGATGCGTGATGTCGCCGCCGATGACTACCAGGTCGGGGCGCAGCGCCGCGATCCGCGCCAGCAGCGGCTCCTCCAATGCGGCACGGTGAAATCCGAAATGCAGGTCGGTCAGGTGAAGAATGCGCGTCACTGGTCGTCAGCCCTTCGGCTGCTCGGTCTTGCTGACCCCATCGCGGGGTAGCAGGACCTTGAGGCCGTCATGGCGCACCTTCAGCCGGAAGGGGCTCTCCAACGCGGTCTTCTCGCCGTCATGGGCGATCAGCTGGCGCCGCTTGGGGGTCTCGATGGTCAGCTCGTCCGTCAGGATCAGGTCGAAATCGTCGTTCTTGGCGCTCTTGCCCATCGCCATGCGCAAGGCGGACCGCATCAGCGGCAGGGGGTGCTTCGCCTTGGCGATCAGCACCGCGAATTCGCCGCGGCGGATCTCCTCCGCCCCTTCCAGCCCAAAGCTGTCCAGCTGATAGGCGCTGCGTGCGACAAAGACCAAGGCACTGGTATAGCGGCTCTCCTGCCCGTCGACGCGGGCGACCAGCTGCATCGGGCGGCGCAGACGCCGCAGCGCCACCAGCACCGACCAATAGGCCGCCATCCGCGACCGCCCCCACCGCTTGTAGATCCCCTCGCGCGTCTTCAGGATCTGCGGATAGGCGCCCAGACTGACATTGTTCAGAAAGATCAGACCGTTGACGTCGCCGACATCGACCGCCTCGACCCGCGCGTCCAAAATCGTGTCCAGCGCCTCCTCGACGGTCTCTCCGACGCCCAGGTCGCGGGCAAAGTAGTTGAACGTCCCGCCCGGCAAGACGCCCATCACGACGTCGCGATCAACCAGAGCCCGGCCACCGCCGATTGCGTGCCGTCGCCACCCGCGGCGATCACCAGGTCGAACCCCTCGGTCGCGACCTTGCGCGCCAGCGCGGGCAGATCGCTCCCCTTCCGGCTCTCGCGCAGCTCGAAGCTGCCGCACGCGGGTGCGAGCCGTTCGTTCAGCATCTCGCGCAGCTCGACATGCTTCTTCTTGCCCGATCCGCGGTTCATCACGACACAGACCTTGGCACTGGCCAGGTCGAACCCATCGGTCTTGTGCTGCATCGCTGGATTGTCCCCGGCCGTGATTGTCATCTGCTGGGCACCGAACACCCGACCCCGCCGCAGGGTTGCATCTACAGCAGCCGGGCCGCCGCCTCGGCCGACGGTTTCAGCCCCTGCCCGCCGCCGCCGACAAAGGCGACCAGCTGTTCGCGCATCCGCGGCTCCCAGAAATCGCGCAGATGGGCGGCGATCTTTTCGGGTGCTGCGCCGCCGGGCTGGGTGTCAAAGAAACCGGCGATCTGGTTGACCATCAGGACCATCTTGTCAGGCGACATCGGACACCTCGGCGCGCAGCCGTTCGGGGTGGGAAAACAGATCAAAGCCCTCGCCGCGGGCAAAGGCCGCCAGGGTGATGCCCGCGCCCTGCGCCAGGCGCAGCGCATGGGCGGTGGGGGCGGACACGGCGATCAGCACCGCGCCCCCGGCCAGGGCGCATTTCTGCACCATCTCGACGGACACGCGGCTGGTCAGCACAAAGGCGCCCTTCCCCGCATCCATGCCCTGCCGCGCCATCGCGCCGATCAGCTTGTCCAAGGCGTTGTGGCGGCCCACATCCTCGCGCGCCAGCACGATCCCCCGTCCGGGGATCATGAAGCCCGCCGCATGGACCGCGCGGGTCCGGTCATGCAATGGCTGCCAGCCGCGCAGATCGTCGGTCGCCCGCGCGATCTGGCTCGCATCCAGCGCCGGCCCAGCGCCCGACAGGTCGGGAAGCGCGCGCACCGCCTCCTCAAGGCTGTCGATCCCGCATAGCCCGCAGCCCACCGGCCCTGCCATGAAACGCCGCCGCGCCGCCAGCGCGTCGGTGCGGTCATCCGCGATCCACATCTGCGCCTCGACGCCGCGGGGATGGGCCAGAACCTCCAGCCGCTCGATCTGGGCGGGGTCGGTCACGATCCCCTCGGTCAGGGAAAAGCCCACGGCGAAATCCTCCAGATCCGCGGGCGTCGCCATCATGACGGCCTGGGTCGATCCGCCATACACCATCGCCACCGCCGTCTCCTCGGGCAGGGTCCGGGTGACATCCGCGCGGCTGGTCGCGCGGACATGGGTGGCGGGGGCTTGGGTCGTGGGGTCGGGCAGGTTCATCGTCACTCCGCGGCTGACAGGATCCGCCGCGACCTTTCGGCCTGTGCAGTATAGCGTTCCTGCCAGTCCGACGGACCGTTCGAGGGGCTGACCTGCACCGCGGTGACCTTGTATTCCGGGCAATTCGTCGCCCAGTCCGAAAAATCGGTCGTCACCACGTTAGCCTGCGTCGCCGGATGGTGGAAGGTCGTATAGACCACCCCCGGCGACACCCGTTCGGTCAGCGTCACCATCAGCGTGGTTTCCCCCGCCCGGCTGGCCAGCCGGACCCAGTCGCCGTCGCGGATGCCGCGGGTTTCGGCGTCATGCGGATGGATCTCCAGCACGTCCTGGCCGTGCCAGGCGGTGTTCTCGGTCCGCCGGGTCTGCGCGCCCACATTGTATTGCGACAGGATGCGCCCGGTGGTCAGCAGCAGCGGGAACCGCGGTCCGGTGCGTTCGTCGGTCGGGATGTATTCGGTGATCACGAAATGCCCGCGCCCCGACTGGAACCCGTCGACATGCATCAGCGGCGTGCCCGTGGGCGCGGCCTCGTTGCAGGGCCATTGCACCGAGCCCCAGCTCCTCCAGCCGCTCATAGCTGACGCCGGCAAAGCTGGGCGTGGTCGCGGCGATCTCGTCCATGATCTGGGACGGGTGGGTGTAATGCCACCCCGCCCCCATCGCGTTGGCCAGCATCTGGGTGATCTCCCAGTCCTCATAGCCGTTGCGGGGCGCCATGACCTTGCGCACGCGGTTGATGCGGCGTTCGGCATTGGTGAAGGTCCCGTCCTTCTCCAGGAACGACGACCCGGGCAGGAAGACATGGGCATAGTTCGCCGTCTCGTTCAGGAACAAGGTCGTGGACGATCACGCATTCCATCGCGGCAAGGCCCGCCGCCACATGATGCGTGTCGGGATCGGATTGCAGGATGTCCTCTCCCTGGCAGTACAGGCCCTTGAAGGTCCCCTCGACCGCGGCATCCAGCATGTTCGGGATGCGCAGGCCCGGCTCGGGGTCGATCTGGACCCCCCAGGCGTTCTCGAAGATCGCGCGCACGTCGGGCATCTTGACGTGGCGGTATCCCGGCAGCTCGTGCGGGAACGACCCCATGTCGCAGGCGCCCTGCACGTTGTTCTGACCGCGCAGCGGGTTCACGCCCACGCCGGGCCGCCCGATATTGCCGGTCAGCATCGCAAGGTTCGCGATCGCCATGACGGTCGTCGACCCCTGGCTGTGCTCGGTTACGCCCAGCCCGTAATAGATCGCGCCGTTGCCACCCGTCGCGAACAGCCGCGCGGCGGCGCGCAGCTCTGCGGCGGGCACGCCGGTCAGCGTCTCGGTCGCCTCGGGGGCGTGGCGGGGATCGGCGATGAACTCGGCATAATGTTGGAACTCGTCCCAATCACAGCGGTCGCGGATATAGGCCTCGTCCATCAGCCCCTCGGTCACGATCACATGCGCCATGGCGCTGATGACGGCGACGTTGGTGCCGGGGCGCAGCGGCAGGTGATGGGATGCCTCGACATGCGCGGACCGCACGATGTCGGTGCGGCGCGGATCGACGACGATCAGCTTGGCCCCCTGGCGCAGGCGCTTCTTCAGGCGGCTGGCAAAGACCGGATGGCCGTCCGTCGGGTTGGCCCCGATGATCAGCACCACGTCGGTCTGTTCCACGCTGTCGAAATCCTGCGTCCCGGCCGAGGTGCCGAAGGTCTTGCCCAACCCGTATCCCGTGGGCGAATGGCACACGCGCGCGCAGGTGTCGGTGTTGTTGTTCAGGAACACCGCACGGGTCAGCTTCTGGACCAGATAGGTTTCCTCGTTCGTGCAGCGGCTGGAGGTGATGACCCCCACCGACCGCCGCCCATGCCGTTCCTGGATGCCGCGCATCCGGTCGGCGGCAAAGGCCAGCGCCTCGTCCCAGGCGACCTCGCGCCACGGGTCCTCGATCCGCTCGCGGATCATCGGTTTCAGGATGCGGTCCTGGTGGGCGGCATAGCCATAGGCGAACCGCCCCTTGACGCAGCTGTGCCCGCGGTTCGCCTTGCCGTGCTTGTAGGGCACCATGCGCACCAGCTGGTCGCCGTTCATCTCGGCCTTGAAGCTGCAGCCGACGCCGCAATAGGCGCAGGTGGTGATGACCGACCGCGTGGGCGTGCCCAGTTCGGCCACCGACTTCTCCTGCAGGGTCGCGGTCGGGCAGGCCTGCACGCAGGCACCGCAGCTGACGCAATCGCTGGAGAAGAAATCGTCGGCGCTGGTCCCGGCGCTGACGCGGCTGTCAAAGCCCCGGCCCTCGATGGTCAGGGCGAACGTCCCCTGCACCTCGTCGCAGGCCCGCACGCAGCGCGAACAGACGATGCACTTGCTGGGATCATAGGTGAAATAGGGGTTGGAGTTGTCCTTGGGAATGAACTGCGGGTTGTCATGCCCCCCGCGCAGCCGGGCCTCGGCCTGCGACCGCGCGCCCGTTCCCGACGGATCGAAATGGTTGTCGCCCGGCGCATAGCGGACGTCGCGCAGGCCCACCTGCCCGGCCGTGTCCTGCAACTCGCAATCGCCATTGGCCGAACAGGTCAGGCAATCCAGCGGGTGGTCGCTGATATACAGCTCTATCACGCCCTTGCGCAGCTTGCGGATCTTGGCCGACTGCGTGTGGACCACCATCCCCTCGGCCACGGGGGTCGTGCAGGATGCGGGCGTGCCGCGCCGCCCCTCGATCTCGACCACGCACAGGCGACACGACCCGAAGGCCTCCATGTTGTCGCTGGCGCACAGCTTGGGGATCTGCACGTCGGCCATCATGGCAGCGCGCATCACCGACGTTCCCTCGGGCACGATCACCGCGATGCCGTCGATGGTCAGGGCGACCGGGGCGCCGCTGCGCGCAGGGTGCCCATGTCGCGGTCGTCGCCGGGCGCGAATTCCGGGATGATGAAGTCTTTCATTCCGCGGCCTCCTTATGGGTGGCGAAATCGTCGGGAAATTGCGTCAGCGCGGACATGACCGGATAGGGCGTGAAGCCGCCCAGGGCGCATAGCGACCCGTCCTTCATCGTCTCGCACAGATCGGTCAGCAGGGCGGCGGCACCCGGATCGCCCGCGGCGATGCGGTCGATCGTCTCGACCCCGCGCACGGCGCCGATCCGGCAGGGCGTGCACTTGCCGCAGGATTCGACGGCGCAGAACTCCATCGCGAAAACGCGCCATCTGCAGCATGTCGGCGCTGTCGTCGAACACGACCAGGCCGGCATGGCCGATCAACCCGCCCGCCGCGTCGAAATCCTCGTATCCCATCGGCGTGTCGAACTTGCTGACGGGCATATAGGCGCCCAGCGGCCCGCCGACCTGCACGGCCTTGACCGGACGCCCGGTCGCGGTGCCGCCGCCGATGTCGTTGACGACCTCGCCCAGCGACATCCCGAAAGGCGGTCTCGAACAGGCCGCCGCGCGCGACATTGCCGGCGATCTGCAGGGTCACGGTGCCCCGCGACCGCCCCAGCCCGAAATCGGCATAGGCCTGCGCGCCCCGTTCGAAGATCACCGGGACGGTGGCCAGGCTGATGACGTTGTTGACGACCGTGGGCTTGCCCAGGAACCCCTCCAGCGCGGGCAGCGGGGGCTTGGCGCGCACCGTGCCGCGCTTGCCCTCCAGGCTGTTCAGCAGGCTGGTCTCCTCTCCGCAGACATAGGCGCCGGCGCCGACCCGCACCTGCATGTCGAAGGCCCGCCGCGAGCCCAGCACATCCGCACCCAGCATGCCGCGCTGGCGGGCGATGACGACCGCGCGTTCCAGCACGTCGATCGCCACGGGGTATTCCGACCGCATGTAGACATAGCCGCGCGTCGCCCCGACTCCCAGGGCGGCGATCGCCATCCCCTCGATCAGGGTGAAGGGATCGCCCTCCATGATCATCCGGTCGGCGAAGGTGCCGCTGTCGCCCTCGTCGGCATTGCAGACGATGTATTTCTGATCGGCGACCGCATCGGCCACGGTCTTCCACTTGATGCCGGTCGGAAAGCCCGCGCCGCCGCGCCCGCGCAGCCCGCTGGCCGTGACCTCGGCCACGATGGCCGCGCCGTCCATGCCGATCGCGCGGCGCAGCCCCGCCAGACCGCCATGGCGTTCGTATTCGTCCAGGTCCAGCGGGTCGATCAGCCCGCAGCGCGCGAATGTCAGCCGCGTCTGGCGCGCGAAGAAGGGAATGTCCTCGACCCGGCCAAGGCAGGGCAACGTGCCATCCAGCAGCGCGCCCACATCGGCGGGCGTCACCGGGCCATAGGCCAGACGCCGGCCGTCGGCCTCGATCTCGACCAGGGGCTCCAGCCAGACCATGCCGCGCGACCCGTTGCGCACGACCTGGGCATCCAGACCCCGCGCGGCGATCTGCTGCGTCAGGGCATCGGCCACGGCATCGGCACCCAGCGCCTTGGCGGCACTGTCCAGGGGAACAAAGATCCTCATCGTGCGGCCTCCAGCGCGGTGACCAGCCGGTCGCCGTCGACCCGCCCCATCAGCTGCCCGTCCAGCATCGCGGCAGGACCGCAGGCGCACAGGCCCAGGCAATAGACCGGCTCAACCGTCACGGCCCCATCGGCGGTGGTCCCGTGCCAGTCCCACGCCCAGCCGGTCCAGAACGCCAGCGGCCATCGCGGCGCCGCCCATCGACTGGCAGGCCTCGGCGCGGCAGATCTTCAGGATGTGACGTCCGGCGGGATGGTCGCGGAAATCGTGATAGAAGCTGATGACGCCATGCACCTCGGCCCGGCCCAGGTTAAGCACGTCGGCCAGCACCGGCACGGCGGCCTGCGGCACGTGCCCCCATTCCGCCTGGATCGCATGCAGCATCGGCAGCAGCGGCCCCTCCAGCGCGGTCAGGGGGGTGACGACATCGCGGATCTCGTCCGCGGTCGGGGCTGGCGCGTCGTTCAGCATGGCTGGCCTTTCAGATATCCGTTCCCCAGAAGACAGCGGGGATCATCTGAAATCAATATCGCAGTTCCGTTGAACGATAGAGAATTTCTATCAAACCATGCGCCGGGCCTCGCTCAGCAGCGCCTCCAGAACCGGGGTGTGCGGCTCCCGCCAGGGGGCGATCAGACCCACGGCGTGGCCCGGTGCCGACCCCTCCAGCGCGATGAGGCGCAAGGGTTTGCCCTGCGCCAGGAAACCGGCGATATCCTCGGGCAGGATGGTCAGCCAGCCACCGGCCATCACATGCGACACCAGCACCACGGTCGAATTCGATTCCACCGTGGCCTGCGGCACCACGCCTGCGGCAGTCAAGGTGCGGTTGATGATGCGGCGGTTCTGCATGTCCTGGGACAGAAGGCACAGCCGCTGACCGTCCAGATCAGACCACGCGACCTGCGCCTGCGCCGCCAGCGGATGATCCTGATGTGCGACCAGCAGATAGCGTTCGTCGTACAGCGGTACACTGCTGACCCGGCCCAGCGGTTCGTTGTCCAGATACGAGATGCCGGCATCCACCTCCAGGTCGTCGATCATCTGCAGGATTTCGGCCGAGGTGGCGCGACAGGATGGTGAAGCCCACGTTCGGATGCGCCGCCCCGAACCGGGCGCTGATCCGCGCGGCCCAGGTCAGCGCGGTGGGGATGACCGCGATGCGCAGCCGGCCCGACAGGCCGTGGCGGACGGCCCGCATCTCGTCGCGCAGCTGGCGGGTGTCGCCCACGATGCGCCGCGCCCAGACCAGGGCCTGCTGCCCCTCGGGCGTCAGCCCGCCATAGCGCGATCCGCGAAAGATCAGCAGGACGCCCAGGCTCTCCTCCAGCTGCTTGATCCCGGCGGACAGCGTGGGCTGGGTCACGCCGATGGTCGCGGCGGCGCGGCCAAAATGGCCCTCCTTGGCCACGGCCAGGAACATCTCCAGCTTGTCGATCATGCGTGGTCCCCCTTTGGCCGCCATCAGGCGCGTCCGGGCAGGCGCGGTCAAGACTTGCCGCGCGGGCCGTCGCGGGTCAGGGGTCGGCGCATGACCGATATCCTGCTGATCCACGGGGCATGGCACGGCGGCTGGTGCTGGGACCGGACCGCGGCCCTGCTGCGGGCGCAAGGCTGGCGCGTGGCCTGTCCCGATGTGGCGGGCGACACCCTGGCCGCCTGCGCCGCGGCCCTGCCCTGGGCGCCGGTGGTGGTGGGTCATTCCCTGGGCGGCATGCTGGCCGAGGCGATGGACCCGGCACCGCGGGTGCTGATCCACCTGTGTTCCTATCTACCGCTGCCGGGCGACAGCGTGGCGTCGCTGGACCGGCTGATCCCCGCGCCGCCACGGAACTGGCCGCGCGACGACCAGGGGCGGCTGATCCTGCCGCCGGACGCCGCGCGGGCGATGCTGTATGACGATTGCGCCGACGCCGATCTGTCCCGCCTGAGGCCCCAGCCGGTCGGCCCGCTGCGCGACCCGCTGCCCGGACCGCGCAAGCAGACCACCCGCCACTATGTCCTGTGCGACCGGGACCGCGCCATCCTGCCTGCCGCGCAGCGCGCGATGCTGGACCGCGCGCCGGTCGATCACCTGCACCACCGGCCCTGGGGGCATTCGCCCTTCCAGTCCGACCCGCAGGGGCTGGCCGACCTGATCGACGCGATCGCGCGCTAGGGCGCGGGGACGGCCACCACGGCCAGGCAGTCGCCGGTCTGCACCAGCCCCGGAAAGTGCCGCGCAGCCAGCAGGCCGGGGCGGTTCGCGCAGACCGTCACGGGCGCGATGCCGGTGCGGTCCACGGGCCAGATGCAGGCCAGCGGCTGCCCCTCGGCAACCTCCTGACCCAGATCGACCAGGGGATGCAGCAGCCCGCCCTGAGGCGCAAAGTGGAAGCAGGCATCGTCGGGCATGTCCAGCATGCGGCTGTCGTCCACTCCTCGACCGGGCCGGACAGGATGCCCGCATGGCGCAGCACGTTTCGCGCCCCGCGCAGCGCGATGGAGACGGTCGCCGCAGTGGCCGTGCCGCCGCCGCCCAGTTCCGTGGTGACGAAGACCTTGCCCTGCTGTTCCACGGTCGTGTCGAACATGCCCACCGCGTCGATTTCCCGCATCATCATCGACCAGGGCGCGCCAAAGGCCCGCATCGCGGCCACGCAGGCCGCCTGCTGATTCGCGTCGTCCAGGTAATGCGCCGCGGCATAGGGCAGGAAGTCCAGCGTCTTGCCCCCCGAATGGTAATCCAGCACCAGGTCGGCGGCGGGCACCAGGACCGTCGTCAGGTAATCCGCGATCTTCTGTGTGACCGAACCATCGGGGCGCCCCGGAAAGGCGCGGTTCATGTTCACCCCGTCGATGGGGCTGACCCGCGTGCCCGCCGCGACCGCGGGCGCGTTCATCGCGGGCAGGATGATCACGCGGCCCATCACCTGCGCGGGCTCCAGCTCCCATGCCAGCTGCTGCAGCGCCAGGGGGCCTTCGTATTCGTCGCCGTGATTGCCCCCGGTCAGCAGGGCGGTGGGCCCGTCGCCGCCGCGGATCACCGTCAGCGGGATCATCACGCTGCCCCAGGCGCTGTCGTTGCGGCTGTAGGGCAGACGCAGAAAGCCGTGATGCTTGCCCGGCGCGTCAAGCGGTATGGTGGGCGTGATCGCGGTCATCCCTTCACCAGCATCCGGCGCGGCAGGGTGCAGAACAGGTCGGGCGCACCATCGGTGATGATGATCGATTCCGTCGTCTCGTACCCCCAGTCGTCCATCCACAGCCCGGTCATGAAATGAAACGTCATGCCCGGCTTTAGCACGGTCTTGTCGCCCCGGCGCAGCGACATGGTGCGTTCGCCCCAGTCGGGCGGATAGGACAGGCCGATCGGGTATCCGGTGCGGTTGTCCTTGACGATGCCGTGGCGGTCCAGCACCCGGAAGAAGGCGTTGGCGACATCCTCGCAGGTGTTGCCGGCGCGGGCGGCCTCCAGCCCCTCGTCCATGCCCTCCAGGACGGCCTTCTCGGCCTCCAGCATGGCATCGGGGGGCTTGCCCAGAAAGATCGTGCGCGACAGCGGCACGTGGTATCGCTGATAACAGCCGGCGATCTCGAAGAACGTGCCCTCCTCGGGCTTCATCGGCTGGTCGTCCCAGGTCAGGTGCGGCGCCCCCGCATCCGGCCCCGACGGCAGCAGCGGCACGATGGCCGGATAGTCGCCGCCATGGCCGGACCATTCGTCATAGCGCAGGCCCGCATCATAGATCTCGGCCACCAGGTCGCATTTGCGCATGCCGACCTCGACCTTGTCGGCGATGCGGCGGTGCATGCGCTCGACGATGCGCGCGGCCTTGCGCATGTATTCCAGTTCCTTCTCCGTCTTGACGGCGCGCTGCCAGTTGACCAGCGAGGCGGCATCCGTCAGCCGCGCACCGGGCAGGCCCGCCGCCAGGCAGGCATGGGCCTTGGCCGAATACCAGTAGTTGTCCATTTCGACCCCGATGGTGCCCCGGTTCCAGCCCAGATCGGTCAGACGGGCGGGCCAGGTATTCCATCGGGTGACGCTCGGTCGATTGGACGTAATGGTCGGGATAGCCGATGATCGCGTCCTCGGGCATCCAGACGGTGCGCAGCGCACCCTGTGCGTCCTGCCCGCGCCCGAACCAGACGGGCGGGCCCGACGGCCCGACGATCACGCATTGATGCACATAGAACGACCAGCCGTCATAGCCGGTCAGCCAGGCCATGTTGGACGGGTCGCTGACGATCAGCGCGTCCAGGCCCTGGCGCGCCATGCGGGCGCGGGTGCCGGCCAGCCGGGCCTCGTATTCCTCGGTCGCGAAACGTTCGGGCGTGCGTTGCAGTTCAGGCATGGGACGGACCTTGCGTCGGGGGGTGAATTACCAGCTGCGGGTGCGGAACAGCGCGCCCGGCCCGCGGCCCGGGATGCGCGCGCGGTCCAGCATCGCCCAGAACAGCGCCTGGTTCGAGGTGACGACCGGTTTGCCCAGCAGCCCCTCCAGCGTGTCGATCAGATCCAGCGCGGGCAGCGCGGTGCAGGACATGAACAGCGCCTGCGCGTCAGGGTGGTCGCTGGCCAGCGCCATTTCGGTGATCTCGGTCGGGTTCAGCATGGCCATGTCGCGGTCGTCGGCATGACCCATCGACGACCGGCGGACGACATCGATGCCATTGGACGCGAAATGATCGCCGACCAGGTCGGTCGTCGCCGCCAGATAGGGCGTCATCAGCGCGACCCGCGCCACGCCCAGCGCCGCGAACGCCCGCAGCGCCGCGCCCGCGGGCGTGGTCACCGGCGCGCGCCCCCCGGCCAGCGCATCCATCGTGTCGCCCAGCACCGCCGCGGCGGAGGTGCAGCCGAAGCCGATGCCCGACAGCGCCACGCCCGGCACCAGCAGATCCACCGCGGCGCGCAGGCGCGGGCCGGTGGCGCGCAGGTTGTCCTCGGTCGTGGGGTTGTCAAAGGCGATGCGCGTGACGTGCAGCCGGGTTCCGGGCGGCATCAGGCTGGCCGCGTCACCCTCGATCGTCAGGTCGGTGGCCAGGGCCACCAGCCCGAACCGGTTCAGATTGTCCTGCATGCGGCTCCCCTTACCCGTCGATGGACAGGTCGCGCAGGAACAACGCGATCTGCGGGAAAAAGATCAGCAGGACCGATACCGTCAGCAGCATGATCACGAAGGGCGGCGTGCCGCGGATGACCTCCCAATAGGGCCGGCGGAACACCGCGATGGCCGTGAAGATGTCGCAGCCGAAGGGCGGCGTGGCGCTGCCGATGGCGACCTGCAGGGTGATGATCGTGCCGACCAGCACCGGGTCCAGCCCCGTCGCCTGCACCACCGGCGCAAAGATCGGCACCAGCACCAGGATCACCACGATCGGGTCCACGAACATGCAGCCGATGAAGAACGCGATGGAGATGGTGAACAGCACGCCATAGGGGCCCATGCCGTCGATGCCGATGCCGGCCAGGATCTCCTGCGGGATCTGGGCGAAGCTGATGACATAGCTGAAGGCCGCACCGGCGCCGACCAGGATGAACACCACCGCGGTGATCAGCCCGGTCGATTTGGCGGTCGCGAACAGCTGGCGGAGCGACACCTGTCGAAAGACCAGCATCTCCAGCACCAGGGCATAGAGAACGCAGGCGGCCGCGGCCTCGGTCGGAGAGAAGACCCCGCCATAGATGCCGCCGATGATCAGCACCGGAAAGCCCATCGGCCAGATGGCCCGGCGCACGGCGCGCAGCCGGTCGGGCCAGGGCATGCGCGGTTCCGTCGGCACGTCGTGGCGCACCGCATAGACATAGGAGTAGATCGAGAACATCACCAGGATCAGCAACCCCGGCCCGATCCCCGCCAGGAACAGTTCCGCAATCGACGTGCCCGACACGACGCCATAGATGATCATGCCGATCGACGGCGGGATCAGGAAGGCGATGTCGGATGCGTTCACGATCAGCGCCAGCGTAAAGGAATCGCTGTAGCCCGCCTTCAGCAGGCGCGGCCGCATCGGGCCGCCCACCGCAACGACCGTGGCCTGCGTCGACCCCGACACCGCGCCGAACATGGTGCAGGCCCCCGCGGTCGAGATGGCCAGCCCGCCCTTGACGTGGCCCAGAAAGGCCATGACCACGTCGATCAGGCGGCCCGCCGACTGGCCGCGGGTCATGATTTCGGCCGCGAAGATGAACATCGGCACCGCGATCAGGCTGGCGGGCTGGATGCCCGCGATGACCTGCTGGACCAGCGTCTCCAAGTGGCCGATGCCGCCGAAGATCGCGACAAAGCCCACGACCGAAGCGACGATCAGCGGGACCATCATCGGAAAGCCCAGCAGCAGCAGCACGATCATCGTGCCCAGGATGGCGGTGGTCATGCGTCGGCGTCCTTCTGCGGCAGGTCGTACCCGTCGCGCACGGCGGTCGACAGCCAGATGTCGGGGTCCCTGAGGTTCTTCAGCGCGGTCAGCGCGTATTGCAGGCCGGTCAGGAAGAAGCCGGCGGGAACCCAGACGATGATCCACCATTGCGGGATGCGCAGCGCGGGCAGAACCCTGCCCCGGCCCGCCTGGCTCATGACATAGGACAGCGCGAACCACGCCAGCACCAGCAGCAGCACCGCCGTCAGCGCCGATATCGCCACCAGCATCGCCTTGCGTGCCCTAGGCGGCAGCGCGTCGGTGATGGCCGACATGCGGATGTGGCGCCCGTGCCGCGCGCATAGGACATGCCCGCGAAGGTCACCAGGACGATCAGCGCCTGGTTGACCTCCTCGGCGAAATAGAGCGAGCGGCCAAAGACGAAGCGGCCGACGACATTGGCGACGGTGTTGAACGCCATCGCCAGCACGCCGATCGCCAGCGCCACGGCCTCCAGCCGGGCGATGGCGCGGTCGGCCACGCCCAGGACGCCGGGCAGACCGGATTCGTACAGCGCATCGTCGATGTCGTCCTGCGCCTGCGTCGCCTCGGCCGCGGCAAGGATGTCCGGGTCGTCGGCCGGGCCTGGGGGCCGGTCACCTTTGGTCTCTGGCGTCATGGCCACCTGTCCATCATCGTTCGCTTAGGCGCCCCGCCCCGCAGGACGGGACGGGGCACCGGGATCAGCCCTGGGCCGCGGCGGACAGGTCCGCCTTCATCTGGTCCAGAACCTCCTGTGCGCGGGGACCGCCGATCTCCAGGAAGGTCTCCTCGACCTGGGCGGCGGTGTCGCGGAAGGGCGCGCGCTGCTCCTCGGTCAGGGTGGTCACGGTGACCTCGGGGCGGTCGGCGGTGATCTTCTCCAGCGACGCCTCGGTCAGGCCCTGCTGATATTCGATGATGTGGTCGAACGCCGTCTTGGCCGCGTCGCGGACCACCTGCTGGTCCTCGGGGGACAGGCCCTCGAAGAACTCCTGGTTGGCCATCAGCGCGGTGGTGAAGTTGTTGTGGCCCAGCCGGGGTGATGTGGTCCTGAACCTCGTACATGCGGGTGGATTCGATGAAGAAGGCCGGGTTCTCCTGCGCATCGACGATGCCGGTCTGCAGGCCGCCATAGACCTCGCCCCAGGGCAGCGGCGTCGGCGTGGCGCCGAAGGCCTGATAGCTGCTGACCAACAGCGGGTTGGTCATCACCCGTACCTTGACGTCGTCGAAATCGGCGGGCGCCGCGATGGGCCGGTTCGAGGTGACCATCACCTCGCCCTCGGGGTACATGCTCAGCAGCTCCAGCCCCTGCTGGGCGTACAGCTCGGGGAAGATCGTGTTGATCGCCTCGGAATTGCGGAAGAAGGCGAACAGCTGGTCGTCATCCTCGGGCAGCAGATAGGGCACGAAGAACACCTGCGCCTCGGGGATCAGCGATCCGGTGAAGCCGGGCGACTGGTTCACGAACTGCAGGATGCCCGACTGGGTCTGCTCCATGATGTTGTCGGATTCGCCCAGCGTGCCAAAGGGGAACAGCTGCACCTCATGGGTCGGAATTGGCCTCGACCTCCTCCTTGAACTTCTGGGCATAGACGCCCTGGACCTCGTCCAGCGCCTCCTCGAAGGCATAGCGCCAGGTGTCGGCCATGGCGGCCCCCGATCCCAGGATCAGGGCGGTCAGGCTGGCGGTGGCAAGGCGGAATGCGGGGCGGGTGGTGATGGTCATGATACCTCCTGTTGGGGCGGGCCCTGCGCGCGGATCGCACGGGCCCTTCTGCGGCAGGATTCGGACCTTTCGGACCGTTCCGATTGGACCCGATGGTTCGGGACAAGCGGAATCCAAGTCAATTGATGTATTAAATCATGACAATTCTGACCGCGAGAGTCAAACAGGTCGCCCGATTGTCCTGCCCTCAGCCCGGAAGGACTGCCGAGACGATGCGCAGCGCCTGTTCAAGATCGCGCGTCGTGGCCCCGCCCAGCGACACGCGCAGCGCCGGCCCCTGGGGCAGGATCGCAAAGCCCGCGCCGGGCGCCAGCGCGACCTGGTGGGACAGCGCGGTGGCCAGGGCCGCGCCTTCGTCGGTGCCGGGGTCCAGCGGCATCCAGCGGTGCAAACCATGCAGGAACCCCTGCGCACGCTGGCCCAGGACGCGCACCGCCAGCCGGTTCCTTGCGGCCAGTTCGCTGCGCTGCGCCGCCAGCAGCGCGTCCGCCGTGCCGCCGGTGATCCAGTCATGCGCGATCTCGGCCATCAGGGGCGTGGCCATCCAGGCCATCGACAGGTGCCGGTTCAGCGCGGCCTCTGCCATTTTTTCGGGCATCGCCAGAAAACCCAGGCGCAGCCCCGGCGACAGGCATTTCGACAGGCCCGTGAAATAGAAGCTGCGCTCCGGCGCGAATCCCGACAGCGCGGGCGGGCGGCGAGGCGGCATCGGCCCCGTGGGGTCGCTTTCCAGGATCATCAGCCCGGCTTGGGTCGCGGCGCGGGCCAGGGTCTCGCGCCGGTCTCGGTCCATCACCCGCGCCCGCGGCCCCCCGCCCGAGGGCAGCAGGAACACCGCCTTCATCCGCCCGCCCGCCGCCCGCGCGGCCCGGATCAGCGCGTCGGGGTCCATGCCGTGTTCGTCGTCGGGGATGCCCTGCAGGCGCAGGTGCAGATGCTGGGCCGCGGGCCGCAGCGTGTGGCAGGTGGCGGATTCGGTCGCGATGATGTCGCCGGGCAACGCCACGCATTGCAGCGCCACGAACATCGCGGGCGTGGTCCCGTTTGTGATCAGGATCCGCTGCGCCGGGACCACCATCCCGCAGCGGGCCAGCCACGCCGCGGCCATGCCGCCATACAGCGACATCGTCTGGCGCGGGCGGAAGGACAGCATCGCCGGGTCGGGCAGACGGTCCGACAGGCGCAGCAGCGTCTCGCTCCAGGCCGTGCGGATCTGGGGCAGCGCCACGGGGGTCATCATCGACAGGTCGATCGGCGGGCGGTCGGTGGGCGCGCGGAACCACGGCACCTCGATCGTCTCGCGCGGGCCGGATCGCACGAAGCTGCCGCGCCCGACCTCTCCCGAGATCAGGTCGGCGCGGATCAGCTCCTCGTACGCGCGGCTGACGGTCTGGACGCTGACGCCCAGCTGCCAGGCCAGGTCGCGATGCGGCGGCAGGCGCGTGCCGGGCGGCAGGCTGCCCGCGTCGATCGCCGCGGCGATGCCCTGGGCCAGGCTGCGATAGGCGGGGCGGGTGATGTCGGTGCGTCTCAGGGGCCAGTGGGACATGGGATGCAGGATCGCCCGCCGCGCGCGAATTGACAAGCGGGCCGCGCGGGGGAACATGCGCGCCATGATCCCGCCCCGCAGCCTGCGCCTGGACGACCGCGACATCGCCATCCTGGCGGTGCTGTCGCGCGAGGGGCGCATCACCAAGACCGACCTGGCCGCCCGCGTGAACCTGTCGCCCACCCCCTGCTGGGACCGGATGCGGCGGCTGGAACAGGCGGGCCTGATCCGGGGATACCGCGCCCAGATCGACCTTGCCGCCCTGGGGCCGCATGTGCAGGTCTTCGTCACGGTCGAGCTGGACCAGCACCGCAGCGAAAGCTTTCAGCGGTTCGAGGCGGTGATCGCGCGCATGGACGCCGTCACCGGCTGCTGGGCGATCGGCGGGGGGTTCGACTATCTGATGTCGGTGATCGCCCCCGACGTGGCCGCGTTCCAGGGGGTCATGGACGGGCTGCTGGACAGCGGCGCAGGGGTGCGGCGCTATTTCAGCTATATCGTGACCAAGCCGGTCAAGGATCAGCCCGCCCTGGGCGCCATGCTGGAACATCATCGGCTTGAGGGCTGAAGTTCAGGGATTTCCTCGGGCAGAACCCATCGGATCAGAGAAATCTTCGGGCCCCACCGCCCTATCCTGCCCCCAGCAGGAACAGGAGCGATGATGCTGACGAATGACGAACTGGCCCGTTGGGACCGCGAGAGCTTTTTTCCACCCATCGACCCATCTGGGGCAATTCGCGCGGGGCGAGGCGCCGCAGCGCATCGTCACCGGCGGCGAGGGCTGTCACATCACCGACCGCGACGGCAACCGCCTGCTGGACGCCTTTGCGGGCCTCTATTGCGTGAACGTGGGCTATGGCCGCCCCGAAATCGCGCAGGCCATCGCCGATCAGGCGCATCAGCTGGCCTATTACCACGCCTATGCCGGCCACGGGTCCGAGGCCGCGATCACCTTGGCGCAGATGGTCATGGACCGCGCGCCCCAGGGCATGGCGCGGGTCTATTTCGGCCTGTCGGGGTCGGATGCGAACGAGACGAACATCAAGCTGGTCTGGTATTACAACAACATCCTGGGCCGCCCGAAGAAAAAGAAGATCATCAGCCGGTGGCGCGGCTATCACGGGTCGGGCCTGATGACCGGATCGCTGACAGGATTGCAGCTGTTTCACGCCAAGTTCGACCTGCCGCTGGACCAGGTGATCCATACCGAGGCGCCGTACTATTTCCGCCGCCCCGATGCGGCCATGTCGGAATCGGACTTCGTCGGCCATTGCGTGTCGCAACTGGAGGCGCTGATCGCGGAACACGGCGCCGACACCCATCGCGGCCTTCATCGGAGAGCCGGTGCTGGGCACGGGGGGCATCGTGCCGCCGCCCGCGGGATATTGGCCCGCCATCCAGCAGGTTCTGGACCGCCACGACATCCTGCTGATCGCGGATGAGGTGGTGACGGGCTTTGGCCGGTTGGGAACGATGTTCGGGTCGGACCATTACGGCATGCGCCCCGACCTGATCACCAGCGCCAAGGGCCTGACCAGCGCCTATGCGCCCCTGTCGGCCAGCATCGTGGGCCAGCGCGTCTGGGACGTGCTGGCGCGCGGCACGGACGAGAACGGCGTGATGGGGCATGGCTGGACCTATTCCGCCCATCCCATCGGCGCGGCGGCCGGGGTGGCGAACCTGAAGCTGATCGATAGCCTGGGGCTGGTCGGGAATGCGGGCACCGTCGGCGCCTATCTGAACGAGCGGATGCAAGCGGCCCTGGGCGATCACCCCCATGTCGGAGAGGTGCGCGGCGAGGGGATGCTGTGCGCGGTGGAACTGGTCGCGGACCGCGATGCCCGGCGCTTTTTCGACGCGTCCGAAGGCAAGGGCGCCAAGGTCGTGGCGGCGATGCTGAAGCGCGGCGTGATAGCGCGGGCGATGCCGCAGGGCGACATCCTGGGCTTTGCCCCGCCCCTGTGCCTGACGCGCGAGGAGGCCGACCGGATCGTCGCCGTCACGACCGAGGCGGTCGCCGAGGTGTTGGGCTGAATTGCGTCCCGCGACGGCGGGGGGATTTCACATCCCCCCGCACCCCCCTGTGGCGTCGTTCGGCCGCCTCAATGGCGGCGGGCTGATCTGTTCAGGCAGGTCGATGTCGCGCAAAAGGCCCGGCGCGGGAACCTGTCTGGACGGCGCCAGATCGCGCAGCAGCCGACCCGCGCCCTGATCCCCGATCAGCTGCGCCAGCCGGGGCAGCCAGTCGCGCGGAAAGCAGGCGGGGGGCAGGGGCGCGATGCCGTCATGGCTGCAGGACGGCAGGACCATCCGCGGCCAGGCTGACGATCTGCGTCAAATGCGCCGCAGTGACGTCGGGCATGTCGCCCAGCGCGATCAGCAGGCGGTCAGGATTGCCGGCAGCGGACAGGCCCGCGCGCAGGCTGTCGGACTGCTGACCCTGCGCGATCAGGACAATGCGAAAACCATCCAGCAACGGTGCCAGTGCGGGATTGGCGATGACGGCGATGCGGTCGTCCAAGGGAGTGGCCCGCATCGCCTGCGCGGCATGCGCCACAAGCGGCATCCCCGCAACCGTCGCCAGCAGCTTGTCCGACGGACCGAAACGGCGCGAGGCGCCAGCCGCCAGAAGCAGGCCGGTGCAGGTCACGCTGTCAGCACCTCGTAGGCGGCCAGGATCTGGGTCAGGGCCGAGGCCGCGATCAGGCGCGGATCGCGGGCCGGACTGACGACGCCGATGGGTCCGGTGATCCGGTCCAGCGCCGCCAGGTCGAACCCCTGTTCGGTCAGGGCCGCCAGCCGTGCCGCCTGCGCCCGCCGCGACCCCAGCGCGCCAATGTAGAACGCCTCTGACCGCAGTGCGCGGGCCAGCGCGGGCAGCTCACGGTCGTGGTCGTGAAACAGCGTCACCACGGCGGTATGGGCATCCGGTGTCGCGTCCTGTCCCATCACGGGCATGTCCATCGCCGTGACTAGGGTGGTCAGGGCCTGCGCCTCGTCCCCCTCTCCGTGGATCTGAAACGCGGGAGGCGGCGGCAGGACCAGGGAAAAGTCGTCGGGGTCGGGATCCCCCGCACGGCAGGGCGCACCGGTGCGCAGGTTCAGGCACCATCTGCCGGTCCGCCGGCGGATGCGGTCGTCCCAGATGGCGCCCAGCCAGTCGGGGTCGGGCTTATGGATCAGCGCGATCTGCACCGTGCCGCCGCAGGGCAGCGGCAGATCGACAGGGCCGCCCACGCCATAGGTCAGGCGCGTCACCGGGCCGGGCATGTCCAAATGCGCCGCGATATCCGCATCGATGCAGCCCGCGCCCAGACGGCCCACGCGACCGCCATCGGGCCACAGCGCCATCATCGCGCCGGGGCGGCGGGGAAAGCCGCCCTTGGCATCGGTCAGCATGGCCAGCGACCCGCCGGGACGGCGCAGCAGCGCCTTGACGGGACAGTCGGCGGTGGCGGTGATGGGGGCGGAAATCGACATGGCGCAGGCTTTCGGCAATCGGTGCTGGCAGCCTAACGCAGTCGGCCCGATTTGGATGCCGAAAAAGCGACCAGGATGGTCATTCCGGACAGGGTTGTCCGGCTGCCCCCCATTTCAGCACGTCGTCGATATGCGCCCGCAGGCCGAAGGGCGCGGGTTCGCGGCCACCGCCGGGCGCGAAACCCCAGGCGACAAAGCCGCCGTGGCTGGCATCGTCGCGCAGGTGTTCGGCCAGTTCGACCCAGTCGCGCCCGCCGTTCCGCTGCGGGTCGCGCAGCTGGCGGCACAGGGCGGGGCCGTCCAGGCCGAACCACGCCATCTCGACCGGGGGCAGCTGCCAGGGGATCATCGCGTTCGGTGCCTGATGCGGATCCGATTCCAGCGTCGACGCGGTAACGTGGCAGGTGGCACAGGGCAGCGTCTCGACACCCATGCGGCTGTCGCCGCCGCTGACATGCATGCCGTGAGGGCGGGGTTCGGTATATTCGGGACCGGACCACATGGGCAGGTGATCGGGCCCGACATGGCAGTTGGCGCAGCGCGGATGCGACACGACCTGCCGCACGCGGTCCCATGCCGCCAGACCGTCGGCGGTGCTGACCGATCCCGCCGCAGGCGGAGCGACGATCGAGGGCATGACACCCTCGGCCCAGGCCGGGCCGGTCATCAGCAGCAGGGTCAGCAGACGCATCATGCGAACCGCACCCCCCGGGCAAAGGGCAGGTCGCGCAGGCGCAGGCCCGTCGCGGCGAAGATCGCATTGCCCAAGGCCGCGGCGGCGGGCGGAACGCCGGGTTCGCCCAGGCCCCGCAGGGGGCCGTTCTCCAGCAGGCGGACCTGAACGGCGGGGGCCTGGTGCATGCGCAACCCCTCGTAGTCATGGAAATTGGTCTGATCGGGGCGGTGATCGCGATAGGTCAGTTCGCAGTTCATCGCATGGCCCAGCCCGAACAGCATGCCGCCCGACAGCTGCGCATCGGCGTTCACCGGGTCCAGCACGATGCCCACATCGGCCACGGCAAAGGCCTGGGTCAGGCGGATGCCCTGCGGTGTGTCCTGAACCTCGACCACCTGGGCGCAGGGCACGCCGAACGACAGGCAGAACGCCACCCCCCGCCCGCGCCCCTGCCCCGCGTCGCGGCCGGTCCAACCCGACAGGTCGCGGACCCCCTCCAGCACCGCGCGCGAGGGGGCGTGGTCGCACACGCGCAACAGCCCCTCCAGCGGGTCGATGCCGGACTGCGCGAACATCTCGTCCAGGGCGGTGCCCAGGAAGAAGCCGTTCGACGATGCGCCCACCGACCGCCAGCTGCTGACCGGCACCGATTCGGGCGCGCGCAGGCCCGTCACGCGGAAATGCGGGATCGCAAAGGGCTGGTCCCATGCGCCGGTGGTGATGCTGAGATCGGGACCGGGCGGCGCGCTGGCCACGCGCCCGAACCAGGAGGCGATGACCGACGGGCTGGCCACCGCCAGGTCCAGCGCCTGCACGCCGTCGGCGGTCACGCGGCCCCGGACGCGGGCGATCTGCGCGGGGCGGGGCTGGTCATGGGCGAAATCCTCCTCGCGCGACCAGGTCAGCTTGACCGGACGACCGGGGACGGCCATCGCGATCTGGACAGCCTGGGCGATGAAGTCGATCTCCAGCCGGCGGCCGAAGCTGCCGCCGATCATCTGGTTCTCCAGCCGGATCGCGGTTTCGGGCAGGCCGGTCAGGGCGGCGGCGCGGGCGACCGCGAAATCGGGGACCTGCGTGCCGGCCCAGATGGTGCAGGCATCGTCCGTCACCAGCACGGTGGCGTTCATCGGCTCCAACGGCGCATGGGCCAGGAAGGGCACGCGGTATTCGGCGGTGAAATCGCCGGGTCCGACAGCCGCATCGACGTCGCCATCGTCCCGCTTGCGGCTGTCGATGTCGCCCGCGTCATGGGTGGCCTGCAGCGCGGCCCAGATCGCCTGCTGATCGCCCGCCGTATCGGGGGTCGCAAATTCGACGTCCAGCGCCTGCGCGGCCCGCATCGCGGACCAGGTGTCGCGCGCCAGAATCGCGACACCCCCGGTGATCGGCAGCACGCGCAGGACGCCGGGCAGGCCTTCGGCGGCGACGGGGTCCAGCCGTGCGACCGTCCCGCCCCAGGGCGCCATCCGCACCGTTGCGTGCAGCATGTCGGGCAGGACCAGATCGATCCCATAGACCTGCGTGCCGGTCGATTTCGCGACCACGTCGGCGCGTGCCATCGGCTTTCCCAGCCAGCGCCACTGCGACCGGTCGCGCAGCACGACCTGGGTCACGGGGGGCATCGCGGCGGCGTCGCGGGCCAGGTCGGGATAGGGGATGCGCGTGCCATCGGGCAGGATCACTGCGCCCTTTGCGGTGTCCAGATCGGCGCGGTCCAGCCCGTGGCGCAGGGCGGCGGCCTGCTTCAGCGTCTCGCGCGCGACGGCGCCCGCCTGGCGCAGCTTGTCGAAGCCGTCGGTGGTCGAACTGGACCCGCCGGTCATCTGCCAGCCCAGCAGGCGCGCGGGAATGTCGGCGGCGCCCCCGTGCGGTTTCTGCCAGCCAACCGGTATCGGTCGGCGCAAAGGGCATGAAATCCGCGATCAGCGCGCGGTTATAGTACGTGGCGCTGACCGGGCCCGGCACGATGCGGGCAGTGGCGGGGTCGATGTCCAATTCCTCGGCGATCAGGGCGGCCTGCAGCCAGCGGGCGCCCTGCCCCTTGTCGGCGCGCGGCGCGACCAGCGTGACGCCATCCGTGTCGATCAAGACATAGGGGTTCAGCGCGCCTGCATCGGTCCCCGCAAAGGGATTCGGCAGCGGGCGCGCATAGCGCCAGGTGCCAAAGGCCACGCCCCCGGCCACGGCGACCGATCCGATCAGGAAACCCCGCCGCGCGATGCGCCCCGCACGCGGCATCAGGCAGACCCTATGCGGATCGCCGCCGACCGGATCGCGGCACGGATACGGGGATAGGTCGCGCAGCGGCATAGGTTGCCCGACATCGCGCGGTCGATGTCCGCGTCGGACGGGTCGGTGTTCAGCGCCAGCAGGGACGCGGCCTGCATGATCTGGCCGGACTGGCAATAGCCGCATTGGGCGACCTGCTGTTCGATCCAGGCGGCCTGGACCGGGTGCGGGTCGTCTGGCGTGCCCAGCCCCTCGATCGTGGTGACCTCTCCGGCCACGTCGGCCAGGCGGATCTGGCAGGCGCGCACCGCCATGCCGTCCATGTGCACCGTGCAGGCCCCGCATTGCGCGATGCCGCAGCCGTATTTCGTGCCGGTCAGGCCCAGCAGATCGCGCAGCGCCCACAGCAGCGGCATCTGCGGGTCGGCGTCCAGGTCATGGGTGTTTCCGTTGACGATCAGTCGCATGGACGCAATCTGCCGCAGCCCGCCGCGTCGCGCAAGCGGGCGCATCCATGGCAAAAGGCCGCCAATCCTTGCGGATGGCGGCCCCTGCGCAGTCGGACGGGAAGATCTTACTTGATCTTGCCTTCCTTGTATTCGACGTGCTGACGCACGACCGGGTCGTATTTCCGGACGGACATCTTTTCGGTCATCGTGCGGGCATTCTTCTTGGTCACATAGAAGTGGCCGGTGCCGGCGGTCGAGTTCAGCCGGATCTTGATGGTGGTCGGCTTCGCCATGGTTGTTGCTCCTGCTTCGGGGCAATCGCGCGCCGCAAACCCCGTGGAATTCTTATCGAAGCCGCCTTTTAGCCCCGCAGGTGGTGGAGTCAACCGCCAAAGCCGCGGATCGGCACGAAAACATGGGTCTTGGTCGCAGAAAACGGCGCGCCGACGATAAACGCCCTGCACCATGCGAAACGCCCCTGGCAGGAAGCCGAGGCGTTGGTCAATCCGTCGATGTCGAGAAAGAAGTGGCAGCCCGTAGGGGAGTCGAACCCCTCTTTTCAGGTTGAAAACCTGACGTCCTAACCGATAGACGAACGGGCCACTTTCTGTCCGCTGCCAGTCTTCCCTGGCGGCGTGAGGCGGTGTTTAGGCAAAGCCGCGAGAGGCTGCAAGCCAAAAAAACGGACCTGCCCGAAAAAAATCGCACGCGGCCCTCAGGCCCCAAGAAATCCTGCGAAAATAAGCCACAAGGGCAAGGTCAGTGCCGCAAGGACGGTCTGCCAGGTGAAGATCGCGGCATAGAAATCGGCGTCCCCGCCCATCTGGCGCGCCAGGATATAGCCGACGGGCGCCCCCGGTGCGGCCGTGGCCAGCACGCCCGACGCGACCTGCCCCGCAGGCAGGCCGATGGCCAGCGCGGCGGCCAGGAAGATCACCGGGCACAGCGCCAGCCGCAACCACACCCCCAGCCACAGCGCCGGGTCGCGCTGCCACAGGCGCGCGGGATCGATCCCCGCCCCCACCGCCAGAAGGCCCACGGCCAGCGCCCCCTGCCCCAGCCAGTCCAGCGGCGACAGCACGACCGCGGGCAGCGCGACGCCCGACAGGTTCAGCGCCAGCCCCGCCGCGCAGGACAGCACCATCGGGTTGCGGCCGATCTCGGCGCCGATGCGGGCCGTGGCCCCCCGCGGGGCGCGGCCCGTCCGACAGCAGCGTCAGCGCCACGATGGCCGAAATGTTGAACGCCGGGATCAGGAACGCAAAGGCCACGGCCAGGTCGCCAAGCGCCTGCCCGCCCAGGCCCTGGGCCGCGACCGCCAGGATCAGCAGCGAATTGAACCGCAGCGCGCCCTGGAACAGCGAGCTGCTGCGCGGCCCGGTCTGATCCCGGCGCACGGCCCAGATCAGCGCCAGCGCCCCGGTCACCGCAAAGGCCAGCGCCATCGCGCCCAGATAGGGGCCAAGCCGCCCCAGGGACAGCTCTGACCGATAGATCGACGTCAGCAGGATCGCCGGGAACAGCACGCGGTATCCCAACTGCTCTATTCCCGGCCAGCTGGCGGCGGGAATCAGCCCGCCCCGCCGCGCCAGATGGCCCAGCAGGACAAGGGCTATGACGGGGATGACGGCCAGGGCTGCTTGCATGGGGACCTTTCGGCCGTGCGTCTTGCGGCCTTTCGCGCGGGGTTGTAGACCCGCGGCCAACGAAAGGAAACGTCATGTCGATCACCGAGGATCAGGCCCGCAAGGTCGCCCATCTGGCGCGCATCGCGGTCGATGATGCCGCCCTGCCCGCCCTGGCGCGCGATCTGTCCGGCATCCTGCATTTCATGGACCAGCTGAACGAGGTCGATGTCGAGGGCGTGGAACCCATGACCGGCGTCACCCCCATGCGCCTGAAGCGGCGCGAGGATGTCGTGACCTCGGGCGGCATGGCCGACAAGATCCTGTCCAACGCCCCCGACGCCCGCGAGGGGTTCTTTGCCGTGCCGAAGGTGGTGGAATGACGAACGCGAACCGACTGACCATTGCCGACGCGCGCGACGCGCTACGCGCAGGCGATCTGACCTCGGTCGAACTGACCGATGCCTGCCTCTCGGCCATCGACGCCGCGGGCGCGCTGAACGCCTTCGTGCATCACACCCCCGACATGGCGCGCGACATGGCCCGCGCCGCCGATCAGCGCATCAAGGCGGGCGACGCCGCGCCGATGACCGGCATCCCGGTGGGCGTCAAGGACGTCTTCTGCGTCAAGGGCGTGCCGTCGCAGGCCGGCAGCCGCATCCTGCAGGGCTTCACCCCGGAATACGAATCGACCGTGACGCAGAACCTGTGGAACGCGGGCGCAGTGATGCTGGGCAAGCTGAACCAGGACGAATTCGCGATGGGTTCGACCAACGAATCCAGTTGCTATGGTCCGACGGTGAACCCGTGGCGCGGGCCTGACGGCGCGCAGCTGACCCCGGGCGGCAGTTCCGGCGGTTCGGCCGCAGCCGTCGCGGCCGATCTGTGCCTGGGCGCGACCGGTACCGATACGGGCGGATCGATCCGCCAGCCCGCGGCCTTCACCGGCACGGTGGGGCTGAAGCCGACCTATGGCCGGGTCAGCCGGTGGGGCGTCATCGCCTACGCCTCCAGCCTGGACCAGGCGGGGCCGATGACGCGCACGGTGCGGGACGCCGCGATCATGCTGGGCGCGATGGCCTCTGCCGATCCCCAGGACAGCACCTGCGCCGACCTGCCGGTCCCCGATTTCGAGGCCGCGCTGACTGGCGACATCCGTGGCAAGCGCATCGGCATCCCGCGTGAATACCGCGTGGACGGCATGCCCGACGCCATCGACGCCCTGTGGCGTCAGGGGGCCGAGATGCTGCGCGACGCGGGCGCCGAGATCGTCGACATCAGCCTGCCGCATACGAAATACGCCCTGCCCGCCTATTACGTGATCGCGCCCGCCGAGGCATCGTCGAACCTGGCCCGCTATGACGGCGTGCGTTACGGCCACCGCGCGACCCTGGGCAAGGGCGACGGCATCACCGAGATGTACGAGAAGACCCGCGCCCAGGGCTTCGGCCCCGAGGTTCAGCGCCGGGTGATGATCGGCACCTATGTGCTGTCGGCGGGCTTCTATGACGCCTATTACAACCGCGCCCGCCGCGTGCGCGCGTTGATCAAGCGCGATTTCGACCAGGCCTTTGCGGCAGGCGTCGATTCGATCCTGGCGCCCGCGACGCCCTCGGCGGCCATTCCCGCTTGGCTCGGGCGACAAGGGCGATCCGGTGCAGATGTATCTGAACGACGTCTTCACGGTGACGCTGAACCTGGCGGGCCTGCCCGGCATCGCGGTGCCGGTGGGACAGGACGCGCAGGGCCTGCCCCCTAGGCCTGCAGCTGATCGGCCGCCCCTTCGAGGAGGGCGATCTCTTGAACCAGGCGCAGGTGCTGGAACGCGCTGCGGGATTTGTGGCCAAGCCGGATCGCTGGTGGTAACGTCCGCGAAACGGACCGATGGAGGCGTCATGCGCGGCTGGTGGATGATCGGGGTGCTGGGCGCTGGCCGGATGCGGGGAACATCGGGGCTGGAACCCGAACTATCAGTTCGAGGCCGACCGGTACGGCCAGTACCGCACCGCACGCGAGGCGGCGCTGGTCACCGGGACCACCCCGGCCGCGACGATCCCCATCGCCCTGCCGGTCCAGGCGCCCACCGGCGCGCAGATCGCGGGCTCGGACCCCGTGCCGATCCCGCCCACGATGGGCCTGCGCGTCCGGCGCCCCGCGCCATAGGGCGACCGTGACCGCCTTTCCCAGTCCGAATCACGGCGACCGCCGCGGGCAGGTGCCGTCGCTGATCGTGATCCACTATACCGGCATGGCGGACAGCCCGTCGGCACGCGCGCGGCTGTGCGATGCCGCGGCCGAGGTCAGCGCCCATTGGCTGATCGATGCGGACGGCACAACGGAACAGCTGGTCTGCGAAACCCGCCGGGCGTGGCATGCGGGGGCTGGACGGTGGCAGGGGCTGGACGACGTCAACAGCCGGTCCATCGGGATCGAGCTGGCCAATCCCGGCGACCGCCCCTATCCCGCGCCGCAGATGGCCGCGCTGCGCCGCCTGCTGCGCGACATCATGGACCGCTGGTCCATCGGGCCCGGTGGCGTGATCGGCCATTCCGACCTGGCGCCGGGCCGCAAGATCGACCCCGGCCCGCGCTTTGACTGGGAGGCCCTGGCGGCCGAGGGTCTGGCGACATTCGCCCGCCCCGCGCCGACCGACGCTGATCCGGTGCTGGCGGAGGGCCTGTCCGCCCTGGGCTATCCCGACGTGCCGGCGCGCCTGGATGCGTTCCGCCTGCGCCACCGTCCCTGGGCCGCGGGCCCGGAGACGGCCGACGACCGCCGCACCGTCGCGCGGCTTCTTGGGACGGCGGCCCCTTGACGCCCCGCGCGCCGCGTCCCATACGGGCGGCGCGCGGAGGGCTGGATGACCGCGGCAGGGCGACCTGTCGAGGAAAGTCCGGACTCCATGAGGCGATGGTGCCGGGTAACGCCCGGCGGGGGCAACCCCAGGGATAGCGCCACAGAGAACAGACCGCCCATCCCCGGATGGGTAAGGGTGAAACGGTGGGGTAAGAGCCCACCGGGGGGCTGGCAACAGCGCCCGCATGGCAAGCCCCACCAGGAGCAATGCCGAATAGGGATCGCGCGCGGAGCAATCCGCAGGGCCGCCTTGCCCCAGCAGATCCGGGTAGGCAGCTAGATCCGTCCGGTAACGGACGGACCAGAGGAATGGTCATCCAGCCGCGCGAGCGGTGGACAAAATCCGGCTTACAGGCCCTCCGCGCAACTCAGGCCTTCTTGCCGCCCTTGCCCCGCGCCTCGGTCGCGGTGGCGATCGCCTTGGCGGATTCGCCCTGCATCTTCTGGGTGAAGGCGACCATCTGCGCGGCATAGGTCTCGGCCCAATCGGCGAATGCGCTGCCGCCGGTGCCGCCCGCGGCGGACATGGCCTTGGCGCGCATCTCCTCGCCCTGCTTCTGCATGGTGGCGAACTGGTCCTCCCAAGCCTTCTGCATCTGCTGCCACTGGCTCTGCATGGCCTCGCTGGCGCCTTCCATCTGGGCCATGACGCGGGCGTTGACCTCCTGCTGCTGCTGCATGGCCTGAGCCTGCCACTGGCGGGCCTGCTCCATCGCCTCCTCCTGGCCCTTGGCCATCGCGGCCTGCCATTCGGTCAGGCGTTCCTGGAACTGGCGGGCATTGTCGGTCAGCGTCTTCAGCATGTCGGGCAGTATCATCACGGCTCCTCCCAAGGCTATGGGGCCATGAGAAAGGCCCCCGGATGCAAGCCTGCGTCCGGGGGCCGTGTTTGTCAAACCTGCGCGATCAATCCGCGGTCTGGACCGGGCTGTCCGCGGGCAGGCCCTGCTGCCTTTCGATCTCGCGCCAGCGCGCGACGGCTGCGTTGTGCTCCTCCAGCGTGCGGCTGAAGGCGTGCCCGCCGGTGCCGTCCGCGACAAAGTACAGATAGTCCGTCTCGTCGGGGTTCAGCGCCGCGCGGATCGCAGCCCGGCCCGGATTTGCGATGGGCGTGGGCGGCAGCCCGTCGATCCGGTAGGTGTTGAAGGGCGTGGGCGTGTCCAGCTCCGACCGGCGCAGGCCGCGGTCCAGCACCGCCTGCCCGTTCGTGACGCCATAGATCACCGTGGGGTCGGTCTGCAGGCGCATCCCCTGGCGCAGGCGGTTCACGAAGACGCTGGCGACCTGCGGGCGTTCGTCCGCCTGCCCCGTCTCCTTCTCGACGATCGAGGCCATGATCAGCGCCTCCTCGGGCGTCTCATAGGGCATGCCGAAGGGACGCGCCTCCCATTCCTGCGCCAGGATGGCGGCCTGGCGGCTGGCCATCTGGGCCAAAATCGCGTTCCGGTCGCCGCCCTTCTCCAGCAGGTAGGTGTCGGGCGCAAGACTTCCCTCGGCCGGGATCTCGGCCACCTCTCCGGTCAGGAAATCGGCGGCGCGCAGCGCCTCGACCACCTGCCAGCTGGTGACGCCCTCGGCCATGACCAGCGACAGGCGCACGTCGGCGCGGTCCTGGGCCTGGACCAGAGGCGCCGGACGGTCGCCGCTGCCGGGGGTCCAGCGCGCCATTTCCTCATAGGCGCCGGTCTCGGGGTTGGTGTCGCGCAGCAGGACAGTGTTCTCGCGCACGCCGACGCGCACCACGACCTCGGTCCCGCAGGTCGAGGGGCCGCCCGCCGTCACCGTCTCGACGATCTGCTCCATGCTGGCCTGAGGCGGCATCAGGAAGCTGCCGAACTTCAGGTCGCGCGCCTTGTCCATGTAGTCGGCCCCCGCGCGAAAGATGTAGGCGTTCGAGATCGCCCCCTGCGCCGCCAGCTGGTTGCTGACCGCGTTCAGGCTGGCGCCCGGAGAGATCTGGACACATTGCGCGATGGCGCTCGGGCCCGGCCCGCTGAATTCGCGCTTGGCCCAGGCCACCGCCGCCGCCGCCGCGATCAGCAGCACGATGGCCAGCGTCAGGAAGTTCGAGGCGATGTTGCGCCAGATCATCCGGCGACCTTCCCCAGCACCAGGCTGGCATTGGTCCCGCCAAAGCCGAAGCTGTTGGACAGCGCCACGTCGACCTTGCGGCGCACCGCGGCATTGGCCGCCAGATCCAGCTTCGGCGTCACGGCGGGGTTGTCCAGGTTGATCGTCGGCGGGCAGATCTGGTCGCGGATCGCCAGCACGCAGAAGATCGCCTCGACCGCGCCGGCCGCGCCCAGCAGGTGACCAATGCTGGATTTCGTGGACGACATGACCGCACCCGACGCGGCATCGCCCATCAGCCGTTCGACTGCGCCCAGCTCGATCGTGTCGGCCATGGTCGAGGTGCCGTGCGCGTTGATGTAGTCGATGCGGTCCGGCGTCAGGTTCGCGCTGCGCAGCGCCGCCTCCATCGCGCGGTATCCGCCATCGCCGTCCTCGCTTGGCGCGGTGATGTGGTAGGCGTCGCCCGACATGCCGTAGCCCAGCACCTCGGCATAGATCTTGGCGCCCCGTGCCTTGGCGTGCTCGTATTCCTCCAGCACGACGACGCCCGCGCCCTCGCCCATCACGAACCCGTCGCGATCCGCGTCATAGGGGCGGCTGGCCGCCTGCGGGTCGTCCTCGCGCTTCGTCGACAGCGCCTTGCAGGCGTTGAAGCCCGCGATGCCGATCTCGCTGATCGGGCTTTCCGCGCCGCCCGCGATCATCACGTCTGCATCGCCATAGCGGATCATCCGCGACGCATCGCCGATGGCATGGGCGCCGGTCGAACAGGCCGTGACCACCGCGTGGTTCGGCCCCTTGAAGCCATAGCGGATCGACACCTGCCCCGAGATCAGGTTGATCAGCGCGCCGGGAATGAAGAAGGGCGACACCCGCTTGGGCCCGCGCTCCTTGATCAGGACCGCCGTGTCCGCGATGGACGACAGCCCGCCGATCCCCGAGCCGATCATCACGCCCGTGCGCAGGCGGCTTTCCTCGTCCTCGGGCATCCAGCCCGCGTCGGTCACCGCCTGATGCGCGGCGGCGATCCCGTACAGGATGAAGTCGTCCACCTTGCGGCGGTCCTTGGGCTCCATCCAGTCGTTCGCGTTGAAGGTGCCGTCGCTGCCGTCGCCCAGGGGGATCTCGCAGGCGTATTTCGTCACGACGTCGGACGCGTCAAAGCGCGTGATCGGCCCCGCGCCGGATTTCCCGGCCAGCAGACGTTCCCACGTCGCCTCGACGCCGGACGCCAGTGGCGTGACCATCCCAAGCCCGGTGACAACAACCCTGCGCATCGGCAATTCCTTCAGCTGCTCGCAATTTCAGCCCTGATACACGCGCCCCCCCTGCCGCGCAACGCCACGAAATTGCGATGGGCAGGCCATGGCGGCGCGCCGCCGGGGGGTCCGGGGGGCTGGCCCCCCGGCACGTCGCGGGACGCAGATCAGCCCAGGCCCGCGGCCCGGAACCGGGCCCGGATGTCGGATTGCGGGCGCGCGCCCACATGGCCGATCACCTCGGAGGCCGCGATGATGCCCATGCGTCCCGCGACCTCCAGCGGATGCCCCGAGGCAAGGCCATAGATCAGCCCCGCCGCGAACTGATCGCCCGCCCCCGTCGCGTCCACCGGCACGATGCGCCGGACCGGCACCGTCACGCGCTCGCCACCCCGGATCAGGATCGCATCGTCGCCCGACCGCGTGCAGATCACCGTGCCGCAATCCGCCTGCGCCAGGCGCAGCGCCTCCTCCAGGTCCTCGACCTGGTACAGCGACTGCCATTCGTGGACGTTGCCGATCACGTAATCCATCGGACCCGCGACCAGGCGGCGGAAATCGTCGCGGTGACGATCCACGCAGAACGGGTCCGACAGCGCGATGCCCGCCTGTCCCCCCGCCGCGTGACAGCAGTCGGCGGCCTTCAGGAACGCGGCCTTCCCCTTGTCCTTGTCGAACAGATAGCCCTCCAGGAACAGCCAGCCCGCGCCGTCGAACACCTCGGGCGCGACATCCTCCGGCCCCAGCTCGGCCGAGATGCCCAGATAGGTGTTCATCGACCGCTCTCCGTCGGGCGTGACGAAGATGATCGTGCGCGAACTGGGAAGCCCCGCCCCCGCCACCGGCGCGTTCACAAAGCGCGTGCCCGCAGCCTCGGTCTGGCGGGCATAGAGCCGCCCGATCTCGTCATCGGCGACACTGCCGATGAAGGCCGTGCGCAGGCCCAGCCCGCCGATGCCCGCCAGCGTGTTCGCCACGCTGCCGCCCGCGACCATGCGCGCCTGGTCGCGGCGGGCCGAATGGTCATCGGCCTGGGCGGCCATCAGGTATTCCGACCGCTCTCGGTCGACCAGCTGCATGATGCCCTTGGTGATGCCCAGGGCCTCCAGCCGCGCTTCCTCGGTCGGCGCGATGATGTCCATCACGGCATTGCCGATGCCGATGATATAGGGCCCAGTCCGGTCCGGGGTGGTCATGCGGTCTTCTCCTCATAGGGGCACAGGTCGCGGATCGGGCAGATGCCGCAGCGGGGTTTGCGCGCCTGGCAGACATAGCGCCCGTGCAGGATCAGCCAGTGATGCGCGTGCGTCTGGAACCGGGCGGGGACGTTGTCCTCGATCGCGCGCTCGACCTCGTCGACGTCGCGACCCGGGGCGATGCGGGTGCGGTTGCCCACCCGAAAGATATGCGTGTCGACCGCCTGCGCCGGATGGCCGAAGGCACAGGACAGCACGACATTGGCCGTCTTGCGCCCGACGCCCGGCAGGCTGGTCAGGGCGGCGCGGCTGTCGGGCACCTGTCCGGCGTAATCGTCGACCAGGATGCGCGACAGGGCGATGACGTTCTTGGCCTTCTGACGATAGAGGCCGATGGTCCTGATATGCTCGGTCACGCCCTCGATGCCCAGTTCCAGCATCTTCTCGGGCGTGTCGGCCACCGCGAACAGGCCGCGCGTCGCGCGGTTCACGCCCACATCCGTCGCCTGCGCCGACAGCGCGACCGCCACGACCAGGGTGAAGGGGTTCACGAACAGCAGTTCGGTCTCGGGCGCCGGGTTCGCCTCGGCCAGGCGCGAAAAGATCGCGACCTGATCGGCAAAGGGCAATGGGGGCGGAATGCGACGCTGGATGGCCATGCCTGCTTGTGACCGCCGCCGCGCCCGTTTGCAAGCGCGCCCCGTCCCGGCGGGCCACGGGCGGGTTTCTGCCGCGTTTCCAGTGGCCTCCACGAAACAGTGACTTTCCTTTGGCGCGGAACTGCGACAGCTTGCCACGCGTTGACGGCAGATCCCGGAATCGGTTCCACCGAACCGCCGGGGCAGCCACGAACGCACCGGGTGCGGCACCAAGGCCCGCCCGCGACCCAAGGAAAGGGAGCCCGATGAACCTCCGCAAGACTTCGATCCTGGCCGTTTGTGGCCTGACCCTGCTGGGCGCCTGCGCGCCCGCGATGACCGATACCGGCACCGGTGCCACCGGCCTCAGCCGCACCCAGCAGGGCGCGCTTGCCGGCGCCGCCGTGGGCGCGCTCTATGGCGGCACGCGTGACAGCGACAGCAACAACCAGGGCAGGGACGCCGCACGCGCGGCGATCATCGGTGCCGCAGCAGGTGCCGTGGCCGGCAACATCCTGGACCGCCAGGCGGCGGCGCTGGAACAATCGATCAGCAACCCCAACGTGCAGATCATCAACCGCGGCAGCTACCTGCAGGTCATCCTGCCCGAGGGCATCCTGTTCGCCACCGGATCGGCCGCCGTCTCCGGCCCGGCGCAGACCGACCTCTATGCCGTCGCGCGCAACCTGAACCAGTACCCGAACAGCCGGGTCGAGGTCGTGGGCCACACCGACAACACCGGCAGCGCCGCCCTGAACCAGGACCTGTCGCAGCGCCGCGCGCAATCGGTCGCGGGCATCCTGGCCGCCGCCGGCGTGGCATCGGGTCGGCTGTCGGCGCTTGGCGCCAGCTACAACCAGCCGATCGCGTCGAACGACACCGCCGCGGGCCGCGCACAGAACCGTCGCGTCGAGATCCTGATCCGTCCGACGCAGTAATCCTGCCGCATCGCGACCAGAGGCCGGGCCATCGCCCGGCCTCTTTGCATTGGCGGGGTCCGGTTCTAGGATGACCTTCCAGAACCCCGGGATACCGCCATGTCCGACGCCGACAGCCCCTTCCAGCCCATCGACGCCGCCCGCCTGTCCGACGCCGTCGTGGCCCAGATCGAGGCCCTGATCCTGCAGGGCGTGCTGCGCCCGGGCGAACGCCTGCCGGGCGAGCGCGAACTGGCCGAACGCATGGGCGTCAGCCGGCCTTCCCTGCGGGAGGCGCTGGCCGCGATGCAGGCCGACGGGCTGCTGGTCACCCGACCGGGCGCGGGCGTCTTCGTGGCCGACGTACTGGGCAGCGCGTTCTCTCCTGCCTTGGTTCGCCTGATCGCGCGCCATCCGCAGGCGGCCGACGACTATCTGACCTTCCGCAAGGACTTGGAGGGGCTGGCCGCCGAACGTGCCGCCATGGCCGCCGGAGAGACCGATCTGGCCGTGCTGGACCGCATCGTCCAGGCCATGCGCCATGCCCATGCCAGCCCCGATCCGCAGATCGAGGCCGCGCTGGACGCCGATTTTCACATGGCCATCGTGGAATCCAGCCACAACCTGATCGCGCTGCACCTGATGCGCGCGATGCAGGACCTGCTGCGCCAGGGCATGCTGTTCAACCGCCCGCGCATCTTTGCCAGCCCGGAACTACGCGACCGCCTGCTGGACCAGCATATCGCGATCAACGATGCTCTGCAGGCCCGCGACGGCCCCCGTGCCCGTGCCGTGCTGGAGGATCATCTGGACCTGGTCGCCCGCACCCTGACCGCGCAGCGTCGCGCCGACGATCACGCGGCCGTCGCACGGCTGCGCCTGCAGAACCGCCGCGCGCCATAGCAAAAGGGCCCCCGAAGGGGCCCTTTCGATCAGTCTTGGCCGAATGTCGGTCCGGCGATCTCAGTTCAGGCGACGCGCCACGTCCTCGATGGCATCATCGATGCCGGCCGAACGCTGTCCGGCGCGCACCTGGCCCGCCAGGATCTCGGCGGCGGCGGCGATGGACGCGGCGACCGCACGGTCGCGGACCGCACGCACGGCGTCGTTCTCGGCGCTGGCGATCTGGTCCTGGGCCGCCTGCAGGCGACGGTCGATCGACCGGGACAGATCCTCGCGTGCCGTGGCGGCCTGGGCCTCGGCCTCGCGCTTGGCGTTGGCCACGATCTGGTCGGCCTGCGTCTTGACCTCGCGCGAGCGACGCTCGTAGCTGGCATAGATCTCCTGCGCTTCCTCGCGCAGGCGACGGGCCTCGTCCAGGTCGTTGCGGATGCCCTCGGCGCGCTTGTCCAGCAGGCCGCCGATCAGGCCGGGGACCTTGAAATAGACCAGCACCCCGATGAAGCCCAGGAAGGACAGCAGCACGATGAAGTCGGTGTTGCGCAGCGAGAAGAAGCCGTAGTCGCCCGATGCGGCCATGGCGGGTCCGGCGCTGAACAGGATCAGCGTTGCGATCATGCGGTTCATTGCACGGCCCCTTTCATGCGCCCGTCAAGGGCTGCGCCCACGGTGGCGTCGTCGGCCTGGCCGCCGAAGGTGCGGACCAGTTCGGCGGTGACATCCTGAGCCACCTCGCGCGCGCTGACATCGGCGGATGCGCGGACCTCGCGGATGCGCGCCTCGGATTCGGCGGTGCGGGCGGCGATTTCAGCATCGGCCTTGGCGATCGCCTGGTCCAGCTGCGCCTGGATCTCGGCACGGTTGCGGGCGACGATGGCCTGTGCCTCGGTGCGGGCATCGGCCAGCGCCTTGTCATAGGCAGCCTCGGCCTCGCGGGCCTTCAGCTTGAATTCTTCGGCGGCCATCAGATCGCCGGTGACGGCACCCTGACGGTCGGACAGAACGGCCGCGATCCGCGGCAGGGCCACGCGCGACAGGACCAGATAAAGGACCACCAGCGTGACGACCAGCCAGAAGATCTGGTTGCCGAACGTGGCGATATCCAGCTGCGGCAGGCCCGCGGCTTCGGCGGCGTGTCCGGCTGCATCGACCCCGTGGGGTCGCGGCATCGGCGCCGTGGGTCGCGGCATCGTCGATGACGATCGCGCCCTCAGTGGTTTCGACCGCGGTGGTGGCGGCCTCTTGCAACAGGCTGAACATATCCTACCCCATGGCCTTGGAACGAACGAAGGGGCGGGGACAGGCCCCCACCCCGCCGCAAGGATGGCCGTGGATCAGACCGCGAACATCAGCAGAAGCGCGACGAGGAACGAGAAGATCCCCAGTGCTTCGGCGAATGCCATGCCGATGAACAGCGTGGCGGTCTGGCCGGCAGCGGCCGACGGGGTTGCGCAGGGCACCGGCCAGGAAGTTGCCGGCGACGTTGCCGACGCCCAGGGCGGCAAAGCCCATGCCGAACGCGGTCAGGCCGACGCCGATGTACTGGCCCAGTTCTGCGATATTGCCTTCCATGGTATTTCTCCTTGCGGTTGGAAGTTGGTCGATCTTGGTGGATGCGGACCCGATGCGGGACCGCGCAGGGGCTGCGAGGACCGTCGCGTCAGTGCGACGGGTGCAGCGCGTCCTTGAGGTAAACGCAGGTCAGGATGGTGAACACATAGGCCTGGACGATGGCGACCAGCACCTCGAAGGCGTACATCCCGATGACCGCGATGATGGCGACAGGGGCGACGGCGGCAATGGCCGCGAAGCCCGCGAAAACCTTGATGACGGCATGGCCGGCGATCATGTTGCCCGCAAGACGAATGGACAGCGACAGCGGACGCACGAAGTAGCTGATGACCTCGATCACGGCCAGGACCGGGCGCACGGCCAGCGGCGCCGAGCGCACCCAGAACAGGTCCAGGAAATGCGCGCCGTTCTTGACGAAGCCGATGATGGTGACGCCGAAGAACACCGCCAGCGCCAGAACGCCGGTGACGGCGATGTGCGAGGTCGTGGTGAAGGCCAGCGGCAGCAGGCCCAGCAGGTTCGCGAAGACCACGAACATGAACAGCGTCAGGATGTAGGGGAAATACCGCAGGCCATCCTTGCCGGCGATGTCCTCGATCATCTTGTGGACCAGGCCGTATGCCATCTCGGCGATGGACTGGGCGCGGTTCGGCACGATGGCGCGGCCGCGGGTGCCCAGCACCAGCAGCGCGATGGACGCCAGCGCCGTCAGCGCCAGCCACAGCGTCACGTTGGTGGGCGTGTACCACGCCACGGGCCCGTCACCGAACAGCGGCGAGACCACGAACTGGTCCATCGGGTGGAATTCAAGGCCGCCGCCAGTCGCTTCCGTCGCCACGATCAGTCCCTTTCGTCACGGTCCGGCCGTTCGCCGGATTTTTCGCCTTCCGGCGCGGGGCCGGATTTCCTGTCAAGCTCGGACGCGGTGCGCATCATGGATTTGACGCCAGCCGCAAGGCCGAGGAAGATGAACAGGACCATCAGGAAGGGCGTCGTGCCCATCAGATAATCCAGCCCGTAACCGAACACGAAGCCCAGCCCCAGGCCGGTCACCAGTTCGATCACCATCCGCCAGGCAAGGTTTGCCTGTTCGTACTTTCCCATCGGGCCGGGGCCTTCGGGTTTTGGCGTCAGGGCGGCCAGCTTGGCCTCCAGTGCGCGCAGCCGGTCGGCATCCGCGCCCTGTCCGCATCGCCCTGGGGTCTTTCGGCCATCTGTCACGCCCCTGACGTCGTTGGGCGCTGTCTAGGGGCAGACGCCCCCCAAGTCAAGCAACTGAGACCTGCCTGCAACGCATTGATCCACATTGTCTTTCTTCGGTGGCGGCAATCTTGCAATCCCGATCGCGCCGCGCCATCATTCAACCGCCCGGTTGACCATCGCCCTCCGCAGAAAGCCCCGCCATGACCCCGCCCACCCCGCCGGACCGGCTGGATCTGATCTTTGCGGCCCTGTCGGACCCGACGCGGCGTCGGGTGTTGTCGATGCTGCTGGAGGATGACATGGCGGTCAGCGACGTGGCCGATCCGTTCCAGGTCAGCCTTGCGGCGATCTCCAAGCATCTGGCGGTGCTTGCGGCCGCCGGCCTGATCCGGCAGGAGAGGCGCGGCCGGATCACCTGGTGCAAGCTGGACCCGGACGGGATGCGCCAGGCCTCGGTCTGGATGCAGGGGTTCGGGCAGTTCGACCCGGTGGACCTGGATGATTTCGAACGTTTTCTGAACGCCCAGCTGGGGGATGACGATGACCAAGACGCCTGACGTGCTGTGCATCGGCGCGATGCTGTGGGACGTGATCGGCCGTGCGCCGCGCCGCATGGCGCCGGGGGGCCGACGTGCCGGGCCGCATCCGCCACCTGCCGGGCGGCGTGGCGCTGAACGTGGCGGTCGCGTTGGCGCGGTGGGGCATGACACCGTCGGTCCTGTCCGCCGTGGGCCGCGATTCCGAGGGCGAGGGCCTGATCGCCGAGGCGCAGCGTCTTGGCGTGATGACCGAGCATCTGACCCGCGACGCGGGCCTGCCCACCGACTGCTATATGGCCATTGAGGACAGCGAGGGGCTGATCGCCGCCGTGGCCGACGCGTTGAGCCTGGAACTGGCCGGCGCCGCGATCCTGGCGCCGCTGGACACCCTCCCCGCCTGGACCGGCCCCGTGGTCCTGGACGGCAACCTGACCGAGGAGCTGCTGTCGGCCATCGCCCGCGATCCGCGCCTGATGCGCGCCGACCTGCGCGTGGTGCCCGCCAGCCCCGGCAAGGCCGAACGCCTGGAGCCGCTAATCGCCGCGCGGCGCGGCTGCTTTTATCTGAACCGGCTGGAGGCCGAGATCCTGGCCGGGCGCGCCTGCGCCAACGCGGCACTGGCCGCCGAGGCGGTCGTGGCGCGCGGCGCCGCCCGCGTGCTGGTCACCGACGGCCCGAACCCCGCGGCCGAGGCGATCGCCGGAGGCCCCACGCTGACCCATCAGCCCCCAACCGTCACCGTGGAACGCGTGACCGGTGCGGGCGACTGCTTTCTTGCGGCCCATCTGGCCGCCGAACTTAAGGAAATGCCGCGCGACGCGGCGCTGCGGCAGGCCGTCAGGGCCTCGGCCGCGCATGTCTCCGGAAAGGACGTCCCGTGACCCATACTGCCCCCCTTACTTTCGCCCCCGAGGTTCGCGACGCGCTGGATCGCGGCCTGCCCGTGGTGGCGCTGGAATCGACGATCATCACCCATGGCATGCCCTGGCCCCAGAACCTGGAGATGGCCGAGAAGGTCGAGGCCACCATCCGCGAGGGCGGCGCCGTCCCCGCGACCATCGCCGTCATGGGCGGCCAGATCCATATCGGCCTGACGCCTGAGGCCCTGCGCACCCTGGCGCAGACCCCGCCGGCGGACGCGATGAAGCTGAGCCGCGCCGACCTGGCCGTCTGCATCGCGAAGGGCCGCACCGGCGCCACCACGGTCGCGGCCACCATGATCTGCGCCCAGCTGGCGGGCATCAAGGTCTTTGCCACCGGGGGCATCGGCGGCGTCCATCGCGGGGCCGAGGACAGCTTCGACATCTCGGCCGACCTGCAGGAGCTGGCGCAGACCGCCGTGACGGTCGTGGCCGCAGGCGCCAAGGCCATCCTGGACCTGCCCAAGACCTGGGAAGTGCTGGAGACCCTGGGCGTGCCGGTCATCGCCTATGGCCAGGACGAATTGCCGGCCTTCTGGTCGCGCGCCTCGGGCATCCGCGCGCCGCTGCGCATGGACAGCCCGAGGAGATCGCCGCCGCCGCCGCCATGCGCGCGGCCCTGGGCCTCAAGGGCGGCCAGCTGGTCGCGAACCCGATCCCGGTCGAGGCCGAGATCCCGCAGGACCGGATCATGCCCGTGATCGAACAGGCCCTGTCCGAGGCCGCGGCCCAGGGCATCGCCGCCAAGGCCGTGACGCCCTTCCTGTTGTCGCGCATCTTCGAACTGACCCAAGGTCGCTCGCTGGAGAGCAATATCGAACTGGTGCTGAACAACGCGCGGCTGGCGGCGCGCATCGCCGCCGCGATGGCCTAGACCACGCGCTGCGCCGGGAACAGGGCCGCCAGATCGAAGCTGTCGGCCCTGTTCAGCTTGTCCGCATGGTCGGACAGGAAGGTGTCGGCGGCCTGCTGGCCCGCCGCCTTCATCGCGGCCAGCAGGCCCGGGCGCGGCATCAGCTTGGAGCGCGCCGGACAGGTCGGTCATCAGCTTGTCGTCGTCGATCAGGTGGATCAGCACGTTTTTCATCGCGTCGCCGTCCATCTTGCCCTGGGCGAACAGGCGCTTGACGAAATTGATCGCGCGCAGCTGGTTCATCAGGCTGCTGTTGAAGCTGACCTCGTTCACGCGGTCCGATATTTCCACCGGCGTGCGGGGCAGCACCTCGCGCATCAGCGGGTTGATCGCCACGATCAGGATGTCGCGGGGCAGGCTTGCGCGATACAGCGGGAACAGCGCCGGGTTGCCCGCGTAGCCGCCATCCCAATAGGCCTCGATCCGCCCGGTGTCGCTGTCGTGGATCTCGACCGCGCGGAACAGCGTCGGCAGGCAGGCCGAGGCCATCACCGCATCGACCGTCGCCTGGCCACCGGTAAAGACCTTGATGCGGCCCGTGCGGACGTTCGTGGCGGCGACATACAGGTCCGGCCCCCGATCACAGGTGAAATCGGCCCAAGGCAGGTCGCGCAGCAGCGATTCCAGCGGGTTGACGTAGAACGGGCCGTAATCATAGGGGCTGAACAGCCGCGTCAGGTTGTCCATCCAGGCGGCCGGGGACACCATCTCGGTCCAGCGCTGCATGCCGCGGGACATGGGCATCACCGACTGCGTCCAGCGCACCACGCGGTTGTCGCTTTTCGATCCGACCTGCATCCACAGGGCATCCAGGTTCTCGCGCGCGGCACGCCGCCCGGCCAGGCCCTTGCCCGCCGCCAGCCCCGCCTTGAGCGCCGCCCCGTTCAGCGCCCCGGCCGAGGTGCCGCTGATCGCCGCGAATTCCAGCCACTCCTCCTCCAGCAGGCGGTCAAGGACGCCCCATGTAAAGGCCCCATGCGCGCCGCCGCCCTGCAGGGCCAGATTGATGCGTTTGATCTCCATGGCCCGCCCCTTGTTCATGATGCAGTCGCAGCATCATACAAAGGTCCGATATCATGGCAAGTTCCGCGCCGATGCCGCGCTGCGGCATCACGCCCAGCCTTCGGGCCCCTGCGCCATGGCGGTCCCATAGCGCGCGCCATGCGCCCACCCGGCGGGCAGGATCGCGTCGATCCGGGCCAGCTGATCGGCGCTCAGCGACAGGCCCGCGCCGCGGGCGATCTGACGCCAATGATCCAGGCTGCGCGATCCGGGCAGCGCGATGACATGCGGCGCGCGCGACAGCACCCATGCGATCGCCACGGCCGCCGGGCTTTCGCCCTGATCGCGCGCCCAGTCCGCAAAGGCCCGCAAACGCGGCAGGTTGCGCGCCCAGGTATCGGCCTGAAACCGCGGCATGCCGGCGCGCAGATCGCCCGGCGCAAAGCCCGCCGGGTCCGGCGGCACATCGGCAAAGACCCCCCGCCCGACCGGAGAGAACGCGACCAGCGCCGCCCCGTGACGCGCGCAGGCATCGACCATGCCCAGTTCGACCTGGCGCGACCACAGCGAATACTCCGACTGCACGGCGGCCACCGGACCAATGGCGCAGGCGCGCTCCAGCGTGGACGGCGCCACCTCGGACAGGCCGATGGCGCCGATCTTGCCCTCGTCGCGCAGGCGCATCAGCGTCTCCATCGCCTCCTCGACCGGGCGTGCGGCTTCGCGGCGATGCAGATAGTAGAGGTCGATCCGCTCGACCCCCATGCGGCGCAGCGACCGCTCCAGCGCGGCGCGCAGATAGGCGGGCGAATTGTCGAAGGGATGGTCCGGATTGCGGGTGATGCCCGCCTTGCTGGCGATGGTCACGCGGCCCCGGTGGCGCGCCAGGACCGGGGCCAGCATCTCCTCGGCCCCGCCCGCGCCATAGACGTCGGACGTGTCGATATGGTCGATCCCCATGTCGATGCAGGCGTCGATCACCCGCTGGCTCTCCGCCGCATTTGCCGCGCCATAGGTGCCCTGAAAGTTCATCGTCCCCAAGGCCACGGCCCCGACCCGGGGACCGCCCTGCCCCAGCTGGCGCCACGGGATCACTCGGCGTTGGCCTCGGCGCGGCTTTTCCCGGCCACGTCCAGCGCCAGCGTCGCGGCCATGAAGCGGTCCAGGTCGCCGTCCAGCACGCCCTGTGTGTCGCTGGTCTCCTCGCTGGTGCGCAGGTCCTTGACCATCTGATAGGGGTGCAGGACATAGCTGCGGATCTGGTTGCCCCAGCCCGCATCGCCCTTGGCGGCATGCTGGGCGTTCACCTCCGCGTTGCGGCGGTCCAGCTCCATCTGGTACAGGCGCGCCTTCAGCGCGGCCATGGCGTTGGCGCGGTTCTGGTGCTGGGATTTTTCCGACGACGTGACGACGATGTTGGTGGGCAGGTGGGTGATCCGAACGGCGGAATCCGTGGTGTTCACGTGCTGACCGCCGGCACCCGACGACCGATAGGTGTCGATGCGGATGTCGCGGTCGGGAATGTCGATCTCGATGTTGTCGTCGACCACCGGATAGACCCAGACACTGCTGAACGAGGTGTGCCGCCGCGCCGCGCTGTCATAGGGGCTGATCCGCACCAGCCGGTGCACGCCCGATTCCGATTTCAGCCAGCCATAGGCGTTGTGCCCGCTGACCTTGTAGGCGGCGCTGCGGATACCGGTCTCCTCGCCCTGCGTCTCGGACAGCAGCTCGACCTCGTATCCCTTCTTCTCGGCCCAACGCACGTACATGCGCGCCAGCATCGACGCCCAGTCGCAGCTTTCCGTGCCGCCCGCGCCCGCGTTGATCTCCAGGAAGGTGTCGTTGCCGTCAGCCTCGCCGTTCAGAAGCGCCTCCAGCTCCTTCTGGGCGGCCATCTTGGCCAGCGCCTTCAGGTTGCCCTCGGCCTCGGACACCAGTTCGGCGTCGCCCTCCTCCTCGGCCAGCTCGATCATCTCGGCATTGGCCGACAGGTCGCCCTCGATCCGGCGATAGGTCTCGATGGCGTCCGACAGCGACTGCCGCTCGCGCATCAGCTTCTGCGCGCGGGCCGGGTCCGACCACAGGTCGCCATCCTCGATCATGGCGTTCATCTCTTCCAGGCGATGCGGCGCGGTGGTCCAGTCCAGGCGCTGGCCCAGCAGGGTCAGGGAACGGCGGATGGCCTCGATGGTGGACTGCGTCTCGGCGCGCATGGGCGGATTCCTTCGGTCAGGCGTCAGGTCCGGGGTGATACCGCGAAGGCCGCCCTTGGGCAAGACCGGCACGGCCCTACGCCACGCGCGCTGCGCCATGCGCCCGCCGGTCCCGCTCCGGACGCCCCCGGACCCCCCATCGTCACCGCGGTGGGCGGGGGGTGCGGGGGGCGGCAGGCCCCCCGCCCGTCGCGGGACGCAAACGGGCACGCGGCCTCAGTACAGCCCGCCCGACGACATGGTGCCGAAATCGGTCCGCCCCGGAATGACCCGCCTCTCGCCGGTCGAGGTCGTGATCGCCTGCCCCCCACCGCTGGCCCCGGCTTCCCAGGGCAGGATCACCACCTCGTCGCCAAAGCCCGACACGACGTAGGGCGTCAGCCAGTCGGGATCGGTGCCGTCGCGGAAATACTCGGCGATGACGTTCGGACCGGTGGCATCGTCCGGCAGGCGCTGGCCGGTGATGCGGTCGATCTTGACCCAATAGCCGCCCGGCGGAACGGTGAACTCCGTCCCGCCATACTCGGCCACGGCCTCGCGCATGAAGGCGTTGAAGACTGGAACGCACAGCGTCCCCCCATAGGCCCGTTCACCCAGCGAACGCGGCTGGTCATAGCCCAGATAGCAGCCCGCCACGATGTTGCTGGAATAGCCGATGAACCACACGTCCTTGGCATCGTTGGTCGTGCCGGTCTTGCCCGCGATCGGCACGGGCAGATCGACGCCCGACCCCGAACCGCGCTCGACCGCGCCCTCCAGCATCGAGGTCAGCTGATAGGCCGTGACCGCGTCCATCACGCGTTCGCGGTTGGTGTCGATCACCGGCGCCTGCCCGGCGGGCATGGCCTGCATCGCGCAGGTCTCGCAGACGCGCTGGTCGTGGCGATAGACGGTGCGCCCGCGTCGGTCCTGCACGCGGTCGACCAGCGTGGGCTCGACCCGCTCGCCGCCATTGGCAAACATCGCATAGGCGGCGACCATCTTGAACAGCGTCGTCTCCTGCGCGCCCAGGGCGTTGGCCAGGAACGGCGCCAGCGTGTCATAGACGCCGAAATCCTCGGCATACTTGGCGACCCGATCCATGCCGATGTCGTCCGCAATGCGGATGGTCATCAGGTTGCGCGACTGCTCGATCCCCGTCCGCAGCGGCGTCGGCCCGTAATGGCGCCCCGACGAGTTCTGCGGTTCCCACAGCCCCTGGGGCGTGTTGATGCGGATCGGCTCGTCCACGACGATGGTTGCGGGGGTATAGTTGTTGTCCAGCGCCGCGGCATAGACGAAGGGCTTGAAGGACGACCCCGGCTGGCGCTGTGCCTGCGTGGCGCGGTTGAAGACGCTGCTCTCGTACGAGAACCCTCCCTGCATCGCCAGGACGCGGCCGGTATTGACGTCCATAGCCATGAACCCGCCCTGCACCTCGGGCACCTGGCGCAGGCTCCAGCGGTTGAAATCGGCACCATCCATCATGGCGCGGACCAGGACCACGTCGCCCACACGCACCAGATCGCCCGCCACCTGCGCGCGCGGACCCAGCGTGCGCGTCTCGCGGTCCAGGGGCCGGGCCCATTGCACGTCGGATGCGGGGATCCAGTGACCGTCGGCGTCCTCCTCGATCCCCTCGATGCCGATGCGGGCGTCGGATGCCCCGACCTCCAGCACCACGGCCGGGTGCCAGCCCGGAATGTCGCGCGGCAGGCGCAGGTCCCACAGCGCGCCGCGCCAGCTGGCCTCGTCGGTCAGCAGTCCGGCCTCGATCACCTCTCCGGTGCCGCGCCAGACGCCGCGGTTGCGGTCGTAATCCTCCAGCGCGGTCTGCAGCGCGCTTGCAGCCTCCGACTGCAGGTCGGGATCGACGGTCGCGCGGATGGTCAGCCCCCCGCCAAAGAATTCCTCCTGGCCGAACTCCAGGCTCAGCTGGCGGCGGATCTCGTCGGTGAAATAGTCGCGCGGCGGCAGCGCACGGCGGAACGACGGATAGTCCCCGTTCTGCACCGACCGCAGCGGCAGCTTGGCCTCGGCCTCATAGGTGGCCTCGTCGATGAAGCCGTTCTGCCACATCTCGCGCAGGACATAGTTGCGCCGTTCGGTCACGCGCTCCTTGGCGGTCACGGGGTGATAGCGGCCGGGCGCCTGCGGCATGGCGGCCAGCATCGCGGCCTCGTGCGGGGCCAGTTCGGACAGCGACTTGTTGAAATAGGTCTGGGCCGCGGCGGCCACGCCGAAGCTGTTCTGACCCAGGAAGATCTCGTTCAGGTACAGCTCCAGGATCTGGTCCTTGGACAGGCTGCGTTCCAGCCGCGCGGCAAGGATCAGCTCCTTGACCTTGCGCTCGACGCTGCGGTCGCTGGACAGAAGAAAGTTCTTCATCACCTGCTGGGTGATCGTGGACGCGCCGCGCACACTGGACCCGCCCGAGACCGCGGCCTCGAAAGCGGCGGACAGGATGCCGCGCAGGTCATAGCCCGGATGGCTGTAGAAGTTCTTGTCCTCGGCGCTGACGAAGGCCTGCTTGATCAGGTCGGGCACCTCGTCGATGGGCACGAAGATGCGGCGCTCCTCGGCGAACTCGTCGATCAGCTGGCCTTCGGCGGAATAGATGCGGCTGATGGTCTTGGGCGAATACTGGGCCAGCGTCTCGTGGCTGGGCAGGTCGCGCGAATAGATCCAGAAGATGCCGCCGACGGTCAGGGCCGCAAAGAACACCCCGGTGACCACCCAGGAAAAGATCGCACCGAAGAAAGACAGGATGGGTCGCAGCACGGGGTCAGCCTTTGTCGGGGTTTCGCCGCGTCTATAGCGGCCACGGGTGCCCCGGTCAAAGCAACACTGGGTGTGTCAGTGACGAAGCAGCCCGGCGCGCGCCTGTTTCGTCGCGCCACCAGCCGGTCGTGGCTTCGGCCACGGCCTCGACCATGCGGGCGCGCCATTCGGGGTCGGTCAGGTTCGCAAGGTCCGTCTGGTCCGAGATGAACCCCAGCTCCAGCAGGACCGACGCGATGTCAGGCGATTTCAGCACCGAGAACGCCGCCCCCTGCACCGGCCGCCCGTGCAGTCCGATCCCCCGCAGCGCCATGCGCGAGGTCAGCAGCCGTGCGAAGGCCTCGGACCGGGGCTGGGTGTCGGTGCGCGCGAAATCCATCAGCACCGTGGCCAGCGCGTCGTCCTGGCCGCGCAGGTCCATCCCCGCCAACAGGTCGTCGCGCTGATGGCGCATCGTCAGCTGCTGGCCCGCCCGCGTGTCGGACGAACTGTTCCAGACATAGACCGTGGCCCCCGCCGCCTGCCCCTGCGGCAGCGCATCGGCATGCAGCGACAGCAGCAGGTGGGACCCCGACTGCCGCGCCGTGGTCATCCGGTCCTCCAGCTTGACATAGACGTCGCTGTCGCGGGTCATCGTGACTGTCACGCCCCGCGCCTCCAGGGCGGTGCGCAACTCCTGCGCGAATGTCAGGACCAGCGCGGCCTCGGTATCGGGGCCCGCCTGCGCGCCGGGGTCAAAGCCGCCGTGACCGGGGTCCAGCGTCACCGCCAGCCCCGTCGCGGTGGCGGGCGGCGGCAGGTCCGCCGGATCGGGCAGGTTGCGCAGCGCCGCCGCGGCCGACGGGCGCGGCGCGAAATCCTCGGGCGCGACGGGGTTCAGGGCGATGCGCAGCCGCGCCTCGGCCCCCTGGGTGCGCATCCCGGCCTCGGCCACGCGGAACGGCCCCGGCAGTTCGATCACCATCCGCGACCAGCCGCGCCGAAAGCTGCCCCACCGGATCGCAGGCGCCAGGTCCTGTCCGAACAGGTCGGCAGGGCTGCGGCCGCTCAGGTCGACGCCCTGCAGATCGACGACCAGGCGTGCGGGATCGCCGACCAGGAATGTCCGCCACGGCACCGGGCGGTCCAGCGCCAGCGACAGCTCCAGCGGCTGAGGGCCAAAGGCGCGGTGCCACCAGCCCTGCGGCGCCTGCGTCAGGGACGACCCGCCCAGGATCAGCCGTGCCGGATCCTGGGCCTGGACCGGCCCCGCCAGCAGCAGCAGGATCAGCAGCAGAAGCCTCATCTGGCCGCCATGAAGGCCGTTAGGCGGGCCAGGCCCTCGGCGATGTCCGCCGTCGCGCGGGCATAGGAAAAGCGCAGCGTGCGCGCGCCGCGGTCGGGGTCGAAATCCAGCCCCGGCGTGACCGCGACGCCCGCCTTGTCCAGGATCTCGGCCGCGAAAGCCACGGAATCGTCGGTCAGGTGCGACACGTCGGCATAGATGTAGAACGCGCCCTCGGGCGGGGCGATGCGGTCAAAGCCCGCGCGCGGCAGCCCCTCCAGCATCAGGCGGCGGTTCTCGGCATAGACGGCGCGGTTGGCCTCGGCCTCGGGGGTGCAGTCCAGCGCGGCCAAGGCCGCGACCTGGCTGGCATGGGGCGGACAGATGAACAGGTTCTGCGCCAGACGCTCGACCGTGCGCACCATATCGGGCGGCACGACCATCCATCCGACCCGCCACCCTGTCATGGAAAAGTATTTGCTAAAGGAGTTTACGACCAGAACCTCATCCGTCACCTCAAGCGCGGAATGGCAACGGTCGGCATAGGACAGCCCGTGATAGATCTCGTCCGATATCACTGCCATGCCCCGCGCGGCAGCGGCCTGGGTCAGGCCCGCCAGCTCCGGCACGGTCAGCACCGTCCCCGACGGATTGCCCGGAGAGGCCAGGATCAGCCCCTGCACGTCGTCGGGCAGGTCCTGGGGCCGGGGCTGATAGCGGTCCTCGGGGCGGGTCGGGATGCCGACTGGCGTCAGCGACATCGCGCGCAGGATCTGACGATAGCTGGGATAGCCCGGATAGCCCATCGCCACCCTGTCGCCCGCATCGAACAACGCCGAAAAGGCCAGGATGAACGCGCCGCTGCTGCCCGGCGTCACGACGACCCGCGCGGGGTCCAGATCGACCCCGTACCAGCGGTGATAGAGGTCCGCGATGCCCTGTCGCAACGCCGGCAGGCCAAGGGCCACGGTATATCCCAAAGGCTGTTCCAGCGCCTGCGCCAGCGCCTGTCGCGCGCCCAGGGGGGCGGGAGTGCCGGGCTGGCCGACCTCCATGTGGATGACATGGCGACCTGCCGCCTCGGCCCGGGCGGCCGCCTCCATCACGTCCATCACGATGAACGGGTCAACCTGTCCGCGCAGGGAGTGTCGCATTCGCTCGGCCTCATTTTTGCCTTGTGATAGCGCGGGACGGCGGCACGCTCCAGCCTTTAGGCGGGGGCGTGCCGTCACGCAGCCGTGTCGGGGGCGTTCTTGCCATCGCGGACGCGGCGGTCCAAGCTGTCGCCCACATCAGACCAAGGAATGCCCCATGACACGCCTGACCGCCGCCTTTTTCCTGGGGACCAGCCTGGCCCTGTCCGCGCCCGCGATGGCCTTCGACATCTCGGCCATGACCGACGATGAAAAGGCCGCCTTCGGAGAGGCGGTGCGCGACTATCTGATGGAGAACCCGCAGGTGCTGATCGAATCGATCAACGTGCTGGAGAACCGCCAGGCCCAGGATGCGGCGCAGACCGACCTGCAGCTGGTCGAGGCCAACAGCGACGCGCTGTTCGACGATGGGCACAGCTGGGTGGGCGGTAATCCGGACGGCGACCTGACCATGGTCGAGTTCATCGACTATCGCTGCGGGGTCTGCCGCCAGTTCAACGCCGAGGTCCATGACGCGGTCGAGGAAGATGGCAACATTCGTTTGATCCTGAAGGAATTTCCGATTCTTGGAGAGGAAAGCGTACTGTCCAGCCGCTTTGCCATCTCGGTCCACCAGATCGCCGGGGACGAGGCCTATAAAAAGGCCCATGACGCGCTGATGGCCCTGCGCGCGCCCGCGACGGATGAATCGCTGCGCGGCATAGCCGAAGAGATCGGCGTCGATGCCGACGCGATCATGGCGCATATGGACACGGAAGCGGTGAACACGGTCCTGCAGAAGAACCACGAGCTGGGCCAGACGATGGCGATCCAGGGGACGCCGACCTTCGTGATCGGCGACCAGATGCTGCGCGGCGTTCCGCGGGCGGGCGTGGCCCAGACCATCGCCCAGATCCGCGAAAGCATGTGATCAGTCGGCGCTGCTGCGCGAATAGACATCCTCGTAGCGGATGATGTCGTCCTCGCCCAGATAGCTGCCGGTCTGCACCTCGATCAGGACCATCGGCACCTTGCCGGGGTTCTCCATCCGGTGGACGGCGCCCAGGGGCACATAGATCGACTGGTTCTCGGTCACCAGGGTCACGCTGTCGTCGACGGTGACCCGCGCGGTGCCCGACACCACGATCCAGTGTTCCGACCGGTGGACATGGCTTTGCAGCGACAGGGCCGCACCGGGTTTCACCACGATGCGCTTGACCTGAAAGCGGTCGGCCAAGGCCAGCGTCTCGAACCAGCCCCAGGGGCGATGGTCGCGGGGGAACGCCTCGGCCTGCTTGGCGCGCTTGGCCTTCAACGCGGACACGGCCAGCCGCACGTCCTGCGCCCGGCCCCGGTCGGCGACCAGCACCGCGTCCGAGGTCGCCACCACCATCACGTCGCGCAGCCCGATGCCCACGACCTTGAGATCGTCGCTGTCCGACCGCAGCAGCACGTCCTGACAGTCGATCGCGGTGGAATTGCCGTCGGTGACCACGCCGTGATCCGACGGCGCATGGTTCAGCGCCTCGCGCCAGACCGCGTCCCAGCCGCCCAGGTCCGACCAGCGGCCCGAAAACCGCACCACGGTCAGGTTGTCGGCCTTTTCCATCACGGCATAGTCGATCGACTGATCCTCGACCCCGGCCCAGGGCGCCTTGGCCAGCCGCAAAAAGCCCAGGTCCAGATGCGCCTGGTCCAGCGCCTGCTGGACCGGCTCCAGATAGGCGGGGGCGTGGGCGCGGAACGCCTCGATCATGGTGCGGGCGCTGAACAGGAAGATACCCGCGTTCCACAGATAGTTGCCCGCCGCCAGCATCTGGCCCGCCCGATCGGCGTCAGGCTTCTCGACAAACCGCGCCAGGGGCTGCGGCCCCTCTCCGGCACCGGCCAGTTCCAGATAGCCGTAACCCGTCTCCGGGCGGTCGGGGGTGATGCCGAAGGTCACGATGCGCCCCTGGGCCGCGGCCTCTGCACCCTGTGCCACGGTCGCGGCAAAGGCCTGGGCGTCGGGGATCACGTGGTCGGACGGCGCCACCAGCACCAGTCCGTCGGGATCGTCCGCGGCGACCATCAGCGCCGCCGCCAGGATCGCGGGGGCGGTGTTGCGGCCCGTGGGTTCGATCACGATGCGGCCCGGCGCGATGCCCGCCTGTTCCAGCTGTTCGGCCACGATGAAGCGGAAGTCGGAATTGGTCATCACCACCGGCGCCGCGAATCCCGCGCCCGACAGCCGCCGGGCCGAGGCCTGGAACAGCGTCTCGTCCCCGGTCAGGGCGGCGAACTGCTTGGGAAAGCTCTTGCGCGACACGGGCCACAGCCGCGTGCCCGAACCGCCCGCCATCAGCACCGGTGTAATCATCGTCATCGCAAACCCCTTGGGCGAACCCCGCCCTGTCATCATTCCTGCCGGTTGCAGCCGGTCGTTCCCGCAGTCAAGGGCCAAGCGCCGTCAGCGTCAAGTCACGCCCTGAAATCGCCGTGAAAAAGACCCCCGTGCACGGGGCCGCGCACGGGGGTCAGTCGTCGCGCGTCTGTGCGCGCTTGCTGCTGCGACGGGTCGGGCCTGTCGATAGGGAAACGGCACAGGGGGCCGACTTATTCCCCACCCATGCTCAGCTGCAGCCGCTGGTGCCGCCGCAGGTGTTGCATTTCATGCAGGTGCCGTTGCGCACCAGCGTGTAGTTGCCGCATTCGCCGCAGGGATCGCCTTCGTATCCCTGCATCCGGGCCTTGGCGCGCAGGTCCAGCCCCGTGGCCATGCCCGTCGTGACGGCCGTCACCGACACGCCGGCCTGCAGCGCCATCAGGTCCTGCGGCATCCGCTTGCGCAGATAGCCCGCGCTGCTGATCTGCTTCAGCATCGTCAGCGACTTCAGTTCGGACGGCTGGCTGGGGCGCCCCTCGTCCTCGCCGCCGCCCATCTCGTCGAAACGCGCGCCCTCGGGGGCGACATGGGCCAGGTCGGTGCGGTCCAGATAGCTGACGGCCAGCTCGCGGAACACATAGTCCAGGATCGAGGTCGCGTTCTTGATGCTGTCATTGCCCTGAACCATGCCCGCCGGCTCGAACCGGGTGAAGGTGAAGGCGTCCACGAACTCCTCCAGCGGCACGCCGTATTGCAGGCCCACCGACACGGCGATGGCAAAGTTGTTCATCATCGCCCGGAAGCCCGCGCCTTCCTTGTGCATGTCAATGAAGATCTCGCCCAGCTTGCCGTCGTCATATTCGCCGGTGCGCAGATAGACCTTGTGACCGCCGACGATGGCCTTCTGGGTATACCCCTTGCGGCGCTGCGGCAGCTTCTCGCGGTTCGACCGGACGATCTCCTTGACGATGACGCGCTCGACGATCTTCTCGGCCAGGACGCGGGCCTTGTCGTGGGTGGACCCGTGGGCCAGGATCTCCTCGGCCTCCTCGTCATCCTCGATCAGGGCGCTGGCCAGCGGCTGGCTCAGCTTGGAGCCGTCGCGATAGAGGGCGTTGGCCTTGATCCCCAGGCTGTGCGACAGCTCGTACGCCGCCAGCGTGTCCGCGATGGTCGCGCTGGAGGGCATGTTGATCGTCTTGCTGATCGCCCCGGAAATGAAGCTTTGCGCCGCGGCCATCATGTAAATGTGGCTTTCCACCGACAGATAGCGCGTGCCGGTCTTGCCGCAGGGATTGGCGCAGTCGAACACCGGCAGATGCTCGGCCCGCAGATGCGGCGCGCCTTCCAGCGTCATCGTCCCGCAGACATGGTCGTTGGCCGCGTCGATCTGCGCCCGGCTGAAGCCCAGATGGCGCAGCAGGTCGAAGCTGGGGTCCGACAGCTTGTCCGCTGGGATGCCCAGGGTGCCGCGGCAGAAATCCTCTCCCAGCGTCCACTGGTTGAAGACGAAGCGGATGTCGAAGGCCGACGGCAGAGCCGCCTCGACCTTGGCGATCTCGGCCGCGCCGAAGCCGTGACCGGCCAGCGATGCATGGTTGATGGCGGGGCAGTTGCCCAAGGTGGCGTGGCCCACCGCGTGTCCCACGATCTCCTCGATCTGCGCGGGCGCATAGCCCAGCTTCTCCAGCGCCGCCGGGACCGACTGGTTGATGATCTTGAAATAGCCGCCGCCCGCCAGCTTCTTGAACTTGACCAGGGCAAAGTCCGGCTCGATCCCGGTCGTGTCGCAATCCATCACCAGGCCGATCGTGCCGGTGGGCGCGATGACGGTGGTCTGGGCGTTGCGGAAGCCGTGCGCCTGGCCCAGGGCCAGCGCCTCGTCCCAGGCCGCGCGGGCCAGCTCGACCAGGCCGGCATCCGGGCAGTTCGCGGCGTCCAGCGCCACGGGGGCGACGTTCACGCCCTCGCACGCCGTGCCATGCGCCGCGGCGCGGTGGTTGCGGATCACGCGCAGCATGTGGTCGGCGTTGCGGGCATGGCCTGGGAACGCGCCCAGTTCCGCCGCCATCCGCGCGCTGGTCGCATAGGCCGTGCCGGTCATGATCGCCGACAGCGCCCCACAGATCGCGCGGCCCTGGTCGCTGTCATAGCCCAGGCCCATGTTCATCAGCAGACCGCCGATATTGGCATAGCCCAGCCCCAGCGTGCGGAAGTCATAGCTGCGCTGCGCGATCTCGCGCGAGGGGAACTGCGCCATCAGCACGCTGATCTCCAGCGTGACGGTCCACAGCCGGCTGGCATGGACATAGGCGTCGGCGTCGAACCGGCCGTCGGTCCAGAAGGTCAGCAGGTTCATGGACGCCAGGTTGCAGGCGGTGTCGTCCAGGAACATGTATTCGCTGCACGGGTTCGACCCGCGGATCGGCCCGTCCTCGGGGCAGGTGTGCCAGGCGTTGACCGTGTCGTGGAACTGGATGCCCGGATCGGCGCAGGCCCAGGCCGCGTGGCCGATCTGGTCCCACAGGTCGCGCGCAGACACGGTTTTGGCGACCGTGCCGTCGGTGCGGCGGATCAGCTCCCACGGCGCATCCTCGCGCACCGCGCGCAGGAAGGCATCCGTCACCCGGACCGAGTTGTTCGAGTTCTGGCCCGACACCGACACATAGGCCTCGGAATCCCAGTCCGTGTCATAGGTCGGGAACTCGATGCTGTCGAAGCCCTGGCGCGCGTATTGCAGCACGCGGTTCACATAGGTCTCGGGGATCATCGCGCGCTTGGCGCTGCGGATCGCGGCCTTCAGGGCGTCGTTGCGGGCCGGATCGACCTCTCCGCCGCCGGTGCGGATCGCCGCGAAGATGCCGTTCAGCTCACGCTCGTGCAGCTTGGAGCCGGCGACCAGGGACGCGACCTTCTGCTCCTCGATCACCTTCCAGTTCACGAAGGCCTCGATGTCGGGATGGTCCATTTCGCAGATGACCATCTTGGCCGCGCGGCGCGTCGTGCCGCCCGACTTGATTGCACCCGCGGCCCTGTCGCCGATCTTCAGGAACCCCATCAGGCCCGACGACTTGCCGCCGCCGGACAGCCGCTCACCCTCGCCGCGCAGCGACGAGAAGTTGGTGCCGGTGCCCGAACCGTACTTGAACAGGCGCGCCTCGCGGACCCACAGGTCCATGATGCCGCCCTCGTTCACCAGATCGTCGCTGACCGACTGGATGAAGCAGGCATGCGGCTGGGGATGCTCATAGGCACTGGTCGATGCGGTCAGCGTGGCCGTCTTGTGATCGACATAGAAATGCCCCTGCCCCGGCCCGTCGATGCCATAGGCCCAATGTAGGCCGGTATTGAACCATTGCGGGCTGTTGGGCGCACCCATCTGGCGGGCCAGCATGTGGCGCATCTCGTCCAGATAGGCGCGGGCATCGGCCTCGGTGGTGAAATAGCCGCCCTTCCAGCCCCAATAGGTCCAGGCCCCCGCCAGGCGGTCAAAGACCTGCGCGGCGCTGGTCTCTCCGCCGAACCGGGCGTCCTCGGGCAGGTCGGCCATCGCGGCGTGGTCGGGAACGTGGCGCCACAGGAATTCAGGCACACCCTTTTCGCGGACGGGCTTCAGCCGCGCGGGAACGCCGGCGCGACGAAAATACTTCTGGGCGATGACGTCGCTTGCGACCTGGCTCCAGCCCTCGGGGACCTCGACCGCGTCGTTGCGAAAGACCACCGTGCCGTCCGGATTGCGGATCTCGCTGAGGGTGGTGGTGAACGCGATGCCGCCATAGGCCCCGCCGGTTTCCGTGGTAAAGCGCCGCTCGATCTTCATCCTGCTTGTCCTTCCGGTCCCCTGCGCGCAGCCGCGATCCGCCCGTGCAGGGCGCGTCCGCCTCAGGGGACGGCCGTCAGATCAGGACTGCTGCGACGTTCCTGTGGTCGCCCCCGATAGGACCACCACATCTTGTGCCACACTGGCGATTGCCCACAAACTGCCGCCGCTTCGACGCTGTTTCAACCGAATTTTTTAGCGATCGGCCTCGCGAAGGCCGTTGACAGACCGCCCCATGGCTGCGTGCAAGATTCGCGCACAGAGACATGCAGGAACAGGCGGTGCACGCGGCATACGGCGTCAAAAATCACGTCCGAACAGTCCCTTGCCGACCGCATTCCACGACTTGTCCACAGGCTTATCCGCAATTCATCCCCCGGTTGCACACAGCCGATGCAGATCTGCCACGCCCGGCGGAAATCAGCGCATGGGCGTCAGGACACCATCATCGGTCACGATCAGGTCCAGCGGCTGGTCCGTCGGCTCGGCCGGGATCAGGTCAAGCTGCTGGCAGGCATAGGCCAGCCCGATCGCCGTCACCGGACCATATTTGCGCAGCAATTCCAACGTCCTGTCATAGAACCCGCCGCCATAGCCAAGGCGGTTTCCCTGCCGGTCGAACCCCGCCAGCGGAACGATCAGCACGCGGGGCGTCAGCACCTCGGCCGAATCGGCCGGGTGCGCCGTGCCGAAGGGTCCGGGCACCAGCGCCTCGTCGCGCCAGCGGCGAAAGACCAGCGGGCGCGCCTTGCCGGTCACCACCGGCAGCACCAACGGCCCGTCATGCGCGGCCATCGCGGCGCGGGGATCGGCCTCGTCGCGCATGGGCCAGTATCCGGCCAGAACCGCGCCTGCATGGGGTGCCAGCGTCGCGATCAGGTGGCGCGACAGGGCCTGCCCGTCGCCGCCCGCCGCACGGGCCGCCAGCGCCTGCGCGCGCAGCAGGGCCTTGTCCGCGGTCACAGCAGCACCGCCGTGGCCAGCCCCAGGAAGGCTAGGAAACCGATGACGTCGGTCATCATGGTCACGAAGGTTCCCGACGCCAGCGCGGGGTCCGCGCCCAGCTTGTTTAGGCCAAGCGGGATCAGGATGCCCGCCAGCGCGGCGACCAGCAGATTGATGATCATCGCCGACCCGATCACCGCCGCCAGACCCGGATCGCGGAACCAGACCCAGGTGATCGCAGCCATGATGACCCCGAAGAACACCCCGTTGGTCAGCCCTACGATGACCTCGCGCCGGACGACGCGCAGGGCGTTGGCCCGGCTGAGGTCGCGCGTCGCAAGGCCGCGCACCGCGACGGTCAGCGTCTGCGTCCCCGCGTTGCCCCCCATCGACGCCACGATCGGCATCAGCACGGCCAAAGCCACCAGCTGGGCGATGGCGTCCTCGAAGAAGGCGATGACGCTGGCGGCGGCCAGGGCGGTGACGATGTTGGTGGCAAGCCACGGCACGCGCTGGCGCACCGTCTGCATCACGCTGTCCGAGATGCTGGATTCGTCGCCCACCCCGGCCAGGCGCAGGATGTCCTCCTCGTGCTCCTCGTCCAGGACCTGCATCGCGTCGTCGATGGTGATGACGCCCACCAGGCGGTCATCGCGGTCCACGACGGGGGCAGAGATCAGGTGATACTGGTTGAAGACATAGGCGACCTCGGCCTCCTCGGCAAAGGCGCTGATGGTGCGAAAGCTATCCTCGGCCAGCTCGCGCAGCGTGGCGTCGCTGCGCGATGCCAGCAGGCGACCCAGCGTGACATAGCCCACCGGATGGCGGCGCGGATCGACCAGGACGATGTGATAGAACTGTTCGGGCAGCCATTCCTCGGCGCGCAGGAACTGGATGGCACGGGCCACGGTCCAATGCTCGGGCGCGGTGACGACCTCGGACTGCATCAGGCGGCCGGCGGAATATTCGGGATAGGCCAGCGACTGCTGGACCGCCGCGCGGTCGCCAGCATCCAGCGCGGCCAGGATCAGCGCCCGCTCGGCGTCGTCCAGGTCCTCGACCAGGTCGACGACGTCGTCGCTGTCCATCTCGCGGACGGCATCGTCCAGGACCGCGCGGGGCAGCTGCTCCAGCACCTCCTCGCGGATGGATTCATCGATCTCGGACAGGACATCGCCGTCGATGCCGTCGGCGTAAAGCGTCAGGAAGGCGCGGCGGTCGCCGGGGGTCAGCCGCTCGATCAGGTCGGCGATGTCGGCCGGGTGCATCGGCTCCAGGGCCGCGTCCAGTGCGGCGCGGTCGCCGGCCTCGACCGCCGCGTCGACGCGGTTCAGCAGATCGTCGGTTTCGGTCGCGCGGTTTTCGTCGGCCATGCTGCCCCCTGCGTTCTTGTCGTGTCAGCCGTTCAGCAGATCCAGCGCCGCGCGGTGCAGCGCCTCGGACGCGGCGGCGATCACCTGACCGCCCTGGGCGGCGGACCCGCCCTGCCAGTCGGTCACGATGCCGCCCGCGGCCTGCACCACCGCCAGCGGACCCGCGATGTCATAGGATTGCAGCCCCGCCTCGATCACCAGATCGACCTGGCCCAGGGCCAGCAGGCCATAGGCATAGCAGTCCAGCCCGTATCGCGTCAGCCGCGCCCGGTCGGCCACGCGGCGAAAGGCCGTGGCCTCGGCCGCCGTGCCGATTTCGGGAAAGGTCGTCAGCAGCGTCGCGCGCTCCAGCGGCGTCCCGCCGCGCACGCGCAGCCCCCGTTCGCCCGCGGCCGAGGTCAGCCGGGCATGGCCAAGCCCGCCCTCGAACCGCTCGCCGACATAGGGCTGGTCGATCAGGCCATAGATGACGTCCCGCCCGTCGGACAGGCCGATCAGCACGCCCCAGCTGGCCGCCCCGCACAGGAACGCGCGCGTGCCGTCGATCGGATCCAGGATCCAGGTCAGCCCGCTGGTGCCGGGGGTCGCGCCATATTCCTCGCCCAGGATGGCGTCATCGGGCCGCTCGCGCGCCAGCACGTCGCGCATCGCGCGTTCGGCATCGCGGTCGGCCTGGGTCACCGGGTCGAAATCGGCCGGCCGCTTGTTGTCGGCCGCCAGATCCGCGTGGCGGAACCACGGCAGGATCGCCCGACGGGCAGCGTCTGCCATCAGATGCGCGGTGCGGGTGATCTGGTCTGCGTCCTGCATGCGGCCCCCTGCGTGTCGTCACGCCGGGTGTAGCCTGTCATGCGCCGGGGGACCAGCGGTCAAAGGGGGCCGTCGTCCGGCGGTCAAGCGGCGCGGGACGGCGGCAGGGTCATCCGCCTTCTGGCGGTCAGGCCTTTCAGGCCGCGTCGGACAGGACGCGGGCCAGCTCGAAGATCTGGCGACGCTGCGCCTCGGGCATGGCGTAATAGGCGCGCACCAGCTGCAGCGCTTCCTTGTCGGCGAAGATGTCGCCTTCGACCACGCCGGGAACCTCGCCCTCGGACAGGCCCTCGAAGAAGAAACTGACCGGAACGTCGACCGCCCGCGCGATGTCCCACAGACGCGAGGCCGAGACGCGGTTCATGCCGGTCTCGTACTTCTGGATCTGCTGGAACTTGATGCCGACCTTGTCGGCGAGTTGCTGTTGAGTCATGCCAATCATCCAGCGACGATGGCGGATACGCTTACCAACGTGAACATCTACACTATGCTTCATTGCCCCAACCTTTTGCAATCTCAGGATGCTCTAGCCCGGAAAGGCACAATTTTCGAGTGTCAACTTGGTTAATCGGGGCTTTCCTGACCATAAAGACAGGTCCAGGGGTGTCCTTGCGGCCATATCGGCATCGCGTTGACTTGGCCAGCGGGGATGCGAACGTGCAGACAACATCCGAGGGCCACAATACATGTCACAAATGATTCGCGCAGCCTTCATCTCGGCCCTGGGGCAGGACCCGGTGATCCGGGATGTTCCGCCCCCCGTGGCCGGTCCCGATCAAGTGCTTTTGCGCATGGGCGCGGCGGCATTGAATTTTGCCGACCTGCTCAAGGCCAAGGGACAGTACCAGGAACCGGCCGATCCGCCCTTCGTGCCGGGGCTGGAGGGGGCGGGCACCGTCCTCTCGGCACCCGCCGGATCGGGCCTGGTTGCCGGCACACGCGTGGTCGTTTCGGCACCGGGCACGATGTCGCAGGTGATCGCGGTCGATCCGGGGGCCGTCCAGGCCATTCCGGACGCCATGACGCTGGAACAGGCGGCGGGCTTTCAGGTGGCTTATGGGACAAGTCATCTGGCCCTGGCCGGGCGCGGCGCGCTGCAGGCGGGACAGACGCTGGTCGTTCTGGGGGCCGCGGGCGGGGTCGGGCTGACCGCGGTGCAGATCGGCGTCGCGATGGGCGCGCGGGTGATCGGCATCGCGCGCGGCGCCGACAAGGTCGAGGTGGTCCGCCAGGCGGGGGCATCCGACGTGATCGACAGCGCCACCTGCCCCGATCTGCGCGCGGCGCTGCGCGATCTTGGCGGCGCGGACGTGGTCTATGACCCCGTGGGCGCCGAACCGGGCGAGGCTGCGTTCCGCGCCCTGCGTCCCGGCGGGCGGTTTCTGGTCATCGGCTTTGCCGGCGGTCGCCCCCCGGTGCTGCCGCTGAACCATGCGCTGGTCAAGAACATCGCCATCCACGGCTTCTACTGGGGCGGCTATCGCGGGCTGGACCCGCAGGCGCTGCGGGACAGCATCGACGCGCTGTTCGACCTGTTCCGCGCGGGCCGGCTGGACCCTGTCGCGGGCGCCACCCTGCCCCTGGACGATCTGGCCCAGGGCTACGTCATGCTGAGAGAGCGGCGCAGCGTCGGCAAAGTGGTCATCACGCTGTGATCCCGACGCATTTGAGCCAAGCGCGGCATTGAAAAATCCCGCCTTTCCACCGATATTGGACCCAAGCCGGCACTGCGTCGGCATGCCTTCCAAGGGAGACATCGATGGCAGATTACAACACGTACCGTACCGCGCAGGGCGTAGGCCACCGCACGGCGGCGGTCGACCAGGGCCTGCGGGCCTACATGAACAAGGTTTATGGGCTGATGGCGGTCGGCATGGGTGTAACCGCCGCGACCGCCTATGGCACCGCGACCGCCGCCATGACCAACCCGGCCGTGGCCAACACGCTGTACAATTCGCCGCTGCGTTGGGTGATCATGTTCGCGCCGCTGCTGATGGTGTTCGCCTTCGGCGCGGCCCTGAACCGGCTGTCCGTCTCGGCGGCGACCGGGGTCTTCTACGCCTTCGCGGCGCTGATGGGCGTCTCGATCAGCTCGATCTTCCTGGTCTATACCGGGGTGTCGATCGTCCAGACCTTCCTGGTCACGGCCATCGCCTTCGCGGGCCTGTCCCTGTGGGGCTATACCACCAAGAAGGATCTGTCGGGCTGGGGCACGTTCCTGCTGATGGGCCTGATCGGCCTAATCGTCGCGTCGATCGTGAACATCTTCATCGCCTCCTCGGCCATGCAGTTCGCGATTTCGGTCATCGGCGTGCTGATCTTTGCGGGCCTGACCGCCTATGACACGCAGAACATCAAGAACACCTACCTGCAGATGCAGGGGTCGGGTGCGGATTTCCTGGGCAAGTCCGCCATCATGGGCGCGCTGAAGCTGTACCTGGACTTCCTGAACCTGTTCATGTTCCTGCTGTCCTTCATGGGTAACCGCGAATAATCCAGCGCACCTGCGACATGAAAAAAAGGCCCCCTTTCGGGGGCCTTTTGCTTTTGCATGGCGGGGTCTCAGGCGGCCTTCCGGACCGGCGGCAGGGACGATGCCGCCTCGGCCGCGATCTCGAAGCTGCGCAGCCGGGCCGTGTGATCGTGGATCTGGCCGGTCAGGATCACCTCGTCGGGGCGATAGGTCTCGACCAGACGCGACAGCTGGTCGCGGACGCGCTCGCGGTCGCCCACGGCACTGATGCGCAGCGCACCGTCGACGGCCTGGCGCATCTGCGCGCCGATCTCGGCGTCGATGTCGCGGACCGGGCGCGGCAGCTTGCCGGGCTGGCCGGTCCGCAGGCGCGCGAAGGCCAGCTGCATCGTCGTGCGCAGATAGGCGGCCTCTCCGGCGTCGTCGGCGGCAAAGACGTTCGCCGCCAGCACCGCATAGGGCTTCTGCCCCCAGGGCGAGGGTCGGAACCGTTCGCGATAGATGCTCAGCGCCTGTTCCAGCTGTTCGGGCGCGAAGTGGCTGGCAAAGGCATAGGGCAGGCCCAGATGCGCCGCCAGCTGCGCGCCGAACAGGCTGCTGCCCAGGATCCAGACGGGGATGTTCGTCCCCTCTCCGGGCAGCGCGCGGACGGCCGCGCCCGCGCGTTCAGGGCCCAGATAGTCCAGCAGCTCGACCACGTCCTGCGGAAAGCTGTCGGCCATCGGATCGCGGCGCAGGGCGCGGATCACCGCGCCGTCACCCCCGGGCGCGCGGCCCAGGCCCAGGTCGATGCGGTCGGGAAAGGCCGTGGCCAGGGTCCCGAAGGCCTCGGCCACGGTCAGCGGCGCGTGATTGGGCAGCATGATGCCGCCCGCCCCCACGCGGATCGTCCTGGTCGCCTGTGCGACCAGTCCGATCAGGACCGCGGTCGCGGCGCTGGCGATGCCGGGCATGTTGTGATGCTCGGCCAACCAGAAGCGGTGATAGCCCCAGCCCTCGGCATGTTGGGCAAGGTCGATCGTGTTGCGGATGGCGTCCTGCGCCGTGGACCCTTCGGGAACCGGCGACAGGTCGAGAACGGAATAGGGAAGATGCTGTGTCATTCCCTTGATCTAGGCCGCCTGCCCCGCTTTGCAATGACGGGACAGGACATATCAGGCAGTCGTTCAGGCCATCTTGCGCAGATAGGTCCAGGTCGGCACCCGGCCGCCCCGCGCGACGGACCAGCTTTCGGCATCGCCCAGATAGACGAAGCCGCAATTGGTCAGCACCCGGGCCGATCCCGGATTGTCCTGAAACGCCTCGGCGAACAGGGTCCGTGCCCCGTGCGGGTTCGCCGCGACAAGGGCCGCCACGGCCTCGGTCGCGAAGCCGGTGTTCCAGAAGCCCGCGCCGATCCAGAAGCCCAGTTCCGACTGCGACCCCTCCATGCGGGTCAGCGACACGACGCCCAGCAGTTCGGCCAGCTTGTGGTCCGACCCGTCGATGGCCCAGACATCCTCGGACCGATCCGCGGCTAGGGAGCGGGCGACGAAACTCTCGGCGGCGCCGCGGGGCAAGGGATGGGGGATGGCGCGCGTGCCTTCGGCCACGCGTCGGTCGGCGGTGTAATGTTCGATCAGGCCGGCATCAGAGGCGCGCAGCGGTCGCAGCGTGAAGCGCTCTGTCGCGATCACGGGCTGGGCCGGGCCATCGGCCAAGACGGGCGCAAGGTCGTCCAGACGACTCCCCTCGCGCATGGGTGCAGACATCACCATGTTTCCTCCCCAAGAAACCGATCAATAAATGTGACGATAAAACGGTTCGGGGGACCGGCTCTCGCCGATCCCCCCTTAGCATCAGAATATTACGCTAAGGTTACTCGGCTGCTTCCAGCTCGGCGGGGACGATCGAAATGAACGTCCGGCCCTTCAGGCCCTTCTTGAAGCTCACATGGCCGTCGGTCAGCGCGAACAGGGTGTGATCCTTGCCCATGCCGACGTTCACGCCCGGCCACCAGGTGGTGCCGCGCTGACGTGCGATGATGTTGCCCGCGATGGCGGCCTGGCCACCGAACAGCTTGACGCCAAGACGGCGTCCCGCGCTGTCGCGGCCGTTGCGGGAAGAACCGCCTGCTTTTTTATGTGCCATGGGTCGTTCTCCTTAGGCTTCAGCGGCGTCTTTGGCCGGTTTCTTGGTCTTGGCGGGCGCATCGGCGGCCTCGACCTTCGTGCGGGCGCCGACGGCGGTCTTGACGCCGGTCTTGTCCGCACCCTTGTCCAGCACGTCGGTGACGCGCAGCAGCGTCAGCTGCTGGCGGTGACCGCGGGTCCGCTGCGAGCTGTGCTTGCGGCGGCGCTTGACATAGGTGATGACCTTGTCGGCCTTGATCTGCTCGATCACGGTGGCCTGCACGCAGGCACCGGCGACCAGGGGCGCGCCCAGGGTCGAGCCGACCATCAGCACATCGTTGAACTGGACCGTATCGCCAGCCGCGGCATTCAGCTTTTCAACGCGCAGGACGTCGCCCGCCTGCACCTTGTACTGCTTGCCGCCAGTTTTCAGAACCGCGAACATCGCTTTCTTCCTTCATCACCGCGTCCTGCGGCCCCGACAATGTCGGCGTTGGGGGGCGAACCCCGCCTTCGGACGGCGCACCCTTGTGCGGGTGTCGTTAAAAACAATCGACCGGCCAAGGGCGGATGCCCTGCCGGTGCGCTGCATTTGCCCGATCCGGGCCCGCCTGTCAAGGCTGGTGCGATGGTGCGGAACCCTGCGGCACCGCGGGGCTTGTACCCTGCCACTGACAGGACCGGACCCCAGCTGATGCAACGCTTCTCCTGCCCGCATTGCGGCACGCGCGCCTATTTCCACAATCTGATCTGTCTGTGCGGAGAGCCACTGGTCTATGCGCCGGTCTTGCGGCGGATGGTGGCGGACGGCCCCCATTGCGCCAACCGCCTGCGCATCGCCTGCAACTGGGCGGCCGAGGTTCCGGGCGGCTTCTGCGCGTCCTGCGCCATGTCGCATGTCGTGCCGGTGATGAACATCGGCGACAACCAGCGCCTGCTGGCCAGCGCCGAACGCGCCAAGCGGTGGGTTCTGGCCAACCTTGCGGAATGGGACTGGTTCACCCCGGCCGATCCCGGGCGGCGTCCGCGGTTCCTGATGCTGTCGGAACATACCGGCGGGCGCGATCAGCAGATCATCATGGGCCATGCCAACGGAGAGATCACCATCAACGTGACCGAGGCGGACGAGCTGATCCGCCTGAAACGCCAGCTGAAGCTGGGCGAGCAGTACCGCTCGATGGTCGGCCATTTCCGCCACGAGATCGCGCATTTCCTGTTCGACCGCCTGAAGGTCCTGCCCGATTTCCTGCCCACCTTCCGCGCCGTCTTCGGCGACGAGCGGGCCGATTACGCCCAGGCCCTCAAGAACCACTATGCCGATCCGCGCGACCCGGCAGGCGATTTCATCACCAGCTATGCCACCTCGCACCCGCACGAGGACTGGGCCGAGACGGTCGCCCACCTGCTGCACCTGACGGACGTGGCCGACAGCTTCTGCAGCACTCATCTGGACATGCCGGGGGTGCCGCCGGACTATCACCCCTATTCCGAGACCGATCCGTATCGCCTGCTGAACATCGCGGCCGAGATCACCATCGCGGTTAACGATATCAATCGCGCGCTGGACAACAGCGACCTCTACCCGTTCGTGCTGACCGTGCCGGTCCGGCACAAGATCGCCTTCGCCCATGGCTGGCTGCAGAACCACCTTGCCCGCAGCGAGGGGGAGGCCGCCTAGACGGCGGCCTTTTCTTCCAGCGACATCCATTCCTCCTCGGCATCGGCCAGGGCGGCCTGGCGTTCGGACAGAGCCAGGCTGGCCTTTTCGAACTTGGCCGGGGCGGTCTGGAACAGCGTCGGGTCGGACATGAATTCCGACAGCTTGGCGATCTCCGCCTCCAGCTTTGCGATGATGCCGGGCAGCGCGTCCAGCCGGTGCCGTTCGGTGAAGCTGAGGCCATCGCGCGCGGCCTTGGGCTTTTCCGTCACCGGCGCGGCCTTGGCGACCGCGACGGGTTCCTCGACCACGGTCTCGCCGCGCTGCGCCTGGTAATCGCTCCACCCGCCGGCATAGACGGTGGCGCGGCCGTCACCCTCCATCGCCACGGTGGTGTCGGCCACCCGGTCGATGAAATCGCGATCGTGGCTGACCAGCAGCACGGTGCCGTCATATTCGCCCAGCAGGTCCTGCAGCAGATCCAGCGTCTCGACGTCCAGATCGTTGGTCGGTTCGTCCATGACCAGCAGGTTCGACGGCCGCGCCATCAGCCGCGCCAACAGCAGACGCGCCTTCTCGCCGCCAGACAGGCTGCGGACGGGTGCGCGGGCTTGGGCGTCGTCGAACAGGAAATCCTTCAGATAGGCCACGACATGCTTGGGCTGGCCCCGCACCATCACCTGATCGGCGCGGCCCGACACGCGCATCTCGGGGTCGCCGGTCAGCGATTCCCACAGCGTCTGGTCGGGGTTCAACGCGGCGCGGGCCTGATCAAAGACCGCGATCTCCAGGTTGGTGCCCATCGTGACCGTGCCCTGGTCGGGGGCGATCTCTCCGGTCAGCATCTTGATCAGCGTGGTCTTGCCCGCGCCGTTGGGGCCGACAAAGGCGATGCGATCGCCGCGCTGGATGCGCAGATCGAAGGGCCGCAGGATGGTCTTGTCGCCGAAGGCCTTGGCGATGCCGGTGGCCTCGACCACCTTCTTGCCGCTGGTGGTGCCGCTGTCGAACGCCATTGCGGCGGTGCCCTGACGGCGGATCTGGCTGCTGCGCTCGGCCCGCAGGGCGGCCAGCGCGCGGACCCGGCCCTGGTTGCGCTTCCTGCGCGCGCTGATGCCCTCGACGGCCCACCGGGCCTCGGCCTTGATTTTGCGGTCCAGCTTGTGGCGGGCGTCATCCTCGGCGGCCCAGGTCGCCTCGCGCCAATCCTCGAAGCCTTCGAAGCCCCGTTCCTGCCGACGGACCTGGCCACGGTCGATCCACAGCGTCGCCTTGGTCAGGCGGCGCAGAAAGGCGCGGTCGTGGCTGATCAGCACGAAACCCGCACGGGTCTGGGACAGATGGTCCTCCAGCCAGCCGATGGCCTCGATGTCCAGGTGGTTGGTCGGCTCGTCCAGCAGCATCAGTTCGGGCGCCTGCGCCAGCAGGCGGGCCAGCGCGGCACGGCGGCGTTCGCCGCCCGATGCGGTGGCCACGGGGCGGTCGGGGTCGAACTTCAGCCCCTCGGCGGCCATGTCGACGCGGTAATCCTCGCCCGGCTCCAACCCGTCGCGGGCAAACTCGCCAAGCGTCTCGAAGCCCGACAGGTCCGGGTCCTGCTCCATGTAGCCGGTCGAGACGCCGGCGGCCAGGACCACCTCGCCCCGGTCGGGTTCAACGAAACCTGCCATCACCTTCATCAGGGTGGACTTGCCCGACCCGTTCCGACCGACCAGCGCGACGCGGTCGCCCGGCTGAACGTTCAGGGACAGGCCCTCGAAAATGGGATCGCCGCCATAGGTCAGCGAGATCTCGGAGAGTTGCAAAAGGGGTGCGCGTGCCATGACCGCGCCCTAGCCCGGCGCCGCGTCGGGGTCAATCCACCGCATTGCTTGACAGGTTCGGTCGGAATTGCCACAAGACGCGGGAATTCTGACCAAAGGAGTCAACATGCGTCCCCTGATCATCGCCACGCTGCTGGGTGCCACCGCCATGCCGGCCCTGGCGCAGGAAGTGAACGTCTATTCGCACCGCCAGCCCGAGCTGATCCAGCCGCTGATCGACGCCTTCACCGCCGAGACGGGCATTCCGGTCAACGTGGCCTTCGTCGACAAGGGCATGGTCGAGCGCCTGCAGGCCGAGGGCGACCGTTCGCCCGCCGACCTGGTGCTGACCGTCGACGTGGCCCGCCTGGGCGAGGTCAAGGACGCGGGCGTCCTGCAGCCGGTCGAGGACCCGGCGCTGGAGGCGATCCCCGCCGGCCTGCGCGACGACGAGAACCAGTGGTTCGCCCTGACCACCCGCGCCCGCATCGTCTATGCCAGCAAGGAGCGCGTGGCCGACGGAGAGGTCACCACCTACGAGGATCTGGCCGATCCGAAATGGGAAGGCCGCATCTGCACCCGCAGCTTCACCAACGACTATAACGTCGCGCTGACCGCGGCCTATCTGGCCCATCACGGCGAGGAGGAGACCGTCGCCTGGCTGGAGGGCGTCAAGTCGAACCTGGCCAAGCGTCCCGAGGGCGGCGACCGCGACCAGGTCAAGGCGATCTGGGCCGGCGAATGCGACATCAGCCTGGGCAACACCTATTACATGGGCGCGATGCTGAAGGATGACGAGCAGAAGGAGTGGGCCGAATCGGTCCGCATCGTCTTCCCGACCTTCGAGGATGGCGGCACGCATGTGAACGTGTCCGGCGTGGCGATGACCAAGTCCGCGCCGAACCGCGACGCGGCCCTGCAGCTGATGCAGTTCCTGGCCGGCGAAGAGGCACAGCGCATCTATGCCGAAACCAACAACGAGTTCCCCGTGACCGAGGGTGTCGAGCGGTCCGAGCTGGTGGCCAGCTGGGGCGACTTCACCGCCGACGACCTGACGCTGACCGAGATCTCGGACCTGCGCCCGCAGGCGCTGGACCTGATCGAGCGCGTCAACTTCGACGGGTGACGGCTTCTTGCGTCGGGGCCCCAACCCCCGACGCAAGGAAACTTACAGATGTCCTCAAAAGGCGCAGGCGCGGGCTTGCGCCTTTTTCGTTGCTGACGCAATCATCGCCGCTTGTGAGCCTTGGAGACGCGGTTTGGCACAGAAGATCATCATCGACACGGACCCCGGTCAGGACGACGCGGTGGCCATCCTGCTGGCACTGGCCTCTCCGGAACTGCAGGTCCTGGGCATCGTCGCGGTGGCCGGCAACGTGCCGCTGGCCCTGACGGAGGTGAACGCCCGCAAGGTGGTCGAACTGTCGGGCCGGACCGACGTGCCGGTCTTTGCCGGCCGCGACCGGCCCCTGTCGCGCGATCTGGTGACGGCCGAACACGTGCATGGCAAGACCGGTCTGGACGGGATCGAGCTGCCCGCGCCAACCCTGCCCCTGCAGGCGCAGGACGGCGTCGATTTCATCGTCGAGACCCTGCGCACCCATGATGCGGGCACCGTGACGCTGGTGCCCATCGGCCCGCTGACCAACATCGCCGAGGCATTCCGCCGCGCCCCCGACATCATCGGACGCGTGCAGAAGATCGTGCTGATGGGCGGCGCCTATTTCGAGGTGGGCAACATCACCCCCGCGGCCGAATTCAACATCTATGTCGATCCCGAGGCCGCGTCCGAGGTGTTCGCCGCGGGCGTGCCGCTGGTCGTCATGCCGCTGGACGTGACGCACAAGGCGCTGACCGACCGGGCCTGGGTCGAGGCGATGCGCGCCCTGCCCGGCCGCTGCGGCCCGGCCGTCGCGGGCTGGACCGACTTCTTCGAACGCTTCGACACCGCGAAATACGGCAGCCTCGGCGCGCCGCTGCATGATCCCTGCACCATCGCCTGGCTGCTGGACCCCGACCTGTTCCAGGGCCGCCACATCAACGTCGAGATCGAGATCGAGGGGCGCTGGACCACCGGCATGACCGTCGCAGACTGGTGGCGCGTCAGCGGGCGGACGCCCAACGCGCTGTTCCTCAAGGACGTGGACCGCGACGCGCTGTTCGACATGATCCACGACCGCATCGCACGGCTGCCCTAGGGCGCATCCTCGGACGGGGGCGGTTCGGGCAGCGGCACGACCCCCTCTCCGTCGCCGATGCGATCGTCCAGCGCCGCGACCAGCTGTTCGGTGACGTCGATCGCGTCCAGCGACACGAAGATCGTGCGCCGGTCCAGAACCGCCACGGCGCCCCGGTCCTGCATCACCTGACCCATCACCGGCAGCGCGGCCCGAAAGAAGGCCGCCCGGTCGGCCTCGGCCCAGGCATTCAGGTCCTGGACCGCCTGCGCGCGCTCCCGGCGGATGCGCGTCGCGCGGATGTCGAAGCTTTCGGCCAGCTCGCGGAATTCGGCCGCGGGCAGCGTGCTGCGCTGCTCCGTAAGGCGCGCCTCCTCCGAAGACAGCAGCTGCGTCAGGCGGTCGTTCTCGGCGGTGACCTCCTCGCCCTTGGCCTCAAGCCGGGCCTGCGCGCGCAGACCCCAGGCCGAGGACAGGTAGAGAACCTCCTGGTCCAGCGTCAGGATCGGCGCGCTTTCGGCCGCCTCCTCGGGGCTGGGGATCGTGCTGTTGGGCAGGACGGGCGGCGTGGCGATCGGCGGGATCTCGGGCGCCGGGATGTCGGGCACCGTCGCATCCTGCGCGGCGGCGGGCAGCGCCATCAGCGCCGCCGCCACCAGCCCCAGTCCCGTCCGAAGGACCGGCATCAGAAGTTCGTCTGGATCGTCAGGTCGAAATTCTGTTCCAGGTCATAGTCTTCCTTCTGCAGCGCCTGCGAGAAGTTGAAGCGCAGCGGACCGATGGGCGTGGTCCAGAAGATCGACGCACCGACCGCGGCGCGCGTGTACATGTCGTCATCGACCGGGACGCCGCCGGTGCCGATGGTCCGGTCCAGACCCCACAGCGAGCCGACATCGACGAAAAGACCGCCCTGGATGCCGTATTCCTCGGGCAGGCCGATGGGGAACTGCGCCTCGCCGCGCGCCGCCCAGTAGAAGTTGCCGCCCAGGCCGTCCTCGTTCACCGCAGCCAGGTCGCGCGGCCCGATGCCGTTCGGCTCGAACCCGCGGACGCGGTTGCCGGTGCGGAAGCGGTCCAGGATCCAGGTCGAATAATCGCCATAGGTATAGATCGCCCCGGCCTCGACCTCGCCGCGCAGGGTCACGCTCTCGCGCCAGGCGGTGCTCTCGACGCCGGCCAGCGCGGTCGTGATGATCGTCTTGGTGTCGCCCCCCGCACCCGCGAAATCCTGCGAGAAGCGGAACCGGTACGCGGTCAGCGGGTCCAGCCCGGTGCGGCGCGAATCCCAGTTGTAGGTATAGCCAAGCGACGAGGTCAGGCGCGTGCCCTCCTCGGCGATCAGCAGGGCCGAGCTGTCCTCGGTCACGTTGGACAGCTTGTCCTCCGAGATGCGGTAGCGCAGCTCGATCCGCGCATTGGCCGAGATCGGAAATTCCAGCGACGGCTGGATGCGGATCTGACGTGTATCGAAATCCGAATTCAGGCCCTCGGTTTCGGTATAGTTGGCCGAGAAGCCAAAGCGCAGGTCGCGGCCCAGGAAGAACGGCTCGATGAAGGTGACCCCGGCGGCGCGGTCGTCGGTCGCGGTCTGCAGCTGCAGGCCCAGGGTCTGGCCGCGGCCCAGGAAGTTCTGCTCGGTCAGGCCGATGTTGAAGCCCACGCCCGAATTGACGCCATAGCTGGCGCCCAGGGACAGCGACCCGGTCGGCTGTTCCTCGACATTGACGCCGACGATGACCTGGTCGGGGCTGCTGCCCTCGCGGGTCTGGACCTGCGCATCCGCGAAATAGCCAAGCGCGCGCACGCGTTCGGCCGAATTGCGGATCTCGCGCGGGTTGAAGGGGTCGCCCTCGACGGTGGTGAACTGGCGGCGGATCACCTGGTCCAGCGTCGTGGTGTTGCCCTCGATGTCGATGCGCTCGACGAAGACGCGCTGGCCGCGGGTCAGCGCGAAGGTCAGGTCCAGCGTCTGGTTTTCCGGGTTGCGGGTGACGCGGGGCTCGATGTTGACGAAGTTCAGGCCCTGCTGGATGGCGATCGTCTCCATCCGGCGGATCGACGTGTCGATGACCGACGGGTTGTAGAACGACCCGCGCCGGACACGGCTCTGCTCGGCGAACAGCGACGCGTCCACGCCCGGGATCTCCGAGATGGTCTCGACCCGGCCAAAGCGATAGCGCGGCCCTTCGGAAATGTTGAAGGTGATGAAAAACGCATCGCGTTCACGCGCGATTTCGGGCGCCACGCCCTGCACGCGAAAATCGGCGTAACCCTGCGAACGATAGAAATCGGTCAGCAGCTGTTCGTCCAGCGGGATGCGCTCGGGCGCGAAGGTGTCGCGGCGGATGAAGGTCCGCAGCAGGCCCGCCTGCTTGGTCTCCAGCACGTTGCGCAGGCGGCGGTCCGAATAGGCGCGGTTGCCGACAAAGCTGACGCGCTCGATCTCGGTGACGTTGCCTTCGCGGATCTCGAAGACCAGATCGACGCGGTTGCCGCTGCGGCGGATGATGCGCGGATCGACGCGGGCGGCCAGGCGCCCTTCGGCGGCATAGGTCTGGGCGATGGCCTGGGCATCCTGGATGGCCTGGCTGGGCTGATAGACGCGGCGCGACTGGCTGCGGACGATCTCGGCCAGACGCTCGTCGTTCAGGCGGCGGTTGCCCTCGAAGGTGATCTGGTTGACGATCGGATACTCGCTGACGCGGACGACCAGGGTGGACCCCTGCGGGATCAGTTCGACCGTCTCGAACAGGCCGGAATTCTGCAGGCGCTGCAGGCCGTCGTTGATCTGGCCGGGGCTCAGGTCCTGGCCCTGCGGCAGGGCCAGCGTGGACAGCACGGCGCCCGTCTCGATCTGCTGGTTGCCCTGAACCTGGATGCTGCCGAAGACCACGGCGGCGGCCTGCTGCGGGATCATTCCGATTGGCGCCGCGATCGCCAGGGACGTCACCAGCGCCAATGCGCCCTTGCCCAGTTTCCGTTCCATGATGGCCCCTCTTGTATCCGCCTGCACGCGCCCGGTTCGGGCTGTCGTTTTGCCTATGGTCTGTAGCCCCATCGGGGCGGGGCTGTCAAAACCGCAAGCGCATCAAGGGCAGAAAAGATCGTTCGTGAGCCCGAAAATCATCAGTGACAGGACCGCCGCCATGCCGATCGCGGTCAGCAGGTTCAGCGCCTTGTCCGAGGGCGGGCGTCCGCGGACGGCCTCGTAGGCGTAGAACATCAGGTGGCCGCCATCCAGCACGGGGATCGGCAGCAGGTTCAGGAACCCGATCGCCGCCGACAGGACCGCAATCCACCACAGGAAGTTCGCGCCGCCCGCGCTGGCCGCCTGGCCGGTGCTTTCCGCGATGCTGATCGCGCCGCCCAGGTTGCAGGTACCGATCTGCCCCGAGATCATCGCCCACATCCCCGTCAGCGACGACGTTATGATCCCCCAGGTCTGCCCGACGCCCAGGCCAAGCGCCTCCAGCGGCCCGGCACTGCGCGTCTGGGGCGAGAAGAAGCTTTCGCCGCCCGTCACCCCGATCAGCCAGCGCTGCTCGAACCCGCCGCCATCGGCGGGCAGGTCCGACAGCTTGGGCGACAGGGTCACGTCCAGCTCTCCGGTGCCGGGGCGCCACAGGCGCAGGGCCAGGGGCCGGCCCTCGGCAGCCTCGACCGCCTCGCGCATCTGGGTAAAGCGGGTGACCGGCTGGCCGTCGATGGCAAGCACCACGTCGCCCGCGCGCATGCCGGCATCGGCCGCGGCACTGCGCGGCGCCACGCCGCCGATGCGCGCCGGCATCGGGTCGGGGCCTGTCACGGTCAGCGTCCGGCCGTCGCGTTCGACCTGCCAGTCCTGCTGCCCGGCCACCGGCAGCGTTTCGGTCAATGCGCCGATGTCGCGCCAGGTGGCGACCGGCTGGCCGCCAAGGGCCAGGATGCGGTCGCCGGGCTGCAGGTCGTTGACGATGGCGGGCGGCGCCTCGCTGACGGCGCCCACGCGCACCTCGTCCACGGGCAGGCCCTGAACGATCGCGAAGCCCGCAAACACCAGGATCGACAGCACGAAATTGAACACCGGCCCCGCCAGCAGCGTCGCAAACCGCGCCCACAGCGGCGCGCCCTGCAAGGTCTGGCGGCGCAGGGCGGGATCGACGGCGCGCCCCGGCCCGGCACTAGCCGCGTTGTCGTCGCCCAGGAACCGCACATAGCCGCCAAGCGGCAGCGCCGCGACCTGCCACAGCGTCCCGCGACGGTCACGGCGAGAGAACAGGCGCGGGCCAAAGCCCACGCTGAACACCTCGGCCCGGATGCCCGACCAGCGGCCGACGATGTAATGGCCGTATTCGTGGACGGTCACGATGACCGCCAGGGCGGTGACGAAGGCCAGCAGCGTGCCGGCGGTCTGGGCAAAGGCGTCGATCACTGGGCGGCCTTTCGTCGGGCCAGGCCGTCCCAGTGCAGGACGGCGGGCAGGTCTTCGGGATCGCGGGCAAAGCCGGGCTGGGCGGACAGCGCCTCCAGCGTGGCCTCGACCCGGGGGGCCATGTCGGTAAAGCGGATCCGTCCGGCGATGAAATCGTCCAGCGCCTGCTCCTTGGCGGCGTTGAAGACCGCGCCTGCGGCCCCGCCCGCGGCCATCACCTCGCGCGCCAGGCGCAGGGCGGGCCAGCGCGTCTCGTCGGGGGCGCGGAAGGTCAGGCTGCCAAGCGCGGCCAGATCCAGCGCGGCCACGGGCAGCGGCCGCCGTTCGGGCCAGTGCAGCGCATAGCCGATCGCGTGGCGCATGTCGGGGGCGCCCAGATGGGCGATGGTGCCCCCGTCATGATGGGTGACCATCGCGTGAATGATCGATTCCGGGTGGACCAGAACCTTGATGCGATCGGCGGTCAGGCCGAAGAACTCCTTGGCCTCGATCACCTCCATCGCCTTGTTGAACATCGAGGCGCTGTCGATGGTGATCCGCTGACCCATCGCCCAGTTCGGATGGGTCGAGGCCTCGGCCACGGTCGCGGCCGCCAGCCGCTCCAGCGGCCAATCGCGGAACGCGCCACCCGATGCGGTGATGGTCACATCCTTGACGGATTCCAGCTTGTCGGACCCAAGCGCCTGAAACAAAGCGGAATGTTCACTGTCGACGGGCAGGATCGTGGCACCCGACCGCGCGCCGGTATCCCGCAGCAGCGCGCCCGCGCAGACCAGCGATTCCTTGTTGGCCAAGGCCAGCACACCGCCTTGCGACAGCGCCGCAAGACCCGGTGCCAAGCCCGCGGCGCCGACGATGGCCGACAGGATCCAGTCGGCGGGCCGATGCGCGGCCTCGATCAGCGCGGCCTCGCCAGCGGCGGCCTGGACGTCGGTCCCGGCAAGCGCAGTCCGCAGGTCGTCCAGCAGTTCAGGATGCGCGGTGACCGCGATCTGGGCGCGCAGATCGCGCGCCATCTGCGCCAGCCGCGCGATGTTGCGCCCGCCGGTCAGGGCCACGACCTGATAGGATTGCGGATCGCGGCGGATCAGATCGACGCCGTTCGCGCCGACCGACCCGGTCGCGCCGAAGATGGAAATGCGTCGCATCGGTCAGTTCACCACGGGCAGTTTCGTCAGAAACCCGATCAGCATGGTCGCCAGGACCGCCCCGGTCACTGCGTCAAAACGATCCATGAACCCGCCATGCCCCGGTATCAGGTTCGAGCTGTCCTTGACCCCCGCGCGCCGTTTCAGCCAGCTTTCGGCCAGATCGCCCATCTGCCCGGCAAGGCAGACGATGGGCGACACCCAGATCAGCGTCGCGTCGCCCTGCCCCGCCATCCACAGGATCGCGCCGAACAGGCAGGTCCCGATCCAGCCCGCGATGGTGCCCGACCAGGTCTTCTTGGGGCTGAGCGCGGGCCAGAACTTGGGCCCACCCAGGATGCGGCCGAAGAAATACCCCGCCGTGTCCGAGATGATGATGACCCCCATCAACCACAGGACAAAGTTCAGGCCGTAATTCTCACGAAACCCAACAAGGCCGAAGGCCACGATCAGGATCGCGATGCCGAAGAGGGTATAGGTCGCGCGGTCGCGCCGCGCCGCGCCCGGCAGGCCCAGCAGGATGGGGACGGCCAGCGCCACCCACGCCCAGGGCATGCCGGTCAGCGCAAAGGCCTGCGACACGCCCGCGATCGCGGCCAGCGCGATGGGGCGCGACCGTCCGAACAGCGTCACGTGCCGCGCCGGGTTGCGCCAGCCGGTCATGGCCGCCAGCTCCCAGAAGGTGATCGCGGAGATGACCGCCATGCCCAGGCGCAGCCACGGTCCCTGCGCCACCGCCAGCATCACGCCGATGCCCAGCAGGACCAGGGTAGACGCCACACGACGCGACAGGTCGCCCCATTTGCCGCCCGACTTGCCGGGACCGCCAGCGCCGGGCACGGACCCGGCGGAATGCCGTGCTGAGGTCATGCGCCCCCAAAGCGCCGGTCGCGCAGGCCGAAGCGGTCCAGGATCGTCGCCAGGTGATCGGGGGTGAAGTCGGGCCACAGGGTCGGCGTGAATTCGTATTCCGAATATGCCGCCTGCCAGGGCAGGAAGTTCGAGGTCCGCGTCTCACCGGAGGTGCGGATCACCAGGTCGGGATCCGGATGCCCGGCGGTGTCCATGCAATCGGCCAGGTCGGCCTCGGTCGGGTTGATCACGTCGCCGCGGGCGATGCGTTCGGCCAGACGCCCGGTGGCACGGACCAGCTCGTCCCGGCCGCCATAGTTGATGGCGACCGTCAGGTTCAGCCGCGTGTTGCCCGCCGTCCGCGCCTCGATCGAGGCCATCAGGTCCTGCAGCTTGCGGTCCAGGCGGCCGCGTTCACCGATGAAGCGCATCCGCACGCCCTCGGCCGACATGTCCTCGGCCTCGCGCTGGATATAGCGGCGAAAGATCTTCATCAGGCCCAGGACCTCTTCGGTCGAGCGCTTCCAGTTCTCGGTCGAGAAGGCATAGATGGTCAGCCAGTCCACCCCCAGGTCGGGGCAGGCGCGGACGATCTGCTTGACCCGCTCGGCCCCGCGACGGTGACCGACCAGACGCGGCCAGCCGCGTTCGGTGGCCCACCGGCCATTGCCATCCATGATGACCGCGACATGGCGGGGACGGGTCGTCCCCCCAGTTTCGGCAGCTCTCGACAAGCCCCACGCCATCGTCGGATCAGACCTGCATGATTTCGGCCTGCTTGGCCGTCAGCGCCTCGTCGACCGATGCGATCATGCGGTCGGTCAGGGACTGGATTTCGGTCTCGTACAGCTTCTGGTCGTCTTCGGGCATGCCGTTGGCCTTGCCCTTCTTGACCTGGTCCATGCCGTCGCGGCGGACGTTACGGATCGAGACGCGGGCGCTCTCGGCGTATTGCGCGGCGACCTTGGTCAGCTCGCGGCGACGCTCCTCGTTCAGTTCCGGAATCGGCAGCATGATGATCGTGCCATTGGTCTGCGGATTGATCCCCAGGCCGCTTTCGCGCAGGGCCTTCTCGACCTTGTTGACCATGCCCTTGTCCCAGATGTTGATCGTGACCATGCGCGGTTCGGGCACGTTGACGGTGCCCAGCTGGTTGATCGGGGTCATCTGGCCATAGGCCTCGACCTGCACCGGCTCGATCATCGAGGCCGAGGCCCGGCCGGTCCGCAGGCTGGCGAATTCGCCCCGCAGGCTTTCCATCGCGCCCTTCATGCGGCGCTCCAGGTCGTCAATATCGATCTCGATGTCCTCAGCCATTGTCGGACTGCCTCTGCTTTGAATTTTTTTCGCTTGTAACGGGAATGCCGCAGCTTGGCAAAGCCTTTGCCCGCTTTTCGGCCCCGTCAGGGATCGTTCCGCGGGGGTTCGCCCGCGGACAGCCGCGCCTCGATCTGGGCCAGCCGGGCCAGGACCTGGTCGCGATAGGCCTCGGTCGCGGCGGTGCCTTCCTCCTGGTGGGCCTCCTGCATCGAATTCACGATCAGACCCACCACCAGGTTCATCACCGCAAAGGTGGTGACCAGGATAAAAGGCAGGAAAAACAGCCAGGCGTTCGGGTGTACCTCCATCACCGGGCGCACGATGCCCATCGACCAGCTTTCCAGCGTCATGATCTGGAACAGCGAATAGGCCGAATTGCCCATGTCCCCGAACCAGTCCGGAAAGGTCGGCCCGAACAGTTTGGTCGCCATGACCGAGAAAATGTAGAAAATGATACCCATCAGCAGGAAGACCGACGCCATGCCGGGCAGTGCGGACAGGAATCCCTCGACCACGCGGCGCAGGCGGGGCGTGACCGACACGATGCGCAGCAGCCGCAGGATGCGCATGGCGCGCAGGACCGACAGACCCTCGGTCGCGGGCAGCACGGCGATTCCCACGACGATAAAGTCGAACACGTTCCAGCCGTCGCGGAAGAACCGCAGCCCGCGGGCATAGAGCTTCAGCCCGATCTCGATCACGAAGATCGCCAGGCACACCCGGTCCAGCGCGATCAGCACGGGGCCGGCCGCCGCCATCACCCGCGGCCAGGTCTCCAGCCCCAGGATCAGCGCGTTGAACAGGATCACGGCCGTGATCACGCCCTGGGCTCGGGGTCCGTGGATGAAGCCGTCGACGCGGCCCCGCAGGCTGGTGGTCATGTCAGTTGTGGACCCGCGTATAGGTGCCGCGGCCTTCCAGGATCGACCGGAACCCGCCCGGCGCGTCCAGCGAGAAGACGATGATCGGCAGCTTGTTGTCGCGGGCCAGCGCGATGGCCGATGCGTCCATCACGCCCAGATGCTTCTGCAGCACCTCGTCATAGCTGACATTGCCGTAACGCTTGGCGTCGGCATGCTTGACCGGGTCCTTGTCATAGACGCCGTCGACCTTGGTGCCCTTGAAGATCGCCTCGCAATTCATCTCCGACGCGCGCAGGGTGGCTGCGGTGTCGGTGGTGAAATACGGGTTGCCGGTGCCGGCGGCAAAGATCACGATCCGCTTCTTCTCCAGGTGGCGGATGGCGCGGCGACGGATGTAGGGCTCGCAGACCTCGTCCATGCGGATCGCGCTGATGACGCGGCAATGCAGGCCGCGGCTTTCCAGCGACGACTGCATGGCCAGCGCGTTCATGACCGTCGCCAGCATGCCCATATAGTCGGCGGTGGTCCGCTCCATCCCTTGGGCGCTGCCCTGCAGGCCGCGGAAGATGTTGCCGCCGCCGATGACCATGCAGACCTCGACGCCCATCGCCTGGACGGCCTCGACCTCGCTTGCGATGCGGGCGACGGTGGGGGGATGCAGGCCGTATCCCTGATCGCCCATCAGCGCCTCGCCCGAGATTTTCAGCATCACGCGGCCATATTGCTTGGGGACTTCGGTGGTCATCGGGGGCTCCTGTCGCCGGCTGCTTTCATCGCGCCGTTAAATGTCGCAAAAGGGCTGCCGGATCAACTGCCCGGATCGGCCATGCGTGACCCTGACCTGACACAGATCGACGCCGCCCGCCACCTGCTGATCGCCGGACCCACCGCCAGCGGCAAATCTGCGCTGGCACTGGCGGTCGCGCGGGCACAGGGCGGCACGGTGGTCAATGCGGATGCCCTGCAGGTCTGGTCCTGCTGGCAGATGCTGACCGCCCGCCCGTCCGCCGCCGACCTGGCACAGGCGCCCCACGCCCTTTACGGCCATGTCGCGCCGGGCACCGCCTGGTCGGTCGGCGACTGGCTGCGCCAGGTCGCGGCGCTGCGGGGGCGGCTGATCGTGGTGGGCGGCACGGGCCTGTACCTGACCGCGCTGACCCGCGGGCTGGCGCAGATCCCGCCGACGCCCCCCGCCATCCGCGCCACGGCCGACGCGCGCATCGCTGGCGGCGGTCTGGCCGCGATGGTGGCCGAACTGGACCCCCTCACCCGGGCGCAGATCGATCTTGCGAACCCGGTCCGCGTCCAGCGCGCGTGGGAGGTTCTGACCGCCACCGGCCGCGGCATCGCCGATTGGCAGGGCGACACGCCCCCGCCCCTGCTGGCGCCCGACGACTGTCAGCGCGTGCTGATCACCAGCGACCGCGACTGGCTGGCGGACCGGATCGCCGGGCGCTTTCACGCGATGCTGGAACAGGGCGCCCTGGAGGAGGTGCGCGCGATGCTGCCCCTGTGGGACCCGGCCGCGCAATGGGCCAAGGCCATCGGCGCGCCCGACCTGGTCGCCCACCTGCAGGGTCGTGCGACCCTGGCCGAGGCCACCGAACGCGCCATCATCGCCTCACGGCAATATGCCAAGGCGCAGCGGGTCTGGTTCCGCGGCCGGATGCGCGACTGGCAGATGTGGCAGGCGGGCAACGCCGGGCTGATCACGATCTAATTCCCGGAAACCCATACGGCGTTCATTGAGTTTTCCCACAGATCGGCGATAATCCGCCGATAGGATCCGTGATGTGGGAGGGTGTCATGTCGGTATGGGATCGCTCTGACTGGACCAAGGGGTTTCCGTTCACGCCGACCCGGCTGGCGCCGCTTGGTCGGGGCATCCGCGGGCAAGGCGGCCAGATCGACGTCAACAGTCCCCACCTGCAGACCGAAGGCACCGCCCCCGTGCCCGTGCAGCGGGCAAGGACCGCGGACCGCGTGGCCGTTCCGCAGGCGCTGTCCGTCCGCGTGGCGCCCGCCACGCACCGGTTCGGGCCGCGACAGGCCAGCCTTCGCCTGCTGCCTGCAGGCGCCTTCACCTGGGGCGGGCGTCCTGTGCCCGTCCAGCCGCGCACGCGCCCCGACCATGCGCTGATCTGGGTGACCGAAGGGCGCATGCGCATCGACTTTCCGCGCAGCGGCGGCATTCTGGCCGCAGGCGACGTCCGCTTCGTCCCCGCCGGAACCGCCTTCGCCGCCCGCCCGCTGGACGGGGCAGAGGGTCAGGTGCTGCTGATCGCGCCCGAACTGACCGCGCATGTCGATCCGCCCCTGCCCCGTTCGGTGGTCGCGGGATGCGCGGGCAGCGGTGCCGCGCTGCTGTCGGCCACCTTGGCCGAACTGATGGCCGAGGCCGCCCGCAGCCCCGATCACCGCACCCTAGGCTGCTATCTGAACATGCTGTCGCTGCGCCTGTCGCGTCTGGACCCGCCGCGGGATCACCGGACCGATTCCGGCGCGGTCCACACCGATCGCCCGCTGGTCGACCGCTTCCTGGCGCTGGCCGCGGTCGAGATGGGGTCGTGCCGGACCCTGGCCGATCTGGCGCAGGACTTGGGCACCACGCTGACCCATCTGGACCACGCCTGCATCGAGGCGCGGGGCCATCGCGCCATCGACCTGCTGCATGAACTGCGGGTGGACCGCGCGGCCGAACTGCTGCGCCATACCGACCGACCCGTTCCGCGCCTGGCCCAGGACCTTGGCTATGCCAGCCACGCCCATTTCACCCGCGCCTTCGCCGCTGCGACCGGCCGCACGCCCGAGGCGTACCGCAGCCAGATGCGAAACGCCCCACCCCAGGACTAGGCCGGGCGCCCAGCAGGGGGTCCGGGGGACGGCCAGTCCCCCGGCGTCGCGGGACGCAAGGGTGCTCAGTCTTCGGCGGGGGTCTCGCGGCCCCTGAACCCGGTGGCCACCACGAATTTCTCGGACGAATCGCTGCGGCTGGCGGGGGGTTTCACGTTCGCGACCTTGGTGAAGTTCTTCTTCAGCATGGTCTGCATGTCGGTCTCGGCACCGCCCGCCAGGACCTTGGCGACGAAAGTGCCGCCCGGCTCCAGCACGTCGAAGGCCAGCTGCGCCGCCGCCTCGACCAGCGCCACGATCCGGTTGTGGTCGGTGTTCTTGTGCCCCGACGACGCCGCCGCCATGTCGGACATCACCACGTCCGCAGGTCCGCCCAGCCAGGCCTTGACCTTGTCGTCGGCCCCGTCCTCCAGAAAGTCCAGCACGTGGATCTCGGCCCCCGCGATCGGATCGACCTCCTGCAGGTCCAGACCCAGCACGCGCCCGACCTTCTTGCCCGATTTCGTGCCCAGGGCGTTCACACGGGCCACCGCCACCTGGCACCAGCCGCCGGGCGCGCAGCCCAGGTCAAGCACCCGCGCGCCGGGCACCAGAAAGCGGTACTTGTCGTCCAGCTCCAGGATCTTGTAGGCCGCGCGCCCGCGGTAGCCCTCGCGCTTGGCGCGGGCCACATAGGGGTCGTTCAGCTGCCGCTCCAGCCACAGGGTGGAGGACAGCTTGCGCCCCTTGGCCGATTTCACCCGCACGCGTAGATCGCGCGCACCGCGGCCGCTGGTCTTGCCGTCCCGGCTGGTCGGTGTCTTCGTCATCTCATGCCACTCCGTTCAAACCTTCCGGCGCCAGCACCCCATCGCGCACCATCTGGGCATAAAGCAACCCCTCGCGCAGGCCGCGATCCGCGACCGACAGCTTGTTCGTGGGCCAGACCCGCATCAGCGTCTGCAGGATCGCGGCGCCCGACATGATCAGCGCATGCCGTTCGCGCCCGATGCGCGGGTCCGTGCGCCGCCCCTCGGGGCCCAGCTGCAGATAGGAATGGATCACCCGGTCGATCTGGTCGCTGGTCATCTCCAGCCCGTCCACCTTGGTCCGGTCATAGCGGCGCAGGCCCAGGAAACTGGCCGCCACCGTGGTGACCGTCCCTGATGTGCCGATGATCTGGAATCCCTCGTCGGGCGATCCGTCCGCATAGGGGGTGAAATTCGCCAGCGCCTCCTCGAAGAACCACGACATCAGCGCAAAGCGGCCCTGGTCGTCCTCGACATCAGCGAACTGGTCGCGCAACGTCGCGACGCCCAACGGCACGCTGATCCAGTCGACCACGCGGGCGCCGCCCGGCTGCGGGTTCCCGAAGCCGTCCGACAGGCGCATGATCGCGCGCGGCCGCTCCTTGGGCTCCACATCCTCCAGGTCGATCCAGACCAGCTCGGTCGATCCGCCGCCGATGTCGACGACCATCAGCGTCTCGGTCTTGTGGCTGACCAGCGGCGCGCAGCTGATGACGGCCAGCCGTGCTTCTTCCTCGGCGCCGATGATCTCGATGGGCAGGCCGGTCTCGCGCCGGATCGTGCGCAGGAAATCGCGGCTGTTGCGCGCGCGCCGGCACGCCTCGGTCGCCACAAGGCGCATGTTGCGCACCTTGTGCTGATCAAGCTTGCGCTTGCACACCTGCAGCGCGTGCACGGTACGCGCCATCGAGCTGCGGGACAGGCGTCCCGAAGCTTCCAGCCCCTGACCAAGCTGAACCGGCTTGGAGAAGCTGTCGACGACCTGGAACTGACTGCCCGTCGGTCGGGCAATCAGCATCCGGCAAGAATTCGTTCCCAAATCCAGGGCAGCATACAGCGCCCCTTCATCAGGTTGTCGGGTGCCCGACGGCTCGACCGTATTTCTCGGGAACGCGTCCGCACCCGCAGGACGCTTGGGCGTCATAACACACGCCCTCCGATGACAAGTTGAACAAAACGTAACCTGCCATCGGCGACCATTCAAGGGGCCGCGACCGCCGCGGCCACTTGACGGGCGCGCGGGGGCGCGGCAACCAGAAGCGATGATCGACATCCGTCCCGTTGCCCATCCGATCGGCAAGATCCTGACCGCGATCGGTGGCATGATGCTGGCGCCGATGGTGGTCGACTGGTGGCATGGCGACCCGCACTGGATGGTGTTCCTGCAATCGGCGGTGATCACCATGGCGGCGGGCGTCTTCGTGGCGGTGGCGACGGCCGGGCGCTATGACCACCTGTCGCTGCATCAGGCGTTCCTGCTGACGTCGGGGATCTGGCTGGTCCTGCCCCTGTTCGGCGCCCTGCCCTTCATGCTGGGCGCGCCGAACGCGACCTTCACCGACGCGATGTTCGAATCGATGTCAGGCTTCACGACCACCGGCACCACGGTCCTGCCGCAGCTGGATTCGCTGGCGCGCGGCATCCACCTGTGGCGCGCGATCCTGCACTGGGCCGGGGGCCTGGGGATCGTCGTCGTGGCGATGGTCTTCCTGCCGGTGATGAAGGTCGGCGGCATGCAGTTCTTCCGGTCGGAAGGCTTTGACACGCTTGGCAAGGTCCTGCCCCGCGCCGGCCAGATCGCGACCGAGATGACGCAGCTGTACCTGATCCTGACCGGGGCCTGCATCATCACCTATCTGATCCTGGGCCTGACCGGGTTCGACGCCGTCGTGCAGGCGTTCAGCACGATCTCGACCGGGGGCTTCTCGAATTACGACGCCAGCTTCGGGGCGTTCCTGGGGCCTGCGGAATGGGCGTCGTCGATCTTCATGGTGCTGGCGTCGATCCCGTTCATCCGCATGGTCCAGCTGATGCGCGGCCAGGCGAAACCGCTGTGGCGCGACATCCAGGTGCGCGCCTATCTGCGCTGGATCGGCTATGCCTGCGTGATCATCCTGCTGTACCGCGTCCTGTGGCTGGGCCAGACCGGCCACCCCGAGGAGATGCTGCGGGAGACCGTGTTCAACGTCATCTCGACCTTCTCGGGGACCGGCTTCGCCTCCACCGACGTGACGCAGTGGGGCCATCTGCCGCTGATGATCCTGGTGATCTGCGGGCTGATCGGCGGCTGCACCGGATCGACCGGCTGTTCGGTCAAGGTCTTCCGCTATCTGGTCCTGTTCGAGGCCGTGCGCGCCCAGATCCGCCGGATGCATTCGCCCCACCGCGTCTACCCGCTGCGCTATGACGGCCAGCCGCTAGAACAGGACGTGGTCGATTCGGTCATGGCGTTCTTCACGCTGTTCTTCCTGACCTTCGGCCTGCTGATCGTGGGGCTGTCGCTGACCGGCCTGCATCCGCGCACCGCGCTGACCGCCGCCTGGACCGCCATCGCGAATATCGGCCCGGTCTGGGGCCCCGAGGTGACGCGCAACGGCTCGATCGCGGAATTTCCGACCTCGGCCAAGTGGCTGATGACCGTGGGAATGTTCCTGGGCCGGCTGGAGCTGGTGTCGGTCCTGGTCCTGCTGTTGCCGCGGTTCTGGCGCGACTAGGGCAGCGCGGTGGGCGCGGCGCCGGCATTCGCGCCGGGCCCGTGGCGGGTCAGGCTGTCGCTCAGTTCCGCCTGCAGGCGGGTCTGGGTTTCCGCGTCCGACGCCGGCCAGATCAGCACGAAGCCTTCAGCCCGGCCATCGCGGACCCAGCCTTCGGCGGCACCGATATGGGCGTCATTCGCGCCATGCAGGGTCACGTGGCCCGGCTTGACCACGCGATCGGGCCGGGGCACCCAGCCAAGCGCCGTGACCAGACCGGCCAGATCCAGCAGCTCCTGCTGGCCCCCCGGCTGGCTGAACAGGATCAGCGCCGCGCCCGATCCGTCCTTCGGACCATAGATCGACAGCGCCCGTTCGGCCCGGTCGAAGGTCAGCGCGCGCAGGGGGGCGGTGACCGTCAGCCCGGTCGCCGCGTCGACCAGCGGTGCCAGCCCCTGCGCCTCGGCCCAGGCCGCACGGCGTTCCGCCAGCAGCCGCAGCGCCGTGCCCGGATCGGTCGAGGCGCGGGTCTGGGTGATCTCGGCCTGGATCGCGGCGCGGGTGCGGGGACCGTCCTTGCCGTCGATCTGGCCGTCGTAACGCCCCGCCCACCGCAACGCGCGCTGGACCTGGTCCAGCGGCGGCAGGGGTTCGGGCGCGCCGGGCGCGGGCAGGTCCGGGGCCTGGCCCGCGTCCAGCGCCTCGCCCAGATCGGCGGCGCGGGCCAGCATGGCGTCGTCCGGGATCATGTCGGCCTTGGCCAGCACCGGCAGCCAGGCCGCGGCCGCATCCTCGGCCACCGGGCCAAGCGCCAACGCGAACCACCCGTCGGGCAGACGCCACAGCCCGGCCTCGGGGAAATCGGCCCGGATCCGCGCCAGCGCGGCGCGGGCCTCGGGTTCGGCCTGAACCGATTCCAGCCGCAGATAGGCGTCGGGCGGCGGCGGGGCCACCACAGCCGGGGCCGTCGCCGCGGCATCACCCACCGGCATCAGCGCGGTCCCCGGCGCGGGCGTGCTGACGAACGCGTCCTGGGGCACCTTGCCGGCCTGCTTCAGCCGCTCCAGCAGGGGCCCGGCGCGATCCTCGGGCAGCGGCCCGATGGCGATCCCCGTCCAGCCGCCCGGCAGGGCCAGCGTCACGACCCCGTCGAACCGGTCGGCCCATCCCTGCGCCGCCTGCGCCGCCGCCTGGGGATCGCGCTTGGCCTCCAGCCGGATCACCGCGCCCTGGGCCAGCGCCGCACCGGGCAGCGCCCCCGCCAGGACCAGTCCCATCACCAAGCGCAGAGGCGTCGTCATCCTGTCCATCCTGTCGCGGGTGTCCCCCCGCCGTCGGGCCTTCATTGACCCTGTTGCATCGCGCGCCTAGAAGACGCCTTGCCCGATCTACGCAAAAGGATGGCCCGATGACCAGCCCCAACCGACCCCGCAGTTTCCAGGAGATCATCTTGGCGCTGCAGACCTATTGGGCAGGCCAGGGCTGCGCCGTCCTGCAGCCCTATGACATGGAGGTGGGCGCCGGGACGTTCCACCCCGGGACCACGCTGCGCTCTCTTGGATCGCGGGCCTGGGCCGCGGCCTATGTCCAGCCGTCGCGCCGCCCCACCGATGGCCGGTACGGAGAGAACCCCAACCGCCTGCAGCACTACTATCAGTTCCAGGTCATCATCAAACCGTCGCCCCCCGACCTGCAGGAGCTGTATCTGGGCAGCCTGCGCGCCATCGGCCTTGACCCGATGGTCCATGACGTCCGCTTTGTCGAGGATGACTGGGAATCGCCTACGCTTGGCGCATGGGGCCTGGGCTGGGAGGTCTGGTGCGACGGCATGGAGGTCAGCCAGTTCACCTACTTCCAGCAGGTCGGCGGTCATGACTGCCGCCCCGTCTCCGGAGAGCTGACCTATGGCCTGGAACGCCTGGCCATGTACGTGCTGGGCGCGGAACACGTGATGGACATGCCCTTCAACGACCCGGACAGCCCGATCGCGCTGACCTATGGCGACATCTTCCGCCAGACCGAACAGGAATATTCGCGCTGGAACTTCGACCAGGCCGACACCGACATGCTGTTCCAGCATTTCAAGGACGCCGAGGCCGAATGCGCCCGCATCTTGGCCGCCGACCGCACCGACGGCGCGGGCCGCACCATCCCGATGGCGCATCCCGCCTATGACCAGGCGATCAAGGCCAGCCACCTGTTCAACCTGCTGGATGCGCGCGGTGTGATCTCGGTCACGGAACGCCAGGCCTATATCGGCCGGGTTCGGGCGCTGGCCAAGGGCTGCGCCGACCTGTTCCTGACCACCGATGCGGCGGGGTCGCCCGCGTGAACTGGGGCAAGGTCGCGGCGCTGGCCCTGCTGGGCAGCACCATTGCCGCGGGCGCGGGCATGTGGTACGCGCAGGAATACCTGTACTATGACCCGATCGACCCGAACGGCCCCGATGCCGCCATCGCGGTGACCACCCGTGCCGGCGAACGACCCCTGACCCTGACCGGGTTCGAGGGGATCGACGCCGACAGCAGCCCGCTGCGCTGGCGTGCCTGCGCCACGGTGGACACGGTTCCCGCCGATGCCCTGCCCTTCGGCGGCGCCACGCCCCTGAACGCACCCGGCTGGTTCGCCTGCTTCGACGCGGCGCGGATCGGCGGCGACCTGGAAAGCGGCGCCGCCCGCGCCGTGCTGTCGGTCAGCGAGATCCGCCCCGACGTGGACCGCGTGCTGGCCGTCTATCCCGACGGCCGCGTCTACGGCTGGCACCAATACAACGACAAGACCCCGGAACGCGGAGTGATGGACTGATGCCCGACCTGCTGATCGAGCTTTTCTCGGAGGAAATTCCCGCCCGCATGCAGGCCCGCGCGCGCGAGGACATCAAGCGCCTGGTGACCGACGGCCTGGTTCAGGCCGGCCTGACCTATGCCAGCGCCGGCGCCTTCAGCACGCCGCGCCGGCTTGCGCTGGCGGTCGAGGGCCTGACCGCCGCCAGCCCCACCACGCATGAGGACCGCAAGGGCCCCCGCACCGACGCCCCCGATGCCGCGCTGGAGGGGTTCCTGCGCTCCACCGGCCTGACCCGCGACCAGCTGCAGGCCCGCGACGACAAGAAGGGCCAGGTCTGGTACGCCACCGTCACCAAGCCCGGCCGCCCCGCCGCCGACATCGTGGCCGAGGTGCTGGAGACGACGATCCGCAATTTCCCTTGGCCCAAGTCCATGCGGTGGGGGACGGGCGGCCTGCGGTGGGTGCGCCCGCTGCATTCGATCCTGTGCATCCTGTCGGACGAGGCCGGCGCGACCGTCGTGCCGCTGACCGTCGACGGCATTGCAGCGGGCAACACCACCCGCGGCCATCGCTTCATGGCGCCCGACGTGTTCACTGTCAGCGGCTTTGACGACTATGCCGCCAAGCTGCGCCGCGCCCGCGTGATGCTGGACACCCAGGAGCGCGCCGCCGAGATCCGGTCGCAGGCCGACAACCTGGCCTTTGCCCGCGGCTGGCAGATCGTCCCCGACGACGCCCTGCTGGCCGAAGTCGCGGGCCTGGTCGAATGGCCCGTGCCCCTGATGGGCGTGATCGAGGACCGCTTCCTGGCCCTGCCCCCCGAGGTTCTGCAGACCTCGATGAAGGAGCACCAGAAGTTCTTCTCGGCCCGCAATCCGTCAACGGGCCGGATCGAAGGGTTCGTGACCGTCGCCAACATCCAGACGCCCGACGACGGCGCGACGATCCTGGCCGGCAACCAGCGCGTCCTGGCCGCGCGCCTGTCCGACGCGGCGTTCTTCTGGGAAAACGACCTGCGCGAGGCGAAATCGGGCATGGTGGCCTGGGCCGCGGGCCTGTCCTCGGTCACCTTCCACAACAAGCTGGGCTCGCAGGCCGACCGGATCGAACGCATCGCGGCCCTGGCCCGCGAGATCGCGCCCTTGGTCGGCGCCGATCCCGATCAGGCCGAACGCGCCGCGCGCCTGGCCAAGCTGGACCTGCGCTCGGCCATGGTCGGAGAGTTCCCCGAACTGCAGGGAACGATGGGCCGCTACTACGCGCTGGAGGCCGGCGAACCCGAGGCCGTCGCCGACGCCGCCCGCGACCACTACTCCCCCCTCGGCCCCTCCGACGCGGTGCCGACTGCGCCCGTCTCGGTCGCCGTGGCGCTGGCCGACAAGATCGACACGCTGACCGGCTTCTGGGCCATCGACGAAAAGCCGACGGGATCGAAGGATCCCTATGCGCTGCGTCGGGCGGCGTTGGGTGTTATCAGGCTGATCTTGAGCAACAACATCCGCATCCGCGTGAGTGAGGTAGTTATGGCACACAGCCTCCGTTTGCTGCCGGATACCTATAGTGAAGTACAAGAAGGTGGACGTGTAATAGACCGAGGCTCGCAAAAACAGATCCGCGCAAATTATGACATTGTTGCACTCGCTAAGGAGCACGGGCGTCGCGTCACGCTTCATTTTTGGAAGTTTGACGAGGAGGAAAAGCTAAGCTTGAACGCCTTCCTCCACGACCGCCTCAAGGTCTACCTTCGCGATCAGGGCATCCGCCACGACATCATCGACGCCGTGCTGGCGCAGGAGGGCAACGACGACCTCGTGCAGGTGGTGAACCGCGCCACCGCGCTGAACGCGATGCTGGCGACCGAGGACGGCCGCAACCTGACCCAAGGCCTGAAACGCGCCGGAAACATCCTGGCGCAGGCTGAGGAAAAAGACGGCGTCGAATACAGCTTCGGCGCCGACGTCAAGTTCGCGGAGACCGCAGAGGAACGTGCCCTCTTCACCGCGTTGGACACCGCCGAACCGGCGATCCGCCACGCCATGACCACGCAGGATTTCCCCGCAGCCATGACCGCCATCGCCGCCCTGCGCACGCCGATCGACGCGTTCTTCGAGGCCGTGCAGGTCAACACCGACAGCCAGATCGTCCGGCGCAACCGCCTGAACCTGCTCAGCCGCATCCGCGAGGCTGGTCGCCAAATCGCCGACTTCACCCGCATCGAAGGCTAAGGCACCACCAAACGAAAACGGCCCGGAGATTGCTCTCCGGGCCGTCTTTGCATGTCCGCCCTGCCGCAGGGGAGCCCGAGGGGACGGCACGTCCCCTTGGCGGGGGGTGCGGGGGGCTGGCCCCCCGCCCGCCGTCGCGGGACGCAGTCAGACCGCGCGTTCCACCATCATGTGCTTGATCGACGCGATGGCCTTGGCGGGGTTCAACCCCTTGGGGCAGGTGTTGGTGCAGTTCATGATCGTATGGCAGCGGTACAGCTTGAAGGGATCCTCCAGCTCGTCCAGACGCTCGCCCGTGGCCTCATCGCGGCTGTCGATGATCCAGCGATAGGCGTGCAGCAGCGCGGCCGGCCCCAGGTACCGATCGCCGTTCCACCAGTAGGACGGGCAGGCCGTCGAACAGGAGGCGCACAGGATGCATTCGTACAGTCCGTCCAGCTTCTTGCGGTCCTCGATCGACTGCTTCCACTCCTTGCCGGGGGTCGGCGTCTTGGTCTGCAGATAGGGGTTCACCGACGCGTGCTGCGCGTAGAAATGCGTCAGGTCCGGCACCAGGTCCTTGACCACCGGCATGTGCGGCAACGGATAGATCGCCACGTCGCCCTCGACCTCGTCGATGCCGAAGATGCAGGCCAGCTTGTTGCCGCCGTCGATCACCATCGCGCAGGACCCGCAGATCCCCTCGCGACAGGACCGACGGAAGGACAGGGTCGGGTCGATCTCTGCCTTGATCTTGATCAGGGCGTCCAGCATCATCGGCCCGCACTTGTCCAGATCGACGAAATACGTGTCCAGACGCGGGTTCTCGCCGGTCTCGGGGTCCCACCGATAGATCTTGAACTTCTTGACGTTGGTTGCGCCCTCGGGCTTGGGCCAGGTCTTGCCGACGCGGATCTGACTGTTCTTGGGCAGGGTGAACTGGACCATGGGTAGCTCCTTTCAGAGAGTGCCTTCGGACGGCACATGGGCCGCAAACAGGGGTTGCGACCGGGCCACCAGATCGGCCACCCGGTCGCGGGCATGAGGGTTCAGCGCCAGCCCGTTCAGGCGGCGCAGGAATTCGGTGGCGCCGGGCGTCAGACGCTCCATCGCGCGGGATTCCAGCGGCGGCAATGCGTCCAAACGCGCGTCAGGGACGCCCGCCAGCGACAGCAGCTGGCGGCCGGGACGATCGGCGTCCGCCTCGTCCTCAAGCCGCAGCCGGGTGACGGGAACAGTCGACAGCGCGCCGTCCAACCGCCGCAGCAGGTCGCCCCATCCGGGCAGTTCCGACGTCTGCGCGCGGAATTCGGGCAACGTCAGGGCATAGCCGTCGGTGCGCACGGCCTGCGCCCAGACCGACGGAAGCCACGCCGTCATCCGACGGGTATAGACCACCACATGCGGGGCAAAGCCGCGATCGGCCGCGACCTGCACCAGCGTCGCCAGCATCGCGGGCAGTGCCGGGAACAGACGGGTCTCTCCGCCGTTGCCGGGCATCGCACCGGCCAGATTCTCATGGGACAGGATCACCGGGCGGTCGTCGTCTGGCAGACCGTCCAGAACCGTCTCAAACGCCGCGACCAGCGTGGCGCGGTGATCATCGTCGGGTGCAAGGCTGCATGCGATGGCCGCACGTCCAAGCGGACGCATGGGCGTCCCTTCTTCGGGCGTGCGGATCACGACCGCGTCCGCCAGCGCCGGGGCCGAACGGCGCAGGAACCGCTGCAGGCTGGTGGTGCCGGTCTTCTGGACACCGACATGCAGGAACAGCGGACGGCTCACCGCGTCCCCCGCCAGCCGGGCTGGTCGGCCAGCGCGCGCTCGGGCATCTGGCCCGACCGGCGCTGGACGCAGCGGTTGAAGACGTCGGACGGATCGCGGCCGCGGATATAGTCGCTGCTGATCTCCAGCTCGACGCTGCCGAAGCCGCGCGTTCCCCCCGACCCCGAGCCGACGCCCATCGCGATGCTGCCACGGGGGCGTTCGGCCATTTCGGCGTCGCGCAGGCAGCTTCGTTCGGCCTGGTCCACCGGGACCGGACCGCAGGCCGCCACCACAGGCAGCAGACCCACGAAGATTGCCCGCGCGATCATCAGATCACGCCGTGCGCGCCGCGGCGGCGATGCACTGCGTCGTCGCCGGACGCGACACGATCGCGGCCACGCTGTCGGCAGTGCCGGTCACGCCCGAACGCGACATCTGCGCGATGTCGATCAGCTCGGCGGTCGAGGCGTTGTTGACCACGCAGTCGGTATAGGGCGTGACGTTGACGCCCGGCAGGCGGCGCTGCATCTCGCTGTCGACGACGTTGCGGGCGATCTGGCGCGACGCCGCGTCCAGCACGGTCGGCGCGGGCGCGACGCCGGGGGCGGTCGGCACGGCGGGGCCGGTCATGGGGACCGGGGCGACGCAGCCCGCCAGAGTGGCGGCGGCAATGCCGAAAGCGGCGATGAGATTGAAGCGCATCAGTAAACCCTTTTCTTCGGAGCGATCTTTTGCAGGTCGATCCCGCCTTCCTCGGCCGTGGTCAACGGCTCCAGGTGGACGGGGCGGTAGGCCAGTTTAACCTTGTTCCCATCGACCCAGGCAAGCGAATGCTTGCGCCAGTTGGCATCATCCCGCTCAGGGTAATCCTCGTGCGCATGGGCGCCGCGGCTCTCCTTGCGGGCCTCGGCCGCGACGATCGTTGTCAGGGCGTTGGGCATCAGGTTGGTCAGCTCCAACGTTTCCATCAGGTCCGTGTTCCAGATCAATCCGCGATCGGTGACCTTGATGTCATCCATCTTGCCCGCAATGCCCTCCATCTTGACCACGCCCTCGGCCAGGGTCTTGTCGGTGCGGAACACGGCGGCATCCAGCTGCATCGTGCGCTGCATCTGGTCGCGCAGCTCCGCGGTGGCCATGGTGCCATTGGCATGGCGCAGCCCGTCGAAACGGTCCAGCGCGCGGTCGACCTCAACCTTGTTGGTCGCGGGAACGGCACCGGCACGGTCCACGACCTCTCCGGCGCGGATCGCGGCGGCGCGACCGAACACCACCAGGTCGATCAGACTGTTCGACCCAAGACGGTTCGCACCATGCACCGACGCACAGCCCGCCTCGCCCACCGCCATCAGGCCGGGGAAGATCGCGTCTGGATTTTCTTCCGTCGGCGCAAGGACTTCGCCCCAATAGTTCGTGGGAATTCCACCCATGTTGTAGTGAACCGTCGGCAGGACCGGGATCGGCGCGCGGGTCAGGTCGACACCGGCAAAGATCTTGGCGCTTTCGCTGATGCCGGGCAGGCGCAGGTCCAGCGTCTCCGGCGGCAGGTGCATCAGGTTCAGGAAGATGTGGTCCTTGTCGGGACCGACGCCGCGACCCTCGCGGATCTCCATCGTCATGCAGCGGCTGACGACGTCGCGGCTGGCCAGGTCCTTGTAGGTGGGCGCATAGCGCTCCATGAACCGCTCGCCTTCCGAGTTCGTCAGGTAACCGCCCTCGCCCCGCGCGCCTTCGGTGATCAGGCAGCCCGAGCCATAGATGCCGGTCGGGTGGAACTGCACGAATTCCATGTCCTGCAGCGGCAGGCCCGCGCGGGCGACCATTCCGCCACCGTCGCCGGTGCAGGTATGGGCGCTGGTCGCGCTGAAATAGGCGCGGCCATAGCCGCCGGTCGCCAGCACCACCATCTTGGCGTTGAAGACGTGCATCGTGCCGTCATCCAGCTTCCAGCAGACGACGCCGGTGCAGCGGCCATCGGTGATGATCAGATCCAGCGCAAAATATTCGATGAAGAACTCGGCGTTGTTCTTCAGCGACTGGCCGTACAGGGTGTGCAGGATGGCGTGGCCGGTGCGGTCGGCCGCGGCGCAGGTGCGCTGGACCGGGGGGCCTTCGCCGTATTCGGTGGTGTGACCGCCGAAGGGGCGCTGATAGATGCGACCGTCCTCGGTCCGGCTGAACGGGACGCCGTAATGCTCCAGCTCGTAGACGGCCTTGGGGGCCTCGCGCGCCAGATATTCCATGGCGTCGGTGTCGCCCAGCCAGTCCGACCCCTTGACGGTGTCGTACATGTGCCACTGCCAGCTGTCGGGGCCCATGTTGGACAGCGACGCGGCGATGCCGCCCTGGGCCGCGACGGTGTGCGAGCGCGTCGGAAAGACCTTGGTCACGCAAGCCGTGCGCAGCCCCTGTTCGGCCATGCCGAGCGTCGCGCGCAGACCCGCGCCGCCGGCCCCGACGACGACCACGTCATAGTCATGAACGATTGTTTCGTAAGCTGCCATGTCGTCCTCAGATCGCGGGAAGGGTGAAGGCCATCTTGGCCAGCGCAAAGATGGCGGCGGCGATCACGCCCCAGCCAAAGATCGCGATGGCGACCATCGTCAGTTGCTGGGCGGTGCCGTGGACATAGTCCGCGATCGCCCCGCCCTGAGAGCCCTTGATGAAATGGATCATGCCCACGATGACGAACAGCGCGGTGATGATGCCGGGAAAGGGTCGGCCGAAATGGGCCACGACCTGATCCTGGGGCAGGCCGATGGCGCCGCCCACGGCGATCAGGAACAAGGGCGTCAGCACGATCAGCGCATAGCTGCTCATCGTGATGTTCCAGTGATGCGCGGTGCCGGCGCGGGCAGAGCCCAGACCCTGGGCGGCCTTGCGGGGGGTGATGTAACGCATGATGCCCTCAGCCGATGAAGAAGATGATCAGGCTCAGCACGGTCAGCGCGACCGAACCGATGATGATGGCCCAGGAGCCGCGCTTGGCCTCGTCGATCTCGAGGCCCAGGCCGTTGTCGTAGAACAGGTGACGCACGCCTGACAGCGCGTGGAACCACAGCGCCCAGGTCGAGCCGGTCATGATCAGGAAGCCCAGCCAGGACCGCAGGACCCAATCGGCCGTGGCGAAGGCGCCGGGGCTGCTGACCGCGGCGACCAGCCACCAGACCAGCAGCAGGATGCCAGCCGACAGCGCGTGGCCAGTGATGCGCGTCAGGATCGAGGTGACCGCGGGGATCGGCAGGCGATAGACCTGAAGATGGGGGGAAAGGGGCCGGTTGCCCCGGTTCACGTCGGCCATCGGCGGCCCTCCTTTGTCGGTTCAGCTTGTCCCGTCGCAGGGGCCCGGAAGGGACCGGGCTGGCCGCGCGGGCTGGCGATTGGTGCCGTTCTTGACGCTACAGATGCCATCTGTCATCCGCAGATACCACCCCGCGCGCGCAAATGACGCGGAAATGGGGCTTTGTGATCACAGGCACGGTGGCTGTGATCACAGGTTTCCCGCCGTTAGCGGCGGACATCGAAACGTCGCGACTCGACGCGCCGTCACACCGGCATCAGCGCCCAATAGTCCAGATCCATCAGCACGTCCGGCAGGTACTTGCCCTGATCGTCGCGCAGGATGCCGGCCGGCGCGCCGTTCCGTGTCGCGACCAGTCGCAGGCGGATCGCGCCGACGCCCGGCGCATCCGTCGGCGCACGGTCCAGCACCTGGGACCAGGCGCGCACCGTATCGCCGGCAAAGCATGGATTGGCATGCGCGCCGGCATTCAGCGCCACGATCATCTGCGCGTTGGCCAACCCGTTGAAGGACAGCGCGCGCGCCAGACTGATGACATGGCCGCCATAGATCAGTCGCCGCCCGTCGGGACGATGCGTGGCGTCAAAATGCACCTTGGCCGTGTTCTGCCACAGGCGGGTGGCCAGCATGTGCTCGGCCTCCTCGATGGTGACGGCGTCGACATGGTCGATGACCTCGCCCACGGCATAATCGCCCCACCGGTGCGGTTCCCCTGCCAGATCGAAGTCGTATTCGGCAAAGCTCAACCCTTCCGGCACGATCAGGTCGGCTGCGTCGACGCTGTCGGCCAGGTCGGGAACCACCGCCTCGGGCGCGGGGGACTGGGGGTCGCGCTTGCGGACCATGACCCACCGGACATAGTCCAGCACGACCTCCTCGACCTGGTTCAGGCCCTGGGTCCGCACCCAGACCACGCCCGACTGGCCGTTGGAGTTCTGCCGCAGGCCAATCACCTGGCTTTCGGCGCGCAGCGTGTCGCCCGGCCAGACCGGCCGCAGCCAGCGCCCCTGGGCGTATCCCAGATTGGCCACCGCGTTCAGGCTGACATCGGGCACCGTCTTGCCGAAGACCGTGTGGAAGGCCAGCAGATCGTCCAGCGGGCTGCCGTCCAGACCACAGGTGATCGCGAATTCGTCCGACGAATACAGCGCGTGCCGCGCCGGATAGAGCGCGTGGTACAGCGCCCGTTCGCCTTCCGCCACGGTGCGGGGCACGGCGTGGCGGATGGTCTGGCCGACGGTGTAATCCTCGAAGAACCGGCCGGGATTGGTCTTGGTCATTGCTGTCCCAGCTTCATGTCGGGGTGGTATTCGGCCTCGATCTCCTTGGTGACGGCCTGCCCCATGCGCATGACGCCCTTCACGGGATCATGGGCCATGGTGGGGCTTCCGTGCAGCGACCAGCCCTTGGACAGGGCCTCGCTGACGCGGTGGCAGAAGGTGGAGGTGTCGTCCTCGGTGATGCAGCGATAGATCAGGGGCATGTCAGGCTCCTCCGAAGGGCCAGGGGCCGATCCAGCCATGGATCAGGCCGATCACGATCATGACGATGACGGCGCCGACGGCGGCCATCGCCTCCTTGCGGGCGGGGAAGGGTCCGGTCGGGCGGACCCAAGGGGCGGCGCGGTTGATCGCCGCCATCTCGACGAAGGACCAGGCCAAGAGGCCGCCGAACAGGATGAAGGACGGCGTGTCGCCGTTCACCAGCAGATGCGCGCCCGCCCACAGGGCAAAGCCCCACAGCATCGGGTGGCGGGTCATCGCGGTCACGCGGGTCTTCATGCCGCTGGCCGCGAACAGATAGAGGGCCACCAGGACCAGCAGGTTGTTGATTCCCACCAGTGCCGGGTTCGGCCCCCAGAAGAACGCGCCCTCGGCCCCGCGATAGCCGATGACCATCAGGATGATCGACAGGACCAACAGGCCCGTGACCATGCCCTTGCCCCGCTCGCCCATCGAGGCGCGGCTGGCGGGGGCCACCCGCTTGTAGAGATGCGCCGCCCACCACAGGGCCACGCCTAGGATCAGGATCAGCATCTGGCTTTCCTCTTGCTGGAGCTTGTGGCGCGCAGACTGCCCTTATTGCGCCATGGCCGCAATCGCCTGCGCACGGTCCAGCGTCTGGCGCGCGGTGGCGACGTGCAGGTTCTCGACGATGCGGCCATCGACGACGGCGACACCCTGCCCCTGCGCGGTGGCCGCATCAAACGCCTCGATCTGGCGGCGGGCCAGGGCGACCTCCTCCTCGGTCGGCGCGAAGGCGGCGTTGGCGATGTCCAGCTGGGCGGGGTGGATCAGGGTCTTGCCGTCGAACCCCATGTCGCGGCCCTGTTCGCATTCCGCGCGCAGGCCGTCATCGTCCTTGAAGGCGTTGAAGACGCCGTCGACGATCACCACCCCATGCGCCTTGGCCGCCAGCAGGCACAGCCCCAGCCCGGCCATCATCGGCAGACGGTCGGCGCGAAAGCGGCTGCCCAGATCCTTGGCCAGGTCGTTCGTGCCCATCACCATCCCCGCCAGCCGCGGATGCGCCGCGATGGCGGCGGCGTTCAGCATGCCCAGGGGCGTCTCCATCATCGCCCACAGGGGCGTGTCGGGGATCAGCGTGGCCACGCGGTCCAGATCATCCGGGCCGTCCACCTTGGGGATCAGCACCGCATCGATGTCCAGCCCGGCGCAGGCGCTGGCATCGTCCGCGCCCCATTCCGTGGACAGCGCATTGATGCGCACGATCCGGGCACGGGGGCCGTAATCCTGCGTCAGGGCCTGGGCCAGCGCGTCGCGGGCGCCCGCCTTGGCATCGGGCGCCACCGCATCCTCAAGGTCGAAGATGATCGCGTCGGCGGCAAGGCCGCGGGCCTTTTCCATCGCACGGGCATTGGCGGCGGGGATATACAGAACCGAGCGGTAGGGACGAGCCATGAGAAGTCTCCGGGCAACAATGTTGCGCCTTGGTGCCGCGTTGCGCCATATATGGCAAGCGAAAAATGCCGCGCTGCGGCGATCAGCCCGCCAGCCCCTGCCAGATCAGCCGCAGCGACACCGCCAGCAGGCCCCAGGTGATCAGCCGATAGAACAGCGCGGGCGGAATGATCCGCACCAGCCGCAGCCCCACCCAGACCGCCGCCAGCGACACCGGCATCAGCACCGCCGCCGTGGCCAGGTTCGCCGGCGACAGTTGGCCCAAGGCGGCATAGGGGATCAGCTTGACCCAGTTGCCGATGGCAAAGAACCAGGTCGTCGTGCCCGCGTAGATCAGCGGCGACAGACGCAAAGGCTGGGCATAGACCTGCCACAGCGGCGCGCCCGCATGGCTGACGAAGCTGGTGTAGCCCGCAAGCCCGCCCCAGATGGTGGCCGCCCTGCCCCGCGCGGGCCGGGGCACGGCGTCCAGTGCCGACCGGATCAGCGCGTTCAACGCGAATCCCAAACCGATGACCCCCACGATCAACGTGACGCCACGCACAGGCACGACGCTGGCCGTCGCCCAGCCCACCGCGATTCCCGCCATCGCCCCGGGCAGCGCCAGCAGCAGCACGCGCCGGTCCAGGTTGCGGCGGAACGCGATCAGCCCGCCCACGTCGGACACCACGTAGATCGGCAGCAGCAGCCCCGCCGCCTGCACCGGCGACATCACCAGCGACATCAGCGGCACGCTGATGATGCCCACCATCGCCAGCCCGCCCTTGGACAGGCCCACCGCGATCGCCGCGATCACGGCCAGCGCCCAGCCCGCGCCCGACAATTCCAGCATGGGCCTCTCCCTGCACGACGTGCAATCTGTGGCCCGTGGCAGGGATGAAGACAAGTGTTAGCACAACCATGCCACCCGGCCGTGGGACCGTCTTGCGATTCCTTGCGCGACCGCTTACCCCTGCCGCAACTTTTCACCACCCAATCGGAGGTTATCCATGGCCCGACCCAAAATCGCACTGATCGGTGCGGGGCAGATCGGCGGCACGCTGGCGCATCTGGCCGCGATGAAGGAACTGGGCGACGTCGTCCTGTTCGACATCTCGGAAGGCACGCCGCAGGGCAAGGCGCTGGACATCGCGCAATCGGGCCCGTCCGAAGGATTTGACGCCCGCATGAAGGGCGCCAACGATTATGCCGACATCGCCGGCGCCGACGTCTGCATCGTGACCGCGGGCGTTCCGCGCAAGCCGGGCATGAGCCGCGACGACCTCTTGGGCATCAACCTCAAGGTCATGAAATCCGTGGGCGAGGGCATCGCCAAGCACGCCCCCGACGCCTTCGTGATCTGCATCACCAACCCGCTGGACGCGATGGTCTGGGCGCTGCGCGAGTTCAGCGGCCTGCCCCACAACAAGGTCTGCGGCATGGCCGGCGTGCTGGATTCGGCGCGCTTCCGCCACTTCCTGTCGTTGGAGTTCAATGTGTCGATGCGTGACGTGACGGCCTTCGTGCTGGGCGGCCATGGCGACACGATGGTGCCGCTGACCCGCTATTCCACCGTGGCCGGCATCCCGCTGCCCGACCTGGTCAAGATGGGCTGGACCACGCAGGAGAAACTGGACGGCATCGTTCAGCGTACCCGCGACGGCGGCGCCGAGATCGTGGGCCTGCTGAAGACCGGCAGCGCGTTCTATGCCCCCGCGACCAGCGCCATCGAGATGGCCGAGGCCTATCTGAAGGACCAGAAGCGCGTCCTGCCCTGCGCGGCGCATGTGGACGGTGCCTATGGCCTGAAGGGCATGTATGTCGGCGTGCCGACCGTGATCGGCGCCGGCGGCGTGGAAAAGATCATCGACATCAAGCTGGACCGCGACGAACAGGCGATGATGGACAAGTCGATCGAGGCCGTGAAGGGTCTGGTCGAGGCCTGCAAAGGCATCGATTCCTCGCTGGCCTGATCTTTCCTTGCGAAATCCCGGAACGGCGCGCCATGATCGGCGCGCCGTTTCCCGTTTCAGGTGTGCCATGCGCTGTCTTCTTGCCGTCCTGTCGCTGCTTGCCGCGCCCGCCATGGCGCAGGAGACGTCGGCCCTGATCGCGGACCGGGGCCTGGCGGGGGCACGGACGCAGCTGCAAGCGCAGGCGCCCTCGGCCGACCGCGACCTGGCCATCGCCGCGACACGGTTCCTGGGCGGGGTCGAGGCCGCGTTCCAGGCCCGCCACCGGATCGGCGCGACGGACCCGCTGGTGCCCCTGCCGTTGCTGGGGGCGACGCTGCCGCCGAACCCCGATCCGCAGCCGATGATGGCCGATTTCGTCACCGCGATGATGCGCGACCTGTCGCAGGCCATGCAGGACGCCCGCGACGCCCTGCCCGACGGCCCCGCGACGCTGACCCTGGACCTGCGCGACCTGTGGCTGGACGTCGACGGCGACGGCACGCGGGGTCCGGCAGAGGATCTGGCGGCGCTGTCGGGCCTGCCTTTGCCCGAAGGCCCGGCTGTGGTGCGGTTCGACGCCGCCGACATCCATTGGCTGCGTGCCTATACGCATCTGATCGACGGGGTGGCGACGCTGATCTTGGCCTTCGATCCCGAACCCGCGCTGGCGCAGCGGATCGCGCTGGATGCGGCGCTGGCCGAACAGTTTGCCGAACCGCCCGGCCAGATGGCCCGCGCACCCAATTTCGACATGCAAGCCCGCGCCTTCGGTCCGATCGTGGACCGGGTGGCGGTTGTGATCCAGACGCTGCGCCGCCAGCCCGACCCTGCGCTGACCCGCGCCGCGGGGGATCATCTGCGGGCGATGGTCGCCGCCAACCGCGTCTTCTGGACCGAGGTCGCGCAGGAAACCGACAACGACCGCGAATGGATTCCCAACGACGCCCAGCAGGCGGCGCTTGGCTTTGCCCTGCCGACGGAGACGGGGTCGATGTGGCTGGCGATCCTGGACGAGGTCGACCAGGCGCTGGCCGGACGGATGCTGATCCCCTTCTGGCGCTTTGCCCCCGGACATGGGGTCGACCTGGCGATGTGGCTGGACGATCCGCGCCCGGTCGATGTGGCGGACTGGGTCCAGGGCACCGCCGCCCTGCCCTATGCCCGCCCCGGCCTGACCGTCGGGCGCGACAATTGGGACCGGTTCCTGAACGGCTTTCAGGGCCGGGCGGGGCTTTACATGCTGCTGCTGAACTGACCGCGGCGCGCGAATCAACCTGCTTGCGCTATCGGCGCTGATGTTTGTGATCACGGCAATTCTGGCTGTGATCACATTCGGCGGCTTCCCGCCGGTTTTCGGCATTTTACGGGGAATTCGTTTCTGTGTGCCCTTCATGCGTGGCACAAGGCCCCAAATCTGTCGAACCGAATGAGGGGGTCGAGATGAACATCCACGAATACCAGGCCAAGGCGCTGCTGCGTCAATACGGCGCGCCCGTCAGCGAAGGCCGCATCGTGATGAAGGCCGACGAGGCCAAGACCTGCGCCAGCGAGATGGACGGTCCGCTGTGGGTCGTCAAGGCGCAGATCCACGCCGGTGGCCGTGGCAAGGGCCATTTCACCGAGGCTGCGGCCGGTGAGAAGGGCGGCGTCCGCCTGGCCAAGTCGGTCGAGGAAGCCGAGGAGTTGACCCGCCAGATGCTGGGCCGCACCCTGGTCACGCACCAGACCGGACCGGCCGGCAAGCAGGTCAACCGCATCTATATCGAGGACGGCAGCGACATCGCGCGCGAGCTGTACCTGGCCCTGCTGGTGGACCGCCAGACCTCGCGCGTCAGCTTCGTCGCCTCGACCGAGGGCGGCATGGACATCGAGGAAGTGGCCGAACACACGCCCGAGAAGATCGTCAGCTTCAGCGTCGATCCGGCGTCGGGCCTGTCGGATTTCCACGGCCGCCGCGTGGCCTTCGCCTTGGGCCTGGAAGGCCAGCAAGTCAAGCAGTGCGTGGCCCTGGTCAAGAACCTGTATCGCATGTTCATCGAGAAGGACATGGAGATGCTGGAGATCAACCCGCTGATCGTCACGCCCGAAGGCCAGATCAAGTGCCTGGACGCCAAGATGGGCTTTGACAACAACGCGCTCTATCGCCAGCCCGACATCATGGCGCTGCGCGACGAGACCGAGGAGGACAGCAAGGAGCTGGCCGCCTCCAAGTTCGACCTGAACTACATCGCGCTGGACGGCGAGATCGGCTGCATGGTGAACGGCGCAGGCCTGGCGATGGCCACGATGGACATCATCAAGCTGTTCGGCGCCGAGCCCGCCAACTTCCTGGACGTCGGCGGCGGCGCCACGACCGAGAAGGTCACCGAGGCGTTCAAGATCATCACCAGCGACCCGAACGTCAAAGGCATCCTGGTCAACATCTTCGGCGGCATCATGCGCTGCGACATCATCGCGGAGGGCATCATCGCCGCCGTGAAGGAAGTCGGTCTGCAGGTCCCGCTGGTTGTCCGCCTGGAAGGCACGAACGTCGAGCTGGGCAAGGAGATCATTGCCAACAGCGGCCTGAACGTGATCGCCGCCGACGACCTCAAGGACGGCGCCGAGAAGATCGTGAAAGCGGTCAAGGGCTGATCCATCCGGGCGCGCGGGTCACGCGCGCCCTCCTCTGGAACATCGCGGTGCGTCTGGCGCCGCTTACGCAAGGAGGCCATGATGGCCGTTCTCGTCGACAAGAATACCAAAGTCATCTGCCAGGGGATCACCGGATCCCAGGGCACCTTCCACACTGAACAGGCGATCGCCTATGGCACGCAGATGGTCGGTGGCGTGACGCCGGGCAAGGGCGGCACGGATCACCTGGGCATGCCCGTCTTCAACTCGGTCCACGAGGCCGTGGCCAAGACCGGCGCCAATGCGTCCGTGATCTATGTCCCGCCCCCGTTCGCGGCGGATTCGATCCTGGAAGCCATCGACGCGCAGATCCCGCTGATCGTCTGTATCACCGAAGGCATCCCGGTCCTGGACATGATGCGTGTCAAGCGCGCGCTGGCCGGATCGCAGTCGCGCCTGATCGGGCCGAACTGCCCCGGCATCATGACCCCCGACGAATGCAAGATCGGCATCATGCCGGGCAGCATCTTCCGCCGCGGGTCGGTGGGCGTCGTGTCGCGTTCGGGCACCCTGACCTATGAGGCGGTCAAGCAGACCTCGGACGTGGGCCTGGGCCAGTCCTCGGCGGTCGGCATCGGCGGCGACCCGATCAAGGGCATGGAGCATATCGACGTGCTGCAGATGTTCCTGGACGATCCCGAGACCGAGTCGATCATCATGATCGGCGAGATCGGCGGATCGGCCGAGGAAGAGGCCGCCGAGTTCCTGGCCGAGCAGAAGCGCAAGGGCAAGTGGAAGCCCACCGCGGGCTTCATCGCGGGCCGCACCGCGCCTCCGGGCCGTCGCATGGGCCATGCCGGCGCGATCGTGTCGGGCGGCAAGGGCGACGCGGAATCCAAGATCGAGGCCATGAAGAAGGCCGGTATCATCGTTGCCGACAGCCCTGCGGGCCTGGGCGAGGCCGTGCTGAAGGCGATCAAGGGTTGATGATTTGACAGTCCGCCCCCCGGTACCCACCTGTTGGGGGGCGGATTGACGCAAAGGGAAAGACCGTGGACCAGCAGGCAGGCCAACACGACATGACAGCATCCGCACCCCGCGCGGGCCGATGGCTGTCGCTTGTGGCGCTGCTGGGCCTTGCGGGCTGCGGGGACAGGATGACCAACGACATCCTGCCCGGCGGCATCCCGGCGCGCACCAACCTGCACCAGGCCAGCGGCCTGCCGCCGGAATCGGTGCGCACCGTCTCTCGGCGGGATTTCGGGTGGCGGGTGATCTATCGCCCCGCCTATGCCCCGCCGAATGCCGAAAGCCGCACCGCCGTCGCGCTGTGCGGCCTTGAACGTCGGGCCCCGCTGCGGATCCAGCAGCAGCCCCGGCTTGACCCGACCGCCGATCCCGGCGCCCGCATCTTCGACATCTACTGCGCCTGATCCAACCCATATTTGCCCTGAACGGGGACCAGCCATGACCGACCAGCCAAAGAACACCGATTTCCACGATTCCTCGTTCCTGCAGGGCCATAACGCGGCCTATGTGGAACAGTTGTACGGCCAGTGGGCCAAGGACGCAGGCGCGGTGGACGAAGCCTGGGACAGCTTCTTTCGCTCGCTTGGCGACGATCAGGACGTGGCCGTCCGCGAATCCGAGGGTGCAAGCTGGAAGCGCGCCGACTGGCCGCCGGTCCCCCAGGATGACACCACCAGCGCCCTGACCGGCGAATGGCCCTCCGCGTCCAAGGGCGACGCCGACGCCGCGATCAAGAAGATCGCCGCCAAGGCCGAGGAAAAGGGCCTGAAGCTGTCGACCGACCAGATGCGTCAGGCCGTGCTGGACAGCATCCGCGCGCTGATGCTGATCCGCGCCTTCCGCATCCGCGGGCACCTGCACGCGCAGCTGGACCCCCTGGGCCTGCGCGAAGTGCCCGATCATGGCGAGCTGAAGCCCTCGACCTATGGCTTCGGTCCCGGCCACATGGACCGTCCGATCTTCATCGACAACGTCTTGGGCCTGGAGATCGCGTCGATCCGCCAGATCACCGACCTGATGACCCGCACCTATTGCGGCACGTTCGCGCTGCAGTACATGCACATTTCGAACCCCGAGGAAGCCGCCTGGCTGAAGGAGCGGATCGAGGGTTACGGCAAGGAGATCGCCTTCACCCGCGAAGGCCGGCGCGCCATCCTGAACAAGCTGGTCGAAGCCGAGGGCTTTGAGAAGTTCCTGCACGTCAAGTACATGGGCACCAAGCGTTTTGGCCTAGACGGCGGCGAGGCGCTGATCCCCGCGATGGAGCAGATCATCAAGCGCGGCGGCGCGCTTGGCGTGAAGGAGATCGTGTTCGGCATGCCGCACCGCGGCCGCCTGTCGGTCCTGGCCAACGTGCTGTCGAAACCCTATCGCGCGATCTTCCACGAGTTCCAGGGCGGCAGCTTCAAGCCCGAGGACGTGGACGGTTCGGGCGACGTGAAATACCACCTGGGCGCCAGCGCCGACCGTGAATTCGACGGCAACAATGTCCACCTGTCGCTGACCGCCAACCCCAGCCACCTGGAGGCCGTGAACCCGGTCGTGCTGGGCAAGGCGCGCGCCAAGGGCGACCAGCTGGGCGACCTGACCGACCGCAGCTCGGTCCTGCCGATCCTGCTGCACGGCGACGCGGCCTTTGCGGGCCAAGGCGTCGTGGCGGAATGCCTGCAGCTGTCGGGCATCCGCGGTCACCGGACGGGCGGCTGCATCCACATCGTGGTGAACAACCAGATCGGCTTTACCACCGCGCCGGCGTTCAGCCGCACCTCGCCCTATCCGACCGACATCGCACTGATGGTCGAGGCGCCGATCTTCCACGTGAACGGCGACGACCCCGAGGCCGTCGTCCATGCCGCCCGCGTGGCCATCGAGTTCCGCCAGAAGTTCCGCAAGGACGTGGTTCTGGACATCATCTGCTATCGCCGCTTTGGTCACAACGAAGGCGACGAGCCGATGTTCACGAATCCGGCGATGTACACCAAGATCAAGGCGCAGAAGACCACGCTGCAGCTGTACACCGAACGCCTGGTCGCCGACGGGCTGATCCCCGAGGGCGAGATCGAGGACATGAAGGCCGCCTTCCAGGCGCACCTGAACGAAGAGTTCGAGATCGGCAAGAACTACAAGCCGAACAAGGCCGACTGGCTGGACGGCAAGTGGTCGGGCCTGAACCGCGAGGGTACGGATTATATCGCCGGCGAGACCGGCATCACCCCCGAGGTGATGACCCAGGTCGGCCGTGCGCTGACCAACGCGCCGGATGGGCTGACCCTGCACAAGACCGTGGGCCGCCTGCTGGAAGCCAAGAAGCAGATGTTCGAGACGGGCGAAGGCTTTGACTGGGCCACGGCCGAGGCGCTGGCCTTCGGTTCGCTGGTGACCGAGGGGCATGGCGTGCGCCTGTCCGGTCAGGACAGCACCCGCGGCACGTTCAGCCAGCGGCATTCGGCCTTCATCGACCAGAAGTCCGAGGACCGTTACTATCCGCTGAACAACATCGCCGAGGGTCAGGCCCGCTATGAGGTCATCGACAGCATGCTGTCGGAATACGCGGTGCTGGGTTTCGAATACGGCTATTCGCTGGCCGAACCCAACACGCTGACCCTGTGGGAGGCACAGTTCGGCGATTTCGCCAACGGCGCGCAGATCATGTTCGACCAGTTCATCTCCTCGGGCGAGAAGAAATGGCTGCGCATGTCCGGCCTGGTGATGCTGCTGCCGCACGGCTTCGAGGGCCAGGGCCCCGAGCACAGCTCTGCCCGCCTGGAGCGGTTCCTGCAGCAATGCGCCGAGGACAACTGGATCGTCGCGAACTGCACCACGCCCGCGAACTACTTCCACATCCTGCGCCGGCAGATCCACCGCGGCTTCCGCAAGCCGCTGGTGCTGATGACGCCGAAATCGCTGCTGCGCCACCCGCTGGCCATCAGCCGCGCCGAAGAGTTCCAGTCGGGTTCGACCTTCCACCGCGTGCTGTGGGACGACGCGCAGCGCGGCCGTTCGGACACCAAGCTGGTGGCCGACGACCAGATCAAGCGCGTCGTGGTGTGTTCGGGCAAGGTCTATTACGACCTGCTGAAGGCGCGCGACGAGGCCGGCATCACCGACACCTATCTGCTGCGCCTGGAGCAGTTCTATCCGTTCCCGGCACAGTCGATGGTCAAGGAACTGGGTCGCTTCAAGCAGGCCGAGGTCGTGTGGTGCCAGGAGGAGCCCAAGAACCAGGGCGGCTGGAGCTTCGTCGAGCCCTATCTGGAATGGGTGCTGGAGCGGCTTGGCGCCAAGCACACCCGCGCGCGCTATGCGGGCCGGAACGCCGCGGCCTCGGTCGCCACGGGCCTGGCATCGCGCCACAAGGCCGAACAAGAGGCGCTGGTCGCCAACGCCCTGAACCTTGAAGGATGATCCGATGACCACCGAAGTCCGCGTGCCCGCCCTGGGCGAATCCGTCACCGAGGCCACGATCGCCACCTGGTTCAAGAAGCCCGGAGACCGCGTCGAGGTCGACGAGATGCTGTGCGAGCTGGAGACCGACAAGGTCACCGTCGAGGTGCCCAGCCCCGCCGCCGGCACCCTGGCCGAGATCGTCGCCGCCGAGGGCGAGACGGTCGGGCCCGACGCGCTGCTGGCCCAGATCAGCGAGGGTGGCGAAGCCGCCGCCCCCGCTTCGAAACCTGCCAAGGCCGAAGCACCGGCCGAAAAGACCGAGGAACAGAAGACAATGAGCGGCAATTCCGTGGACGTGATGGTCCCGTCCCTGGGCGAAAGCGTGACCGAGGCGACCGTCGCCACTTGGTTCAAAAAGCCGGGCGACCGCGTCGAGGCCGACGAGATGCTGTGCGAGCTGGAGACCGACAAGGTCTCGGTCGAGGTCCCGGCCCCCGCCGCGGGCGTTCTGGCCGAGATCCTGGCCGAGGAAGGCGCAACCGTCGACGCCAAGGCGCGCCTGGCGATCATCACCGAGGGTGCCGCGGGCACCGCCGCGCCCAAGGCGTCGGATGCGCAGGAGACCGTCCTGCCGAATGCCGGCCCCGAGGAGACCCGGCCGCGCGATGTCGAGGATGCACCCTCGGCCAAGAAGGCCATGGCCGAAAAGGGCGTCAGCCGCGACCAGGTCCAGGGTTCGGGCCGCGACGGCCGCGTGATGAAGGAGGACGTGGCCAAGGCCAAGGCGGCCCCCGCGCCCGCCGCGAAGGCCCCTGCCGCCCCCCGCCCGGCCGAGGACGCCGCGCGCGAGGAGCGGGTCAAGATGACCCGGCTGCGCCAGACCATCGCCCGCCGCCTGAAGGACGCGCAGAACACCGCCGCGATGCTGACGACCTACAACGAGGTCGACATGTCCGCGATCATGGGCCTGCGCAACGAGTACAAGGACGCCTTCGAGAAGAAGCACAAGGTCAAGCTGGGCTTCATGTCCTTCTTCGTGAAGGCTTGCTGCCACGCGCTCAAGGAAGTCCCCGAGGTCAATGCCGAGATCGACGGCACCGACGTGGTCTACAAGAACTACGTCAACATGGGTGTCGCGGTGGGCACGCCTTCGGGTCTGGTCGTGCCGGTCGTGCGCGACGCCGACCAGAAGGGCTTTGCCGCCATCGAGAAGGAGATCGGCGAGCTGGGCCTGAAGGGCCGCGACGGCAAGCTGTCCATGGCCGAGATGCAGGGCGGCACCTTCACCATCTCGAACGGCGGCGTCTACGGCTCGTTGATGTCGTCGCCGATCCTGAACCCCCCGCAGTCGGGCATCCTGGGCATGCACAAGATCCAGGAGCGCCCCGTGGTCGTCGGCGGTCAGATCGTCATCCGTCCGATGATGTACCTGGCACTGTCCTATGACCACCGGATCGTCGACGGCAAGGGCGCCGTGACCTTCCTCGTCCGCGTCAAGGAAGCGCTGGAGGATCCGCGCCGCCTGCTGATGGATCTCTGATCCCGCCGGGGGCCCTTTGGGGCCCTCTCGCACCACGGGCTTGCGCTGCCACCGGCGCAGGACCAAAGCTGGGGCGTCACGAACCGGAGCCTGACCCATGCAACTGATCGTCCGCTACACCCATGCCGACCCTGCCACGTTCCGCACGGCCTTCGACGCCGATGCCGAGGATCGGGGCCGCAACGGCCTGACGCTGCTGCAACTTTGGCGCGAGGATGACGGTCATTCCTGGGCGCTGTTCCAGGTCGGAAACCCGAAGGCCGCCCGCGATTACCTGAAAGGCGCGGCGGCGGTCTTCGCGGCCCAGGCCGGCGTCACCGCCACCGACGCACATTTCGTGGAAACCGTCTGATGCCCCCCGAGGTCGCAGCCCTGGCCGTCGCAGGCCTGATCCAGACCGCGCAGTTCGCGACCTATTCCGTGATGGCGCAGCGCCAGGTCGGCCGCCGCGCCGCCATGAGTCCGCGCGACGGCGGCAAGGTCGAGCTGACCGGGACGGCCGGCCGCCTGCAACGTGCCTTCAACAACCATTTCGAAGGCCTAATCATGTTCAGCCTGGCGGTGGTCGTGGTCACGCTTGGCGACGCATCCGGCATACTGACCGCGATCTGCGCCTGGACCTATGTGGCCGCGCGCATCCTCTATATCCCCGCCTATGTGCGGGGCTGGGTGCCGGGCCGCTCGATCATCTGGGTCGTCGGCTTTGCGGCGACCGTGCTGATGATCCTCTTTGCCCTGATTTCTTCTTTGTAAAAATACCCCGCGGGGCCCGGGGGTGCGAAGCCCCCGACCGCGGTCTGACAAAAGGAACTGCCATGTATGATCTCATCGTGATCGGCGCCGGCCCCGGCGGCTATGTCTGCGCCATCCGCGCGGCGCAGCTGGGCCTGAAGGTCGGCGTGGTCGAGGGCCGCGAGGCTCTTGGCGGAACCTGCCTGAACGTCGGCTGCATCCCATCCAAGGCCCTGCTGCATGCCAGCCACATGCTGCACGAGGCGCATGAGAACTTTGCCAAGATGGGCCTGATGAACGCCCATGTCGACGTCGACTGGACCAAGATGCAGTCCTACAAGGCCGACACGGTCCAGGGGAACACCAAGGGCATCGAGTTTCTGTTCAAGAAGAACAAGATCGACTGGATCAAGGGCTGGGCCTCGATCCCCGAAGCCGGCAAGGTCAAGGTCGGCGACACCGTCCACGAGACGAAGAATATCGTCATCGCCACCGGATCGTCCCCCGCCGCGCTGAAGGGCGTGACGGTCGACAACGACGCGGGCGTGATCGTCGATTCCACCGGCGCGCTGGCCTTGCCCAAGATCCCGAAATCCATGGTCGTGATCGGCGCAGGCGTCATCGGTCTGGAACTGGGTTCGGTCTATGCCCGCCTCGGCGCCGAGGTGACGGTGGTCGAATACCTAGACGTCATCACCCCCGGCATGGACGGCGAGGTGCAGAAGCAGTTCCAGAAGATGCTGTCAAAGCAGGGCCTGTCCTTCGTCATGGGCGCCGCCGTGCAGTCGGCCGAGGCCAAGGACGGCCAGGCTACGGTGACCTATGCGCTGAAGAAGGATGACAGCACCCACAGCCTGACCGCCGACGTGGTCCTGGTCGCCACGGGCCGCCGTCCGCATGTGGAGGGCCTGGGCCTCGACGCGCTTGGCGTGACCATGACCGATCGCGGCTTCGTCAAGGTCGACGAACACTGGGCGACCAGCATCAAGGGCGTCTATGCCATCGGCGACGCGGTGCCCGGCCCGATGCTGGCCCACAAGGCCGAGGACGAGGGCATGGCGGTGGCCGAGGTCATCGCGGGCAAGCATGGCCATGTGAACTATGGCGTCATCCCCGGCGTGATCTACACCACCCCCGAGGTCGCCAATGTCGGCCTGACCGAGGAGCAGGCCAAGGAAGGCGGGCGCAAGGTCAAGATCGGCAAGTTCCCCTTCATGGGCAATGCCCGCGCCAAGGCGCAGTTCCTGGGCGAGGGTTTCGTCAAGCTGATCGCCGATGCCGAGACCGACCGCATCCTGGGCTGCCACATCATCGGCCCATCGGCGGGCGACCTGATCCACGAGGTCTGCGTGGCGATGGAGTTCGGCGCCTCGGCCGAGGATCTGGCCCTGACCTGCCACGCGCATCCGACCGTGTCGGAAGCCGTGCGCGAGGCGGCGCTGGCCTGCGGCGGCGGCGCCATTCATGCCTGACGCGCGTATGGTGGCGGGGGCCCTGCCCCCGCGGCCTGCGGCCCATCTTGGTCGGCGCGGGCTGCTGATCTCGATCCTGGCGCTGGCCGCATGCGGCGGTGGCGGGGTCCGGTCAGGCAGCAACGGGCGGATCGGCGGTTCGGGCCTCTACCCGAACGAGACGCCCTATCTGCGCCAGCGCATCAACTTCTGGGCACGCCATTACGACGTGCCCAGTTCGCTGGTCCAACGGGTGATCCTGCGCGAATCCGGCCATCGTCCCGACATGCGGAACGGCCCGTATCACGGGCTGATGCAGATCGCGCCGCAGACGGCGCGCACGATGGGCTATCGCGGGCCGGATCGTGGTCTGCTGGATGCCGACACGAACCTGCGCTATGGCGTGAAGTACCTGCGCGGCGCCTGGATGGTGGCCGAGGGCGACCCCGACCGTGCCGTGATGTGGTATTCGCGCGGCTACTACTACGAGGCCAAGCGCAAGGGCCTGCTGAAGCGGACCGGACTCAGCGGCTGAGGATCAGCCGCCCGCGATGATGCGGACATAGTTCCGCGTCTCGCGATAGGGCGGGATGCCGCCGTGCTTCTGCACCGCGCCGGGCCCCGCGTTATAGGCCGCCAGCGCCAGCGTCCAGTTGCCGAACTGGTTGTACATCATCCGCAAATAGCGCGCCCCGCCGTTCAGGTTCTGCACAGGATCGTTGGGGTTCACCCCCAGCTTGGCGGCCGTTCCCGGCATCAGCTGCGCCAGCCCCATCGCGCCCTTATGGCTGCGCGCGTTCGGGTTCCAGCCCGATTCCTGCTGGACCAGCCGCAGGAACAGGTCCTCGGGAATGCCGTGACGCTGCGCCGCCTGGCGCGCATGGGGCAGGTATTCGCTGCGCCGACCCGTATAGCGGGGAATGTTCGGCGCCGTTTCCAGCAGCACCTCCTGGCGGCCCGCATTCGGCTGCAGCCGGGCGGAGGACTGGTACTGGGTCGACAGGCGCGAATCCATCAGCCGGGTCTGGCGTGCGAACTGTTCGGCGCGCGACTTGGAAGACGCGCCCGACAGGCGCAGGCCCTGCGCGTCGGCAGGCAGTGCCAGACTTCCGATCACCGCTGCACAGAAGGTTGCCTTCAGGGTATGGCCTAGCCGCATGATCTCCGCCCTCGTCCTTGTCGCACCGGCCTGTCGCCGCTTTTGTCCCGGACTATACACGAAATCGGTCATGCTGCCAGTCGGGCCTTGGCGCTACGCGACTTCCTGCTTGGCTTCACCCGGCGGGCTGGGCTAGACCCGATGCAAAGGCACATAATCCAAGGATCCTGATCATGGCAGGCAGCGTCAACAAGGTCATTTTGGTCGGCAATCTTGGCCGCGACCCGGAAATCCGCAGCTTTCAGAACGGCGGCAAGGTCGCGAACCTGCGCATCGCCACCTCCGAGAACTGGAAGGACCGCACCACCGGAGAGCGCAAGGAGCGCACCGAGTGGCACACCGTCGCCATCTTCAACGAGGGCCTGGTGGGCGTCGTCGAACGCTATCTGAAAAAGGGCAGCAAGGTCTATGTCGAGGGCCAGCTGGAAACCCGCAAGTGGCAGGACCAGTCCGGCCAGGACCGCTACTCGACCGAGATCGTCCTGCGCGGCATCGGCGGCACGCTGACCATGCTGGACGGCGCCAGCGGCGGTGGCGGCGGCATGGGTGGTGGCGGCATGGGCGGCGGTGGTCGCGACAGCGGCGGCTATGACGACTATAACCAGGGCGGCGGATCGTCGTCGCGCGGCGGCGGCGGCCAGGGCGGCGGACGCGCCGATTACGACGACGAGATCCCGTTCTGATCCGATCAGGGCGAATCACCGGAAAGGGGCGGCCATGGGGCCGCCATTTTTCGTTGCCGGCGCGCGACGCGATCTTGCCGGCACGCGCCCCGCCCTTGCGGCAAGTTGCGCGCCGGCCGGTCCGGCCTTTGCGAATGATCCTGCGCTTGCAATGCGTCCGCGCTGGCGGTTTCTGGGCTGATCCCTGCGCGGGACGGCCCGCGCGCCTGCCACAGGAAGGCTTGCAGATGGCACTGACACTTACCGATCTGACCGCGCCCCAGGGGTTCGAGCGTCTGGTTCTGGCACAGGACCCGCAGGCCGGGCTGCGCGCGCTGATCTGCCTGCATTCGACCACGCTCGGCCCTGCCGCGGGCGGGTGCCGCATGTGGGCCTATGCCGACGACGATGCCGCGATCCATGACGTGACGCGTCTGGCCCGCGGCATGACATACAAGAACGCGATGGCCGACCTGGGCCTGGGCGGCGGCAAGGCGGTCATCATCGGCGACGCGCGCACCGACAAGACCCCGGCGATGATGCGCGCCTTCGGCGAGGCCGTCGACGCGCTTGGCGGCACCTACTGGACGGCCGAGGATGTCGGCATCTCTCCGGCGGACATGGCCCATGCGGCCGAGGCGACGCGTTTTGCCGTGGGCCTGTCGGGCGCCTCGGGCGACCCCTCGCCCTGGACCGCCGAAGGCGTGTTCCGCTGCCTGCGCGTGGGCGCGCGCCATGCGTTCGGCACGGACGATCTGACCGGGCGGCGGGTGCTGGTGCAGGGGCTGGGCCATGTCGGCCTGTCGCTGGCCGAAAAGCTGGCCGCCGCGGGGGCACGGCTGATGGTGACCGACATCCATCAGGCATCGCTCGACGACGCCGCGACACGCCTTGGCGCGACCGTGTGCGCGCCCGACGCGGTCTTCGATCAGCAGATGGACATCCTGGCTCCCTGCGCCCTGGGCGGCGTGCTGACGCAGGACACCGCCGCGGCGCTGACCGCGACGCTGGTCTGCGGCGCCGCGAACAACCAGCTGGCCGATGACGGCGTGGCGGACATCCTGGCCGCACGCGGCATCACCTATCTGCCCGATTATGTCGTGAACGCCGGCGGCATCATCAGCGTCGCAAGCGAGATCCACGGCAAGCCCGACGCCTGGCGCCTGGATCGCCTGACCGCCATCGCCGGCCGCGTCGATCAGATGCTGACCCGCGCGCGCGACACGGACCAGCTGCCTTCGGCCGTGGCCGATCAGATGGTGCACGACATGCTGACCACCCGTCGCGCCGCCTGAGGCGGCTTCGGCGACAGCCAGCCGTGGCGGCCCCCTCGATGGGGGCTGTCGCGGCTTCGCGGGCCGGGACGGACGCCTACCGCGCGTCGTGCAGGACGCGTGCCAGCATGTTACCTTCGACCGCGTCGCTGACGAAGGCCTCGCCGATCCCGCGGGCCAGCACGAAACGCAGCTGGCCGTCCACGACCTTCTTGTCCTGCCCCATCAGCGCGATCAGGCCCCCGTCGTCTGGCAGGGCGCCGGGGATCTCGGACAGTCGTGCGGGCATGCCCATCTGGCGCAGATGCGCCAGGACGCGGCTCGGCGCCTCCTGCGAACACAACCCCATCCGCGCCGACAGATCGAAGGCCAGCGCACAGCCGATCGCCACGCCCTCGCCATGCAGCAACCGATCCGAATACCCGGTCGCCGCCTCCAGCGCATGACCGAAGGTGTGGCCCAGATTGAGCAGCGCGCGTTCGCCCTGCTCGGTCTCGTCACGGGTGACGATGCCCGCCTTCATCGCCACCGAATGCGCGACCGCCTGCTGGCGCAGGCCCGCATTCCGCGCCAGATCGGGGCCGTTCTCCTCCAGCCAGGCGAAGAAATCCGCATCCCCCAGCAGACCGTACTTGGCGACCTCGCCATAGCCCGACAGGAAATCGCGCGGCCGCAGCGTGTCCAGCACGTCGATATCGGCCAGGACCAGCGAGGGCTGGTGGAACGCGCCGACCAAGTTCTTGCCATGCGCGCTGTTGATCCCGGTCTTGCCGCCCACGCTGCTGTCGACCTGCGCCAACAGCGTCGTGGGCAGCTGCACGAACCGCACCCCGCGCCGCAGGATCGCCGCCGCAAAACCCACCAGGTCACCGATCACCCCGCCGCCAAGCGCCAGGACGACGTCGCGCCGCTCGACCTGCTGGTCCAGCAGCCAGTCGACGCAGGCCGTCAGATGCGGCCAGCTTTTGGTCCCCTCCCCGGCCGGCAGGACCAGCGCCTCGCTGGCGATCCCCGCGTCGCGCAGCGCGGCCTGCAGCGGTGCCAGATGCAGCCCTGCCACCGTTGCGTCGGTGACGATCGCCACGCGCGGTCGCGACAGAAGCGGTGCGATTTCGGCGCCCGCGCGACCCAGCAGGCCCTGCCCGATGCGCACGTCATAGGCGCGCGCTCCAAGGGGCACGGGAACGGTGACGGGATCGGTCATGGCTTCTCCTGGGTCAGGGTGGGATGGGCGGCGGTCAGTTCGGCGATCAGGCGGGTCGCGGTCGCCTCGATCGTGTCGCCGGCGCGGGACACGAATTCCAGGTCCGCCAGCGCATAGACGGGGCTGCGTTCCGCCAGCAGGCGCAGCAGCGTGCCCTTTGGGTCGGCGGTCTGCAGCAGGGGGCGCGTCGGGCGCTGGCGCACGCGCGCCCACAGCGTCTCGGGCGAACAGTTCAGCCAGACGGACAGGCCCCGTTCCCCGATGATCTGCCGGTTCTCGGGGCGCATCCACGCGCCGCCCCCGGTCGAGACGACGCCCGGCGCCCCCGCCAGCAGGCGCGACAGCACCTGCGCCTCGCGCGCGCGAAAGAACGCCTCGCCGTCGCGGGCAAAGATCTCGCTGATGGACATGGCCGCCGCGGCCTCGATCTCGGCGTCGGAATCGGTGAACGGCACGCGCAGCCTGCGGGCCAGTTCCGACCCGATGGCGGTCTTGCCCGCGCCCATCATTCCGATCAGCACGATATGGCGCGTCAGCACCTGTGTCATCCGGCCCCCCGTCAATCGGGTGACTGAATGACGTGATCTTTCGGAAATTGCCATATATATTCGCCCCGAGCCGGCCCAAGACCGGTGCAAGAACACAGAAAACACGGTCGAGCAAAGGCGAATGCAATGCGGATGTTGAAACTGCTGGTGGTGCTGATTCTGGCGGGACTGATCGGCCTCGCGGGCTATGCCTATTTCGGCGACATGGCCCCGACCCGCCAGGAGGTCCGCACCCCCCTGCAGCTGGACACCCCCGCGGCCGAACAGCCGGCCGAGGCTGCCGGTGACTGACAGAACCACCCTCTGCGCACTGGTCCTGGCGCTGCTGCCCAGCCTTGCCCTGGCGCAGCAGCAGCCCCTGTCGGCCAGCGACTGGCTGTCGGGCAGCGTCCGCGGCCCGGTGCGCGAAAGCTCGGCCTGGCGGCCCGGCGACGCCCCACCGCCCCGCCCAAGCGCCAGACCCCAGCCGGTGGCCACCAGCGGCGCCGTGGGTCCGGTACAGGTCACCCGCCTGGACCAGGGCAACCCTGACCACACCGGCACGCAAAGCCCCCGCCGTGCCGGGCTGCCGGCCGACCTGTGGTCGGGCAGCGACCCCGCGCAGCTGTCGCAGATGGTGCTGGCCACGCCCGCCCGCCTGCAATCCATGCAGGCGTTGCTGAAGCGTGTGCTGACCGCACAGTTGGCCCCCCCCACCGCGCCAGAAGGGATGCGGGGACAGCTGTTCCTGTCGCGCGCCGACCGCCTGCTGGACATGGGCGCGCTGGACGAGGCGCAGTCGCTGCTGGTCGCCGCCGGCCCCGGCCAGCCCGAGATCTTTCGCCGCATGTTCGACATCGCCCTGCTGGAGGGCGACGAAGGCCGCGCCTGCGCGATCATGAACGGCACGCCCGGCATCGCGCCCAGCTTTGCGGCGCGCATCTTCTGTCTGGCGCAAACGGGCGATTGGGCCGCGGCGGCGATCGGCCTGCACGGCGCCGAGGCGCTTGGCCTGATCGACGAACGCCAGGCGATCCTGCTGACGCATTTCCTGGACGACGCCTTCGTCGACACGGCAGAGCTGCTGGCCCCCGCCGACCGCATGACCCCGCTGGAATTCCGCATCTACGAGGCCGTGGGACAGCCCCTGCCAACGCAGCCCCTGCCGGTGGCCTTCGCGCAATCCGACCTGCGCCTGAACAGCGGCTTCAAGGCCCGGCTTGAGGCTGCCGAGCGTCTGGCGCGCACCGGCGCCCTGCCCGCCACGACCCTGCGCCAGATCTATGGCGAACAGCGGCCCCGCGGCATCGGGCGGGGTCTGGGAACGCGCCGGAGTCATGCGCACGCTGGAGGCGGCGCTGGCGGGCGGCGATCTGGCGCAGGCGTTGCCCCGCGCCTTCGACGAATTCCGCGCGGCCGGGATGGCCGACCTGCTGGCGGCGATGGTCGCGGCCGACCTGCCCACCGGCATCACCGATCCCCGCGCCGCCGAGGTGGCCGACCTGATGCGCGCCTGGATGGGCCTGCCCGACAGCGTGATCCCCGATCCCGCGCCCGAGATGGCCGCACCCCCCGCCACGCCCCCCGACACCCGTCGCGGAGAGGCGCTGCTGACCGCGATGGCCGATATCGACGCGGCGCTGGAGGGCGATCTGGCCCGCGCCGGGCGTGGCATAGCCATGCTGCGCGCCCTGGGTCTGGACCCCGATGCCGATCACGCCGAGGCGCAGATCACCCTTCTGCCGCAGATGCAGGCCCCGCAATGAGCGCCGACCACAACGCCATCGGCGCCTTTCTGGACGCCCAGGCCGCCGAGGCCGGGGCCGCGCGGAACACGCTGCTGGCCTATGGCCGCGACCTGCGCGACCTGTCGGACTGGCTGGGCGCGCGGGCGCTGTCGCTGGCCGGGCTGACGCGCGAGCAGGTCGAGGATTACCTGTCCCATTGCGACGCGCAGGGCCTGTCGCGGGCCACCCGTGCCCGCCGCCTGTCGGCCATCCGCCAGTTCACCCGCTTTGCGCTGGAGGAGGGCTGGCGCGAGGACGACCCCGCCATCCGCATCGCGGGCCCCGGCCGCGCCAAGCGCATCCCGCGCACGCTGGACCGGGCCGAGATCCAGGCGCTGCTGGACGCAGCCCCCGGCATCGGCCGGGGCCGGATCGACCGCACGCGCAACATGTGCCTGATCGAGCTGCTGTACGCGACCGGCATGCGCGTCACCGAACTGGTCAGCCTGCCGGTGGCCGGGTGCCGGGGCGATCCGGCGGTCCTGGTGATCCGCGGCAAGGGCGGCAAGGACCGGATGGTCCCCCTTGGCCAGGCCGCCCGGACCGCCCTGCGCGACTGGCTGGAGATCCGCGACAACGCCCCCCCAGGGCAGCCCGCTGTACCGCCTGCTGGCGGGTCGCGGCGCGCGCTGGCTGTTTCCCGCACCGGGCGCGGCGGGCCACCTGCCGCGGCAGAGCTTTTCGCGCCTGCTGGGCCAGATGGCGGTGGCGGCGGGCATCGATCCCGCGCGCGTGACGCCGCACGTGATCCGCCACGCCTTTGCCACCCACCTGCTGGAAGGCGGCGCCGACCTGCGCAGCATCCAGATGCTGCTGGGCCATGCCGATCTGGGCACGACGGAAATCTATACTCATGTGCTGAACCATCGCATGCGCGATCTGGTTCTGAACCACCACCCTCTGGCGCGCGGCGTGTCGCCTGACGATGCCGCCAACACCAACTGACCGGGACCTCATGGACCAACTTACCTCTGCGCTCGACTTTGCGGCCGTCGTCACCATCGCGGCGATCCTGATCTGCCTGATGCTGTCGGCCTTCTTTTCGGGGTCCGAGACCGCGCTGACCGCATCCAGCAAGGCCAAGCTGCGGGCCCGCGCCGATCGGGGCGACAGCGGCGCCGAAGCCGCCGTCCGCGTGACCGCCGACAGCGAGAAGCTGATCGGGGCGATCCTGTTGGGCAACAACGTCGTCAACATCCTGGCCGCCAGCCTTGCGACCGCGCTGTTCACGCGCCTGCTGGGCGCGGGTGGCGTGGCGATCGCCACGCTGGTGATGACCGTGCTGGTGCTGATCTTCTCCGAGGTGATGCCCAAGACGTACGCCATCTCTGCCCCCGAAAAGGTGGCAAGCCTGGTGGCACGTCCCATCGGCATCCTGACCGTCATCCTGTCCCCGATCGTCAGCGTCGTGCGCCTGATCGTGGGGGGCATGCTGTCGGTGGCCGGCCTGAAGACCGATCCCGGCAAGCACATGTTTTCCCTGGAGGAGGAGATCGAGGGGGCGCTGTCCCTGGGCCACGCACAGGGCGCGGTGAACAAGGAGGACCGCGACCGCCTGCTGGGTGCGCTGGACCTGGGCAACCGCACGGTCGAGGAGATCATGCGCCACCGTTCGGAGATCCAGATGATCGACGGCGACCTGCCGCCCGAGAAGATCCTGGAACTGGTCCTGGCCAGCCCGCACACCCGCCTGCCCGTCTATCGCGAGGAGCGCGAGAACATCGTGGGCGTGATCCACGCCAAGGACCTGCTGCGCGCGGTGAACCGGGCCGTCGGCGATGCGGGCGATGCCAGCGCCGCGCGGCGGTTCGATCTGGCCGCGGTGATGATGCCCCCCTATTTCGTCCCCGAAACCAGCGTCCTGGACGAGCAGATGCGCGAGTTCCTGAAGCGGCGCACGCATTTCGCGCTGGTCGTGGACGAATACGGATCGCTGCGCGGCCTGATCACGCTGGAGGACATCATCGAGGAGATCGTCGGAGAGATCGCCGACGAGCACGACACTGAGGAGGACCAGACCCTCAAGCCCAACGCCCAGGGCGATTACCTGGTCGAGGGCGGCATGACCATCCGCGACCTGAACCGCCAGCTGGACTGGACCCTGCCCGACGACGAGGCCAACACCATCGCGGGCCTGGTGATCCACATGGCGCAGTCGATCCCCGAACAGGGACAGGTGTTCAGTTTCGCGGGCTATCGTTTCGAGGTCGTCACGCGGCGCGAGAACCGCATCACCCGGCTGCGCATCCGCCCCCTGCCCACGGCCACCGACGGCTGACCGGGGGCGGCTTGCAACCGCCTGTGCCAACCCATAACAACGCGCCAACCCCACGTGCCGCAAGGAACATCCATGGACATCGCCGCCCGCCGCACCGCAGACCCCGCTCATTGGAACCTGGCCAGCGCGATCCGCGTGCTGTCCATGGACGCGGTCGAGGCCGCCAATTCCGGCCATCCCGGCATGCCGATGGGCATGGCGGACGTGGCCACCGTCCTGTTCCGCAACCACCTGAAGTTCGACGCCAGCGCGCCGCACTGGTTCGACCGCGACCGGTTCATCCTGTCGGCGGGCCACGGGTCCATGCTGATCTACAGCCTGCTGCACCTGACCGGCTATGAGCAGATGACGCTGGACCAGGTGCGCAACTTCCGCCAGCTGGGCGCGATCACCGCGGGCCATCCGGAATACGGCCATGTCGAGGGGGTCGAGACGACCACCGGCCCCTTGGGCCAGGGCATCGCCACCGCCGTGGGCTTTGCCATCGCCGAGGAGGCGATGCGCGCCGAGTTCGGCACGGATCTGTGCGACCACCGCACCTGGGTCATCGCCGGCGACGGCTGCCTGATGGAGGGTATCAGCCACGAGGCCATCGCCCTGGCCGGGCACCAGAAGCTGGGCCGCCTGATCGTGCTGTGGGACAACAACGACATCACCATCGACGGCCGCGTCAGCCTGTCGGACGCGACCGACCAGCATGCCCGCTTTGCCGCCGCCGGCTGGCGGGTCCTGTCCTGCGACGGCCATGACGCCGCCGACATCGACCGCGCGCTGAGCCAAGCCGCGCAGGATGACGGCCGCCCGACGCTGGTCGACTGCAAGACGATCATCGGCTTTGGCGCGCCGAACAAGGCCGACAGCAGCAAGGCCCACGGCTCTCCGCTTGGCGCGGACGAGATCGCGGCCACCCGCGCGGCCTATGGCTGGAGCCATGAGCCCTTCCACCTGCCCAACCAGATCGTCGCGGACTGGCGGGCCATCGGCCAGCGCGGTGCGGCGCAGCGCGCGGCGTGGAACGACCGCGTGGACGCGCTGTCCGACGAGGCGCGCAACGACTTTGCCCGCCGCATCGGCAACGAGGTCCATCCGCGCCTGAACGCGATCATCGACGCCTTCAAGGTCCAGACGCTGGAGGCCAAGCCGAAGGTCGCCACCCGCAAGGCCTCCGAGAACGTGCTGGAGGTGCTGAATGCCGAAATGCCCGAGAATTTCGGCGGATCGGCCGACCTCACCGGATCGAACAACACCAAGACCGGCGGCCAGGGCGTCTTCAGCGCCGAAAACCGCATGGGCCGCTATCTGCATTACGGCATCCGCGAACACGGCATGGCGGCGGCGATGAACGGCATCTGGCTGCATGGCGGGTTCCGCCCCTATGGCGGGACGTTCCTGACCTTTACCGACTATGCGCGCGGGGCGATGCGCCTGTCGGCCCTGATGGGCCTGCCGGTCGTCTATGTGATGACCCATGACAGCATCGGCCTGGGCGAGGACGGCCCGACCCACCAGCCGGTCGAGCACCTGGCGATCTGCCGGGCCACGCCCAACACGCTGACCTTCCGCCCCTGCGATCAGACCGAGACCGCCGAAGCCTGGGAGATCGCCCTGTCGCAGGACGCGACGCCGTCGGTCCTGGCCCTGTCGCGCCAGAACCTGCCGCTGCTGCGCCAGGAGACCGGAGAGAACCTGACCGCCAAGGGCGCCTATGTCCTGCGCGAGGCCTCGGCCACGCCCAAGGTCGTACTGATGGCCACCGGATCGGAGGTCGAGATCGCCGTCGCCGCACGCGATGCGCTGGAGGGTCAGGGCATTCCGACCCGCGTCGTGTCCGTCCCTTCGATGGAACTGTTCCGCGACCAGCCGCGCGACTATCGCGCCGAGGTGCTGCCTGCGAACACCGTGCGCATCGCGATCGAGGCCGCGGTGCGCCAGCCTTGGGACTGGCTGCTGCTGGGAGAGCGCGGCCAGGAGGACCGCTCTGCCTTCGTCGGCATGGAGGGGTTCGGCGCCTCGGGTCCTGCACCCGAGTTGTACAAGGAGTTCGGCATCACCGCCGAGGCTGTCGCAGAGCGCGCGAAAGCGCTGCTGTGATACCCGGACCGACCGTCGCGATGGGTATTTGGGCAAAGGACAAACTGCGTCTTCGTTGCCCAAACGCCCATGACCGCGCCTTCTGATGCGCGTCCTGGCGCGCGCATTCGCGCTGATGGGTCGGGAGCGGGATGGATTGCGGCGGCCCGGATCGGACCAGGCACGGGGCATCGCGCTGCTGCTGGCGGCGATCCTGGGTTTTACGCTGATGGATGCGACGGCCAAGCACCTGACGCAGACCTATCATCCGGCGCAGGTCATCTGGGCGCGGTTCATCGGAAACCTGCTGATCTTTGCGCTGATCTTTCGCGGGGCCATGCTGCCTTTGCTGCGCACGCGCCAGCCGGGCATGCAGTTCGCGCGGGCGATGATGCAGCTTGGGTCGGTCGGGCTGTTCTTCACCTCGCTGCAATACATCGGCTTGGCCGAGGCGACGGCGATCATGGACCTGAACCCGGTCCTAATCACGCTTGGGGGGGCCTTGTTCCTGGGTGAGAAGGTCGGCCCGCGACGGCTGGCGGGGATCGCGGTGGCACTGGTCGGTGCGCTGCTGATCATCCGCCCCGGACTGGGCGTATTCCAGCCTGCGGCGCTGCTGCCACTGGCCGGGGCCTTCACCTATGCCGCGGGGGCGTTGCTGACGCGCGTCGTGCGGACCGATTCGGTGGCGACCTCGGTGCTGTGGTCGGCCGTCGTGGGCACCATCGCCTCCAGCATCGTGGTGCCGATGTTCTGGCAGCCGATCGCCGCGAGCGATCTGTGGGCATTCGCCGCGCTGGCGGTGTTCGGCACGGTCAGCCAGTACCTGCTGGTCAAGGCGTTCAGCGCGGCCGAGGCGGGGACCCTGGCGCCCTTCGGCTATACGGGGCTGATCTGGGCCGGGCTGTGGGGGTTCGTCTTCTTCGGGCAGCTTCCGGATGTCTGGACCGTCATCGGCGCGGTCATTATCGTGGCCGCGGGGCTGTATGTCTGGTCGCGCGAGGCGCGGGCCGCCAAGGGGGCGTGATGCGCGATGACCGATCCACGATAACCGACCGGCTGGCCAACGGCGCGTTCGTGGCAATCATGGGGCTGGCACGCCTGCTGCCCTATTCGCGCCGCATCCCGGCGATGGGCTGGGTATTTTCGCATGTGATCGCGCCCATCGCCGGCTGGCGCAGGCGCATCCGCGACAACCTGGCGCTGGCCCGCCCCGACCTGTCCCCGGCAGAGGTCGAGGCGCTGGTGCGCGCCGTTCCCGACAATGCGGGCCGGTCGGTGGCAGAGATCTATTCCGCCGATGAATTCACGGATCGCATCCGCACGGCCGATCCGCTGCAGGGCCCCGGCCTTGCCGCGCTGGAGGAGGCGCTGGACAGCCATCGCCCGGTGATCCTGGCCTGCGCGCATTTCGGCAATTACGACGCGATGCGGGCCGCGCTGGCCGCGCGCGGCTGGCCGGTCGGCGCCCTGTACCGGCCCATGAACAACGAAGCGTTCAACCCGCCATTACGTCCCCGCCATCACCGCCATCGCCGAGCCGCTGTTCCCGCGCGGCCGGGCCGGATTGGCGGCGATGCTGCGGTTTCTCAAGGGTGGCGGCTGGCTGGCCCTGGGTTTCGATCAGTTCGACCGCGAGGGGGCGGAGCTGCGGTTCTTCGACCTGCCCACGCGGACGGTGATGACGCCGGCGGACCTGGCCCGCCGCTATGACGCGCTGCTGGTACCGATCTGCGGCATCCGCCAGCCGGACGGGCTGTCCTTCAAGGTCCATGTCGGCGCGCCCATCGCGCATGGCGATTCCCGCGCGATGATGCAGGCACTGAACGACGATCTGGAGATGCTGGTGCGGCGCCACATGGACCAGTGGTTTCTGGGTCCACCGCCGCTGGAAATGAAAAGGCCCCGCATCGGCGGGGCCCTGTCGTGATCAGATGGCAGCAGCGGTCCGCACGGGCGCGGCGTCCTCGCGCCGGGCGCGCAGTTCCTCGGCGACCAGGAAGGCCAGCTCCAGCGACTGGCTGGCGTTCAGGCGCGGATCGCAGGCAGTGTGATAGCGGTCCGACAGATCCTCGTCCGTGACGGCGCGCACGCCGCCGGTGCATTCGGTCACGTCCTTGCCGGTCATCTCGAAATGCACGCCGCCGGGGATCGTGCCCTCGGCCTTGTGGACGCCGAAGAATTCGCGGACCTCGCGCAGGATCGAATCGAAGGCACGCGTCTTGTAGCCGGTCGACGACTTGATGACGTTGCCGTGCATCGGATCGCAGGACCAGACGACGTTCGCGCCTTCGTCCTGCACCGCGCGGATCAGGCGCGGCAGGTGATCGCCCACCTTGCCCGCACCAAAGCGCGCGATCAGCGTCAGGCGCCCTGCCTCGTTGGCGGGGTTCAGCTTGGCCATCAGCACCTTGAGGTCGTCCGCCGTGGTCGTCGGGCCGCATTTCAGGCCGATCGGATTCTGGACCCCGCGGCAGAACTCGACATGCGCGCCGTCAGGCTGACGCGTCCGGTCGCCGATCCAGATCATGTGGCCCGACCCCGCCACCGGCAGGCCGGTGGTGCTGTCGATGCGGGCCAGGGCCTCTTCGTACTCCAGCAGCAGCGCTTCGTGGCTGGTATAGAAATCGACCTTGGACAGCTGGTGCGCGGTGTCGGAATTGACGCCCGCCGCCTGCATGAAGGCCATCGCATCGCCGATGCGGCCGGCGATGTCGCGGTACCGCGCGGCCTCGGGGCCGCCCACGAAATCGGCGATCCAGCTTTGCACGCGGTGCATGTCCGCGAAACCACCGGTCGAGAAGGCGCGCAGCAGGTTCAGCGACGCCGCCGCCTGGGTATAGGCCGCCAGCATCCGCGTCGGATCAGGAATGCGGGCCTCGGGGGTGAAATCGAACCCATTGATGATGTCGCCGCGATAGCTGGGCAGCTCCACCCCGTCCATCACCTCGGTCGGCGCGCTGCGCGGCTTGGCGAACTGGCCCGCCATGCGCCCGACCTTGATCACGGGCATCTGCGCGCCCCAGGTCAGCACCACGGCCATCTGCAGCAGCACCTTGAAGGTGTCGCGCAGGTTGTCGGCGCTGAATTCGCTGAAGCTTTTCGGCGCAGTCGCCGCCCTGCAGCAGGAAGGCCCGGCCCGCGGCGGCATCCGCCAGCTGGGCGCGCAGGCGGCGCGCCTCTCCTGCAAAGACCAGCGGGGGATAGCGGCGCAGCTGCGATTCCACCCCCGCCAGCGCGGCGGGATCGGTATAGTCGGGCATCTGGACGCGCGGATAGGCGCGCCAGCCGGCCTTGTCCCAATCCTGGGTGGCGGTCTTGCGGGTCTGCTGCGTCATGTCCTGCGCTCCTTGAAAATGTCGCGTCGGTATAAACGCTAACAGTCGGCAGGAAAAGGGTCTGCCGCGGCCCTCCGGAAAGCCCCCTTGCCGTGGCGTCAAAAGGCTGTTTGGGTGCGGGGCGCAACCGCACGCAAAGATAGCCCCCATGCCATCCGAAAAACCGCGACGCTTCACCTTCCTGTTGCTGGATCGATTCACCATGCTGCCCTTCACGGCCGCGATCGAGCCCCTGCGGCTGGCAAACCGCGCGTCGGGGCAGACGCTGTTCGACTGGCGCCTGGTCGGTCCGCGGGGCGACGTGGCGACGTGCTCGAACGGGACGCGGGTGATGCTGGACGGCGGACTGGACCTTGACGCCCCCCCGCCCGGCCGGGACGAGGTCGTGATCGTCTGCGGCGGCACCGACATCGCGCGCGAGGCGACGCGCCCGGTGCTGGCCTGGCTGCGCCGGCAGGCGCGCGGCGGGGCGGCGATGGGGGCGGTCTGCACCGGCACCTGGATCCTGGCCGAGGCCGGGTTGCTGGACGGCCGCAAGGCCACCATCCACTGGGAGAACCACGACGGCCTGGCCGAAGCCTTCCCCGAGGTCGACCTGTTCCGGTCGGTCTTCGTCCATGACGGCAACAGGCTGACCGCGGCGGGCGGAACCAGTTCGATCGACCTGATGCTGCACCTGATCGCGCTGGCGCAGGGGGACGCGCTGGCCGCGGACGTGGCCGACCAGATGCTGCATACCGCGATCCGAACCGACCAGGACAGCCAGCGCCTGTCGATCCCCACCCGCATCGGCGTGCGCCATCCGCGCCTGGCCGCCGTCATCGCGCGGATGGAGGCGAACCTGGAGGACCCGGTCAGCCCCGCCCAGCTGGCGCTGGACGCGGGCATGTCCACCCGGCAGCTGGAACGTCTCTTCCGCCGCTATCTGAACCGCAGCCCCAAGCGGTACTACATGGAGACCCGGCTTTCCCGCGCCCGCAACCTGCTGATGCAGACCGAGATGTCGATCATCGAGATTGCCCTGGCGTCCGGGTTTTCCAGCCCGTCGCATTTCTCGAAATGCTATCGTGCACAATATGGCAGCACGCCCTATCGCGAACGCGGCACCTCGGCGTCGATCCCGGCCTGAGCTGCGGAAATCGTTAACTTTTCCTGAATCGGTTAACCAAGCGTTAACCATTGTCGCCCTAGGGTCCGGTACTGCCCGGTGACATGTGACTGCCGGGTCCGTTCGACCGGCAGCACAAGGGTTTTCCATGGAACATACGATCACGGTCCTGACGATCAGCAATGTCATCCCGGCAGGCGGCATCGGCTTGCTGGCCGATGCCCCGTGGTCGAACGGCGCGCCGATCGTGATGAACGATCCGGTACTCAGTACGATCGTGATCAGCGATGACGACGACGCGTTCCGCAGCGGCACCTATACATACGATGAGACGGACCAGCTTCTGGTCCATGACGCGGTCTTTGGTCACGGGGACAATGCAAAGATCACCCCTGCGGGAACGCAGATGTCGAATTTCGTCGCCTCGATCATCACCTCTGACGCGGAAGACAGCTATGTCGTCATGTATCCGCGCAGCTACGAGCATTATGGCGCCGGCACCGAATTCGGGGGCCGCCAGTCGCTTCTGATCTTCCCCATTCCCGATGACAACGGGATCGAGCCGGTCTTCGACCCCGGGGTGCGCTATACCTATGCAGGCGTTCGCAGCTTCGGGCCGGGTGACGACGCCCAGCCCTGGCCTGCCCCCACGGCGTCGGCCTGTTTTGCGCAGGACACGCTGATCCAGACGGCATCCGGGCCGTGCAGGGTCCAGGACCTGCGTCCCGGCACGCTTTTGCGGACGATGGACCACGGATATCAGCCGGTCCTGTGGATCGGTCATCGCCGGATGCAGGCCCGCGATCTGGACCAGCGTCCCGACCAGCGGCCGATCCTGATCGCGGCCCATGCCCTGGGCCCCGGCCAGCCCGGGCGCGATCTGGTCGTGTCGCCCCAGCATCGGCTGCTGATCCGCTCTCCCATCGCCGAGCGCATGACCGGCAAGGCGGAGGTTCTGGTCGCGGCGCGTCATCTGGTGGGCCTGCCGGGCATCACGGTGCAGGGCGAGCGTTGCGACATCACCTATTGGCACGTGCTGCTGGCCGATCATCAGGTACTGGTGGCCGAGGGTGCGTGGGCGGAAAGCCTGCTGCCCGGTCCCGTCGCCCTGCGCGCCCTTGGGGCGCAGAACGCCCGGCGGATCAGGCAGCTGACGGCGGGACGCGCGCTGACGCCCGCGCGGCCGCTGCTGTCGGGTCGCCACGCCCGGCGCCTGGTGCAGCGGCACGACCGCAACCGCAAGGCGCTGCTGGACGCCTAGAGGCCGACCAGGGCGCGGGCGAATTCGTCCGCGTCAAAGGCGTCCAGGTCGTCGATCTGTTCGCCGACGCCGATCGCATGGATCGGCAGGCCGAAGCGGTCGGCCAAGGCCACCAGCACGCCGCCGCGCGCCGTGCCGTCCAGCTTGGTCATCACCAGTCCCGAGATATTGGCCAGCTTGCGGAAGGTCTCGACCTGGCTCAGGGCGTTCTGGCCGGTGGTGGCGTCCAGCACCAGCAGGGTGTTGTGCGGCGCGTCGGGGTCCTTCTTGCGGATCACGCGGACGATCTTGGCCAGCTCCTCCATCAGGTCCTGGCGGTTCTGCAGGCGGCCGGCGGTGTCGATCATCAGCAGGTCGGCGCCATCGGCCTCGGCCCGGACCATCGCGTCCCATGCCAGGCTGGCCGGGTCGCTGCCCTGCGGCGCGACCATCACCGGCACGCCGGCCCGCTGCCCCCAGACCTGCAGCTGTTCGACCGCCGCGGCGCGGAACGTGTCGCCCGCGGCGATCACCACCGACTTGCCCGCGGCGCGGAACTGGCTGGCCAGCTTGCCGATGGTGGTCGTCTTGCCCGCGCCGTTGACGCCCACGACCAGCACCACCTGCGGCTTCTTCGGATAGATCGGCAGGGGGCGGGCGACCGGGGCCATGATGCGCCCGATCTCGGTCGCCAGAAGCTGTTTGAGCTCGGTCGAGGAGATGCGCCGGCCCATGCGCCCCTCGGCGATGTTGGCTGTGACGCGCAGGGCCGTCTCGACGCCCAGATCGGCCTGGACCAGCATGTCCTCCAGCTCCTCCAACATCTCGTCGTCCAGGGCGCGGCGGGGCTCCTCGACCTGCGCCTCGGCGCGGCCGAACAGGCGCCCGACCAGCCCCGACGGTTCGGGGGCCGCGGCGGGGGCGACGGGAGCCGTTGCGGTCTCTCCGACGATATCGTCCAGCCCCGCCCCGATCTTGGAGGAGGACCGCGTCAGCCGCTCTCGCAGTTTGGTAAAGAACGCCATGATCCGACCTTTCGCTGTGCCGGGCGGACCCTACCCGCTTGCGGCGCCAAGGAAAAGCCGCCCCGACGGATCGGGGCGGCTTTGATGTCCCACGGTTCGGGGGCGCGTCAGCCGCGCATCTGCCGGATCAGCCCCGCCAGCGCCTCGGTCGAGGGGTCGTGGCCGGGCGCGGCCTCTCCCTTCAGCAGCGGTTCGACCTTGAGGGCCAGTTCCTTGCCCAGTTCGACCCCCCACTGGTCAAAGCTGTTGATGCCCAGGATCACGCCCTCGACGAAGACACGCTGTTCATACAGCGCGACGATCTGGCCCAAGGCGAACGGGGTCAGCTGCTCCATCAGCAGCGTGGTCGAAGGCCGGTTGCCGGGGAACACGCGATGGCGGGCCTGACGGTCCAGTTCGGCGCCCTCAAGGCCCTTGGCCTGCATCAGGGCGCGCGCCTCGTCCAGCGACCGTCCGCGCATCAGCGCCTCGGACTGCGCCAGGCAGTTCGCCGCCAGCAGGATGTGGTGATGCGCCAGGTCCGGCTCGTGCCCGCGCGCCGCGAGGATGAACTCGCAGGGGACGGGCATCGTCCCCTGGTGGATCAGCTGATAGAAGGCGTGCTGGCCGTTCGTGCCGGGTTCGCCCCAGACGACGGGGCCCGACACGACCTCCAGATCGCTGCCGTCCATGGCCACGCGCTTGCCGTTCGATTCCATCTCCAGCTGCTGCAGATAGGCGGGAAGGCGCATCAGGCGGTTGTCATAAGGCAGCACCGCGCGGGTCGGATAGCCGCAGATCTGGTGATGCCAGATGCCCGTCAGGGCCAGCATCACCGGCAGGTTCTGCGCCGGTTCGGCCGTGCGGAAATGCGCGTCCATCGCCGCGCCGCCGGCCAGGAACTGGTCGAACGCCTGCGGCCCCACGGCCAGCATCAGGGACAGTCCGATCGGGCCCCAGACCGAATAGCGCCCGCCGACCCAATCCTCGAAGCCGAAGACACGGTCTTCGGCGATTCCGAAATCGGCGGCCTTGGCGGCGGCGGTGGACAAGGCCACGAACTGCGCACCCGGATCGGTGACCGAGGCGGCCATCCAGTCGCGGGCAGTCTGGGCGTTGGTCATCGTCTCGATGGTGGTGAAGGTCTTGGAGGCGACGGTCACCAGCGTCGTGGCCGGGTCCAGCCCCTTCAGCGTGTCGGCGATGTCGGCACCGTCTACGTTGCTGACGAAATGCGTGCGCGGCCCGTCGTGATAGGGCGCCAGCGCCAGCACCGCCATGGCCGGGCCGAGGTCGGACCCGCCGATGCCGATATTGACCACGTCGGTGATGCGACCGCCCTGCCCCGCAAATCCGCCGTCGCGGACCTGGGTCGCAAAGCGGGTCATGCGCTGATGCGTCTCGCGCACCGCGGGCATGACGTCCTGGCCGTCGACGGTGACGCTGCCCTGCAGGTTGCGCAGCGCGGTGTGCAGGACGGCGCGGCCTTCGGTCTCGTTAATCTTCTCGCCCGCGAACATCGCGTCGCGACGGGCCGCCACGGGGGCCGCTAGTTCCAGCAGCAGATCACGCGCGCCCGCGTCGATCATCGTCTTGGAATAGTCGAAGGTCAGTCCGTCCGCCTGCACCCGGTAATCGGTGGCGCGGTCGGCGTCGAACAGCGCCTCGATCCGGCCCGACCCCTGGGCCTTGCGATGATCCTTGAGGCGGTTCCAAAGTGCGGTCATGTCAGTTCCTCATTCGGCCCAGTGGACGGTGGCCTGGTCAAGAAAGGCGCGGATCGGCGCCTGCATCGGGTCCGCCTTCTGCGCGCGCTCCAGCGCCTCGCGCTTTTCGGGGCCCATGATCAGGACGTGGATGTTCAGCGCGTCGGCCAGGACCGGTCGCGTCAGGGTGATGCGCGGCTCCTCGGCGCCATCGGCGCGGATGGCCATGACGGGCGGCGCGCCTGCGGCCATCGCGGCCTCCAGGTGATCGGCGCCGGGGAACAGGCTGGCGGTGTGCATGTCGTTGCCCATGCCCAGCAGCACCACCGTCAACGGCAGGGTCGGCGCCAGCCGCTGTGCCAGGCCATCGGTCGCCAGGTCGGGGGAGGCGTCGCCGGTGTAGAGGTCGATATACTCGGCCGCGGCCGCCTTGTCCTTGAGCAGGTGGCGCCGCAGCAGGCGAGAGTTCGACCGCTTGTGATCCCCATCCACCCACCGTTCGTCGCCCAGGACCACGGTGACGCGGGACCAGTCCAGATCGGTGCCCGACAGCGTCTCGAACACGGGCGCCGGAGAGGTGCCGCCGGGCACGCACAGCGTGGCGCGGTCATTGCCACGCAGATGCTGCGCCAGCTGCGAGGCGATGCGGTCGGCGACTGACAGGGCCAGCATCTCGCGGTCGGGGTATTCCTTGAAATCCATGCTCATGCCCTGATCTCCCTCCAGCGACGGTTGTCGCGGTGCATCAGGCGCAACGCCTCCTCGGGCCCCGAGGATCCGCTGTCATAGGGTTCGGGCCGGCGCTTGCCCTCCTCCCAGGACTTGATGATCGGGTCGGTCCAGGCCCAGGCCGCCTCGACCTCGTCGCCGCGCATGAACAGCGTCTGGTTGCCGCGGATCACGTCCATGATCAGCCGCTCATAGGCGTCGGGCATGTCCGCGCCCTCCGGCCCCAGGGCATCGGCAAAGGACATGTCCAGCGGCACCTGCACCAGGCGCATGCCGCCCGGCCCCGGCTCCTTGATCATCACCTTGAGGTTCATGCCCTCGTTCGGCTGCAGGCGGATGACCAGCTCGTTGGCCTTGGGATGGCCGCTGTCGTCAAAGATCGAATGCGGCGGCTCCTTGAAGGTGATCGCGATCTCGCTGGTCCGCGCGCGCAGCTTCTTTCCGGTGCGTAGATAGAAGGGCGTGCCCTGCCAGCGCCAGTTGGAAATCCGCACCTTCATCGCGACATAGCTTTCGGTCCGCGAATCGGGGTCCTCGGCGTCGGTCAGATAGTCGCTGCCCTCGCCCTGATACTGACCGCGGACGATGTCGGCGGGCTCCAGCGGCTCCAGCGCGCGGATCACCTTCAGCTTTTCGTCGCGCACGGCGTCAGGGTCGAAGTGATAGGGCGGCTCCATCGCGATCAGGCACAGAAGCTGCATCATGTGGTTCTGGACCATGTCCCGGATCGCGCCGGACTTGTCGTAATAGCTGCCGCGTCCGGCCACGCCCACGGTCTCGGCCACGGTGATCTGGACGTGGTCCACGTATTGCGCATTCCACAGCGGTTCGAACAGCACGTTGGCAAAGCGCACCGCCATCAGGTTCTGGACGGTTTCCTTGCCCAGGTAATGGTCGATCCGATAGATCTGCTGTTCGTTGAAATGCTGCGCCAGCGTGGCGTTCAGCGCCTTGGCGCTGGCCAGGTCGCGGCCGAACGGCTTTTCGACCACGATGCGGCTGTCGTCATCGGCGATGCCGTGGCCCGCCAGTCGCTCGGCGATGTCGCCGAACAGCGCCGGCGCGACCGAGAAATAGAACGCATGGACCGCGCCCTTGCGCATCCGGTCCTTCAGCGCCTGCCAGCCGCCCTCGCCCTTGGCATCGATGGAGACATAGCCCAGCAGGCCCAGAAACTCGGCCAGCTGCGGGTCGTCCGCCTTGGCGCCCGCGAATTCGCAGATGGCCTTGGACGCCTCGGCGCGGAAGGCGTCGTCGTCCTGGTCGGTGCGCGCGGCACCGATGATCTGGCTGGTGGCCGGGAACTGTCCCGCCTTGAAGCGCCGGTAGAGACCGGGCAGGATCTTGCGATGGGCCAGATCGCCTGTGGCGCCAAAGATCACAAGGTCGAAGTCATCGACCGGAATGACACGAGAGACCATGCTGTCCTCCTGTTGGGTGGCGTCCGCCTTACCCCTTGTTAGCGATAACAGCAATGCCGTTCAACCTTTCACTGCACGCGCCAGCCGCGGAAGCCGACAGCGCTTCAGCATCTCGGCCATGCTCATGGCACCGCCCGCCGCCTCCGCACGGTCGCGGGCGGCCTGCAGCGCGGACAGGACCGCCGGCCGGTCGCGCGCCAGTAGATCCAACAGGAACGCATCGGGATGGATGGCGCGCAGGCCCAGCCCGGTCATCATCCGCTGTGGAAAATCGCGCAGGTTCGCGGTGACGATCAGCGATGCGTCCCCGGCCAAGGCAGTCTCGACCACATGGCGGTCGGCAGGATCGGGAAAATCCAGGTCGATCGCCGCCTGCCCGTCAGCGGCCCGCACCGCCTGCGGAAAGCGCAGGCGCAGTAGCGCAATCTGGGCCCCCGCGACGCTATCGGCATCAGGGCCGATGCGCGCGGCGGCGCGGTGCCATTCCTCCAGGATGCGGTCCGACCAAAGCGCGTGGTAAAGCCCCGCCTGCGCCAGATCGGTCAGGATCTCGCGCAGGATGGTGGGGAACAGCACATTGGCGTCCAAGACGGCGCGCATCAGTCCAGCCGGAAGAACAGCGCCTTGAGGTAGCCCGTCTCGGCCAGCTGCGGCAGGGTCGGATGGTCGGGCCCGGCCTGACCCGTGTGGATCAACACCCCCGCGCCGCCCGCCGCGTCCGATGCCGCGCGCGCTGACGTTGCGGAAGGCGGTCAGGTCGGCGGCGTGCGAACAGCTGCACAGGACCAGATAGCCACCCGGCGCGACCAACGGCGCGGCCATCTTGGCCACCCGCTCATAGGCGCGCAGGCCCTTTTCCAGCGCGGGCTTCGACGGCGCGAAGGCCGGCGGGTCGCAGACCACCACGTCGAAGGTCCGCCCCTGTTCGGCCAGGGCCTCCAGCGCGTTGAAGGCATCCGACTGCTGCGTCTCCAGCCGGTCGGCGGCACCCATGGCGGCCGCACCGCCCCGTGCCAGCTCCAGCGCAGGCGCGCTGCCGTCGATGCAAAGCGCGCTGTCGGCCCCCGCCGCCAACGCCGCCAGGCCGAAACCACCCCACATGGCTGAACACGTCCAGGACCGAGCCGCCATCCACCAGCCGCTGCGCGAAGGCGTGGTTCGGGCGCTGGTCGAAGAACAGGCCCGTCTTCTGCCCGCCCAGCAGGTCGGCCAGATAGGTCGCGCCGTTCATGCGGACCTGGACCGGACCGGATGGGGCCGCGCCACGGATGACCTCCAGCCGCTCGGCCAGACCTTCCAGGCCCCGCGACCGGCCCTGCCCGTTCAGAACGACCGTGGAGACGCCCGCGACCTCGATCAGCGCATCGGCGATGTCCTCGGCCATGCCGTCGGCCCAGGCCGCGTTGGGCTGGATCACGGCCGCGTCGCCAAAGCGGTCGATAACCAGGCCCGGCAGACCGTCGGCCTCGGCATGGACCAGACGATAGAAGGGCTCGTCATAGATCCGCTCGCGCATCTGCAGGGCGCGGGTCAGGCGCGCGCGCAGCCAGGCGCCGTCGATCACCGCGCCCGGGTCGGTGTCCATCACGCGGGCGATGATCTTGCTGACCGGGTTCACGGTCACCAGGGCCAGCGGCTGACGCTCGGCATCCTCCAGCACGGCCAGGCCGCCGGGGGGCAGCGCCTTGGTGCGGCGGTCCAGCACCGCCTCGTCGGCAAAGACCCAGGGGAAGCCGTGGCGGATCGCCTGCGGCTTGGATTTCGGGCGCAACCGGATCACGGCGCGATCGTTGGGATGGCCGGCGGTCTGGTCGTCGCTGTGCAGTTCGCTCATGGCAAAACTCCTTTTGCGGTCGATCTGACATTTCCCACCCCCGCGCACAAGGCTGGCCACCGCCAATGGTTGAACCGTTAACGCTAACGGCGTATAGTGCCGCAAAGCCAGAGGAGGCACCCATGACCCTTCACGCCATGATCGACCGCGTCACCGACCGCATCCGCGAGCGGTCCCATGACAGCCGCAGCGCCTATCTGGCCAAGATCGCCCGTGCGGCGCAGGACGGCCCGGCCCGTGCGCACCTGTCCTGCGGCAACCAGGCCCATGCCTATGCCGCGATGGACGACAAGGTCGACATGGCGACGACGCGAAAGCCCAATATCGGGATCGTGACGGCCTATAACGACATGCTGTCGGCGCATCAGCCCTTTGAACGCTATCCCGACGTGATCCGCGCCGCGGGTCGCGCGGCGGGGGCAACGGTGCAGGTCGCGGGCGGCGTCCCGGCCATGTGCGACGGCGTGACGCAAGGCCGCCCGGGGATGGAGCTGTCGCTGTTCTCGCGCGACGTGATCGCCCTGGCCGCCGGGGTGGCCCTGTCGCATGACTGCTTTGATTCGGCCCTGTATCTGGGCGTCTGCGACAAGATCGTGCCGGGCCTGATCATCTCGGCAGCGACCTTCGGGCATATCCCGGCGGTCTTCGTCCCCGCGGGTCCGATGCCCTCGGGCCTGCCCAATGACGAGAAATCCAAGGTCCGCCAGCAATTCGCCACCGGAGAGGTCGGCCGCGACGAGCTGATGAAGGCCGAGATGGCCAGCTATCATTCGGCTGGCACCTGCACCTTCTACGGCACCGCGAACACCAACCAGATGCTGATGGAGTTCATGGGCCTGCACCTGCCTGGCTCAAGCTTCGTGAACCCGAACACGCCGCTGCGCGAGGCGCTGACCGTGGCCGCGGTCCAGCGTGCGGCGCAGATCACCAATCTGGGCAACGAATACACTCCCGCCGGTCAGGTGCTGGACGAACGCGCCTTCGTGAACGGCATCGTCGGCCTGATGGCCACGGGCGGGTCCACGAACCTGGTCCTGCACCTGCCGGCGATGGCGCGGGCTGCGGGCGTCATCATCGACATCGCCGATTTCCACGACCTGTCGGAGAATGTGCCGCTGATGGCGCGGGTCTATCCCAACGGGCTGGCCGACGTGAACCATTTCCACGCGGCGGGGGGCCTGGGCTACATGATCGGGCAGCTGCTGGAGGCGGGCCTGCTGCACCCGGACGTCAAGACGATCACGGGGTCGGGGCTGGACAGCTATGTCCGCGAACCCAAGCTGGACGGCGACGCCATCCGGTGGGAGGACGGCGCGCGCACCACGCTGAACGACCGCATCCTTCGCCCCGCCAGCGATCCGTTCGCAGCCACGGGCGGGCTGAAGCAGCTGCAGGGCAACCTGGGCCGCGGCGTCATCAAGATCAGCGCCGTCGCCCCCGAACGCCACCTGATCGAGGCCCGCGCCCGCGTGTTCCAGGACCAGGAATCGGTCAAGACCGCCTTCCGCGCCGGGGAGTTCACCGAGGACACGATCGTCGTCGTCCGCTTTCAGGGGCCGCGCGCCAACGGCATGCCGGAACTGCATTCGCTGACCCCTACGCTGGCGGTTCTGCAGGACCGCGGCCTCAAGGTCGCGCTGGTCACCGACGGGCGCATGTCGGGCGCATCGGGCAAGGTGCCTGCCGCCATCCACGTCTCGCCCGAGGCGGCGATGGGCGGTCCGCTGGCGCGGCTGCGCGATGGCGACCGGGTGCGGCTGGATGCGGCGAACGGCACGCTGGAATGCCTGGAGGCCGATTTCGACATCCGCGATGCCGCCGTCTTCGACCCCAAGGGCAGCCACGAGGGCCTGGGACGCGAGCTGTTCGCGGCCTTCCGCGCCAATGCCGGGCCTGCGACCGAAGGCGCGGGCGTGGTGGTCTGATCCGTCAGGCGGCGGCGGCAACCTCGCAGACGACGCGGCGCAGATAGCCCGCGAAATCCGAGGCCGTCCGCCGCGCCGGGCCGTCCGCCACATAGACGTTCAACCAGGTCGGCGGCAGCGGCGGCAGCCCGCCGCCATGTTCCACATCCTCCAGCCCCGCCTGCGGAATGCCGCGCGGGCGCACGGTGACGCCCAGATCGGCGGCGGCCAGGATGTGCCAGTTCTCGTCCCCGCCCTCTCCGGCAGGGTGGGTCCAGCCGATGCCTGCCGCATCCAGCGCGGCGATGGCCGCGGGGTAATAGGCGCAATGCGACGATGTCGCCAGCGCCAGCGGCCGGTCCTGCCATGCGCTGCCGCCCACGGCGCCCACCCAGGCCAGATCGACCTTGGCCAGATGGATCGCGCCCGCCGGCGCCTCGAATTCGGTGGTCAGGATGACGTCATGTTCGCCCCGCCGCATCTGCGCCCGCAGGTCCTTGGTCCGGGCGTCGCGCATGACCAGTTCGACCTGCGGGTAATCCTTGCGAAAGGCGCGCACGGTCTGGGCGACCTTGGCGAACAGCCAGTCGCTGCTGAGACCCACGCGCAGCTTCTGTTCGGGCTGCAGCCCGGTATAGCGCGACAGGATCGCATCGTTCAGCGCCACCAGCTTGCGGCTTTCGCCCAACAGGTCCTGCGCGAAATCCGACAGGATGACCCCGCGGCCGACTTTGGCCAGCATGGGACGGCCGAACACCTCCTCCAGCCGCTTCATCTGCATCGACAGGGCGCTTTGCGTCATGTTCAGCGCCTCGGCCGCCCGGGTGACGGCACCGTATTCGGCGACCGCCTGCAAGGACCGCAGCGTCGCGATATCCAGATTGCGCATCATCCATTTTCCCTGATGGATCACATCAAAACCATTCGTTTCACAAATACCCCCTTGGACGATATTCATCAACTAGAAAGATGATCGAAACCGTATCCATCATCACTGCTGATGCATTAAATCAAGGAGTCTGAACGATGACCCAGAAGAACGCCCTGCTGCGCGTGGTGACCGGCCATGGCATCCTGCCCCGCCCCTGGTGGGTGGAACGCGTATTGACCATGTTCGATGTACGCCGCACCCGGATCGACCTGTCGCGCCTGTCCGACGACCAGCTGCGCGACATCGGGCTGACCCGCGACGACGTGATCGCCGAGATGTCCCGCCCCATCTGGGACGTGCCCGCTCATTGGCGCCAGGACCGGGACGTCCGCTGCTAGGCCAGGTCGTGCGGCGGGCCGAAGCGGGCGCGCATCCGCGTCTCGATCTGGTCGCGGGTCTGGCGATAGGCCGCCAGCCGCGCCTCGCGCCCTTCGGCAAGGCCGGTCGGGTCCATGATCGGCCAGTATTCCACGTCCAGATGCGCATGACGCGTCATCTCCAGCGCCATCCGCTGGCTGGCCGGCGACAGGGCCACGATCAGGTCGAACTGGCCAAGGTCGTCGCCCCAGTCCTGCATCTCCTCGAAGCTGCGGCTGCGGTGGTTGGCCAGCGGCACGCCGATCTCGTCGCAGACGGCGATGGCGAAGCCGTCGACCTCCATGTCGTTCTTCACGCCCGCAGACTGGACATAGGCCGCGCGGCCATAGAACTTCTTCATCATCCCCTCGGCCATGGGCGAGCGGATGGAATTGTGGTCGCAGCAGAACAGAACCGATGAGGGGATCTTGTCCTGCGTCATCGGATTAGCCCTGCGGGATCAGCGCACAGATCAGGGTGAACAGGCGGCGCGCGGTGTCGATGTCCAGGCTGGCCTTGCCCTCCAGCCGCTCCTGCAGGGTGCGCGCGCCTTCGTTGTGGATGCCGCGCCGGGCCATGTCGATCGCCTCGATCTGGGCGGGGGGCAGGCGCTTGACCGCGTCGAAATAGCTTTGGCAGATCTGGAAGTAGTCCTTGACCACCTGCCGGAACGGCCCAAGGGACAGGTGGAACTCGGCCACCTTGGTCGCGTCCTCGGCGGTGACGTCGAAGACCAGCCGCCCTTCGCGGATGCACAGCTCCAGCACGAAGGGCCCGTCTGGCGCGGCGCCCCCGTCGCGGCCGGGAACAGCAAAGCTGTTGTCCTCGATCAGATCGAAGATGGCGACGCGCCGCTCCTGCTCCATTTCCGGCGTGGCCGGGGCGATGGCGCTGTCGTCGATCTCGATCCGGATGATGCGCGTCATTCATGCGGTCTTTCGTTCAGGGTCCCCAGCCGAGCCTGAACCGAAGCGCCATGCGCCTGCAAGCCCTCCGATGCGGCCAGACGCACGGCGGCCGGTCCGATCGCGGCCAATGCCCCCGGCGTCAGCCGCGCCATGGTGGTGCGTTTCAGGAAATCCATCACCGACAGGCCCGAACTGAACCGGGCCGAGCGCGCCGTGGGAAGGACGTGATTCGGCCCGCTGACATAGTCGCCCACCGCTTCGGGCGTGTGGGCGCCTAGAAAGATCGCGCCGGCATGGATGCATTTGGCCGCCAGCGCCTCGGGGTCGGCCACGCAGAGCTCCAGATGCTCGGGCGCGATGCGGTTCGACAGGGCCGCCGCGTGATCCAGGTCCTCCACCACGATCAGCGTGCCGTAATCGCGCCAGCTGGCCCCCGCGATGGCCGCGCGATCCAGCGTCGGAATGATCCGCTCGACCTCGGCCGCGACCGCGCGGGCCATGGCGGGGTCGGTGGTGATCAGGATCGACTGCGCATCCGCGTCATGCTCGGCCTGCGCCAGCAGATCCCAGGCCAGCCATTCGGGGTTCTGGTCCGCGTCCGCGATCACCAGCACCTCGGAGGGGCCTGCGATCATGTCGATGCCCACCCGGCCAAAGACCTGCCGCTTGGCCGCCGCGACATAGGCATTGCCCGGCCCGGTGATCTTGTCGACGGGCGCGATGGTGTCGGTGCCGTAGGCCATGGCCGCCACCGCCTGCGCGCCGCCGATGCGATAGATCTCATCGACGCCGGACAGCTGCGCCGCCAGCAGGACCAGCGGGTTGATCACCCCGTCCGGCGTCGGCACGCAGATGACCAGCCGTTCCACCCCCGCCACCCGCGCCGGGATCGCGTTCATCAGCACGCTGGAGGGATAGGCCGCCTGCCCGCCCGGCACATAGAGGCCCGCCGCCGACACGGCACTCCACCGCCAGCCCAGGGTCGCGCCCTCGGGGTCGGTCCAGCTGGCATCCTCGGGCATCTGGCGGGCGTGATAGGCGCGGATGCGCTCGGCCGCCAGGGCCAGGGCCGCGCGGTCCTCGGGCGTCACGCGGGCCACCTGCTCCGCGATCTCCTCGGGAGAGAAGCGCAGCGTGGCGGGCGTCAGGTCCAGCCGGTCGAACCGGGTCGTCAGATCGCACAGGGCCGCGTCGCCGCGGTCGCGGACATCGCGGATGATGGCGGTGACCGCGTCGTTCACGTCCGACGAATGCTCGCGCTTGGCACCCAGCATCGCGCGGAAGCCCTGTTCGAAATCGGCATCGGTGCTGTTCAGAAAGACCGGCATCATCATTCCCTTCGTGTTCCCGCGCGCCCCTATCCTGCGCCCCCGTCCGGCTCAAGCGTCAGGGGGCGGACAGGATGCCGCGGGCTTCGTTCTTGCCCAAAGACCCGGAAGCGGCCCTAGTCAGGATGCCGCGGTGCCTTGCCCGACACCGCCCGATGCGGGCGTGTCACGTCGCGCAGGTCCAGATTGATGCATTCCACATCGGCCAGGATGGTCCCGTCCCCCGCGAAATCCAGCGACAGGCGACCTGTCCCGTCCTCTCCAGCCTGCCAGCGGATCGCCAGCAGCGACAGGACGGTGTCCCCGTCGTGCCCGACGCCGTCGCTGACGACGCGCATCACGTCGCTGATGACCAGCACCGAACGCACGCGTTCGAATTCGCGGTTCTGCAACCGGGCGTCCGCGGCATCCTCCCACCGAAAGCGCGTGATCAGCAGCGACAGCCGCCGCGCCTTGGCATCATGGCTGATGTCGGCGCCTGTCAGCACCGCATCCTGGACCAGCGACGACAGGATGCGCAGGTCGGCCTCGTCCTCGGCCCTCAGGGCCAGCGGCCGGGGGTCGGCATCGGCGAAACGGGCATCCTCTGCCATGGATCACTCCTCCTTGACGCGTTCGATATGGGCACCCACGCCGCGCAGCTTGCGCACGACATGTTCGTAACCCCGATCCAGGTGATAGACGCGGCTGACGGTCGTCTGCCCCTGCGCGGCCATCCCCGCCAGGATCAGGCTGACCGAGGCGCGCAGGTCGGTGGCCATCACCGGCGCCCCGCGCAGCTTCTCGACCCCGGTGACGGTCGCATGGCCGCCGTGAACCTCGATCTGCGCGCCCATGCGGGCCAGTTCGGGCGCATGCATGAAGCGGTTCTCGAAGATCGTCTCCTCCAGCACCGACGTGCCCTCGGCCAGGCACATCAAGGCCATGAACTGCGCCTGCAGGTCGGTGGGGAACCCGGGGAAGGGCTCGGTCCGAACATCGACGGCGCGCACGCGGCCGTTCCTGCGCGCGACCTTGAGCCCGCGCTCGGTTTCCTCGACGCTGATCCCGGCCTCGTCCAGCTTCTCGCAGAAGGCCGCCAGCAGCTCGATCCGGCCGCCCAGCAGCTCGACCTCGCCGCCGCACATGGCGGGCGCCAGCATATAGGTTCCCAGTTCGATCCGGTCGGTCACCACCGGATGCGTCGCGCCATGCAGTGCCTGCACGCCCTGGATGGTGATGGTCCCCGTCCCCTCGCCCTCGATCTGGGCGCCCATCGCACGCAGGCAGCGGGCCAGATCGACGATCTCGGGCTCGCGCGCGGCGTTCTTAAGGACGGTCGTGCCGCGCGCCAGCGTCGCGGCCATCAGCGCGTTTTCCGTCGCGCCCACCGACACGACCGGGAAGTCGAAGACCGCGCCCTTCAGGCCCCCCGCCGGTGCCTTGGCGTGGACATAGCCCTCGCACAGGTCCAGCGTTGCCCCCATCGCCTCCAGCGCGCGCAGGTGCAGGTCCACGGGCCGCGCCCCGATCGCGCAGCCGCCGGGTAGCGACACCTCGGCCACGCCGTCCCGCGCCAGCATCGGCCCCAGCACCAGGATCGAGGCACGCATCTTGCGCACGATGTCGTATTCCGCCCGGTGGCTGGCCATCGCATGGCTGGACAGCGCCAGAACCTGGCCCTCCTGAAGGCTGGCGACCTCGGCCCCAAGCGAGCCCAGCAGCGCGGTCATGGTGCGGATGTCGGACAGGCGCGGCGCATTGGTCAGCGTCAGCGGCTGATCGGTCAGCAGCGTCGCGGGCATCAGCGTCAGGCAGGCGTTCTTGGCACCCGCGATGGGGATTTCCCCGTGAAGCGGGCCGTTCCCCGTGACGATGATCTGGTCCATCAGCTGTCCTTGCCTGTCTCGCCGCCCGCATCCGGGGCAGTCTTGTTGTCGTCCCGATCCGCCCGCGCCCGCGCCTGTTCCTTGCGCCGTGCCAGATTCGCGCGCAGCGCCTTTCGCAGGCGTTCCTCGCGGCTGTCGGGGCTTGGCTTGTCATTGCGTCGGTCGGTCATGGCAGTCCTGTTAGCGCCGCGCGGGCCGCACGTCCAGCAAACGCACACGCCGCGCGCGATCAATCGCCAAAATCCCGAAAAATCGTTCGGACCCCCTTGCAGGGGTCGAAACCTTTGTCTAAACGCCCCCTCACGTTGCTGTGGTAGCTCAGTGGTAGAGCACACCCTTGGTAAGGGTGAGGTCGAGAGTTCAATCCTCTCTCACAGCACCATTCACCCACAAATGCACCCAGATCCCGCGCCGCAGGGTTGTTGCGTCACCCGCAAATGCTGCGGATGACGCTTGGCGATCACACGTCCGCTTCGCAGACGGCGTCGCCCCAGGGGCTCATGATCTCGGTCGCGCCGCAGTTCCGGCCCGCCTGGCGCATCACGCCCGCGGGCACGGCGAAGGCATAGGGATGGACCGTTCGCCGGGCGGTCGTCATGGGGCCTAGGGCGGCCAGCGCCTGCGCCACGTCCTGCGGCAGATCCTTGTCCATGACCGTGCCTGTCGCGGCGGAGGCATCGATGCGCGGCGTGTGGAACGCCTGTTCCAGGTCCATCCCGAAATCAACCATGAAGCTGACCAGGTTGGCCACCGCGGGCAGGATCTTGCGCCCGCCCGACGCGCCGATGGCAAACATCCGGTCGCCCACCTGCCCGACGGTGGGACAGACGTTCATCAGGCACCGCTTGCCCGGCGCCAGCGAATTCGGTCGACCCTGCTCGGGGTCGAACCACATGATGCCGTTGTTCAGCAGCATCCCGGTCTGCCCGGACACGACATGGCTGCCGAACATCGACAGCAGGGTCTGGGTGACGTTCACCATGTTGCCGTGCCGGTCCACGACGCTGAAGCTGGTGGTGCAGGCCGGGGCGCGCGGGCTTTCGCCTGTGTCGCCCGCATGGGCCAGCCGGTCGCGATAAGCATCGCCCAGGCCTGACGCCAGCGCGGCATAGCTGGCCGCCGACGGCGCATCACCGGGATCGAAGGCCGCCTGCATCTGCTGCAGGGCCGTGACCAGTTCGGCCCCCGCGGACAGACCCGATGGCGCGTGGATGACGGCATCGCGATAGTGGACCGTCCGGGGCGCACGGGCCTCTGCCTGATAGCTGCGCAGATCCTCCATCGACAGGCTGCCGCCCTTGGCGCGCACGTCGTCGACCAGCATCCGGCCGATGTCGCCGTGATAAAAATCCTGGGCACCATGATCGGCCAGCCGGCGCAGGGTGGCCGCATGGACGCGCTGATCCAGGCGCGCGGCCGAGGCCGTGGTCCAACCGGCGATGTCGGGCCATTGCCCGTCCACCAGGAACAGCGCCGCCGCATCGGGGTCCTGCGCCAGCTGGCGCGCCGCGGACGCGATCAACAGCGACGAATACCAGTCGAGCAGCATCCCCTCCTCTGCCAAGGCCACGGCGGGGGCCAGCAGATCGCCCCAGTCGCGCGTCCCGTACTGCCGATGGGCCAGCGCCATCCCGGCGACCGTGCCCGGCACTGCGACAGAGGTCGCGCCATAGATGTTGCGGTCGTCCCTGACGCGCGTCCAGGGAAACAGGTCCGCCGCCTGCCGCCCCGGCTCCAGCGGATAGTCGGCGACGTCAAGGCCCGCGGGTGCGCGCATCCCGAACTCGATCGTCTCGGCCCGCTGTTCACCCGCGCGCCACAGGGTCATCATGCCGCCGCCCATCGGACCCGACATCCACGGCTCGACCACGCCCACCGCAAAGGACGTCGCGACCGCCGCGTCCATCGCGTCGCCCCCGGCGGCCAGGACCGCGGCGCCGACCTCGGCCGCCCTGCGATGCTGCGCGGCGACGACGCCGCCATCGGTCCAGACGACCTCCTTGCGGATGCGTTGCGTTCTGGAGAAATTCGACATGGCCTGGCCTTCCGTGATCGACATCGGCTGCGGGGGGACGCCCCGCCCCACCTGAGCGCGTCGGGCAGCGTCATGCAAGGGCGGGCCGCCCGACATGTGCAAACTTGACACCGCCGGTCGTCCGGTTAAGTCGGCACCGGTCGTTCACGACGGAACGGCCATCCGACGATCCTCCTCCGTACAGGCCGACGCATCAGGGCTGCATCATCAGCGCCGGTCGCAGCGCACGGGCCGAGATCCTCTGAAATCATGCGCCCTATGGACCCGCCATGACATCCACCCGACCATCCGCCCCGCCCGCCGGCGCGGCCCCCGCCAATTCGCCCGCCCAGGTCCTGACGGCCAGCCTCATCGGCACGACGATCGAATTCTTCGACTTCTACATCTATGCGACGGCCGCGGTGCTGATCTTTCCGTCGCTGTTCTTTCCGGGATCGGACCCGACCACGGCGCTGCTGGCGTCCTTCGCGACCTTCTCGATCGCGTTCTTCGCGCGGCCGTTGGGGGCCATCGTCTTCGGCCATTACGGCGACCGCATCGGGCGCAAGGCCACGCTTGTCGCCGCGCTTCTGACGATGGGGGTGTCGACCGTCACCATCGGTCTGCTGCCGACCTATGACCAGATCGGCGTCTGGGCGCCGCTGCTGCTGGCGCTGTGCCGGTTCGGCCAGGGCTTCGGCCTGGGCGGCGAATGGGGCGGGGCCGTGCTGCTGGCGACCGAGAACGCACCCGAGGGCAAGCGCAGCTGGTACGGGATGTTCCCGCAACTGGGCGCGCCCGTCGGTCTTCTGCTGTCGTCGGGGTTCTTCTGGGTGCTGCTGCACTTCATCACCCAGGACGAGCTGCTGGCCTGGGGCTGGCGGCTGCCGTTCCTGTCGTCGATCCTGCTGGTCGGGATCGGCCTGTGGATCCGCCTGTCCATCACCGAGACCCCCGAATTCGCCGAGGCCGTGAAAAAGGACAAGCGCGTGTCCGTCCCCTTGGCCGAACTGTTCCGCCATCACAAGCTGAGCGTGTTCCTGGGCACCTTCGCGGCGCTCGCGACCTTCGTGCTGTTCTATCTGGCGACGGCGTGGCTGCTGTCCTACAACGTCAAGGTCCTGGGGATCCCGTTCAAGGATGCCTTGCTGATCCAGATCTATGGATCGGTCGTCTTCGGCCTGACGATCCCCTTTGCCGGCAAGATCGCGGATCGCACCGGGCGCTATGGCTTCTTGATCATCGTGACCATCCTGATCGGGGCCTTTGCCCTGTCCTTCGGGTCGCTGATGCAGGGCAGCGCCCAGAACGAGGCCAGCGTCTATCTGTTCGTCACGATCAGCCTGATGCTGATGGGCCTGACCTATGGGGTCATCGGGGCGGCGCTGGCCGCGCCCTTCCCGGCCCAGGTCCGCTATACCGGGTCATCGCTGACGTTCAATTTTGCCGGCATCTTCGGTGCGTCGCTGGCACCTTATGCAGCAACCTGGCTGCAGATGAACTATGGCATGGCGCAGGTCGGATACTATCTGCTGGGCGCCGCCGTGATCTCGTTGATCTGCATCGTGGCCACGGGGCGCGACAAGATCTGATCGCCGGCCGGCGATCCTTGCACCCCGCGCCCGGCGGCGCGGGATGCATCCGTCATGCACAGCCGCGCAGACAGGCCCCAAGCGTGGATCGCTGCCCACCATCGGCGTCGAAATTGTCGGGCGCCAGCCACGCCAGATAGCCGGGCCGCAGTTCCTGCCAGTCTTGATCGGTCATCGCGAACCAGGCCGTGTCGCGGTTGGTCCCCTTGACGACCATGTGCTGCCGAAAGACCCCCTCGGGCCGAAAACCGAAACGCAGGGCGGCCCGTTTCGAGGGCGCGTTCAGGTCGTTGCATTTCCATTCGAACCGCCGATAGCCCAACGCAAAGACGTGGTCAGCGAACAGGAACAGCGCCTCGGTCGCCATGCGGCTGCGCTGCAGGGCGGGGCCCCACATGATGCTGCCAATCTCGATCACGCCACGGGTGCGGTCGATCCGCATCAGCGCCTGACGACCCTCGGCGCGGCCCGTGGCGGCATCGACCACCGCAAAGAACATCGGGTCTGGCGATGTCGATGCATGGTCGACCCAATCCGCAAAGGCGCCACGATCCTGGGGCGGATGCTCGAAAAGCCAGCGAAAGCGGTCATCGGCCCCGTCCGCGGATGCGGCAGCGTACAGCGTCCCTGCATGACCGGCCTGCAGCGGTTCCAGCCGCACGTATCGTCCGATGATCGGCGCCCGCGCGGGGGCCGGGGGCGGTGACCAACGCGTCAGGTCCACATGCATGTCCCATCGTTCCTTTCCAAGGCTGGCGGTCCGTTGCGCCACGGACGGACCCGCGCGACGCCTGACCCGGGATGGCCCCCGGGCATCACACCGGCGCCTCGACCAGCGTCAGTGCCCCGTCGGGCAGCGGCCGCTGCAGCTCAGTTGCCGGTATGCCGTCCAGCCAGGCGTGCCATTCCTGGGGGCGCGTCAGGATCACCGGCATCGCCTTGGGATGGATCGGCGCGACCTCGGCGTTCGGAGGACAGGTCAGAAAGGCATAGAGGTCGTCGACCGTCTCTCCGTCCTTGACCTTGCGGACCGATCGCCAGCCACGCGTCTCGATCCCGGCGAAGAACAGGGTCGCGCCCGGGTCGGCGGGTGCGAACCACTGCACGCCCTTGCCCTTGCCGCGCGGTTCGGAAAAGCTGGTCAGCGGCACCAGACAGCGATGCTCGCGGCCAAGCCAGCGCCGCCAATGGGGGGACTCCAGGTTGCGGACATTCGTGACGCCCGGGTCGCGTTCCGTCTTCAGCGCAAAGCGCGGCGACGGCATGCCCCACCGCGCCTTGACCAGTTCCGGCCCGTCCGCGCCGTTCCGGATGATCGGCGCCATCTGGTCGGGATAGACGCTGCCCGGCGCCAGGTTTCCCGACCGGTCCGTCAGCCCGTCGATCAACCGGACCAGCGCCTCCTGCGGCGTCGTGTGGTTGTAAAGGTTGCAGATCGCCCCGCCCTCCGCTGGTTCGCGTCCATTTCTGGGCCCGCCCCGGACCGGCGTCAATGACCCGCCGGCCACGGTGACAGGCACCGCGGGCATGGGGCCGCCGCGGTGTCAGCCGTGCTCTTCGGCGGCGGTCTGTTCCAGGGCCTGGTTCAGGGCGCGCAGGACGTCGACGTGATGGACGCTGCCGATCAGGCGCAGGGGGTCGTCCGGGCCGTCGCAGGCCGTCACGGCCAGAAACACCGCGCCGCTTCGTTCGAACAGCGGCAGGGCCTCGGCCAGGGTGGTGGTCGGGGCCACGGTCGGACCGCGTTCCGCCATGGCACGGACCAGATCCTCGGCCGGGGCATCCGGGGCGTCCAGCGCGCGGATGACCGGCGTGACGCGCAGCTGATGGGGCAGCCAGGCCTGCGGCCCTTCGGAGAGATGGATGCCCCGCCTTTCCAGCTGGGTCAGGAAGAACGACCGCCTGACCAGGGTCGACGCCAGGGCCGAACTGAGGGAGACCGAGGTCATCACCGCGATGCCCGTCTGCCAGTCTCCGGTCATTTCGAACACGATCAGCGCGGTCGAGATGGGGGCGCCCAGGACCGCCGCGCCGACCGCGGCCATGCCGGCAAAGGCATAGACGTTGACGCTGCCGGAGTAGCCGGGCGCAAGGGTCGTGGCGATGATCCCGAACGCCAGGCCGGTCAGCGACCCCATGACCAGCGCGGGCGAGAACACCCCGCCCCCCATGCGCCCGCCCAGCGTGATCGCGACCGCCAACGCCTTGACGACCGCGAACATGACCGCCTGCCCCAGGCCGATCTGGCCGGACAGCGCCGCGGCGGTGGTTTCATAGCCCACGCCGATGATGTGCGGAAAGGGGATGGCGATCACGCCAAGGGCAAGCCCCGCCAGCGCGGGCCGGGACCAGCGCGGCCAGCCGATCCGCGCCATCGCCCGCGTCGCCAGGCTGTCAGCGCGAAAGATCCCGCCCATCATCGCCGCCGCGACCAGCGCGCAGACAAGGCCCAGAACCATGAAGGCGGGCAGTTCGATATGGAAGGCCAGGTCAGGCTCGACCGGCAGCATGAATTCGGTCAGGCCGCCGAACTGCAGCCGGTTGATGACCGTGCCCGCCACCGCGGCGATCGCGATCGGGGCAAAGGCGCGCGTCGCGAAATGCCGCAGCACGACCTCATGCGCGAAAAGCGCCCCGGCGATGGGCGCGTTGAAGCTGGCGGCGACCGCACCCGCAACGGCGCATCCCAACAGCTCCCTGCCGGTCACCGGGCTGGCCTTGATGCGCCGCGCGACCGCGGTCGAGACGACGCCGGCCAGATGCACGACGGGCCCCTCGCGCCCGGAACTGCCGCCGGTGCCCAGCGTGATCAGCGAGGCCGCGGCCGATGCCAGACCCTCGCGGACCTCGACCCGGCCCCCGTCCAGCGCCGCGCCCTCGATCACGTCGGACACGGCGCGCACCCGCCCGTCTGGGGTAAAGCGATCCAGGATCAGCCCGACGACAAGTCCGCCCAGGACCGGCACCACCAGCACCCAGGCCCAAGGCAGGTCGCGCGCGACGCTGGCCAGCGTCAGGTCGTCGGCGCCGTAGAGGGCCGTCTGAACCCCCGAGATACCCAGCCTGAACCCAAGCGCCGCAAATCCCGCCGCGATGCCGATCAGCAGCGCCAGCACCCAGAACTGCACCTGTCGCAGGGCCCGGTGGGCCGCAATGCGCAGGACCGGATACAAGTCGCGGCGCCATCGGCGCAGGGTGCGTCTGACAAGAAGGGTGAAGGCAGGTCTCATTCGGGCAAGGCTGGCACAGCATCGTCATCTTGGCGAGGGTGATCCGTCATGCGGACATGGTGTACGGCCCATGGCCGGGACCGGCACGGCGTTCCACCGATACCGGGCACCCCACATCGGCGGCGGCTGATCCCCCACGACGCGGCCGATGGCGGCGTCAGAGGGCCAGCCCCTCGCCCCGGGGATCATGCGCGCCAGAACAGCCCGTCGCGTCGATGCGGATCGCGCCTGCGCAGCCGAAGATCGGAGATAGGGCCGGCAGTTCGGCCGTCTCATGCCCCATTGCGGCCAGGGAGGTGATCGCCGCGTCGCCCAGGGAGGCCTCGACCTTGAAGCTGTCGCGGCTGTCCGAAAAGGTCCGCCCCAGAAGAAAGCGCGGCTGCGCCAAGGCTGCCTCGGGCGACAGCCCCAGATCGATCAAGCCGCTCAGCACGACGGCCAGTGTCTGCGGCTGGCCATCCGCGCCCTGCGTGCCATAGAGGAGATGCGGCCGGCCATCCTTCAGCGCGATGCCGGGGTTCAGCGTATAGAAGGGCCGCTTTCCGGGGGCGATGACATTCGGGTGGGTCGGATCGGTGGCAAAGCTTGCGCCACGATTGTGCCAGATGATCCCGGTATCGCCGATGACGCAACCGCTGCCCCAGTCGAAATAGGTGCTCTGCAGGACCGATGCGCAGCGCCCCTGCCTGTCTGTCGCGGCGAAGAACACCGTATCCCCATGCCGGACCCTGTGCGGCCAGGCCAGTGCACGATCCGCCCGGATCGCACCCGCCTTGGCGTCCAGCCGATCCGGGGACAGCAGCGCCGATATGTCGTCCCCTGCGTGGTCCGGGTCGGCGATACGCCCGCGGTCCAGGAAGGCCTGCTTGACCGCCTCGACCAGCAGATGGGTCCGCATTGCGGGGTCGCGGGGGATCCGCAGCCGGTCGAGGATGCCCATGATGGCCAGCGTGGTCACCCCCTGCGTGGGCGGCGGCGGCGCCAGCAGCATCAGGTCGCGATAGGGCTGGGACAGCGGTTGCGCCGCCCGGCTGTGCGTCGCGGCAAGGTCGGCGGCGGTCAGCGGCGCGCCCGCCTGGGCCAGGCCCTGGGCGATCCGCTGCGCCGCCGGTCCCTGATAGAAGCTGCGCAACCCGTCCCGGACCATCAGGGACAGGATCTCGGCCAGTTGCGGCTGGCGCAGCAGGTCGTTTCCGGCAGCGGCGAACTGGGCCGCAAAGCCCGGCCAGTCCGGCCAGTCCGCGGCGCGAAAGTCCAGCCAGAATCGTTGGCTGTCACTGGGCCGAAACCCGTCGCGCGCAAGGGTCAGCGCAGGCGCCAGCAGCGCCCCCGGCGTCATCGTCCCGCCCCATCGGGACCCCGACAGGCGCAAGGCATGGTCCCAGCTGTCGACGGCGCAGGCGGTCGTCAGCATCGACCCCGGCCCCCGCAGGGGCAACGCGTCGGGCAGGTCCGGCAGGACGCCCGGCGCCTGGCCGATGCCCCATCAGCGTCGTCGCCCAACCGTCGCGGTCGGCCATAAGCCAGACCGCATCGCCGCCCAGCCCGCAGAAATGCGGCATGACCACGGCCAGGACCGCGCCCATCGCCACGGCGGCCTCGGCCGCGGTGCCGCCGCGCTGCAGGACGTCCGCCCCGGCAAGTGTCGCCAGTGGGTGCGGGCTGGTGGCCATCGGCTGCATCGCGGCGGCCGCCATCAGTCGGCCAGGACCAGCTGGCGGTCGTCCAGCGGCGGCAGGAAGCTGCGGTCGAAGACCTGCCCGGCTTTGGGCGTGGTCTGCAGCTGATAGCCCTCGGCGACGATGTCGATGGCGCGCGACAGGCGGTCGTCATCCAGATCGCCCAGACCGATCCGCGTCACCTCGTCCGAGGCGATCAGGTTCTCGTACGAAAACATCATTCGCGCCATCTCGAGGTCGCGATTGGCCAGGTTGTCAAAGGCCAGGACAGCATCGACACCTGCCTCGTGGTCCTGGGCGATCTCGACCGCGGCGCGGTTGATCGCACGGACCAGGCCGGTCACGGCCTCGGGGTTGTCGGCGATCATCGCCTGAGAGACCATGACCCCGTTGGCATAGAGGTCCAGGCCGTGATCGCCGTAGTTTAGCCAGTTGAAATCGGCCGCGGGGTCCTGGCGGTTGTTGATCAGGTTGAACCAGGCCGTGATGTTGAACACCATCGCCCCGTCGATGTCGCCGCGGATCAGCATGGGTTCTGTCAGGTTCGGCGCCAGGCTTTCGATGGTGATGCTGTCCAGGTCGACGTCGTTCATGCGCGCAAAGACCGGAAGCAGTTTGGTCGTGGGCGTCCCGGGCGCGCCGCCCAGGGTCTTGCCCGCCAGATCGGCAGGGGTCGTGATGCCGCTTTCCTTGCGGGTCACGACCGTGAAGGGCGGATCGTTCCACAGCTGATAGACCATGACCGGGGTCTGGTCGGGGCGTTCGGCGGCGTTCTGGATGATGGCGTTGATGTCACCGAAGCCCGCGTCATAGGTGCCCGACATGATCCGGGTGACGGTGGCGGCGGACCCCTCGCCCTGGTCGATGGTGACGTTCAGGCCCTCCTCCTCGAAATAGCCCTTCTGCTGGGCCAGCAGGATGGGCGCATCCGACCCCTGCGTCTTCCAGCCCAGGGTGAAGCGGATGTCGGTCTGGGCCAGCGCGGGGGCGGCCATCGCGATCAGGGATGCGGCGGCAAGCAGCGATTTCAGCATCGGGATACCTTTCGGATCAGGAGGGGGACAGGTCGGTGCGGCGGTTCGCCCAGCCCACGACGCGGCCCTCGATGACCGAGAACAGGACGTAGAGGGCGACCCCCAGGAAGGCCAGGATGAACAGGCCGGCAAAGACCAGCGGCACGTCGAAATTCGACGATGCGCTCATCATCACGTTGCCGATGCCCTTGTTCGAGGCGACAGTCTCGGCCAGCACGGTGCCGACAAAGGCATAGGTGGCCGCGATCTTCAGCGAGGCGAAGAAGAACGGCATGGTGCGCGGCAGGCCCACGTTCAGCAGCAGGTCCATCTTGCCGGCGCCCAGGGATTTCAGCACGTCCTCCATCTCGGGCTCGGTCGTGGCCAGGCCGGTGGCGATGTTGACCACGATGGGAAAGAAGCACATGGCCAGCGCGGTCAGGACCGCAGGCACCGGCCCCGCCCCGAACCACAGCACGAAGATCGGGACGACCGCGACCTTGGGGATGGACGAGAACCCGATCAGCAGCGGATAGGCCGTGTCATAGGCCACCCGCGACGTGCCGATCAGCGCGCCGATCACGACGCCCACCGCCACGCCAAGGCCAAAGCCGATCATGGTCGTCCACAGCGTCTGGATGATGTGCGGCCACAGGACCGGAAAGCGCGCGACCAACGTTGCCATCACCTGCGACGGGCGCGGCACGACCAGGTCGGACACGTTCAGGGCCAGGCACAGAACCTCCCACCCTAGGAAGAAGGCGACGATCAGCGCGGCGGACCACATGCGGTGACGGATGGCATAGTTCATGACGCGACCTTTCGGGCGGATTCGCCGCGGGCATCGATGATGCGTTCGCGCAGGCGCTGGTTCAGGGCCACGAAATCGGGCTGAAAGGTCATCTCGACCGTGCGCGGGCGGGGAAAGGTGACGGGGCTGTCGTCGATGATGCGGCCGGGGCGCGCGCTCATCACGCAGATCCGCGTGCCCAGAAAGCCGGCTTCCTTAAGGTCATGCGTGACCAGGATCACGGTGGGGCGACGCTTGATCCACAGATCCTGCATCGTGCCCCACAGCTCCTCTCGGGTGAACTGGTCCAGCGCGCCGAACGGCTCGTCCAGCAGCAGCAGGCTGGGTTCGTGGATCAGCGCGCGGCACAGGTTGGCCCGCTGCAGCATGCCGCCCGACAGCTGCCAGGGGTAATGACCGGCGAACTTTTCCAGGCCCACATCGGCCAGCAGCGCGTGGACCCTGTCGCGGTACTCGCCCCGCTTCTTGCGGGCGTAATCCTGTCTGAACGGGCGCACGATCTTCAGCGGCAGCATGACGTTCTGTTCGATCGTCAGCCATGGCAGCAGGGTCGGATTCTGGAACGCCATTCCGACGCGCAGGGCGCGGGCCGCGACCTCGCGTCCGCCCACGATGATCTCTCCGCCGGACGGGCGGGTCAGGCCGCCGACCAGCTTGAGGATCGTCGACTTGCCGCAGCCGGACGGCCCGACAAGCGCCAGGAATTCGCCCTCGTCCAGGTGCAGGTCTGTCGGTTGCAGCGCCTGGACGCGCTCTGCGCCCTGTCCGAAGGCGACCGATGCCCGCGACAGCTGAACCGCTGGTCGCTTTCGTTCCGGCGCGATCTGTGCAAGATCCGGGTTCATGAGGTTCCCCTGTCAAAGGTGCATGACAAAAGTGCATACACTTTATACCGAATCCTTAGCCCGCCGGTGCCCAGCCACGCAAACCGCGGGGCGCTGGAAAATGGTGGCCGGATGGTCGATGCCGAAACTTTCCTCAGTTCCGGGCCACATGCCCGATCGGCAGGCGGTCGCATGACGGCGGGGGCGCGTTCCGTCGGCGGCGACCGCATGGCCGCGATCTGCCAGGGCATCCGTCGGGCCATCATCGAAGGGGCGCTGATGCCCGGCGACCGCCTGCCCGAGGATGCCCTTGGCGAAAGCTTCGGCGTCAGCCGCACCATCGCGCGCCATGCACTGGGGCAGCTGGCCGCCGAAGGCCTGGTCGATCTGCGCCGCAACCGCATCGCGACCGTGACCGCGCCCACGCCGGCCGATGCGCGCGACATCTTCGACATCCGCGTGGCCCTGGAACGTCAGGTCGTGCAGCATCTGGCCGGTCACCTGTCGCCCGACCAGGTCGCCGCCCTGAAGGAGATCGTCCGCCAGGAACATGACGCGCGCCACGGGCCCGACGGCGCGTCGATCCGGCTGGCAACAGAGTTCCACATCCGCCTGGCCGAGATGACCGGCAAGCCGATCCTGGTCCGCTATGTCACTGAAATCTGTTATCGCGCGGGCCTGTCGCTGTCTGCGCTGGCCCGCCCGCATTCGTCGGACTGCGCCATCAGCGAGCATCTGGCCCTGATCGACCTGATCGCCAAGGGGCCCGCCGACAAGGCCGCCGACCTGATGGCCGAGCATCTGGAGGCCGTGGCCGCCCGCGCCCTTCTGTCGGGCGATCGCAGCCGCAGCCGCGATCTGGTCAATATCCTGCAGCCCTATGCCAAGGGCTGATCAGCCCTTGGCGATGGTGGGATCAAGGATCCATTCGGCGCTGTCGTTCCAGACGTCCGTGTCCAGGATCAGCCCATCCTGCACCGTGAACCGGTCGATATAGCGGTTCCCGTCGAAAGGCGTGCCGTCCGGCCAGGCGCCATGCAGATAGCCCAAGCTATAGACGATCGTCTGGTCGCCCGCCGGCACGACGTCGTACCGCTCGATCCGCTTCTTGACCCAGGCATAGCGGGCGGCGTTGAAACCGGTCGGCCCCGACGGCGTGTCGAAGACGCGCCCGCCCGTAAACCGGCAGGTAAAGCCCGGCGCGACGAAGGTCGCGGCCAGCACCGGATCGGGCGCCATCGACGCCGCAAGATAGTCCTTGACCGCCTGCAGGTCTTTTTCGGTGTTCTGGTTCATCGCGCTCTCTGCTTGTCTGTGGCGGGGTAAAGTGCATACACTATCAGAATACAGAAGGTCGCCGGGGACACAAGAACGATGCTGGATCTGATCCTGAAGAATGCCCGCCTGCCGCAGGGTGCCGCAGATATCGGCATTGCCGGCGGTCGCATCGCCGCCCTTGGCCGTGACCTTGGCCCGTCGCGCGAGGTCCGCGACATCGTACACCGCGCCGTCCTGCCGGGGCTGGTCGAGGCGCATATCCACCTGGACAAGGCCGGCTTGCTGTGCCGCTGCGGTCAGGCCGACAGCGTGCAGGCAGCCGTGGCCGCGGTCAGCGCGCTGAAGCGCGACTTTACCGTCGACGATGTGCGCAGCCGCGGCGCGCAGGTGATCGAGGCCGCGATCCGGCAGGGCACCATGCACATTCGCACCCATGTCGAGGTCGACCCCCGCGCCGGATTGCGCAGCCTGACGGCAGTGCTGGCCCTGAAGGACGACTATGCCTTTGCGCTGGACCTGCAGGTCTGCGCCTTTGCCCAGGAAGGCCTGACCAACGATCCCGGCACCGAGGCGCTTTTGGAACAGGCGCTGGCGCAGGGGGCCGACCTTCTGGGCGGCTGCCCCTATACCGACAGCGACCCGCTGGCGCAGATCGACATCCTGTTCGCGATGGCCGTGCGGCACGACGTCGATCTGGACTTTCACCTGGATTTCGACCTGGACCCCGACGGGTCCCAGATCAAGGCGATCTGCGACCGGACGATCCGCCACGGCTGGCAGGGCCGCGTGAACCTGGGCCATGTGACCAAGCTGGCGGTGATGACCGACGGTGCCCTGCGCGATCACGCCGCGATGCTGGCCCAGGCCCGGGTCGCCGTGACCGCCCTGCCCGCCACCGACCTGTACCTGAACGGCATGGACCAGGGTCACCGTGCGCCCCGCGGCGTGGCGCCCCTGCACCTGCTGGCAGGGGTGACGGTCGCGGTGGCGACGAACAACGTGATGAACCCGTTCACGCCTTATGGCGACTGCTCGTTGCTGCGGATGGCCAATCTCTATGCCAACGTGATGCACCTCGGCGCCGGCGATTTCGCGGCCTGCCTACGGATGATCACCGAGGGCCCGGCCCGCATCCTGCAGCTTGCCGATTACGGGCTGTCGGTCGGTGATCGCGCCGACCTGATCGTGCTGGACGCCGCGACGGCCGAGGATGGACTGGCCACTATCGCGGCACCATTGATGGGCTTCAAGGCCGGTCGCCAGAGCTTCGACCGGCCCGCGGCGCGATTGCTGCGCCCCGTGGCGGGCACCCTGCCCGCCTGACGCAGCGCCATGCACCACCTGCCTGGCGCTGTCTGTCATCGTTCAGCTGTCGTGTTCGGCCAGCCAGGCCTCCATCATCTCGATCTCGGCCTCCTGCGCCGCGATGACCTCCTCGGCCAGGGCGCGCACCTGGGGTCTTGGCCGTGTTCAAGGACGATGCGCGCCATGTCGATGGCGCCCTGGTGGTGGGGGATCATCCCCCGCATGAAGTCCACGTCCGCGTCATTGGTGTATTCGACGTCCATGTTCGCGTGCATCTCGGCCATCGCTGCGCGATAGGCCGTCGTCGCCGGCGTATCGTCGGGTCGTGCCCCGGACGTCGCCATGTCGTCATGCGCGGAATGATCCATCTGCGCCATGTCGCCATGGGCGGAATGGTCCATCTGCGCCATGTCGCCATGGGCGGAATGGTCCATCGTCTGCTGGGCAAGACCCGGCGCGGCGACGGCAAGGGCGGTCAGCAGGATGGGGACGAACGTTTTCATGGCAGTGCTCTCCTTCTTCCCGATCTCAGATAATCCTTCCCATCGTTGCAAGGTCAATGCCGCGCGGACGGCGTCATCACGCTCTTGACCTTCCCATGATGGGAAGCCCCATATCCCTGTCATAGCAATGACGGAGCCCTGCCATGAACATCGGAGACGCCGCCAACCGCTCGGGCGTATCGGCCAAGATGATCCGATACTATGAACGGATCGGCCTGATCCCGACAGCCAGCCGGACGGCCTCGGGCTATCGCGAATACGAACCGCGCGACGTCCATATGCTGCGCTTTATCGCGCGCGCGCGCGACCTAGGCTTCTCGGTTGCCGAGATCACCGAACTGCTGGACCTGTGGCGCGACAAGGACCGGCGCAGCGCCGACGTCAAGGCGCTGGCGCAGGCGCGGGTCCGGGACCTGCGCCACAAGATCGCGCACCTGCAGGACATGGCCGACACGCTGGAGGAACTGGCGAATGCCTGCGCCGGAAACGAGCGTCCGAACTGTCCGATCCTGCAGCGGTTGGAGACCTTGGACACGGATGACGATCCGTTGCCCCGCGAGCGGCCCGAACGGGGATTCAAGGAAAGGATCGGCGGGTGACGGATCGACGCATGTTCATGACGGCGCTGGCGGCGGGCATTCTTGCCGGCCCGGCGATGGCATGGTCCGGTCAGGCGCCGGTCCGCACGCGGGTCTTTCGCGCGCCCGATTGCGGCTGCTGCGGCGCGTGGGTCGCGCATCTGCGGGATCACGGCTTTGCCGTGGAGGTGGTTACGACCGATGACATGCAGGGGGTCAAGGATCGCCATGCCGTGCCTGCGCCGCTGCGCTCCTGCCACACGGCCCTGATCGACGGTTATGTGATCGAGGGGCATGTGCCCGCCACCGACATCAGCGCCCTGCTCGCGCAGCGTCCGCCGGCCGCCGGTCTGGCGGTGCCCGGCATGGAGATGGGCGGGCGGCGCGATCCCTATGACGTCATCCTGTGGACCGGGTCCGAAACCCGCATCTTTGCAAGCCATCGAGGTTGACCATGACCCTGACGACCCCCAAAACCGCCACCGTTCACCGCATGGTGATGGCCAAGCACATGTGCCCCTATGGCCTCAAATCGCTGGACCTGCTGCGGCGCCAGGGCTTTGGCGTCGAGGACCACCACCTGACCACCCGTGCCGAGGTCGACGCGTTCAAGGAACAACACGACGTCCGGACCACGCCGCAGACCTTCATCGACGGTCGGCGGATCGGCGGCTATGACGACCTCAGGCGGCATCTCGGCAAGGCCGTCCGCGACAAGTCGGCGACCACCTACCGCCCCGTGATCGCGCTGTTCGCGATGGCCGCCGCGATGGCCCTTGCGACCAGCTGGGCCGCGTTCGGCCAGCTGATCACCATTGCCGCGGCCGAGTGGTTCGTGGCCTCTTCCATGTGTCTGCTGGCCCTGCAAAAGCTGAAGGACGTCGACAGCTTTGCCACGATGTTCTTGAACTATGACCTGCTGGCGCAGCGGTGGGTCCGTTACGGCTACGTCTATCCCTTCGCCGAGGGACTGGCGGGCGTCCTGATGGTCGCGGGTGCGCTGATGTGGCTGTCCATTCCGGTCGCCCTGTTCATCGGCACGATCGGCGCCGTGTCCGTCTGGAAGGCCGTCTATGTCGACAAGCGCGACATCAAATGCGCCTGCGTCGGTGGCGACAGCAACGTCCCCCTGGGGTTCGTCTCCCTGACCGAGAACCTGATGATGATCGCCATGGCGGTCTGGATGCTGATCAAGGTCACGGTGCTGGCGCATTAGTAGGTATCAGTTGGGGATCAAGCGGCTGGCAATGGCTTCTGAATGAAAACGGAAAAGAAAAACGACCGGCCATTACCGACCTGCGTCCCAATGAGGCTCCAGATTGATTCAGTATCAGAGCCAAAACGAAACAGCTGCGGTGAGCATGACCTCGGAAAAGCGTTCCCGGGAACCGGTCGCATTGATTGCGACGGACTTCTACTCCGTGACTTGACCAAGCAGGCTCCCGATAGATCCCCCATGAGAGATTCTAGGATGATCTTTCGTCGCCATAAGGTGCCCCAACCCCAGCAAGCCTATCGCGATTGAGATGCGAGCGCAGAATGTCGACGTTGCGCAGGTTGGACTTGAACCAAGCATCAAAGACGCTTCCGACAAGAGGGATGCTGCCAAATGTCGTGTCCACGGCAACGTTGATCCCCTGCCTTATAAGCTTGTGCCTAGGCAGCCCCATGCGATAACTTTCCAAGACGATCCATGCCGCCGGCAGCATTGCCGCAGCGTCACCGAGCCCCGGCACCAAACCTGCGATCGCGTCGTATCCGACCCGAAACCGTGTGCCTGGGATTCGAAACACCGAATCCAGTTTGCCGGAAAGCTGTTCCAGCCGTTCAAAGCGCGCCTTGTGCAAATCATCGTTCATGTGGTTGCAAGCACGACAGCACCACCATGGTTCCCAAATGCATTGATCTGTTGGCGCGTCGGCGTAGCGTGACACTGTGGCTTTTCCGCCAAGCCCCCGTCGGGGTTACCGGCGCATGCGCGGCCGTGCAAAGGGTACAAACCGTCCGGCGGCCAAGCCGATGACCACACCAATCCCGAGACCGATCAGGTCCGCAAGCCAGTCCCCAAGACTGCGGTCACGCCCGACGAATGGCTGAAGGATCTCAATCAAGCCGCCAAACGCCAGATAGGCGGGTACAGCCAGCATCAGCCAACGCGGCCGAAGATAGGCCATCGGAAAGGCAAGCACCCCGAACGCGACCATGTGGTAGATCTTGTCGGATCCCGCGACTGACCCCAAAGGCGGCGCTGGTACCGGCGTCAGCGTCAGGACCGCAATCGCAGTTGCGATCAGACATGACAGCCCTAAGGCGAGTTTCGACTGAAGGGGCATGGACACTTCGCGTTTCAAACATCTGCCGGGCAAAAGCCACGACGATACCGGCCTTACACCATGATGGGCCTGAATACAGAATCACCTTTACCTGTTGAGGAATCATAACGGTATGCAGCATAACGCGGGCGCCGGGCAGCCGACGGTTCAACGCGTCAAACCTCTTTGTAAAAAAGAAGCAGCTCCCGGAGCTTACCCGGGAGCCCACGCATGTCATCGACAGTGCGTCTTTGTCGTCCTGCTCGTGCCCTCGATCTCTGCCGCCGAAGTGCGCTCAACTACTGGGGTAGTTCTTATTATTATTTTCTGCTTAAGGTTAACAGGGCGCGCTGTCTAACGTTATTTTTGTAGCAGGGTCAGTTTCACAAGCTACAGGGCAATGCCTTGGGAAGCGGCCCACTACCAGGCAGTGCGATAGCGCATGCGGTTTTCCGGATGGACAACGCGACCCTCTCTGATCGCCTGAACAACGGCCGCTTTATGGGCTGCCAAACGGGCGGCGTATCCTGCCCTGGAGAAGTATTCAGGCTGGAACAGGATCATGCCATTCTCATCTGCCACGAGGTGAAAGTCGCGGCCGATGCCAAGTCCCCGATGCGCGGGAAACACGATGGGATGGTAATTGCTGACGCCGCCTGCCAGTGCGCCGCACTTCGTGCAGACCGCCAGGACGATCGCATTCACACGGAAAAAGAGCACATCTGAGCGTTGGCTGAAGGGCAGCACAATGGCTGAAGCCGGGTCCCTGACGAAGTCTGTGTGGGCGTCACCGATTTCTTCGGCTGCAACATACAGTCGCAGACGGTCCGCACTGCTCATATCCGCGTCGTCGATGATCCAGGCATCCGGGGGAGCGAAGGCTTCGAGAGGCAAGGTTGCAAGCCGTGGTGGTCGGCTTGGCATGTGCGATCGGGTCATGTGCCGGGCCTCAATCTCTCTCCTGAGCGATGATCTTCATGAGGCCGTGAAAGCGCAATACCTTCCCGAACCCCGATCCGGCCCACCCACTGCGTCTGGCTTAGCCTGACATCCCAAAAGTTGGGACATCACCGATACTTTGCCGGCCATTCGGGATTGCCCGTGAGTATGGTCGCCACTGCCTGCAGTCGGTAGTGCCGGTGAACCTACAGCGCTCGCCCCCCCCTTATGGCCTAACGTCCGGGCGCGGCGGCCGAACCTGCCAGGATACCCCCATCGATCGTCAGTTCAGCCCCGGTCATGTAGGCCGCCTCGTCCGATGCCAGCATGACCGCCAGCGCAGCCACCTCCTCGGGCCTGCCCAAAGCGGCGCAGGGGCGTGTCGGCCACCATTGCCGCCTCCCGCTTGCTGCGGTCGGGGCCATTGCCCAGCATCAGCTCCCACATCGGCGTCATCACCGCCGCGGGATGGATCGAGTTGCACCGGATGTTCAGGCCCTGCCCCGCGCAGTACAGCGCCACGCTTTTCGTGTGATTGCGAACGGCGGCCTTGGAGGACGCGTAGGCCGCCGCCATCGGGATACCGACAAGCCCCGAGCGCGAGGAGATGTTGATGATCGATCCCACGCCTTTCGGCCTCATGGCGCGGATGGCGTAGCGGCAGCCCAGGAAGGTACCGTCCAGGTTGACGGCATGAACGGCGCGCCAATCGGCAAGCCGTGCATTTTCCGGATCATGCGCCGGTGGGACGGATCCCTCGAACCCGGTGACCCCGGCGTTGTTGACGACGATATCCATCGTCGGGAACTGCTCGGCAATCGTACTCCAGTCCGCTTCGGAGGTGACGTCGAGCCGGCCGAATGTCCCACCAATCGCGTCTGCCACGGCATGGCCGCCGATCCTATCGATGTCGGTGACAACGACATGTGCGCCCTCGTTGGCAAAGGCCGTTGCGATGGCCGCACCGATGCCGCGCGCCGCGCCTGTCACGAGCGCCGTCTTTCCGGACAGTCTGGCCATGGGAGATCCTTCGCGTTCAAAAGTGAAACTGATCGACGCACCGCATGAAGGCGCGCGGCTTGTCTCGGACGTCCTAACAAAAAAACCCTATCCATCGTCATCCACTTCTCATCAGCCGCTTGCCCAGTCGATGGGCGATCCCACAGGGTCCGGGGTCGTCGACGTCCAGGTCGGAGCCGTTCCGTCATCCGTCAAACTCTTCAGCCGCATATGTAACTCAGGAACCTTTCGGCAGCATCACGGTTGGCTGCCCGGACACATCGCGGTGTCTTACCACCATACGTCGTCCGACCAACGGACTTTCCTTTCCCCTTCACCTCCCTCAATCGAACCCTGCCTTCGGCGCGGTTTCGAAAGGCATGACATGTTCGAAAACCCTGACCCGGCCACCCGATCCGTACATCCTTCTGATGATGGGACTGGGGTTGCTGATTGCACTCGTCGCCTGGCTTCCCCTGGCTCTCCGCCGTGTTCCACTGTCCCTCCCGATCGTCTGTATCGGCCTTGGCATGGGTCTGGGTGCCATTCCCGGATTGCGGTTCGCTCCATCGCCCCTGGAGCACCCTGAAATCACCGAACGGTTTGCCGAATTCGTGGTCATCATCGCGCTGATGGGCGCGGGCCTCAAGATCGATCGCGTGCTGGCCCTGCGTTCATGGCTGATCACCTGGCGACTGATCTTTCTGACCCTACCCTTGGGGATCGCGCTGATTGCTGTCCTTGCGGGGACATGGCTGGCCCTGCCATGGGCCATGGCGCTGCTTCTCGGGGCGGTTCTGGCACCGACGGATCCGGTCCTGGCCTCGGATGTGCAGGTCGGCCCCCCGAAGACCGGCGAGGAGGACGAGGTCCGGTTCGCCCTGACATCCGAGGCTGGCGTGAACGACGGCGCCGCTTTCCCCTTCGTCCATCTGGCCATAGCCTTGGCGGCCGCGTCCGTGACGCACGAACCTTGGGCCCTGGACTGGCTGACCTACAATGTCGTTTGGGAGATCGGCGTCGGCATCCTGGGCGGCTATCTGGTCGGGCGGCTGTTTGGATGGATCACGTTCCACATCCCCGCGGAAAGCCGTCTGGTAAGGACCGGTGACGGCCTGATCGCGCTGTCGGCGATATTCGTGTCCTATGGCCTGACCGAGGTGTTCCACGCCTATGGCTTCCTGTCGGTCTTCGTCACCGCCCTGACCTTCAGACAGGCCCACAGGGATCACGACTTCCATAAATCCATGCATGACCTGATCGAACAGATCGAACGGATCTCGATGATGGTGCTTCTGCTCCTGTTCGGAGGCGCGATCGTCAATGGGCTGCTGTCGCCCCTGGTCCCCATGGATATTGCGGCGGCCCTGGTGATCCTGCTGGTGATCCGCCCGATCACCGCCCTGATAGGCATGACGGGCATCAGCGCTCCTTGGCATGAAAAAACGACGATCGCCTTCTTCGGCATCCGGGGCATCGGGTCGTTCTACTACCTGGCCTATGGCCTGAACCACATCGATGATCTGCAGCACGCGGTGCGTCTTTGGGCGATCGTCGGACTGGTCGTGCTGATGTCCATCATCATGCACGGCCTGTCGGTCACACCGATCATGCGAATGCTGGACCGCGTACAGGGCCGCGACCCCGATGCCGAAGACGCCGTGCCGCCCCCGGGTTTCCAGGGACCAGGCAGGGACGCGGACTGATGGCACGGTTGCATGCACATGCTGTCTTGTTGTGCGGATGCTAGGTCAGGACGCGCTGCCGGCCCGAACAGCAGATCACGGCCAGACGCCAGAGATAAGGGCGGAGAGAGCTTTACCCGGCTGTCACCCGCGCCGCCGATTTCGGCGCGGCGTCTGCCGTCTTGTCTTCATCCCAAGGGCACAAAAATGGTAATCCTCCCCATCGTTAAGGGGGTTTATTCGTAGAATTTTCTCGTAGCGTGAGCTGAGGAGATTCGAATGAGAAAGACCCGATTTACCGAGCCGCAGATCATGGCTGTGCTGCGCCAGGCCGAAGGCGGTGTTGCGGTGCCGGAGCTGTGCCGAGAGCATGGGATCAGCAGCGCGAGCTTTTACAAATGGCGGGCGAAGTATGGCGGTATGGATGCGTCCATGATGAGCCAGATGAAGGCGCTGGAGGATGAAAACCGGCGGCTGAAGCGCATGTTCGCGGACCTGAGCATGCAGGCCGACCTGCTCAAGGAAGCTTTGGGAAAAAAGTGACGCGGCCAGCTCAACGCCGCGAGTTGGCCGCGAGGGCGGTGGCAACGAAGGGGGTCAGCATTGCGCTGGCCTGCCGCACATTTGGGGTCAGCGAGACGTGCTTTCGTTACAGCCCGAAGCGCTGTGCCGAGAACGAGACCATCGCGGATCTTCTTGAGGGCCTGACCAAGGCGCACAGAACCTGGGGCTTCGGCCTATGCTTCCTGTATCTGCGCAATGTCCGTGGCCATGCCTGGAACCACAAGCGCGTTCGCCGGATCTACTGCGAACTGGAACTGAACCTGCGGATCAAGCCAAGGCGGCGCATCAAGCGGCACAAGCCGGACGTGCTCTCGGTTCCAGACGCGCCGAACCTCGTGTGGTCCATGGACTTCATGGCCGACCGTCTGGCCGATGGTCGCCAATTCCGGCTGCTGAACGTGCTCGACGACTTCAACCGCGAGGGTCTGGGCATTGAGGTCGACTTTTCGCTTCCGGCCGAGCGCGTGGTTCGGGCGCTGAACCAGATCATCGAGTGGCGCGGCAAGCCCATGGCCATCAGGGTCGACAACGGCCCGGAATACATCAGCGCAACCTTGGCAATCTGGGCCGCAAAGCAGGGCATTGTCCTGACCCACATCCAGCCCGGCAAACCGCAGCAGAACGCTTACGTCGAGCGCTACAACCGCACCGTCCGCCATGAATGGCTCGACCTCTACATTTTTGAAACCATCGCGGAGGCACAGAGTATCGCAACCGACTGGCTCTGGACTTACAACAACGAGCGACCCAACATGGGCATCGGCGGCATAACACCCGCACAGAAACTGAAAATGGCTGCGTGAGTTCTACGACCAAACCCCGTTAAAACGGGGAGGATTACCCTGTGACAGAACTGGAAAGAGCAATGCATGCTGCCAATTTCGATGGTGAAATGCCTGCCCTTGATGCCGGAGAGCTTGATCTCTGGATACACGCTCTACAGCGAAATGATGTTTGGTGGCAGCTCAAACGCTTTCGGCTCGCGCGCGAAGTTCCAGAGCCGGAACAGGGACCATTCCGAACGCCGCTCCTCGGCTACGTCCAGCTCGTTGCGGCTGATGTGGAAAGGGGTGCGTTCCCAGCCATTCGTCGTCTTCACCTCGATCAGGCGCGGACGGCCATCCGGCGCGAAGCTGGCGATATCGTAGCCGGCACCATCGCCATCCTCCTCTGACACCCACCGGACCTTGCGCGCAAGATCATCGCGGCCCGCTGATTTCAGGGCTGCACGTTCATGCGCCAGGACGCGCTCCTCACCGGCCCGGCCGAGGGCGCGGTTTCGTTCGTCTCTCGCCGCGACATCGAATTTGCGGGCGATATGCAGCATCTGCTCCAGTTCCTGTGGCGGCGGCTGGTTCGACAACGTGGGCGGCGGCCCGATCCAGATCGGCCGCGCCTCCGCGAGGCCAGTCGGCGCTCCTGCACCCGAATGGCGGCCGAGCCAAGCCGGGTTCAGCGCCAGCCAACGCGTCACGGCATCCACCAGCGTCATCTGGAAATTGAAGGCGGGCTTGTAGCCCGGGATCCAGTCCTCACCCAGCCCCTTCATCACGGCGCTGATGTTCTGGTGCTTGAACTCGACCGATCCCTCGGACCGATCATTCAACAACGGTAGAAGCCCGCGCCGGTGCTCGGCCTTGTTGTAGGGGCGGCCAGAGACGTCGTTGGCCAGCATCGCGAAGTAATCCGCAACGATCAGGTCGTTCTCTTGATCTGTCCAAGGCTCGTTCGACATTGCGCCAGGCTAGGGGCCGAAACTGCGTTTGTCATCAGAGACTTCGCGCAAAACTCCCAAGACATACCAACTACAACGCCGCCCGTGTCGCGTTGCCATCTGCTTTGAGACAAGCCGGGACCAGTGAAACAAGGGCGCAGCGCGACCTCATCAGATTACTGAAATATATGGTGATTTATTACCCGTCTCGCCGAGAGCGAGGGGCGGGTGGAAAGAGACGGTGGGCGTTCGGAGACCGATCTCGCGCGGTTGGGCCGTCTCCGAAGGACGGATGGCTCCTACAAACCCCTTTGGCACATAAAGAAAAAGGCCCCGCGAGGGACCTGTTTTCGGGTTTGCAATGTGCAAGTGGCGGAGCGAGAGGGATTCGAACCCTCGAGACGGTCTCCCGCCTACACACTTTCCAGGCGTGCGCCTTCGACCACTCGGCCACCGCTCCGTGAAGCGGGTCTAGCCCGACGCACGGCGCGGTGCAAGGGGATCACAGCTTGGAAACGCGCTTTTGCAGTTCGGCAAGCTGGCGACGGATCTCGGCCATGTCGCGCTCGTCCTCGGGGGTTGCGGGGCCGGCGGGGGGCGTAGGCGTGCCATCCTCGCGTTCGGGGCCCGAGGCGCCACCGCGCCAGCCGCCCATCATCGCCTTGAGAAACATTTGCTGCTGGCGCTGCAGCGCGTCGAATCCCGGCATCGTGGCCATGGGATTGGGCATCGCCGCCATGTTCTCCATCAGCTTGGACTGTCCCTCGCGCAGCATCTCGAAGCTGGCGGCAAGGAACTGCGGGACGACCGATTGCGCGTTCGTCGTATAGCTGCGCACCAGGTCGGTCAGCACGTCCAGCGGCAGGACACTCTCGCCCCGGCTTTCATGTTCGGCGATGATCTGCAGCAGATATTGGCGGGTCAGATCGTCGCCCGATTTCAGGTCGATGATCTTGACCTCGCGGCCATCGCGGATGAAGCCCGCGATATCCTCCAGCGTGACATAGTCGCTGGTCTGCGTGTTGTAGAGGCGGCGGCTGGCATAACGCTTGATCAGCAGCGGCGCAGTCGATGCGGCCATCCTGGGTTCCTTGAATTCATCCTGGCCGCCATGATGAATTCTGCACCCGCAAAACGCAAAGGAAAAAGCCCCGGCGCGCAAATGCGAACAGGGGCGACCGAAGTCGCCCCTGCCCGGTCGTTTCCGATGATCAGGCGATCACTTGTCGGCGGTCGCCGTGGCGGCCTTCTTGACGGCGGTCTGGGTGTCACGGGCGGCCTTTTCGGCCACCTTCTGCGCATCCGACGCCATGTCCTTGCCGGCGGTCAGCATCAGGTCGACGGTGTCCATTTGGACCTTCTTGGCGACTTCGGCATAGGCAGCCATGTGCTCGGCGGCCATTTCGGCTGCGGCCGAGGCGAAATCGCTCATGGCCTTGGCGTATTCGGACGGGTCCTGCTTGACGGCAGCCAGCTCGCCCATGCGCGAGATCGAGTCCTTGGCCCAGCGGGCCGAGATCTCGGTCGAACGCTCGGCGGCGCTCAGCGCGACGCGGGCCAGCTTCTCGCCCATCATCGACTGCGACTTCATCGCGTCCTGCATCGAGCTGGTGTCGATGGGAAAGTTCGCCATCATGTCCTGCATCGTCTTGGTCATATCGGGGGTCTTTGCCATGTCGTTCACTCCTGTGATGCAGCGACCGAGAGACAGAGGGAACGGGTCGCTGCGATCCATTCCATGCCACCAATATGAATGCTGCACCGCAGCATTTCAAGTATTTTTTCTGCGGCGCGGCGAAAATCCGGCGGGCCGGCGCAAGCCCTTGGAAAGTCCTGTGCGCCAGCCCCGCTTCAGCCTGCGCGCTCGTGGACATAGCGGCCAGGGGCGGGATCAAGACCCGCTCCGGGGTCGCGGGCGGGCACCATCGGACCAGCCCGCTCGGCCAGCCATGCACCCCAGGTCGGCCACCAGCTGGACTGCTGGAACGCGGCCGCGTCCTTCCAGTCCTGATGCGTGCCGCCAAAGCCGTGATCGCTGAGGTAGTGGCCGTATTTCTGCCGCGTGGGCGGGTTCACGATGCCCGCCACATGCCCCGATTGCGACAGGATGAAGGTCTTGTCCTTTGATCCCATCTGCGCCACCCCGCGCCAGCAATCCTTCCAGGGTGCGATGTGGTCACCCTCGCAGGCGACCGAACACAGGGGCACCGTGACGTCGGACAGGTGCAGGCGGTGGCCCAGCAGTTCGAACCCCTCCTCGGCAAAGGCGTTCTTCTGGCACAGGCCGCGCAGGTACTGTATCGCCATGCGTCCAGGAAGGTTGGTGCTGTCGCCGTTCCAGAACAGCAGATCGAAGGCCGGCGGCGTCTCTCCCATCATGTAGCTGCGGATGGCAGGGCCCCAGACCAGGTCGTTGGCGCGCAGGAAGCTCATGGTGCGCGACATCAGCTGCGCCCGCAGCAGGCCGTGGCGCTGGACCTCGGCCTCGATGCCGCCGACGAAATCGTCCTGCAGGAAGCTGGTGAATTCGCCCTGGTCGGAAAAGTCCGTCAGCGTGGTCAGCAGCGTGGCCGAGTTCACGCGGCGATCGCCCTTCTGCTTCAGCAGCGCCAGCGTCAGCGACAGCGTGGTGCCCGCGATGCAATAGCCGACCGCGTTCAGCCGCGCCTGTCCCGTCAGGGCCTGCACCTGGTCCATCGCGTCCAGATAGGCCTGGACGTACTCCTCCATGCCGGTGTCGGACAGGCTGGCATCGGGGTTCTTCCAACTGACGACGAACAGCGTCTGACCCTGATCCACCAGCCAGCGGATCAGACTGTTCTGGGGCTTCAGGTCCAGAATGTAGAACTTGTTGATCCAGGGCGGAAAGATCACCAAGGGCAGCGCATGCGCCTTGGGCGTCGTGGGCGCGTACTGGATCAGCTCGAACAGCGGCGCGCGATAGACGACGGTGCCGGGCGCGGTGCCGATGTTCTCTCCGACCGTGAAGGCGCGGCGATCGGCCAGGGACACGATCATCTCTCCGCCATGCTGCTCGACATCGCGGACCAGGTTCTCCAGCCCCTTGACCAGGCTCTCGCCCTCGGTCTCGACGGCCTTCTCCAGCGCGTCGGGATTGGTCGCAAGAAAGTTGGTGGGCGCCATCATGTCGATGATCTGCGCGGTCATCCAGTGGACACGCTTGCGGGTCACATCGTCGGGCAGGTCCAGCGTCGCCGTCGCATCCTTCAGCGCGCGCGCATTGGTCAGGTACTGCTTCTTGATCAGGTTGAAATAGGGATGGGTCTGCCACAGCGGGTTGGCAAAGCGGCGATCGGCGGGGCTGTCATCCTCGGGGGCCGTCAGCTGCCCGGTGGCCAGCGCCTTCTGCGCGCGGGCATAGTTCGACAGGGTCTGACCCCAGAAGGTGACCTGCGTCTCGATCATCTTGGCGGGATGTTCCGCCAGCGTCTTCAGGAACGCGTTCGCGGCGGTCAGGTACAGCTCGGCACCCGGCCCCTCGACGCCGGGGTTGGGCAGGTTGCGATCGGCCAGCGCGGCCATCAGGCGGTGACCCAGGGTCTCGATCCGCTCGATATTCTCGGCCAGCTTGTGGGCGGCGGGGGCGGGCTTGGGCGCCGCGACCTTAGCTTCGGCCTCGGGCGACGTGCCCTGGACCTGGGGCGTCTCGACCTTGGGTTCGGCGGCCTCCACCTTGGCCTGGGGCGTCTTCACCTCGACCTCCGGGGTCTTGGCCTGGGGCTTGGGCTTCGCGCGCGCCTTTGCGGTTGTTGCCGGTTTCGCACGTGATTTGGCAACATTTTTACCCGTCTTGTCCGGCTGTCTTGCCATGATCCGTAATCCCCCCTACTTATACGGTCATGATATGCGCAGGGCAGGCAAGGCGTAAACCCGGCTTCTGACCCCGTTCCCGCCGCCCCGTCGCGCGCAGATCATGTGCCGCGGCGCAGCAATTGTGGGGTTACATGTCGGTCAAAGGTCTTCGCGGCATCGTGTCCTATGACGCGATGGAAACGATTCGGAACACGAACGAATGGATGGGCGCGACCGCCCGCGCGATCGGGGCCTATCCCGCCTTCGCGCTGGTCCCGCATCCCGCGTTCCGGATGCTGGGGGCCTGGGGCCGTGTCACCGAACGCAGCTTCGCACGCATGGTGATCAAGCCCGACTGGGAGATCCCCCCCATCGCCGGAGAGGACGGGCAGGACCATGTCGTGTATGTCGAGCCGGTCCTGCGCCGGGCGTTCGGCGACCTGATCCATTTCCGCGTCGCCCGTCGCGACCCCCTGCCCCGCAAGGTCCTGCTGGTCGCGCCGATGTCGGGTCACTACGCGACCCTGATGCGCTCGACCGTGCTGTCGCTTCTGAACGACTGCGAACTGTACGTGACCGACTGGCACAATGCCCGCGACATTCCGGTCAGCGAGGGCAAGTTCGACGTCGAGGATTATACCCGCTACCTGGTCGACTTCATTCGTCACCTGGGCCCCGACGTGAATGTCATTGCGGTGTGTCAGCCGGCGCCCCTGGCCCTGGTCGCGACCGCCATCCTGGCGGAGGAGGAGCCGGCTGCGCAGCCGCGCACCCTGACCCTGATCGGCGGCCCCGTCGACCCCGACGCCGCCGCGACCGAGGTCACCGATTTCGGCAACCGCATCACCATGGGTGAGCTGGAGCACCTAGCGATCCAGTCCGTAGGCTTCAAGTATCGCGGTGCCGGGCGCATGGTCTATCCTGGGCTGGCGCAGCTGTCGTCGTTCATCACCATGAACATGCAGACCCATACCCGCGCCTTCATCGAACAGATCTATGCCGAGGCGCGCGGCACCGCCAGCGAAGGCGACAAGCACAACAAGTTCTATGACGAATACCTGGCAGTCATGGACATGACGGCCGAATTCTACCTGTCGACCGTCGAACGCATCTTCAAGAACCTCGAGATCGCGCAGAACCGCTTCACCGTCGACGGCCGTCCCGTCGATATCGGAAAGATCACCGACGTCGCCGTGATGACGGTCGAGGGGGCGAATGACGACATCTCGGCGCCGGGCCAATGCGTCGCGGCGCTGGACCTGTGCACCGGTGTGCCCGACGCCAGGAAGGTTCAGCATCTGGAACCGGGCGCCGGCCATTACGGCATCTTTGCAGGCAAGTCATGGCGCCTGAACATACGCCCGCTGGTTCTTGACTTCATTGACGAAAACGCAGCCCTGCCGGATAGCGTCAAGCCGCGTCGCAAGCGTCGGGCCGGCGGCGCGGCCGCCGATTGCGGCGTCAACGATCCGGTCCATTCGGACAACGTCGCGGTCTGACGTCGGTCCCGCGGGATGGGGGAACCCGGTCCCGCGGATCGTTGTTTATCCCGCGATCGCCGCCTGATGCGGCACGAAAGGATCGCAGGATGACCGACCACAATCACCAGTTCTGGAGCCGTCTGGACGACATCAACAGCGGCATGCTGGGTGTGACCCAAGATTCGCGGCTTGTTCCGATGTCGCATTATACCGACCGCAAGGTCGGCGTGCTGTGGTTCATCACCGCCAAGGACACCGACCTGGCCCGCAGCGTGGCATCGGGTCCGCAGGATGCGATGCATGTGGTCAGCGATGGCGGCCAGGGCCTTTACGCCCGCATCCACGGCACCCTGTCCCTGTCCGACAACCGCGCCAAGCTGGACGAGCTTTGGAATGCAGTCGCCTCCAGCTGGTTCGAGGATGGCAAGCAGGACCCCGACGTCCAACTGCTGCGTCTGGACCTGACCGAGGCGGAAGTCTGGGCCACGGGCGGCAGCATGGCGTTCCTGTATCAGATCGCCAAATCCAAGATCACCGGCGACAAGCCCGACATGGGCGACCACTATTCCCTGACGTTCTGAACGACCTCCTTGATCGTCGCGACGATCAGGTCCAGACAGTCGGGCGAAGAGAACCGGTGATCGGCCCCCTTGACGAGGGTCAGCCGCAGATCCTCGCCCGACGCGTGTTCCAGCAGGTCCATCGCCCAGGACACCGGCACATCCCCATCCGCTGTCCCCTGCAGCATCCGCGCCGGAAAAGGCAGCGACAGCGGCTGGTTTAGGACCAGTTGGTTGCGGCCATCCTCTATCAACCGGCGCGTCAGGACCAGCGGCTCTCCGTACTCGCTTGGCAAGGCAACGCGGCCGTCGCGCATCAGCGACTCGCGTTGGCCGGGTGAAAACCCGGCCCAGAACCCGCGTTCGGTGAAATCCGGGGCCGCGGCAATCGTGACAAGCCCGGCAACGCGGTCCGGGATCGTTCGTGCCATCAGCAGGCTGATCCACCCGCCCATCGACGATCCGACCAGAACCTGCGGGCCCTGTGTCAGCGCCTCGATCGCTGCACGGGCATCGGCGGCCCAATCCCCGATGCAGCCCTCCTCGAACGCGCCGTCGCTGGCGCCGTGCCCGGAATAGTCAAACCGCAAAAAGGCACGCCCCTGCGCCGCCGCCCAGTCCCGCAGATGGACTGCCTTCGACCCCTGCATGTTGGACCGGAACCCGCCCAGGAACACGATGCCGGGGCCCTGCCCCTCCAGGCGGTCGTAGGCGATGCGCCGTCCCGTATCCGTCGTCAGATAATCCGTCATTCGCTCACCTCGTCCAATCCCCATGCGACCCAGGCCCCCAGGGCCGACGCCGCGGCGAAGGCGGCCACCGCCCATTGCGCGCCCAGCACCGCCAGCCCCGCAGAGGCGGCGCCGGCCACCAGCAGGACGACACCGACCACCAGGTTCGACACCGCGGTATAGGCGGCGCGCTGATCATCGGGCGCCATGTCGACCAGATAGGTCGTCCGCCCCTGCCGCACGCCGTGATAGGCGATCATCAGGCCGAACAGAACCACCGCGATCGCGCCCGTCACCTGTGCCAGCCCCATGGCCGCCAGAACCAGGGCCGCACCCAGGGCGATTGCCCCCGCGACGCCCGACCAGATCAGCACCCGGCGGGCCGACCGGTCCGACATCCGCCCCCAGACCCAGGACGACAGCAGGGATGCCAGCGCCGATGCCAGCACCAGAAGGCCCAGCTGACGGTCTCCCTGCCCCGCCGCGGCCAGTACCAGCAGATAGGGCGGCGCCAAGGCCGATCCCACCAGCAGCGACCGCGCGACGATGAACCGGGCCAGCTGTCCATCCTCGCGCACCAAGCGCAGCTGGCCGATGGATTGCGACAGGCTCAGCACCTCTTCGCGCGGCTGCGCCTCCTCGTTCAAGGTCGCAAAGATCGCGCCGCCCAGAATCCAGGCGATGCCCGCCAGCGCCACCGCGCCGATGACCAGCACCGCCCGGTCCAGCGGCTGCCACAGCAGCAGGCCGGCAAAGACGATGACCCCCGCGGCGCCCACGCTGCTGGCGAAACCCGTGGCCGCGCCGCGCCGCGACTTGCCCACGGTCTTGCCCAAGACATCCTTGTAGCTGGCCGAACAGACCGACCGCGCCAGGGCCAGCACCGCCAGGGCTGCGATGATGGCCCCGCCCGCGGCCGGCCCCTCCATCGTCAGGGCGATGCCCGCGATGGCCAGCGCCGCCAGACCCTGCACGACGCTGCCCACGGCCCAGGCCCATTTGCGTCGCGGCAATGCGCCGATGGCCCCTGCGGTGAACAGTTGCGGCAGCAGCGACCCAGCCTCTCGGACGGGCACCAGCAGGCCGATCACGCCCGCCCCCGCACCCAAATGGGTCAGCAGCCAGGACAGAACCAGTTTCGCGTCGACCAGCCCGTCGGCCAGTTTCGACGCCGCCAGAGACAGGATGTGGCGCAGGAAGTTGCGCGGCTCGACCCGGCTCTGGGCGTCGGACAGGCCGCCGTCACTGTCGGGGTCCTCGACCAGACGCTCGAACAGTTGCTCCTCGAAATCGCTGTGGTGGCTCATGCTGGCTTCCCGTGTGTTGCCGTAATCTTGACTAATCGCGCGGGCACGTCCATGCCTGCCCGACCATAACCCGCAACCGGGCGTTCCGTGGGCGCCAAACCGACGAGGAGGACAACATGTCCCAGATCACCCTCACCTTTCCCGATGGCAATGCGCGCGACTATCCCGCCGGCGTGAACGCCGCCGAGGTCGCCGAGAGCATCGCGCCCAGCCTTGCCAAGCGCGCCATTTCCGCCAGCCTGGACGGCAGCCACATCGACTTGGCCTGGCCGATCACCGCCAGCGGCCAGATCGCCATCCATTCGATGAAGGACGAGGCGCAGGCGCTGGAGCTGATCCGCCACGATTTCGCCCATGTGATGGCCCGTGCGGTCCAGGCGATCTGGCCCGACGTCAAGGTTACCATCGGCCCGGTCCGCGACCACGGCTGGTTCTATGATTTCGACCGGGCCGAACCCTTCACTCCCGACGACCTGGGCGCGATCGAGGCCAAGATGAAGGAGATCATCAACGCCCGCGAACCCGTCCGCACCGAGATCTGGGACCGCGACCGCGCGATTGCCCATTACAAGGCGGCGAATGAGCCCTTCAAGCTGGAGCTGATCGACCGCATCCCAGAAGGTCAGGACCTACGCATGTACTGGCACGGCGACTGGCAGGACCTGTGCCGCGGTCCGCACCTGCAGAATACCGGCCAGCTGCCCGCCGATGCCTTCAAGCTGACCCATATCGCCGGGGCCTATTGGTTGGGCGACGCGACGCGACCCATGCTGCAGCGCATCTATGGCGTGGCGTTCCGCAACCGCGACGACCTCAAGGCGCACATGACGATGCTGGAGGAGGCCGCCAAGCGCGACCACCGCAAGCTGGGCCGCGAGATGGACCTGTACCACATGCAGGAGGAGGCGCCGGGCCAAGTGTTCTGGCATCCGAACGGCTGGAACATCTATACCACGCTGCAGGACTACATGCGCCGCAAGCAGCGCGCCGACGGTTATGTCGAGGTCAACACGCCCCAGGTCGTCAGCCGGAAATTGTGGGAAGAATCAGGGCACTGGGAGAACTATCAAGAAAACATGTTCATCGTCGAGGTCGACGAGGAGCATGCCAAGACCAAGACGATCAACGCCCTGAAGCCGATGAACTGCCCGTGCCACGTTCAGATCTTCAACCACGGCCTGAAATCCTATCGCGACCTGCCGCTGCGCATGGCCGAGTTCGGGTCCTGCAACCGCTATGAACCCTCGGGCGCGCTGCACGGCATCATGCGCGTGCGCGGCTTCACCCAGGACGACGCCCACATCTTCTGCACCGAAGACCAGATCGAGGCCGAGACCAAGAAGTTCATCGACTTCCTGGCCGGGATCTATGCCGACCTGGGCTTCGAGGGCTGGCGCATCAAGCTGTCCACCCGCCCCGAAAAGCGCATCGGCTCGGAGGAGAGCTGGGACCGCGCCGAGGCGGCCCTGGGCAATGCCTGCAAGGCCGCGGGACATGACTATACCGTGTTCCCCGGTGAGGGCGCGTTCTACGGGCCGAAGCTGGAATTCGTCCTGACCGACGCCATCGGTCGCGACTGGCAATGCGGCACGCTGCAGGTGGACCCCAACCTGCCGGAACGTCTGGATGCGGAATATGTCGGTGCCGACGGGCACAAGCACCGGCCCATCATGCTGCACCGCGCGGTTCTGGGCAGCTTCGAGCGTTTCATCGGGATCCTGATCGAGAACAGCGCAGGCAAGCTGCCCTTCTGGCTGGCGCCGCGCCAGGTCGTGGTTGCCTCGATCGTGTCGGATGCGGACGCCTATGTGCACGAGGTTGTGGCCGCCCTACGCGCCCGCGGCATCCGCGCCGAGGCCGACATCCGCAACGAAAAGATCAACTACAAGGTCCGCGAACATTCGGTCGGCCGCGTTCCCGCGATCCTGGCCATCGGCATGAAGGAGGTCGAGGACCGCACCGTCTCGCTGCGCCGCCTGGACGCGCAGGGCAGTCGCACCGTGACCTTGGACCAGGTCGTGGCCGATCTGGCGGCCGAAGCCACGCCCCCGGACCTGCGTTGAACCCCGCCTGCGTCAAACGCGGCACCACGGGGCCGCGTTTGACTCTTGCGTTTTGCAACGATTCGGGCATCCTCTCAGTCGCGTGAGCGAAGACTTTCTACCGCCTCCCTCTTGGGCAGCCGGAAGACCGAAAGCGGGCTGCACGGCCTGGCGCAATCCTGCGTCGGGATGACTTGAAGGAGAATACGGTTATGGCGACCGGAACGGTAAAATGGTTCAACTCGACCAAGGGCTTTGGCTTCATCGCGCCCGATGACGGCGGCAAGGACGTGTTCGTGCACATCTCGGCCGTGGAACGTGCCGGGCTGACGGGCCTTCAGGACAACCAGAAGATCGCATTCGAGCTGCAGTCCGGCCGTGACGGCCGCGCCTCGGCCAGCGATCTGAAACTGCTCTGATCCGCCATCGCGCGTGATCCGGACGGCCCGTTCGCGCGGGCCGTTTTTTATTGGGCGACAGGCAGGACGCAGGAATGAACCTGGCCGAACATGTGCTGCGGGCGGGGCAGGCTGTCCCGAACCACCAGGCCCTGGTCGTCATGGGCGCGGACGACGCGCAGGTCTGGACCCATGGCGATCTGCGCCGCGCGGTGCTGGGCACGGCCACGGGCCTGACGCGCGCGGGCCTGCGCCCGGGCGACCGGCTGCTGATGCGGCTGGCGAACCGCCCGGCCTTTCCCATCGCCTATCTGGGGGCCATCGCTGCGGGGGTGATCCCGGTGCCGACCTCGGCCCAGCTGACCGGGGCCGAGATCACCCGCATCGCTGCCCGCATCGCACCCGCGATGATCGTGGCCGGCGCGGGCGTGCCCCTGCCCGACCATCCCGCCCCCGTCCTGACCGAGGGCGACCTTGACGGCATTGCCACGCTTCCCCCGGCCGATTTCGCCCAAGGGTCCGCGGATCGCCTGGCCTATATCGTCTTCACGTCGGGCAGTTCGGGCCAGCCCCGGGCCGTCATGCACGCGCATCGCGCGATCCTGGCGCGGCAGGCGATGATGGCGGGCTGGTACGGGCTGCGCGTCGACGATCGCCTGCTGCATGCCGGGGCGTTCAACTGGACATTTACCCTTGGCACCGGGCTGCTGGATCCGTGGACCCTGGGGCGACGGCATTGATTCCCGCCGACGGCACCCCGATCGAACGCATCCCCCTGCTGGCCGCGCGTCATGGCGCGACGATCCTGGCCGGGGCGCCCGGTGTCTTTCGCCGGATGCTGCGCGCGGACTGGCCCCCGATTGCCACCCTCCGCCACGCCCTGGCCGCCGGAGAGCGGTTGGACCCCAGCCTGCGCACCGCCTGGACCGCCCGCACCGGCACCGACCTGCACGAGGCGATGGGCGCCTCCGAAATCTCGACCTTCCTTTCGGGCAGCCCGTCCCGGCCCGCGCCCCACGGCACGGCGGGCTTTCCGCAGCCCGGCCGTCATGTCGCGGTCCTGGGCGACGATGGCCCCCTGCCGCCGGGACAGCCGGGCGCGCTGGCGGTCCGGCGCGACGATCCGGGGCTGTTCCTGGGCTATCTGGACGATCCTGACGCGACGCGCGCCTGCTTTCGCGGTGACTGGTTCGTGACCGGCGACATGGCGCAGGCCGATGATCGCGGCGCGATCACGCTGCTGGGGCGGGCCGACGACATCATGAATGCCGGCGGCTTTCGCGTCGCCCCGCCCGAGATCGAGGATCATCTGGCCACCCATCCCCATGCGGGTGACGTGGCGGTGGCGGAACTGCCCACCGCGCCCGGGGTCAGCATCATCGCGGCCTTCTGGACCGGTGCCGCGACGCCTGACCAGATGCAGGCTCTGGCCGAGGCCGGCCTTGCCCGCTACAAGCAGCCACGCGCGTGGATCCCGCTGGACGCGCTGCCGCGCACGCCCACCGGCAAGATCAACCGCCGCGCCCTGCGCGAGGCGCATCGAAAGGACCGACCATGACCCGCCTAGACATCTTCGCCGATCCCGTCTGCCCCTGGTGCCTGATCGGCAAGGTCGAACTGGATCGCGCCCTGGAAAGCCGCCCCGATCATCCCTTCGCGATCACCTGGCACCCGTTCCGCCTGAACCCCGCCATGCCGCCCGAAGGGATGGACCGCGTGGCCTATCTGCGGGCCAAGCTGGGCGATCAGGTCGATGCCGCCACGCGCGCTCTGGCGGAACGCGCCGCGGCCCTCGGCCTGACGCTGAACCCCTCGCCGCGCGAACCCGACACGACCGATGCGCATCGCCTGATGCACTGGGCCGGGCTGGAAGGTGCACAAAGCCGGGTGATGTCCGGCCTGCTGCGGGCGCATTGGCAGGATGCCCAGGACATCGGCGACGCGTCCGTCCTGTCGGCGATCGCCGGGGCGGCCGGCATGGACCCTGCCCTGACCGCGCGCCTGCTGCCCAGCGACGCCGACCGCGACGAGGTCGCCCGTCGCGAATCGCACGCCCGACAGCGCGGGATCTCGTCGGTCCCGACCTTCATCGTTGCGGATGCCCATGCGGTCAGCGGCGCCCAGCCCGCTGAATTGTGGCAGAGCGTCATCGACGAGATCATGGCAGCATCCCGTTAGGGTCAACTTGCAGACTCTGCAAGATGGGCCTATCTGAGGGTCTGACCCAACCGGTGACCCCATGACAGACGTTTCCCACCCCGGGCTTGCGCAGCAGCAACGCCTGCCCCTGCCCGAATTCATCGCGATGCTGGCATTCCTGTTCGCCACCATCGCCTTTTCCATCGACGCGATGCTGCCTGCATTGCCTGACATCGCGGCGGACCTGACGCCCGACAACGTGAACCGCGCCCAGCTGATCCTGACCACCTTCGTGGCCGGGATGGGGCTTGGCACGCTGTTCGCGGGCCCGCTGTCCGACGCGCTTGGCCGCAAGCGCACGATCACCATCGGCTTTGGAATCTACATCGCCGCGACCATCGCCGCGATCTATGCCGATTCGCTGGAGCTGCTGCTGGTCGCCCGCTTCGTGCAGGGCCTCGGCGCCGCCGGTCCGCGCATCGTGGGTCTGGCCCTGGTCCGCGACCTCTACGAAGGGCGCGAGATGGCCCGGATCAGCAGCTTCGTCATGATGATCTTCATCATGATCCCGGCCGTGGCGCCGACGCTTGGTGCGGGGATCATCGCGATCTCGGACTGGCACGGGGTGTTCCTGGCCTTCATCGCCTTCGCTTTGATCGGCGCGTTGTGGCTGAACATCCGCCAGGCAGAGACGCTGCCCCCCGCCGCGCGCCGTCCGCTGCGCATCGGCACCCTGTATTCCGCTGCGCGCGAGGTCCTGTCCGACCGCCAGGTGATGCTGGCGACGCTGATCCTGACGCTCGGCTTCGGGCAGATGTTCGGCCTGCTGTCCTCGGCCCAGCAGCTTTTCGGCGAAACCTACGGCAAGGGAGAGAACTTCCACCTGTGGTTCGCCGCCATGGCGCTGCTGTCGGGGTCGGGAACGGTCCTTAACGCAACCTTCGTGATGCGCTTCGGCATGCGGCGGATCGCGAAATGGGCCTATGTGATGCAGACCATCGTGTCGGGACTGGCGCTGACGCTGATCCTGTCCGGCGTGCTGCCGCAGGGATTGGAATTCCCGGTCTTCTTCTTCTGGGCGGTCAGCGTGTTCTTCATGGCCGGGGTGACCTTCGGCAACCTGAACGCGCTGGCGCTGCAGCGCATGGGCCATATTGCGGGCATGGCCGCATCCATCGTCGCGGCGATCTCGACGCTGGCGGCGGTGCTGATCGCGGCCCCGGTGGGACTGCTCTACAACGGCACCGCGATCCCGGCGATCACGGCGACGCTGATCTGCTCGGGCCTGGCCTGGGCGCTGATGCGGCGTCTGAACGACTGAAGACGGGCGGGGCCTTGCGGTCCCGCCCGTTCGTCATGGAACCGGCCACGGGGGGTCCGGGGGGCTGGCCCCCCGGCCGCCGCGGGACGCAAGGCTCATGCGGCAACCCCTTCGGGTGCACGCGCGCCGGTCATGTAGGCCACGGCATCCGACATCGAATGTTGCTTGGGGTCGATCACGCACAGCCGCTTGCCCAGGCGATGGATGTGGACGCGGTCCGCCACCTCGAACACGTGCGGCATGTTGTGGCTGATCAGCACGATCGGGATGCCCCGCGACCGCACGTCCTGGATCAGGTCCAGCACCCGGCGGCTTTCCTTGACGCCCAGGGCGGCGGTCGGCTCGTCCAGAATGATCACCCGGCTGCCGAAGGCCGCCGCCCGCGCCACGGCGACGCCCTGGCGCTGACCGCCGGACAGGGTCTCGACGGGCTGGGCGATGTTCTGGATCGTCATCAGGCCCAGTTCGGACAGCTTGGCGCGGGCGAAATCGTCCATCGCCTGCTTGTCCAGCATCCCGAACCACTGGCCCATGATGCCCTTCTTGCGGATCTCGCGCCCCATGAACATGTTATCCGAGATCGACAGCGCGGGCGACAGGGCCAGCGTCTGATAGACCGTCTCGATCCCCATCTTGCGGGCATCCAGCGGGCTGTCAAAGCTGACCACCTGGCCGTTCAGCCGGATCTCGCCCTCGTCGGGCTTGACCGCGCCCGAGATGGCCTTGATCAGGCTGGACTTGCCGGCGCCGTTGTCGCCGATCACGGCCAGGATCTCGCCGGGATACAAATCGAAGTCGGCATGATCCATGGCAGTCCACGCGGCCATAGCGCTTGACCAGGTTGCGGGCGGTAAGCAGCGGCTCGGTCATGACGACACCTTTCTGATCCATTGGTCGATGGCGACGGCGAAGATGATCAGCCAGCCGGTCGCAAACAGCTGCCACAGCACGTCCACACCCGCCAGCCGCAGGCCCGAGTTGAACACGCCCACGATCAGCGCCCCGATCAGCGGCCCCACGATCGACCCGCGCCCCCCGAACAGCGAGATGCCCCCGATGACCACGGCCGTGATCGATTCCAGGTTCGCCTCGAAGAACGACGTTGGGCTGATCGACCCCACGCGACCGATGGACGACCATGCCGCCAGGCCACAGATCAGGCCCGCCACGACATAGACCGACAGCAGCACGCGCTTGGTCTGGATGCCGGCCAGCGCGGCCGATTCCGGGTCGTCGCCGACCGCATAGACCCGCCGCCCCCAGGCGGTATAGTACAGCGCATAGAACAGCACCGCGAACACGACCAGCATCAGCACCACGCCATAGGTCAGCACGGCGCCGCCCAGGTTGAACCGGGTGCCGAAGAACTTCAGCAGCGGCGCGTCCATGTCCAGGGTCTGGCTGCGGATCGTCTCTCGACCCGACAGGTAGTAGTTCAGTGCCAGGAACACGTTCCAGGTCCCAAGCGTGGTGATGAAGGGCGGCAGCTTCAGCCGCGTGACCAGGAAACCGTTCAGCGCGCCGGTTCCCGCCCCGCAGGCCAGACCGACCAGGATGGCGATCGGGACCGGGATGCCGAAGTTGACCGCCAGCTGCCCCATCACGACCGAGATCAGCACCATGACCGCGCCGACCGACAGGTCGATGCCCGCGGTCAGGATGACCAGCGACTGCGCCGCCGCCAACGTGCCCACGACGGCCACCTGCTGCAGGATCAGCGACAGGTTGAACGCCGAGAAGAAGTTGGGAGAGATCAGCCCGAAGGCGATCAGCGACAGGACCAGCACGATGACCGGAACCATGGTGGGATACTGGTGCAGGAAATGCTGCACCCGGTCCAGCGTGCTGCGGTGACGATGGTCGAACTGCGCGACCTTCTCACCGGCAACGCGCTCGACCACGGGATCGGGGGTGTCGGACATCGGGGACCTCGTGGCGTGTCACGGAAGGCGACGGCGGCCAACCCGCCGTCGCGACGTCATGCGGCGGGGGGCATCAGCCCCAGCACTGCTCCAGGCCTTCGGCCACGCTGATCGACGGCACGCCCTCGACCGGCTTGTCCGTGACCAGGTTCACGCCGGTGTTGGTGAAATCCAACCCCTCGCTGGTTTCCGGCTTGGTGCCGTCGGCGGCAAAGGCCGCGATGGCCTCGATGCCCATCGACGCCATCAGCAGCGGATACTGCTGGGCGGTGGCGCCGATCACGCCCGCCTCGACGTTCTGGACACCGGGGCAGCCGCCGTCGATCGACACGATCAGGGCGTTCTCTTCCATGCCAAAGGACTTCAGCGCCTCATAGGCACCGGCCGCGGCCGGTTCGTTGATCGTGTAGACCAGGTCGATCGCCGGATCGCGCTGCATCAGCGCCTCCATGGCCTGCTGGCCGCCTTCCTCGTTGCCCGAGGTGACCTCGTGGCCGACGATGCGGGCGTCGTCCTCGTCACCGATGACGTTCTCGTCCTTCACGTCAATGCCAAAGCCTGCCATGAAGCCCTGATCGCGCAGCACGTCCACCGACGGCGCGCTGGCCGACAGGTCCAGCATGGCGATCTTGGCATCCGCCGCAGCATCGCCCATCTGGCCCGCGGCCCAGGCGCCGATCAGGCGGCCCGCCTCGCGGTTGTCGGTGGCAAAGGTCGCGTCGGCCGCATCGATCGGGTCCAGCGGCGTGTCCAGCGCGATGACCAGGATCCCCGCCTCGCGGGCCTGGCCCAGCGATTCGGTGATGGCTTTTGGTGTCGGACGCGGTGATCAGGATGCCCTTGACGCCCGCCGCGATGCAGCTTTCGACGGCCTGCTGCTGGGTCTCGTGGTCGCCGTCGATCTTGCCGGCAAAGGTCATCAGCTCGATGCCCAGCTCCGCGGCCTTGGCGGTGGCGCCTTCCTTCATCTTCACGAAGAACGGGTTGATGTCCGTCTTGGTGATCAGGCAGGCCTTGGTGGCCTCTTGCGCTTGGGCAAAGCCTGCCGACAGGGCAAGCGCGGACACCGCGACGGATGCGCGGATAACGGTTTTGATGGTCACTTGACTAACTCCTCCAGCACGACGGTTCCTCGGCCGTCTTGATGTTACAAAAGCACCAGAAGATTGCGCTTGTCAATAAATCAATCATGTTGATTAATGCGATTCAGGAGGACGGAACCCATGCCCCTAGATCGTGACGGCCCCGGCGCGCTCAGCCGGAACGAACGGCTGATCCTGTCGCTGATCCGACGGCGGGGACCGATGCCGCGCGCGGCGCTGGCGCAGCTGACGGGGCTGTCGGCACAGTCCATCACCAACCTGACGCGCAAGCTGATGATGGCGGGCTATCTGGACGCCGGGGCGGTGGTGCGGGGCAAGGTCGGCCAACCCTCGACCCCGCTGGCGCTCGCCCCGGACGGGGCGTGGTTCCTGGGGCTCAAGATCGGACGCCGGCTGGTCGAACTGGCGCTGGTCGATTTCGCAGGCCGCGTGCGGATGCACCGCCAGGAGGTCTATGCCCACCCCACCCCCAACCGCGTGCTGGCATTCGCGCGTCAGGGGCTGGACACGATGACCGCATCGCTGGACCCCGGCCAGCGTGCACGTCTGATGGGCCTGGGCGTCGCGACCCCCTATCGGCTGTGGGACTGGGGTCAGGAGATGGCCGACTGGCTGGACCACGACCTGCAGGCCGAACTGTCGCGCAGCCTGCCCGTCCCGATCTTCGTGGAAAACGACGCCACCACCGCCTGCGGGGCAGAACTGATCTTCGGCAAGACGGATCTGCCGCGGGACTTCATCCACATCTACATCGCCCATTTCGCGGGCGGCGGCATCGTCCTGGACGGCGCGCTGCGCCATGGTCCGACCCGTAACGCGGGCGCCCTGGGGTCGATGCCCATTCCGGTCGTGGGCGCACGGGGCGGCCAGCTGCTGGAAAAGGCTTCGGTCTCGGCGCTGGAGGCCCTGATCGGACGGTCCCTGCCGCCCGACGATTCGGGCTGGGACGTTCCCGCCTGGATCGAGGCGGAATGGGCCGACCAAGCGGGCCGGGCGCTGGCCTTCGTCGCGCTGTCGGCGGTGGCTCTGGTCGATCTGCCGCTGGTGGTGATCGACGGAGCGGTGCCGCCCGCGACGCGCGCGCGGCTGGCCCAGGCGACCCGCGCGGCGCTGGAGGGGATGCCGACCGCCGGCATCGACCGTCCGCAGGTGATCGAGGGATCGCTTGGCCGCAGCGCGCGCATCCTGGGGGCCGCGGGGCTGCCGCTGGCGCATTTCTTTCAGCCGGACGGGGCGCTGGACTAGGGCGATTGCGGTTGACACCGGGGCCTGCGCGTCTATACGGCACGCTTCGTTGGTGTTGGTGGACCCCGCAAGGGGAACCCTGTCAGGCCCCGGTCCGAAAGACCTTGGCCAGAGGACAACGCCCTTCGCAACCTGTTGAAGGAGATCAGCCGTGACCAAACGCACGTCTGCCAAGTACAAACTCGATCGCCGCATGGGCGAGAACATCTGGGGCCGCGCCAAGTCGCCCGTCAACCGTCGCGAATACGGCCCCGGCCAGCACGGCCAGCGCCGCAAGAACAAGCTGTCGGACTTCGGCACCCAGCTGCGCGCCAAGCAGAAGCTCAAGGGCTACTACGGCGACCTGACCGAAAAGCAGTTCCGCCGCATCTATGCCGAAGCCGAGCGGATCCGTGGCGACACCGGCGAGAACCTGGTCGGCCTGCTGGAGCGCCGCCTGGACGCCGTCGTCTATCGCGCCAAGTTCGTGGCGACCATCTGGGCCGCCCGCCAGTTCGTGAACCACGGCCACATCCAGGTCAACGGTCAGCGCGTGAACATCGCGTCCTACCGCGTCAAGGAAGGCGATGTCATCTCGATCCGCGAGCGTTCGCGCCAGCTGGCCATCGTGCTGGAAGCCGTCGCCCTGACCGAGCGTGACGTCCCGGACTATCTGGAAGTCGACCACAACAAGATGACCGCGACCTTCGTGCGCACCCCGGCCCTGGGCGACATCCCCTATGCCGTGCAGATGGAACCGAACCTGGTCGTCGAATTCTACGCGAAGAACTGATCTTCGCCAGATCGACCGTCTTTGGGCCGCATCCTCGGATGCGGCCTTTTGCATGGCATCGCGCCCATTTTTTCGATCGTCGTTCGATCAGGATCGGCTGGCAGGGCGGCATTCGTCCCCTTCGGACTGCCGTGTTGGCCCGCATCCAGCGCGGACCCTTTGAACTGACCGCCCCGACCAATCCCGGTTCTGGCCGCTTGGGCGAAAACGGGGCTTGGATCGCGCATCCCAGCGGCCATCGGGTCAAGATCGGCGTTGGCCCCATCGGATTGCGGATCTGCGCGTCATTGATAGGGACACGGTCATCCGCTGTGACGGCAATGGTATCGTGCTGCGCCACGTCGACGTCCCGCCGATCAACGCAGCGGATTTCGTCCTTGCCCAAGCATGCGGCACGCGACGGTTTGGGGGCTTTCCTTGGCATCGGCACGGCACTAAACGGGGCCGGACACAAGGATGGACCCCCATGACCCAGACCCCGTGCAGCCCGGCATCATGGATATCGCGCTTTACGTCAGCGGCGAAAGCACGCTGGCGGGCCGCGACGACGTGCTCAAGCTGTCGTCGAACGAGAACCCGCTTGGCCCCAGCCCCGCGGCCCAGGACGCGTTCCGCCGCGCGGCGGGCGATCTGCACCGCTATCCGGCGACCGATCACGCGGGGCTGCGCGCGGCCATCGGGCAGGTGCACGGGCTGGATCCGGACCGCATTATCTGCGGCGTGGGCTCGGACGAGGTGCTGCAATTCGTGGTTCAGGCCTTTGCCGGTCCGGACGACGAGGTCATCACGACCGAGCACGGCTTTTCGATGTATCCCATCCTGGCACGCATGGTCGGCGCGATCCCGGTGACCGTGCCGGAGGACACGCGCCGGGTCGATGTGGACGCGATCCTGGCCGTGGTGACCGAGCGCACACGCGTCGTCTTCATCGCGAACCCGGCCAATCCGACCGGCACGATGCTGGGCGCGGACGAGTTGCAACGCCTGGTGGATGGCCTGCCGCCGCAGGTGCTGTTCGTCCATGACGGCGCCTATACGGAGTTCGCCGACGGGTTCGACGGCGGCGCGTCGCTGGTCGACCGGCATCCGAACGTGATCATGACGCGGACCTTCTCCAAGGCCTATGGCCTGGGCGGGCTGCGCATCGGATGGGGGCTATGCCGCGCGCGAGGTCATCGACGTGCTGAACCGCATCCGCCAGCCCTTCAACCTGTCCAACGCCCAGATGGAGGCCGCACGTGCCGCCGTCCTGGACCGCGACTTCACCGACCGCTGCATCGCGCTGAACGCGCGGATGCGCGACCGGATGCGGCAATCGCTGATCCAGATGGGCATCGGCTGCGACGAAAGCTTTGCCAATTTCGTGCTGGCCCGCTTTGACAGCCCCCAGACCGCGACCGCGGCCGATGCGGCGCTGCGCGCCGAAGGCATCCTGGTGCGGCGCGTGGGCGGATACGGTCTGCCCGACGCGCTGCGCATCACCGTGGGCGACGAGGCGGCCGTGACGCGGGTGCTGGACTGCCTGGGCAACTTCATGCAGGGGCGCGCGCAATGACGCAGGTCTATGACAAGGTAGCGCTGATCGGGCTGGGCCTGATCGCGGGATCGATGGCGCATGCCATTCGTGATGGCGGCCTGGCCGGCCGCGTCACCGGCTATGCCCGCAGCCAGGCGACGCGCGACACCGCACGCGAGATCGGCCTGTGCGAGGTCTGCGACACCGCCGCCCTGGCGGTGGCCGGCGCCGATCTGGTGGTGCTGGCCGTCCCCGTCGGCGCAATGGCCGAGGTCATGGCCGAGATCGCGCCCCATCTGGCCCCCGGTGCCACGATCACCGATGTCGGTTCGGTCAAGCAGTCGGTCATCGACGCGGTCGCCCCCTGCCTGCCGGCAGGCGTGCATTTCATCCCCGGACACCCGCTGGCCGGCACCGAACATTCAGGGCCCCGCGCGGGCTTTGCCAGCCTGTTCCGCAACCGCTGGTGGCTGTTGACGCCGCTGCCCGACACCGACCCGGAGGCGCTTGCGCGGCTGGACCGGCTGATCACCGCGATGGGCGCCAAGACCGACCGGATGGACGCCCCCCATCACGACCTGGTCCTGGCCGTGACCAGCCACGCGCCGCACCTGATCGCCTATACGATGGTGGGGGTGGCCGACCACCTGCGCCGCGTGTCCGGCGAGGAGGTGATCCAGTATTCCGCCGCCGGTTTCCGCGACTTCACCCGGATCGCGGCCAGCGACCCGACCATGTGGCGCGACGTGTTCCTGCACAACAAGGAGGCGACGCTGGACATCCTGGGCCGCTTCACCGAGGAGCTGTTCGTCCTGCAGCGCGCGATCCGCATGGGCGACGGCCAGCAACTGCACGACTACTTCACCCGCACGCGGGCGATCCGCCGCGGCATCATCGAGGCCGGACAGGACACCGAGGCCCCCGATTTCGGCCGCACCCCCGGCGCCCGACCCGCGGGCTAGATCGCCGGGGCGGGGCCGATCGGCACACCGCCCAGGATTAGCTGGCCATCGCGCATGATGACGGCCACGCGCAGCTCGCCCTCGGCCGCTGCGGGAAAGTCGGGGCCGGGCAGCGTATCGTCCAGTTCCGCCCGCGACAGCTGCGACAGTCCTGCCCGCAGCAGCATCGCGGCCTGCGCCGGGATCAGCCCCAGCCCGGTTGCCATCCCGATCATCGCATCCGCGTCTGCGGAATACAGCGCCACCTGCCCTTCGGCCAAGCCCTGGTCGTCGCGCGACAGGCGCCCCACGATGCGCAGGCCGATCGTGTCGGCGCGCAGGTCCAGCCCGGTGGTCTGCCAGCCGACGATCTGCGGCGCGGCGTCGCCGGTGACCGTGGGCGTGCTGTCCAGCCAGATCCGCAGCGGCCCCGTGACCGACAGCGGTCCGGGCATCGGACCGGGATCCAGCCCCAGCTGCGCCAGTCCACCGACCTGCAGGTCGGTCAGTCCCAGATCAAGGTCATAGGCCGCCCGCGCGGGACGCGGCGCATCCGATCCCAGCCCCGCCAGCCGCGCCTGCAGCGACAGGCCCTGCGCCAGGGGCTGGCCGTCCAGCGTCAGGTCGCGGGCCTGCACGTCCAGCCGGTTGGGCGCCATGCCGTTCAGGGGCGACAGGGCCATGCTGGCCACGGGCGCAGACAGGCCCAGCTGCATCACCTGCCCGCCTTGGGTCACCGCCGCACCGTCGGGCAGGTCCAGCCGCGCGGTCAGCGGCGATGCCGGCGACAGGAACAGCCGCGCCCAAGGCAGGCTGATGGAAAGCCCCGGGTCCGACCAGGACGGTTCGGACAGCGCGACGCCGATCCGGCGCGGATCGCGCAGGGGCGAAACCGATGCGGCCTGCAGCGCCGGGTCCTGCGCGATCAGTGCGGCCACGCGGTTGCTGGCCAGCGTCTCGGCGCCCAGCCAGCCGCCCGCCAGCAGCGCCAGCACCAGTCCCGTCCCGATCACCATCCCGCGCATGCCCGCCCTGCCCTTTTTTCCCGCCCCGTCCTGCCCTACCTTGTGCCCCGAAAGGACGGACAATGGAACGCATCGATTGGGTCTTCGGCTATGGCTCGCTGATCTGGAACCCCGGTTTCGATCCGGCCGAGACCGTGCATGCGCGCCTGGCCGGATATGCCCGCAGCTTCTGCCTGCGGTCGATCCAGCATCGCGGGACCGAGGCCGTGCCCGGCCTTGTGCTGGGCCTTGATCCGCAGGACGGCGCCATGTGCCAGGGTGTGGCCCTGCGCATCCGCCCCCGCGATCATGACCGCGTCCTGGCCGACCTGCGCGCGCGTGAACTGGTGACCGACGCCTATCGCGAGGCGATCCTGCCTGTCGATCTGCAGGACGGTCGGCGGGTGCAGGCGCTGGCCTATGTGATGCGGCGCGACCACTGGCAATATGCCGGCGGCCTGCCCGCCGACGAACAGGCCCGCATCATCGCGCAGGCGCATGGCGGGCGCGGCCCGAATGCCGAATACCTGTTCAACACCGCCGCCCATCTGGCGCAGATCGGCATGCCCGACGACCATCTGGACGCGCTGTCCGATGCCGTCCGGGCGCTGTTGCCGCCGCCCAGCTGACCCGCGCCGTCGGAATGCTTGGCAAGTGAGGCGCCCCGTCCTACAGTCGAGCAAAAGCATCGATGGGACGGGGATTTACCGGTGAGCGATCCGACACATGGCGACCCCAGGGCGCCCTCGCGGCTGACCCTGACGAACCGGCGCATCTCGGCCACGCGGGACAAGGCCCTGATCGGGGCGGCGGGCGCGCCGCGCTTTTCCCAACCGGTGCGGCAGATCCTGATGATGCTGATCGTGCTGGGGCTGGTTTTGGCGGGGGGCTGGTTCGCCTATGGGCGGATCCTGTCCATCTTCGACGCGAACCGCTGGCTGAACGGACTGATCCTGACGGTTTTTGCCCTGGGCGTGCTGGCCTGCTTCTGGCAGGTGGGGCAGCTGACCCGGTCGGTCAGCTGGATCGAACGGTTCGCCGCCCGGCGCCGCGACACCGACCGCAACGGCACCACCCAGGACGAGGCCCCGCGCCTGCTGGCCCCCCTGGCGGCCCTGCTGGGATCGCGCGGGCCCGGAGGAGAGGCGATCAGCGCCAGCGCCGCAAGCTCGATCCTGGATTCGGTCGCGACGCGCATCGACGAGGCGCGCGACATCACCCGCTATCTGGCAAATCTGCTGATCTTTCTGGGGCTTCTGGGCACATTCTACGGTCTTGCGACAACCATCCCGGCGGTCGTGGCGACCATCCGGGCACTGTCGCCCGAAAACGGACAGTCGGGGCTGGACCTGTTCCAGAACCTGATGACGGGCCTTGAATCGCAGCTGGGCGGGATGGCGACGGCATTCTCCTCCTCGTTGCTGGGTCTGGCAGGGTCGCTGGTGGTGGGCCTTCTGGAGCTGTTTCGTGACGCACGGCCAGAACCGGTTCTATCGCGAGCTGGAGGAGTGGATGTCGGGCTTTACCCGGATCAGCATCGCCTCGGGTGATGGGGACGGTGTCGATCAGGCGGCACTGGCCGGGTTCCTGGACCAGATGGCGGGACAGATGGACCGCCTGCAGGCCTATCATGCCGAACGCGACGCCATGCGGGACGAGGCCGCGCTGATGGCTGACGAACGCGTCGTGGTCATGGCACAGGCGATCGACGCGCTGGTCCAGCGGGCACAGGCCGACCGCGACGCGCCCGACGGCCAGTCCGAACGCCTGACCCAAGCCCTGACGCGGCTGGCCGATCACCAGCCGCCCGCCCCCGACCTGACACGGCTGGAGGCCGCGCTGGACCGCCTGACCACCGAACTGACCAATGGCCGGAACGAGGCGGTGGCCGATCTGCGCGCCGACATCCTGGTGCTGACCCGCGCGGTCCGCGCCGCGCGCTTTGGCGACCCGTTCCGCGACGACCTGCTGGGCCGCGACCCCGCCCGCGGCGAGGGCTAGACCGATGCGCCTGTCCCGCGGATCATCGGCACAGCGTTTCTCGTCCACGATATGGCCGGGCTTCGTCGACGCGATGACGGCGCTGCTTCTGGTGCTGATGTTCGTGCTGACGATCTTTACCGTGGTCCAGGGGGTGCTGCGCGAACAGATCACCACCCAGGACGACACGATTAGCACCCAGGACGAGACGATCACCGACCAGGGTCAGGTGATCTCGCGCCAGGAACGCCAGCTGAACGAACTGGGCGCGCAGGTCGCGTCCCTGGGCCAGGCGCTGAACGCGTCCCAGGATCGCGAGGCCGACCTGACCCGGTCCCTGGAGACCGAGGCCGAGCGAACCGCCCGCGCCGAGGCGGAGGCCCGCGACCGTGCCGCCCGCATCGCCCGCCTGTCCAGCCAGCTGGCCACCGGAGAGACCCAGCTGGCCGAGGCGCGCACCCGCCTGACCGACTTCGAGGCCGAGGTCGCTGCCCTGCTGGCCGAACGGACGCAGGGTCAGGCGCGGCTTGAGACGTTGGAGACGCAGCTGGATCAGGCAGAGGACCGCGCATCGGCCGCGGAACTGGCTGTCGCGGCCGCCCGGTCCGAGACCGACGCGCAGGCCGAGGCCGCGCGCCTTGCCGCCGCCCGCCGCGACGCGCTGGAGGCGCTGGCCGCGGACCTGCGCGCTCAGGTCGGCCAGCAGCAGGCGCAGCTGGACCGGACCCAGGCCAGCCTGACCGAGGCCGAACAGACCCGCCTGGCCGAGGCCGAAGCCGCAGCGCTGCTGCGCGAGCGGCTGGAGGGGGCGGATGCCGAACTGACCGCCATGACCCTGGCCCTGGAGGAGCGTCGCCGCGAGGCGGAGGAGACGCTGACCCTGCTGGCCGCCGCGAATGCCGCCCGCGACGCGGCGGAGACGCAGGCCCAGGCCCAGCTGTCCGAGGCCGAGCGTCAGGCCGCCCTGCTGGCCACCGCGCGGGCGGAGCTGGCCGATCAGGAGGACCTGTCGCAGGACAGCCAGCGCCGGGTGGCGGCGCTGAACGAACAGGTGGCGCAGCTGCGCTCTCAGCTGGGGTCGTTGCAGGCGCTGCTGGATGCAGCGGGGCAGGAGCAGGCGGATGCAGAGCTGCGCGTGTCCGACCTGGGCCAGCAGTTGAACGCCGCCCTTGTCCGCGCCGCCGAGGAAACCCGCGCCCGCCTCGCGCTGGAAGAGGAGGCCCGCCTTGCGGCCGAGGCCGAGGCCCAGGACCTGGCCCGCTATCGGTCCGAATTCTTTGGCCGGCTGTCGCAGATCCTGTCGGGGCGCGAGGGCGTGCAGGTTGTGGGCGACCGCTTCGTGTTCCAGTCCGAAGTGCTGTTCGCCCCTGGAGAGGCCACCCTGTCCCAGGCCGGCCGCGAACAGGTCGCCGGGCTTGCCACCCTGCTGCGCGACATCGCCGACGAGATCCCGCCCGAAATCGACTGGATCATCCGCGTCGACGGGCATACCGACAACCTGCCCCTGTCGGGGACCGGCCGCTATGCCGACAACTGGGAACTGAGCCAGGCCCGCGCCCTGGCCGTGGTACGCTATCTGTCCGACGATCTGGACTTTCCGGCCGCGCGCCTGGCGCCGACGGGCTTTGCCGACACCCGCCCCATCGCGACCCAGGACACGCCCGAAGCCCGCGCCCTGAACCGCCGGATCGAACTAAAGCTGACCGAGCGTTAGTGCCCGACGGTACGGGAGAACACGTTGATGACGACGACCCCGGCGACGATCAGGCACAGCCCGATCACCGCCGGCAGGTCCAGCCGCTGGCCGAACACGACCAGCCCGATCATCGCGACCAGGGCCACGCCGAATGCGCTCCAGATGGCATAGGCCACGCCCAGGGGCAGCACCTTGAGGCTGACCGACAGCAGGTAGAAGCTGGCCAGATAGCAGACGGCCATCCCCACCGTGGGCGCCAGCCGCGTGAACTGTTCCGAGCGCTGCAACAGCGTCGTGCCCAGAACCTCCAGCGCGATGGCGAACCCCAAGGGGATGTAAGGGGACAGGGTCATCGGGCCTCGCGCTTCAGGGGACGGTCGTCGGGCAAGCCTGCCATATGTTTCAGGTGGCGTTCCAGTTCGGAATTGATCTCGGCCCCGACCAGCACGATCGTCGCGTTCAGCCACAGCCAGGTCATCAGTGCGACCACCGCACCCAGCGATCCGTAGGTCTCGTTGTAATTGCCGAAATTCACCGCGTACCAGGAAAACAGCATCGAGGTCGCGACAAGCGCCAGCCCGGCAAAGACCGCGCCCGGAGAGATCCAGCGCCAGCGTGACTTGGGCGCCGCGGGCCCCCAGCGATAGACCGCCGCCAGCGCCGCGATCAGCAGGCCCAGCATCAGCGGCCAGCGGATCACGGCCAGGATCGTCTCGGCCCCCCAGCCGATGGGCAACAGCCGCAGCAGCATGGGCACGACCGCGATCACCGCCAGCATCAGCGCAATCATCGCCAACCCGCCGATGGTAAAGCACATCGCCACCAGGTTCAGACGCACGATGCCGCGCGTCTCACGTTGAAAGAATGCGACGTTCAGCGCCGACAGCAGCGCCTTCATCCCGCCATTCGCCGAATAGAACGCGATCAGCAGCGCGACGACCCCGGCCAGGGACAGCGCGCCCGTCGAGGCTGAGGCAATGGACACGACCTGTGCGCGGATGATCTCCAGCGAGCTTTCAGGCAGCAGCGGTTCGATCAGTTCCAGATGGCTTTGGATGGTCGAGGGGTCCGCCCACAACCCGTACAGCGACACGAAGGCGGTGATCGCCGGGAACAGCGACAGCAGGCCGAAGAAGGTGACGCCCCCGGACACCGACGTGACGCGATCGTCGCCGATCTGGCGAAACGTCGACTTCGCGACCGCCAGCAGGTCGGCCCGCGTCATGTCGCGAAGCCCCGGCATCCGCTTGGCGGGCACCGGGGCGGGGGTCATCGGCCATCAGGCCGAAACGTCGTTTCGTGTCGTCATCCAGCGGGCCGAACAAGGCGTCGCGAATGCCGGTCCCTTGGGTCATGCGTCGTCCCTGATGGGCGGATCAGATCCGGGTGTCGTCGGATTGCGGGCGCGGGGCACGCTGCTGGACGGGGCCCGGATTGGGACCAGGCGCGCCATTCAGGATGGCACGCAGCTGATCGGCAGCGGCCACGAAATCGCCCACGATGGTCGTCGCCTGGCTGGAGACGCCGCGGAACGACTGGAACGCCCCTGCCAGCGACTGCGCGACGCCGTTCAGACCGTCCGACAGGTCGGTTGCGGTGCGCGTCAGGTCCTTGGCGAAATTGCCGCTGCGGCCGCGCGACGCCTTGGCGCGCAGGCGGGCGGCATGGGCGTTGTCCTCGCGGGCCTGGGCACGGACGCGGCGGCGCATCGCCTCGCGCTCGTCCTCTTCCAGATGGGCGAACCGGGGGGCTGCTGCCGGGCGATAGGCCAGGCGGGGCGCATCGTCCGTTCCGGCCAGCTTGCGCGCGGCGATGGCCGCGGCGGCCGTCACCCCGGCCATGCCCAGCGCGACGCCGGCCCAGACCACGGCCTTGGCGACGGTCGAGGTGTCGTCCGTGCGGCGCGGCTGCGGGCCACGATGGCCGGCAGGCACAGGGCGCGGACCAAAGCGGGTCTGGCTGGTGCGGTCGGCCTCGGTCAGGGGCGGGCGGGGGGTCTGGGGGCGGCGCATGGCAATCTCCGGTCGGTTGTCGCGTCTGTTGCCACCGAACCCCCTTGCGCGGGGAATGTTCCCGCAAAGCCAGCCGGGGCGCATGAAAACTTGCCCCCGCCCCCCTGCCCCGCTATGCCCCGACCCAGCAAAAGGAGCCCGCCATGATCCCGCGTTACAGCCGCCCCGAAATGGTCGCCATCTGGTCCCCCGAGACCAAGTTCCGCATCTGGTACGAGATCGAGGCCCATGCCTGCGATGCGCAGGCCGATCTGGGCGTGATCCCCGCGCGAGAATGCCGAGGCCGTCTGGAAGGCCCGCGACGTCCAGTTCGACGTGGCCCGCATCGACGAGATCGAGGCCGTCACCAAGCATGACGTCATCGCCTTCCTGACGCATCTGGCCGAACATGTGGGCGCCGACCAGGCGCGTTTCGTCCACCAGGGCATGACCAGCAGCGACGTGCTGGACACCACGCTGAACGTGCAGCTGGTCCGCGCCAGCGACCTGCTGCTGGCGGGCATGGACCGGGTTTTGGCCGCGCTGAAGGCCCGCGCGCATGAACACAAGGACACCGTCCGCATCGGCCGCAGCCACGGCATCCACGCCGAACCGACCACCATGGGCCTGACCTTCGCACGCTTTTACGCCGAGATGGCCCGCGGCCGCGCGCGCCTGCAGGCCGCGCGCGAGGAGATCGCAACCGGCGCGATCAGCGGCGCGGTGGGCACCTTTGCCAATATCGACCCCGCCGTCGAGGAGCATGTCTGTGCGAAGCTGGGCCTGCGCCCCGAACCGATCAGCACCCAGGTCATCCCGCGCGACCGCCATGCGATGTTCTTTGCCACCCTGGGTGTGATCGCCTCCAGCATCGAGAACATCGCCATCGAGATCCGCCACATGCAGCGCACCGAGGTCCTGGAGGCCGAGGAGTTCTTCAGCCCCGGTCAGAAGGGCTCGTCAGCGATGCCCCACAAGCGCAACCCCGTCCTGACCGAGAACCTGACCGGTCTGGCGCGGCTGGTGCGCATGTCGGTCATCCCCGCGATGGAGAACGTCGCCCTGTGGCACGAGCGCGACATCAGCCATTCCTCGGTCGAGCGTGCGATCGGGCCGGACACGACCATCACGCTGGATTTCGCGCTGCACCGCCTGGCGGGCGTGGTCGAGAAGCTGGTGATCTATCCAGAAAACATGCTGCGCAACATGAACCAGTTCAAGGGTCTGGTCATGTCCCAGCGGGTGCTGCTGGCCCTGACGCAGGCCGGCGTGTCGCGCGAGGACAGCTATCGCCTGGTTCAGCGCAACGCCATGAAGGTCTGGGAAAAGGGCGCCGATTTCCGCACCGAACTGCTGGCCGATGCCGAGGTGACCGCCGCCCTCACCCCGGACGAGATCAACGAGAAGTTCGATCTGGGCTATCACACCAAGCATGTCGATACGATCTTTGCCCGCGTTTTCGGCGCCGACCCGCTGTAATTTCGGGTCGCCGTCAACCTTGCGTTAAGGCTGTCGTGGCAATCTGCCGTCGGATGCGATGACGGAGGCGGCGATGACGGGCCAGACAGGGCTGAACCAGCGGCAGAAGGCGGCGGTGATCGTGCGCCTTCTGCTGGACGATGACGAGGTCGCGGGACTGGACCGCCTGAACCCCAATGCCCAGACCCTGCTGGCGCAGGAGATGGCGGGGATGGAGCTGATCGACCGCAACACCCGCGACGCCGTCATCACCGAATTCTGCGATCGGCTGGAATCGGTCGGCGTCACCTTTCCGGGCGATCTGGACGGCACGCTGGCCATGCTGGGCGCACGGCTGTCGGACGACAGCTCTGACGCCCTGCGGCGTACCGCGGCGATCACCGGACAGTCCGACCCCTGGGTGCGCCTGTGCAACCTGCCCAAGGAATCCCTGATCGCGCTGGCGACTGCCGAATCCGTCGAACTGGTGGCGCTGATGCTGTCCAAGCTGCCGGTCGAGGCGGCATCGGCCACCTTCATCGCCCTGCCCCGCGACCGGGCGCGCGTGGTGGCGCAGGCGATGTCGATGACCTCGGGCGTGACGCCCGCGGCGCTGCGCCGGGTCGGGCTGGTGCTGCTGCAGGCGGCCGAGGCGCTGCCCAAGCCCGCCATCGCCACGCCGGCCTGCGACCGCATGGGCGCGATCCTGAACTTTGCCACCGCCGATCTGCGCGATGACGTGCTGGGCGCGCTGGACGAACGCGACATGGAATTCGCGGATGGCGTGCGCAAGGCGATCTTCATCTTTGCCCATATCCCCACCCGGATCGAACCCCGCGAGGTGCCCAAGATCGTCCGCGAACTGGATCAGACCACGCTGGTGCGCGCCCTGGCTGCCCCGGCCGAGGCCGATGCGGCTGCCGCGGAATTCATCCTGTCGAACCTGTCGCAGCGCATGTCCGACGGCCTGCGAGAAGAGCGGGAGGCCTTGGGCAAGCCCCGCCCCAAGGATGTCGAGGAGGCAATGACCGAGGTCATCAGCGCGATCCGCCGCCTGCAGGAGGCGGGTCAGCTGACCCTGAAGATGCCGCAGGACGACGAATAGGGTCTTGGCGCGGGCAGGTCCCCGCGCGATAACCCCGACGACCGGAGGCGCAGATGACCAACCAGATCGCGATTGCCCTGCTGCTGCTGATCGCCGCGGCCTTTTGCCGTGGACCATGTGTGGCTGGACGGACACCTGCCGCTGATGGCCGCGCGAGCGATGGATCGGTTGATAGAGTATCTCAGCTTCTGGCGCTGACGGGCGGGGCGCTGCCCGTTTCGGCATTTGCATCGCCCCCTGCCGCCACGCTACACCACGGGCAACCATCACCTGCTCGAGAGGGATACCCATGGCAGTCAAGGTCGCCATCAACGGCTTCGGCCGGATCGGTCGCAACGTCCTGCGCGCAATCATCGAATCGGGCCGCACCGATATCGAGGTCGTCGCCATCAACGATCTTGGCCCGGTCGAGACCAACGCCCACCTGCTGCGCTATGACAGCGTCCACGGACGCTTTCCGGCACAGGTCACGGTGTCGGGCGACAGCATCGACGTGGGCCGCGGCCCGATCAAGGTCACCGCGATCCGCAACCCGGCCGAACTGCCCTGGGGCGATGTCGACGTGATCATGGAATGCACGGGCCTGTTCACCTCCAAGGAAAAGGTGCAGGCGCATCTGTCCACCGGTGCCAAGCGCGTCCTGATCTCGGCCCCGGGCGAGAACGCGGACAAGACCATCGTCTATGGCGTGAACCACGACACGCTGACCAAGGACGACTTGGTCGTCTCGAACGCCAGCTGCACGACGAACTGCCTGTCGCCGGTGGCGAAGGTCCTGAACGACACGATCGGCATCGACCGCGGGTTCATGACCACGATCCACAGCTATACCGGCGATCAGCCGACGCTGGACACGATGCACAAGGACCTGTACCGTGCCCGCGCCGCGGCGCTGTCGATGATCCCGACCTCGACCGGGGCCGCCAAGGCCGTGGGGCTGGTCCTGCCGGAACTGAAGGGCAAGCTAGACGGCGTGGCCATCCGCGTGCCGACGCCCAACGTCTCGGTCGTGGACCTGGTGTTCGAGGCCAGCCGCGACACCTCGGTCGCCGAGATCAACGGTGCCATCAAGGCGGCCGCCGACGGCCCGCTGAAGGGCGTCCTGGGCTATACCGAGGAATCGCTGGTGTCGTCCGACTTCAACCACGACCCGCATTCGTCGATCTTCCACATGGACCAGACCAAGGTCATGGAGGGCCGCATGGTCCGCATCCTGACCTGGTACGATAACGAATGGGGCTTCTCGAACCGCATGTCGGACACGGCCGTGGCGATGGGCAAACTGATCTGACACCTCTGCCGTGCCAAAGGAAAGGGCCCCGTTGCGGGGCCCTTTTTCATGGCAAGACGCCACATTCAGTCGGCATAGATCATCCGCACCGTCATGCCGCCATCGACCACAAAACGCTGGCCCGTCACGAACCCGGCCTCGTCCGAGGCCAGCCACGCGACCAGCCCGGCGATATCTTCGACCCGGCCGACGCGGCCCACGGGATGCTGATTGCGGTCGGCGTCGGAATGGTCCGCATCGCTGCGGTTCGCGGTCTTCTGCCACGGCCCTGTGTCGATCCAGCCGGGCAGGATGCAGTTCGCGCGCACCTTGGGCCCCAGGCTGACCGCCAGCGCATGGGTCATCGCGACCAGCGCGCCCTTGGCCGCGGCATAGGCCTCGGTGTCGGGTTCCGATTGCAGCGCACGGGTCGATGCCATCGTGACGATGCTGCCCCGCGCCTGACGCAGCAGGGGCACCGTCGCGCGGATCACCAGAAACGCCCCGGTCACGTGGCTGTCCTGCCACCGCTGCCAGTCCTCAAGGCTCAGATCCTCGATGGGGCCGCTGACCGGGTCGGCGATGCCCGCATTCGACACCACCAGGTTCAGACCTGCCCCCTTCAGCCAGCCCTGTAGGGCCAGCATTCCCTGCGCCACCTGCCGTTCGTCGCCGACATCGATGGGCAGGGCCAACAGGCCGGGATCGGCCGCGCCGATCTCATCCAGCGCCTCTGCATCCAGATCGAAAACCGCGACGCGCCAGCCGTCTGACCGCAGGCGGGTCACGATGCCCCTGCCGATGCCCTGTGCGCCGCCGGTGATCAGTGCCGTCTTCATCCGCCCGCTCCATCCCGATGTTGCGTCATGGACCAACGGGGCGGATGCACGGCTTGTTCCGCCTCAGCCGGCCTTGACCGCGGACAGGCGCCGGGAATTTGCGCGGGTCCGTCGGGCATAGGGACGCATGCCGGCCGACAGCATGCGTTCGGCGCTGTGCCCACGCATCCCGGCGCTGGCCATCGCGAACAGCGATTCCGATACCGCAGCCTGCTTTTCGGCGACCATGCGGAACGGCTCTCCGGGGGCCTGGACCATCAGGCCCATCATCCCCGCCATGCGCAGCCCGATCACCATGTTCGATTCGATCGCGATCCGCGCGAACTGGGACGCAAGCCGGGCCTGGGCTGCGGGAAGAATCATCGGCATCATCGGGTTCATCGGCGAGGGTCCTTTCGGCTGCCATCACAGGAACTGCCCGGCAAAGCCACATTGCGCCCCATGGCGCAGACACTCAACCGCGACTTTCGGACAGGGTTCCCGAAATCTGAACGCGGCTGCTTGGCAAGACGGTGCTGCCGTGGTTAGAGGCAGCCTCATGACACAGACGCTGACCCTTCGCCGCCCGGACGACTGGCACCTGCATCTGCGCGACGGCGCGATGCTGGCCGCGGTCGCGCCGCATTCCGCGCAATTCGGCCGCGCGATCATCATGCCCAATCTGGTGCCGCCGGTCACGACCGGCGCCCAGGCCGCCGCCTATCGCGACCGCATCCGCGCCGCCCTGCCCCAGGGTGCCGCGCTGGACCCGCAGATGGTGCTGTACCTGACCGACGCGACGGACGCGGCCGATGTCGTGGGCGCGTTCCGGGACGGGATCATCCGCGCGGTCAAGCTGTATCCGGCGGGTGCCACCACGAACAGCGCATCGGGCGTGACCGATTTCGACCGCGTCCAGCCCGTGCTGGAGGCGATGGCCGAGGCCGGCGTGACGCTGTGCGTGCACGGAGAGGTCACCGACCCGTCTGTCGATATCTTCGACCGAGAGGCCGTGTTCATCGACACGGTCCTGGACCCGCTGCGCCGCCGCACGCCTGGGCTGCGCGTTGTGATGGAGCATATCACGACCTCGCAGGGCGTCGATTACGCCCGCGCGGGCGGCGACGACCTGGGCGCGACGATCACCACGCATCACCTGGTCATCAACCGCAATGCCATCCTGGCGGGGGGCATCCGGCCGCATTACTACTGCCTGCCGGTCGCGAAACGCGAATCCCACCGCCTGGCGCTGCGCGAGGCCGCGACCAGCGGAGATGCGCGGTTCTTCCTGGGCACCGACAGCGCGCCGCACACGGACGCGGCGAAGCTTCAGCCCTGCGGCTGCGCGGGCTGCTTCACGGCGCCGAACACCATGTCGATCCTGGCGCAGGTGTTCCAGGACGACGGTGCGCTGGACCGGCTGGAGGCCTTCACCAGCCTGAACGGCGCAGCCTTCTATCGCATGGCGCCGAACGAGGACCGCATCACCCTGACGCGCCGCGACACGGCCGTCGACTATCCGGCGCAGATCACTGCGGGCGACGAGACCGTCACCGTCTTCGACCCCGGTTTCCCGCTGTTCTGGCATCTGGAGGACCAATGAGCCTGACCTTCCCCGCGCGCGAGGAGATCGCCCGCCTGACCGCCCGGATGCTGCTGGAAATCAAGGCCGTCGACTTCAACGCGGCCCAGCCCTTCACCTATGCGTCCGGTCTCAAGGGGCCGACCTATGTCGATTGCCGCCGCATCATCAGCTTTCCGCGCGTCCGCGCCACGCTGATGGATTTCATGGCCGCGACGGTCATGCGCGACGCGGGGTTCGAGGCCTTCGACAATGTCGCGGGCGGCGAGACCGCGGCATCCCCTTCGGCGCGCTGGTCGCCGAACGCTTGGGCCTGCCGATGACCTATGTGCGCAAGAAGCCCAAGGGTTACGGCCGCAACGCCCGGATCGAGGGCGTGATGACCGAGGGCCAGCGGGTCCTGCTGGTCGAGGATCTGACCACCGACGGCGGCAGCAAGCTGTCCTTTGTCGACGCGATCCGCGAGACGGGCGCGACCTGCGCCCATACGGCGGTGATCTTCTACTATGGCATCTTTCCGGAGACCACGCAGCGGCTGGCCGATCACGGCGTGGCGCTGCACCACCTGTGCACCTGGTGGGACGTCCTGGCCGAAGCCCGCGCCCAGGGGGCCTTCGACGACGCGACCCTGACCGAGGTCGACGCGTTCCTGACCGACCCCCGCGCCTGGCAGGCGGCAAACGGCTGATCCGGGGTTATCCCCAACAAACTGCGGCCGGCCCCATGACGCGGCCGGCCGCTTCGGTTTAATCTGGACCGCAACCAACGAAGGGGCAGGCAGACCATGAGCACTCTCACCGTCACCAGCGCGCATTTCATCGTTCCCGGACAGGCCGACGGGCCCGAGGACAAGCAGGCCATCCCCTTTTCGCTGGAGGCGGAGCAGCAGTTGCTGGGCGCGCTGCTGACCAACAACGACGTGTTCGACCGGGTCAGCCAGATCATCAAGTCGGACCATTTCTATCACCCGGTCCATGCCCGCATCTTCGACATCTGCGCCGAACGCATCCGCCGCAACGCGCTGGCCAGCCCCGTCACGATCAAGGCCTTCCTTGAGAACGACGACGGCCTGAAGGAACTGGGCGGCCCGGCCTATCTGGCGCGCATGGCAGCGGCGGCGATCAGCGCCTATGCCGCGCGCGACTATGCCCAGATGATCCGCGAATTCGCCCTGCGGCGCGAGTTGATGACCCTGGGCCAGGACATCGCCGCCCGCGCCGCCACCGTCGAGGTCGGCGATGACGCCGAGGAGCAGATCAAGGCCGCGGAACAGACGCTCTACAAGCTGGGCGAGGCCGGGGTGGCCGAACGCGGGTTCCAGTCCTTCCTCAAGGCCGTGACCGGCGCGGTTCAGGTGGCCAACGCCGCCTATCAGCGCGACGGCAAGCTGTCGGGGATTTCCACCGGGCTGATCGACCTGGACGGCAAGATGGGCGGTCTGAACAATTCGGACCTGATCATCCTGGCCGGCCGCCCGTCGATGGGCAAGACCGCGCTGGCGACCAACATCGCCTTCAACATCGCCAAGTCTCACAAGCTGGGCGAAAAGCCCGACGGCACCCAGGGCTCGATCGAGGGCGGCGTCGTGGGCTTCTTCAGCCTCGAGATGTCGGCCGAACAGCTGGCCGCCCGCATCCTGTCCGAGGCCGCCGAGGTGCCATCCGAACGCATCCGCAGCGGCAACATGGACGAGGGCGAATTCCGCCGCTTCGTCGAGGCCGCGCATGCGCTGCAGAACTGCCCGCTGTTCATCGACGACACGCCCGCCCTGCCCATCAACCAGCTGGCCGCCCGCGCCCGCAAGCTGAAGCGCACGCATGGGCTGGACGTGCTGATCGTGGACTACCTTCAGCTCTTGAAGGCCGCGACCGCCAAGGACAGCCGCGTGAACGAGGTGTCCGAGATCACCCAGGGCCTCAAGGCCGTGGCCAAGGAGCTGAACATCCCCGTCATCGCCCTGTCCCAGCTGTCGCGCCAGGTCGAGAACCGCGAGGACAAGCGCCCGCAGCTGTCGGACCTGCGCGAATCCGGCTCGATCGAGCAGGACGCCGACATCGTGATGTTCGTGTTCCGCGAGGAATACTACAAGGAACGCGAAAAGCCCTCGGACAGCGACCTGGACGCGATGGCCCGCTGGCAGCAAGTGATGGAGAACGTCCACGGCAAGGCCGAGGTGATCCTGGGCAAGCAGCGCCACGGCCCCATCGGCACGGTCGAGCTGGCCTTCGAGGGTCAGTTCACCCGCTTCGGCAACCTTGCCCGCGACCGCCAGAGCCAGTGGGACTGATCCGATGACCCTGCCGGTTCCCGTCGCCACGATCGGCCTGCTGCTGGCCTCGAACATCTTCATGACCGTCGCGTGGTACGGTCACCTCAAGTTCAAGACCGCCCCCCTAGTGACGGTGATCTTCATCAGCTGGGGCATCGCCTTCTTCGAATACCTGATGCAGGTGCCCGCGAACCGCATCGGCTACGGCTATTTCAGCGCCGCTCAGCTCAAGACCATCCAGGAGGTCATCAGCCTCTCGGTTTTCGCGATCTTCTCCTGGGTCTATCTGGGCGAGAGGATCGGCTGGCAGCACGGCGTGGGCTTCTCCCTGATCTGCTTGGGCGCCTGGTTCATCTTCCACGACTTCGGCTGATCGCGGGGGTGGCCCGGAGGGGGCGCCGCCCCCGCCGGCGGGGGGTCCGGGGGGCCGGCCCCCCGGCTCGCTGCGCGGGACGCAATCCATCTGGCGCATCCCCCCGCAGCCGCGCTATGGATTTCGCGCGGAGGTTTTGCAGATCGTGCATTCCGCCCTCGAAAGGTCCGACCATGCGCACGCCCCCCCATCTTCTGACCCTCGTCGCCCTGTCCGGGGTGTCCGCGCTGTCGATGAACGTGTTTTTTGCCCTCGCTGCCCGGCATGGCGCGCGATTTCCAGGTCGATTACGGCGTGATGCAGTTGTCGGTCTCGGCCTATATCGGGGCCAGCGCGGTCCTTCAGCTGCTGGGCGGCCCGCTCAGCGACCGCTTTGGCCGCCGGCCCGTGGTCATATGGGGGCTGATCGGCTTCCTGCTGGCCACCGTCGGCACGCTGCTGGCGACCACGGCCACCACCTTCTTGGTCTTCCGGCTGGCGCAGTCGGTCATCACCGTCTGCATGCTGGTCCCGCGCGCCGTGATCCGCGACCTCTATGACGGCGATCGCGCCGCCTCGATGCTGGGCTACGTCACGATGGGCATGGCCGTCGTGCCGATGATGGCCCCCGTCTTCGGCGGCGTCCTGGACGAGCTGTTCGGCTGGCAGGCCAACTTCGCCGTCATGGGCCTTCTGGGCATCGCCGTCCTGGCGCTGGCCTATCGCGACATGGGCGAGACGGTCCGTGGCGGCGGGATGAGCCTGCGCGCCCAGATGGTCAACTATCCAATCCTTGCCCGATCGCATCGGTTCTGGGGCTATTGCCTGGCCGCGACCCTGTCGTCGGGGGCGTTCTTCGCCTATCTGGGCGGCGCACCCTTTGTCGGGGAACAGGTCTTCGGCCTGACCCCCGCCCAGGTGGGCTACTGGTTCGCGGCGCCCTCGATCGGGTATCTGCTGGGCAACTTCCTGTCGGCGCGCTTCTCTCCGGTCATGGGCCTGAACCGGATGATCCTGATCGGTGCGGTCATCTGCCTCGTCGCGCTGTCGGCCGCGCTGCTGGTCGACCTGTCGGGCGTGGTGCACCCGCTTGTCTTCTTCGGCGCCATCGCGCTGATGGGGCTGGGCAACGGCATGGTCCTGCCCAACGCCAATGCCGGCATGATGAGCGTGCGCCCCGAACTGGCCGGGACAGCGTCGGGCCTGGGCGGCGCCTTGGCCGTGGCCGGCGGCGCAGCACTTTCGGCGCTGGCGGGCGCGCTGCTGCAACCGGGCAGCGGCGCCACGCCCCTGCTGGCGATCATGTGCGCCTCCGCCCTGGGCGGGCTGCTGGCCATCACCTGGGTGCTGCGCCGCGAACGTCAGTTGGCCCTGCAGGGCTGAACCTCTTGCCCGACCGCCTTTGCAACCGCTAGAACCGGCTTTGCAAACGGGGGACGGGACGTGGCGACACAAAAGATCTATGCCGGCAGCGCGCTGCGCGAAACCCGCGCCCGGGCCGCCCTGACCCAACGCCGCTTTGCCGAAAAGCTGGGCGTGTCCCTGCCCTATCTGTCCCAGATGGAGAACAACCACCGTCCCATCAGCGCGGGCGTCCTGCTGCGCCTGGCGCAGGAATTCGGCGTCGACCTGACCACCCTGGCCGCGGGCGATGCCGAACGGATGGTCATCGACATGCAGGAGGCTTTGGCCGACCCGCTGTTCGATGCGGCACCCCCTTTGGCCGACCTGCGCCTGGCCGCGACCAATGCCCCGGTGCTGGCACGCGCCTTCCTGGACCTGTACCGCGCCCATCGCGAAGGCCAGGAACGCCTGGCCGCCTTGGACGAGGCGATCGGCGCCGCCAGCCAGAACAGCCTGTCGACGCCATGGGAAGAAGTTCGTGACTTTTTCCACTATTGCGACAACTACATCGACGCCGTCGACCGTGCGGCCGAACGCTTTGCCTGCCCCGACGGGCGGCGGGGCGACCTCTGGGCGATGGCGGTCGCAGCCCTGGCCACCAAGGGCATCCGTGTCCAGCTGACCGAGCTGCCTGCCAACGCGGTCTTCCGTCGCGACGGCGACCGGCTGCTGGTCAATGCCGCGGCCGAGGCGCCGACCCGCCTGTTCCAGCTGCTGCATCTGGTCGCCCTGGAACGCCAGTCCGACCTGCTGGAGGCGACCCTGGATTTGGCGCGCTTTCGCAGCCCCACCGCCCGCCAGATCGCCCGCCTTGGCATGGCCAACTATTTCGCCGGCGCCGCGCTGATGCCCTATCGCGCGTTCATGGCCGCGGCTCAGGCCGAACGCCATGACCTGGAACGGCTGTCGCACTTGTTCGACGCGTCGCTGGAACAGGTCGCGCATCGGCTGTCCACGCTGCAGCGGCCGGGCGCCAAGGGGGTGCCGTTCTTCTTCGTGCGCGTCGATCAGGCGGGCACGATCACCAAGCGCCATTCCGCGACCCGCCTGCAATTCGCCCGCTTTGGCGGTGCATGCCCGCTGTGGAACGTCCACCAAGCGTTCGAGCAGCCAGGCCGCTTCCTGCGCCAGCTGGCAGAGACGCCGGACGGGGTCCGCTACCTGCTGCTGGCACGCGACGTCTCGAAGCATGCAGGCGCCTTCAACGCGCCGGTCCGCCGATTTGCCATCGGGTTGGGGGTCGAGGTCGCGCATGCGGGCGGGCTGGTCTATGCCGACGGGCTGGACCTGACCAAGCCGCGCGCCTATCAGCCCATCGGGATCTCGTGCCGGATCTGCCCGCGCCCGGACTGCCATCAGCGCTCGGTCCCGCCGATCGACCGGCCGCTGCGAATCCCCGCGGATCGCGATGGCCCCCTGCCCTATGAAATCACTTAGGTTTCTCGCCCCCAGGTTGCACGATTGGCGGATCCTTGCCGATAAAGGCAGGGTTCCGCCAATGCGGGGAACCAGACCGTAGGGTCTTGTTGCCAAGAAGGCACAGCTGCTGTTTACCCGTGACCGAACGGAACAACCCGCCGAACTGCTGACAACGGCGTGCCTTCGAGGGACAGTATCTGACAATGACGGTGATGGATCGACTGAACGCGTCGCTGGAAAAGTGGCTGCCGGAGCAACGCCTTTTCCTTCGCTCGGATGATACGACACGCTTTGTCCGCCTGCGCCCCGTGACCCAGATGGTCGGCATCAGCGGCATCACGCTGGTCTTCGGATGGACGCTGGTGGCCAGTTCCTTCCTGGTCATCGACGCCGTCAGCTCGGGCAACACCCGCGAACAGATCCAGCGCAGCCAGGCCGCCTTCGAGGAGCGCCTGGCCGAGCTGCAGGCCGAACGCGACGCCCGCGCCGCCGAGGCGCTGGCCGCGCAGTCGCGCTTTGCCGTGGCGCTGGACCAGGTCTCGCAGATGCAGTCGCAGCTCCTCTCCTCCGAGGAGAGCCGCCGCGAGATGGAGACCGGCCTGGCTGCCGTCCAGTCCACGCTGCGCGACACGCTGGCCGATCGCGACACCGCCGTCGCCGCCGCCGATGCGGGCACGACCCCCGCCCCCGACCGGACCGAGGAATTCTCGGTCGCGCTGGACATCCTGTCGGGAGAGCTGCGCAGTTCGGCCGACCAGCGGTCCGAAGCCGTCGAGGAGGCCGAGGCCGCCAAGCTGACCGCACAGGAGCTGACCGTCGAGCGCGACCAGATCCTGGCCCGCAACGACGAGATCCTGACCCAGCTGGAGGACGCCGTGACCGTGTCCGTGGCCCCCCTGGACGAGGTCTTCCGCAATGTCGGCATGAACCCGGACGAGGTTCTGGCGCACCATCCGCAGCGGCTATTCCGGGCAGGGCGGACCGCTGACGCCGATGTCCTATTCGACCCGCGGCAACGCGGCGCTGACCGACACCGAACTGAAGGCCCGCCAGATCATCGTCACGCTGGACCAGATGAACACCTATCGCATCGCGATCGAGAAGCTGCCGCTGGCCATGCCGGTCACCGACAACTTCCGCTATACCTCGGGCTTCGGCCGCCGGTGGGGTCGCATGCACGAGGGCATCGACATGGCCGGTCCCGTCGGCACGCCGATCCACGTCACGGGCGACGGGGTCGTGACCTTTGCCGGGCGCAGCGGCGCCTACGGCAACCTGATCAAGATCCGCCACGAGCTGGGCACCGAGACCCGCTATGCCCACCTGAGCCGCATCCATGTAAAAGTTGGCGATCGGGTGTCGCAAGGCGACCGGATCGGTGATATGGGGAATACCGGACGCTCGACCGGGCCGCATCTGCATTACGAAGTGCGCATGAACGGTCGGGCCGTGGACCCGATGAGCTTCATCAAGGCAGCAGACAATGTTCAGTAAGACCCGCGTGACCGAGACCCGCCCGACCCCCGACGCAGCCCCGCAGGCGGCCCCCGTCGCGCCCGAGCGCAGCACCCCCGAGGCGCAGGCACCGGCCGCCGCACCCCGTGCGCGCGTGGCACCCTCGATTTTGTCGGCCGACCTGACGGTGACGGGCAACATCAAGACGCAGGGCGACATCCAGATCGAGGGCACGGTCGAAGGCGACATCCGCGCCCATCAGCTGACCATCGGCGAAACCGCCACCATCAAGGGCGAAATCGTCGGCGACGACGTCATCGTCAACGGTCGCGTCATCGGTCGCGTGCGCGGCCTCAAGGTCCGCCTGACCGCCACCGCGCGGGTCGAGGGCGACATCATCCACAAGACCATCGCCATCGAATCGGGCGCCCATTTCGAGGGTTCGGTCCAGCGCCAGGAAGACCCGCTGAACAACGGCGGCACCAAGAAGCTGGCCCCGCCGACCGAGTGATCGGCCCCTGCCACCCGTCCCGACAAGGCCCGCGTTTCGCGGGCCTTTTTCATGGATTGCGGTCCCCCTGCGATGCGGGTCCAATGCGCGCGAACCGCGGAACGGCGACGGGTGCCCATGCGGGCGGGCCCGTCACGGGATAGGCGATCACGGGAGAAAATGATGAAAAGCATTCTGATCACGGGCGCCGGCAGCGGCATCGGGCAGGCCACGGCGCGGCTGTTCCTGGACCGCGGCTGGCGCGTGGGGCTGGTCGGGCGCAGGCCCGAACCCCTGCACCAGACCGCCGACGGGCATGACGGCGCGCTGGTCCTGCCCTGCGACATCACCGACGACGCCGCGGTCGAGGCGGCATTCGCGCAGGCCGTCCGCAGCTGGGGCCGCCTGGATGTCCTGTTCAACAATGCCGGACGCGCCGCCCCGCTGGCCGATCCCGACCATCTGTCGCCGGACGATTTCCGTGACGTGATTGCGACCAATGTGACGGGCATGTTCCTCTGCGCGCGCGCGGCCTTTGCGGCAATGCGGGCGCAGTCGCCCCAGGGCGGGCGGATCATCAACAACGGCTCGGTCGCGGCCCATGCGCCGCGGGCGGGGTCGGTCGCCTATACGATGTCCAAGCATGCCGTGACCGGCCTGACGCGCAGCCTGTCGCTGGACGGGCGCGCGGTGAACATCGCCTGCGGCCAGATCGACGTGGGCAATGCCGCGACGCAGTTGCTGCGCGAGGCCGCCGCCCGCGATCCCGATGCCGAACCGGTGATCGACGTCGCCACCGTGGCCGATGCCGTCTGGCACATGGCCACGCTGCCCCAGGGCGCGAATGTTCAGTTCATGACGCTGATGGCGACCAACATGCCCTTCATCGGGCGCGGCTAGCCATAGCGGCGCAGCAGCGCGTCCGCGACCGGGGGGGTGACGAATTTCGACACGTCCCCGCCCAAGCGCGCGATCTCCTTGACCAGCTTGGAGGCGATGGCCTGGCGCCGGGCGTCGGCCATCATGAAGACGGTCTCGATGCTGCTGTCCAGGGCACGGTTCATGCCGACCATCTGGAATTCGTATTCGAAATCGGCCACCGCGCGCAGGCCGCGCACGATGATGCTGGCGCCCACGTCGCGGGCACAGTCGATCAGCAGGTTCTCGAACGGGTGGACGACGATCTCTCCGCCGGTCTTGGCGACGATGGCGTCGCATTCGGCCTGAACCATGGCCACGCGCGCCTCCAGGTCGAACAGCGGGCCCTTGTCGCGGTTGATCGCGACGCCGATCACCAGACGGTCGACCAGCGCCATCGCGCGCTGGATGATGTCGATATGTCCAAGCGTGATCGGATCGAAGGTTCCGGGATAAAGGCCGATGCGCATGGATGTCGCGTCCTTGGGGTCATGGTCCTGACCCCAAGGCAAACCGCATTTGACCCCGGATTGCAAGATCGTGAACGGCTGCGACGATGCGTCAGCTGCCCATGATCATCCCGGTCAGGGCTTCCTTTTCGGCCGCCAGCTCCTTCAGGCGCCCGCTGACCGCATCACCGATCGAGATCACGCCCAGCATGTCGCCCTGACCGTCCACCACCGGCATGTGGCGGAACCGCCCCTGGGTCATGCGCTCCAGGATGGTCAGCGCGTCCTCTCCGGTGGTGCAGGTCTGGACCTGGGTGGTCATCACGCCGCTGACGGGCTGGGACAGCACTTCGGGTCCGTGCTTGCCCAGCTGACGGACGATGTCGCGTTCGGACAGGATGCCTTCGGGCCTCCGGCCATCGGTAGACACGACCACCGCGCCGATGCGCTTTTCGGCCAGCAGCGTCGCGGCCTCGCCCAGGGTGGTGGTCGGCGCGATGGTCACGATCGTCGCGGAATCGATCCACGGCTTGGCATTGTCGGACTTCATCGACAGCAACTGTTTGACCAGCATCACGGGCCTCCCTCGGACTTGTTCCCCTTCATCATTTTCGCCAAATCGGTTCGCGTCAAGTGCGACCATCGGGGGCCGCGGAAAGCTGCCCCTCCAGTCGGGCGACCTCGGTGCGGATGCCTTGGGCCACCGCCTCGGCCAGCAGGGTCAGCCGGCGCGAGGCGCGGTCGTCGGCATGCCGGATCAGCCAGAAGCTGCGTTTCAGCGCGATGCGTCCGGTCAGCACGCGGCGCACCCCCGGGGCAAAGGGGATCGCGAAATCATGCACGATGCCAAGGCCCGCCCCGGCGCGCACGGCCTGCATCTGGACCGCCACGGAATTGCTGCTGATCTGGGCCGCCTCGAACCCAGTCGCGGACAGATAGTCCAGCTCGCGGTCGAAGATCATGTCGGGGATATAGCTGATCATCCGATGTCCGCGCAAATCCTCCAGCCGGTCCAGCGGCGGGTGGCGCGACAGGTAATCGTCATGCCCCGCCAGGTGCAGGTGATAGTCGACAAGCCGCTGGACCATCAGCCGCCCCGTGTCGGGCGGCGACACGGCGATGGCCATGTCGGCCTCGCGCCGGGTCAGGTTCACGACGCGCGGCAGGGCCACGATCTGAATCTCCAGCCCCGGATGGGCGGCGCACAGGTCGCGCGCGACCTGCGGCAGCAGATAGTTCGCGCAGCCGTCGGGCGCCCCGATGCGCAGCTGTCCCGACAGGCCTGCATCCCCGCTGACGGCCTCGGCGGCGGCGGTGGCGGCGCGTTCGGCGGCCTCGGCCGGGGCCATCAGGCGCGACCCTTCGGCGGTCAGCTGATAGCCCCCCGGTGTCTTGAGAAACAGCGCCGCCCCGACCGACGCCTCCAGCCGCGCGATGCGGCGGCCGACGGTCGATGCGTCCATCGCCAGCCTGCGCCCGGCGCCCGACAGGCTCTCGGCCCGTGCGACGGCCAGAAAGATGCGCAGATCATCCCAATCCATCGCCGTCCTTTGCAAAAACGCAAAACCCTTTTGCCAGCATTCCCCTTTCTTCCGCAAATCCGCAAGACTAGGCTGCGCCCAACAGTTGCAGGAGGACGCGATGAAAGAGATACATCACTGGATCGACGGCAAGGAATACAAGGGCACCTCTGGCCGGTTTTCCGACGTCTACAACCCCGCCACGGGCGAGGTTCAGGCCCGCCTGTCGCTGATCACCAAGGCCGAGATGGACGACGCCATCGCCCGCGCCGCCAAGGCCCAGATCGCATGGGGCGCCACCAATCCGCAGCGCCGCGCCCGCGTGATGATGGCCTTTGTCGGCCTGATCAACCGCGACATGGACAAGCTGGCCGAGGCCCTGTCCAGCGAACACGGCAAGACCTTTCCCGACGCCAAGGGCGACATCCAGCGCGGGCTGGAGGTGATCGAGTTCTGCATAGGCGCGCCGCATCTGCTGAAGGGCGAGTTCACCGACAGCGCCGGCCCCGGCATCGACATGTATTCCATGCGCCAGCCCCTGGGCGTGGTCGCGGGCATCACGCCCTTCAACTTTCCGGCCATGATCCCGCTGTGGAAGATGGGCCCGGCGCTCTCCGCCGGCAACGCGATGATCCTGAAACCCTCCGAGCGTGACCCCTCGGTGCCGCTGATGCTGGCCAAGCTGCTGCAGGAGGCGGGCCTGCCCGACGGCGTGCTGCAGGTGGTGAACGGCGACAAGGAATCGGTCGACGCGATCCTGGACAGCGAGGTCATCCAGGCCGTGGGCTTTGTCGGCTCGACCCCGATCGCGCAGTACATCTATGAACGCGCCGCCGCGACCGGCAAGCGCGCGCAGTGCTTCGGCGGTGCCAAGAACCACATGATCATCATGCCCGACGCCGACTTGGACCAGGCCGCGGATGCGCTGGTCGGCGCGGGCTACGGCGCGGCAGGCGAACGCTGCATGGCGATCTCGGTCGCGGTGCCGGTGGGCGAGAAGACCGCCGACGCGCTGATCGAGAAGCTGATCCCCCGGATCGAGAAGCTGAAGGTCGGTCCCTGGACCGCCGGCAACGACATCGACTACGGCCCGGTCGTGACCAAGGCCGCCAAGGAGAACATCCTGCGCCTGGTGCAGTCGGGCGTGGATCAGGGCGCCGACCTAGTCGTCGACGGCCGCAACTTCAATCTGCAGGGCTATGAGGACGGCTTCTTCGTCGGCCCCCACCTCTTCGACCGCGTAACCCCGGACATGGACATCTACAAGACCGAGATCTTCGGCCCGGTCCTCTCCACCGTCCGCGCCGCAACCTATGAGGATGCGATCAAGCTGGCGCTCGACCACGAATACGGCAACGGCACCGCGATCTATACCCGCGACGGCGATACGGCGCGCGACTTCGCGAACCGCATCAACATCGGCATGGTGGGCATCAACGTGCCGATCCCGGTGCCGCTGGCCTATCACACCTTCGGCGGCTGGAAGAAATCGGGCTTCGGCGACCTGAACCAGCACGGCCCCGATGCGTTCCGCTTCTATACGCGGACCAAGACCGTGACGGCGCGCTGGCCGTCGGGGATCAAGGAAGGCGGAGAGTTCAACTTCAAGGCCATGGACTGACGCCGGAGCCAGTCCTCCCGATGCGGGGGGCGCTGCGCGGGGGGTCCGGGGGGCAGCCAGCCCCCCAGCACCTCGCGGGACGCAAGCCCGGCGCGTCGTGGCAACCAGGACGGACCCATGACGACTGATCCCGACTTCACCCTGGGCATCGAGGAGGAATATCTCCTCGTCGACGCCGACACACTACAACTGGCCGCGGCGCCCGAGGCGCTGATGCAGGCGCTCACGGTCGATCTGGGCGAGCAGGTCAGCCCCGAATTCCTGCGCTGCCAGGTCGAGATCGGCACCCCGGTCAGCGCCGACATCCGCGCCGCGGGCGATCACCTGCGCCACCTGCGCGGCACCGTTGCCCGGTGCGCCGCGGAACATGGGCTGGCGCCCATCTCGGCGTCGTGCCATCCGCAGGCCGACTGGCGCGAACAAGATCATACCGACAAGGACCGCTACAATCAGCTGTCGCGCGACATGGGCGGCGTGGCGCGGCGCATGCTGATCTGCGGCATGCATGTCCATGTGGGCATACCCGACCCTGCGCAGCGCATCGACCTGATGAACCAGCTGGCCTATTTCCTGCCGCATCTGCTGGCCTTGTCTGCCTCCAGCCCCTTCTGGATGGGCGAGGATTCGGGCCTTGCCTCGTACCGCACCACGGTCTTCGGCGACATGCCCCGCACCGGCCTGCCGCCGCAGATGGGCAGCTGGGACGAGTTCGAACGCTCGGTCCAGGCCCTGACCGACCTGGGCATCATCGAGGACAGCAGCAAGATCTGGTGGGACCTGCGCCCCAGCAGCAAATACCCCACGCTGGAAACCCGCATCTGCGACGCCTGCCCGCGGATCGAGGATGCGTTGACCCTGGCCGCGCTGATCCAGACCACCTTGCGCATGTTGTGGCGCCTGTCGCGCGGCAATCAGCGCTGGCGGCAGTACGAGCCCTTCCTGCTGGCCGAGAACCGCTGGCGCGCGCTGCGCTATGGTACCACCGAGGGGCTGATCGATTTCGGCGCGGGGCGGATCATCCCGTTCGACCAGATCGCCGACGACTGGCTGGGCCTGATTGCGCAGGATGCCGACGCGCTGGACTGTCAGCCCCATGTGGCCCGCCTGCGAGACATGGTGGCGCATGGCACCGCGGCCGAGGCGCAGCGCGCCGTCCATGCCCGCGCCCGTCAGGCCGGGGCCGACCGCGACGACGCGCTGCGCGCCGTCACCCGCCATCTGGTGCAGGAGTTCACCCGCGACCTGTAACCGCTTGCAACACTGTCGCAACATCTGGCAATTAAACAGCTGTTCAATTCACACCGGTCCGGGGAGGGGCTGCCGATGGATTTCGCACTGACCGAGGAACAGCAGGCCATCTTCGACATGGCCCGCGATTTCGGGGCCGACCGCATCGCGCCCCATGCGCAGGACTGGGAACGTCAGGGCACCATCCCGCGCGACCTCTGGCCCGACGTGGCGGCCCTGGGCCTGGGCGGCATCTTCGTCTCCGAGGATCACGGCGGCACGGGGCTGTCCCGCCTGGACGGCACGCTGGTCTTCGAGGCGCTGTCGATGGCCTGCCCCTCGGTCGCGTCGTTCCTGTCGATCCACAACATGTGCGGCGGCATGATCGACAAGTTCGGCAGCGATCAGGCCCGCGACCGCTGGCTGCCCGACCTGTGTTCGATGACCCGCATCTTCAGCTATTGCCTGACCGAACCGGGCTCCGGCTCGGATGCAGCGGCGCTGCGCACCCGCGCGGACCGCGACGATCAGGGCTGGCGGCTGAATGGGACCAAGGCCTTCATCAGCGGCGGCGGCTATAGCGACGTCTATGTCGCCATGGTCCGCAGCGGCGGCGACGGCCCCAAGGGCATCAGCACCGTCATCGTCGAGAACGGCACGCCGGGCCTCTCCTTCGGGGGGCTTGAGGACAAGATGGGCTGGCGGTCCCAGCCCACGACCCAGGTCCAGTTCGACGACTGCATCCTGCCCGCCGACAACCTGCTGGGCGAGGAAGGCCGCGGCTTCAGCTATGCCATGGCCGGGCTGGACGGGGGGCGCCTGAACATCGCCGCCGCCGCACTGGGCGGTGCGCAATCGGCGCTGGACCGGACGCTGGCCTATATGGGCGACCGCAAAGCCTTCGGCAAATCGCTGGACCAGTTCCAGGCGCTGCAGTTCCGGCTGGCCGAAATGGAGACCGCCCTGCAATCGGCACGCATCTTCCTGCGCCAGGCGGCGTGGAAGCTGGATCAGGGCGCGCCGGATGCCACCAAGTTTTGCGCCATGGCGAAACTGCACGTCACCGACCGCGCCTTCGAGGTCGCCAACCAATGCCTGCAGCTGCACGGCGGCTATGGCTATCTGGCCGATTACGGGATCGAGAAGATCGTGCGCGACCTGCGCGTCCACCAGATCCTGGAGGGCACGAACGAGATCATGCGCCTGATCATCAGCCGCGCCCTGTTGGCGGAAAGGGCCTGACATGGACGACCTTACCACCCGCACCGCCGGGCGCGCCGGGCGCATCACCTTCACCCGGCCCAAGGCGCTGAACGCCCTGACCCATGCCATGGCCCGCGCCATCCACGACGCTTTGGACGGCTGGCGCGACGATCCTGCGGTCGCGCTGGTCATCATCGATGCCGATGGTGACCGCGCCTTCTGCGCCGGGGGCGACATCGCCGCCGTCTACCATGCGGGCCGCGCGGGCGATCACCAGGTCGGGCGCGACTTCTTTCGCGACGAATACCGCATGAATGCGGCCATCGCCGATTTTCCCAAGCCCATCGTGGCTTTCATGCAAGGGTTCGTCATGGGCGGCGGCGTGGGGGTGGGCGGTCATGCCAGCCACCGGATCGTCGGCGACACGACGCGCATCGCGATGCCCGAAAGCGGCATCGGCCTGATCCCCGACGTGGGCGGCACCTGGCTGCTGGGTCGCGCGCCGGGGCGGATCGGTGAATACCTGGCGATGACCGGGGGTCGGATGACGGCAGGCGACGCGATCCATGCCGGCTTTGCGGACATGTATATTCCCGAAGCGGACTGGCCGGGCCTGATCGCCATGCTGGAGGACAGCGGCGACGTGACCGGCCTGCGCGGCCACCCTGCCCCCGCGGCGACGCTGGACCGGCGCGACCTGTCCGCCTTTGGTGGCCGCACCCTGGCCGATATCACCGCCGCGTTGCAGGAGGCGGGCGACGACGAATCGCTGGAGGCGCTGCGGCGCAATTCGCCGCTGTCGATGGCGGCGGGGCTGGCGATGGTGCGTGCGGCCCGCGGCGACGACTGCATGCAGCAGTCGCTGTCGCGCGAATACCGCTTTACCGCCCGCGCCACGGCCGAAAGCGATTTCCTGGAGGGCGTGCGCGCCCAGATCATCGACAAGGATCGCAAGCCCGTCTGGCGCCGGGACGCGTCCGATGACACGCTGCGCGCGATGCTGGCCCCGCTCGGGGATGACGAACTGCAATGGGAGACTGCAGAATGAAGATCGGCTTCATCGGACTGGGCAATATGGGCGCGCCCATGGCCGCCAACCTGGCCGCCGCGGGCCATCAGGTCACGGGTTTCGACACCGCAGCCCCCGCCCCTGCGGGCGTGACCCTCGCCGCCAGCGCGACCGAGGCGGTGTCGGGCGCGGATGTGGTCTTCACCATGCTGCCCAATGGCCAGATCCTGCGCGACGTGGCCGGCCAGATAATCCCCGCCATGCAGCAGGGCGCGGTCCTGTGCGACTGCTCCACCGTCGACGTGGACAGCGCGCGCGCCGTGGCGCAAGCGGCCCGCGCAGCGGGGCTGGGTGCGCTGGACGCGCCCGTCTCGGGCGGCACCGGCGGCGCACAGGCCGGCACGCTGACCTTCATGGTGGGTGGCGCCGAAGCCGATTTCGCCACCGTCCAGCCGCTGTTCGCGGTCATGGGCCAGAAGGCCGTCCATTGCGGCGACAGCGGCGCGGGACAGGCGGCCAAGATCTGCAACAACATGATCCTGGGCGTCACCATGATCGCCACCTGCGAAGCCTTTGCCTTGGCCGACAAGCTGGGGCTGGACCGCCAGAAGATGTTCGACGTCGTGTCGACCAGTTCGGGCTATAGCTGGTCGATGAACGCCTATTGCCCGGCGCCGGGCGTGGGCCCTGTCAGCCCTGCGGACAACGGCTACAAGCCCGGCTTTGCCGCCGAACTGATGCTCAAGGATCTTGGCCTGTCCCAACAGGCGGCCGAATCGGTCGGCGCGCAGACCCCGATGGGGGCGTTGGCGCATCAACAATATGACGACTTCGTCACCCGCGAAGACGGCCGGGGCCAGGATTTTTCGGCCATGCTGCCCCGATTTACGGCGCGGAACGGTTGATCGGAACGGGTTGTTAACCCCTGCCGTGGTGATATGCGGTGGCGAGCCTGCGAACGGGGTGCAGCCATCATGGACCGGATCTTGCGACGTCTTTCCTCCGCCCTGCTGATCGGCGCATGCGCGCTGGTCCCTCAGAGCGGCTTTGCCCAGCAGCGCCCCACCGTCGGTGAGGTGCCGGCGCCCGAGCAGGTTCGCCAGATCGAAAAGCCCGGCGCCGTGGGCCTTGGGCCGCAGCTGCCGGGCAGCGTCTATGCCGTCGTATCGGGCCATCTGGTCCGCATCCAGATCGGCAGCGGCAAGATCCTGTCGATCCTGCGGCCCCTGCCCGACTGAACGTAGCAGTTCCGCATCGGCATGCCTGCCATGCGGCGTCGCAGCGGAACCCGTCAGGCAATCCCGGGTTGACCCGTTGTAACTGATCCGAGGATATGATGACGCCGCTGCACCCCCTTGCCGCCGTGGCGGCCGGGACAATGCTCGGCCTCGCCGCCCTGACCGCCCCCAACACCACGCCGACCCGTGGCCTGCAGGCTGTGCCGTCATGTACGACGGAATGTCTGGGCGGGCATGCGACCATGCCGATGGTCGGTGACAGTGTTCCCGAGGACCAACTGCATCGTGTCAGCGCGCCGGGCCGCTATGGCCTGTCTCAGGCGCCCGATGGCGACAGCTATGCCGTGGTCGGTGGCCATCTGGTACGGATCGATTCAGATGACGGGCGTATCCTGTCGGTGCTGCGACCCGCACCGCGGATTCTGGACTAACCGTCCAACAAGGCGCGCGCAGCCTCGGTCGCAGCGTCGGTGACACGGTCGCCCGATAGCATGCGCGCGATCTCGGCCACGCGGTCGGGTTGGGGCAGCGGCGTGACGGTGGAGGTGGTCATCCCGTCCGTCACCGATTTCGACACACGGAAATGCACCGCGCCCAAGGCCGCGACCTGCGGCGAATGGGTGATGACCAGCACCTGCGCACCATCCGCAAGATTCTGCAGACGGCGACCGACGGCATCGGCCGTGGCCCCGCCGACCCCGCGATCGATCTCGTCGAAGATCATGACCAGCGCGTCGTTCCCCCGCGCCAGGCAGACCTTCAGCGCCAGCAGAAAGCGGGACAGTTCGCCACCGGAGGCGATCTTGTCCAGCGGTCCCGACGGCGCGCCCGGGTTGGTCGCCACCGTGAACGCCACGGTATCGCGCCCGTCCGGCCCGGGTTCGGCGGGCGACACGACGGTGCGAAAGACCGCACGTTCCATCTTCAGCGGCACAAGTTCGGCGGTCACGGCGCGGTCCAACCGGGTCGCGGCCTCGGTCCGGGCGGCGGTCAGCGCATCGGCCGCGGCATCATAGTCCGCCTGAGCGTCCCGCGCGGCACGGCGCAGGTCGCCCATCCGCGCCTCGCTGGCGTCCAGACGCTCCAGTCGGTCGCGCAGTTGCTGCGCCAGCCCGGCCAGATCGTCGGGCAGGATGTCATGCTTTCGCGCCAAGGCACGCAGTGCGAACAGACGCTCCTCGGTCGATTCCAGCGCGTGCGGATCGAAATCCAGCGCGGCCAGCGTGTCCTCGACCCCGCGGGTGGCCTCGCCCAGCTCGATCAGCGCACGTGACAGGGCGGCCAGGGGCTCGTCCAGTCGACCTTCGGCCTGCTCGGATGCGCCCTCCAACCAGCGCGCGGCGTCGACCATCGCGCCTTCGGCACCGTCTCCCGCCAGCATCTGCAGAGCGCGCGCCACGTCATCCCGAATGCGCTCTGCGCCCTGCATGGCGCGGCGCGCGATATCCAGGCGCTGTTCCTCGCCGGGTTCGGGGGCCAGCTTGTCCAGTTCCGCCACGGCGTGGCGCAGGAACTCTTCCTCCTGCCGGGCGGCGGCCAACGCGGCCTCGGCCTCGGCCAGTGCCCGGTCCGCATCGCGCCGTGCGGCCCAGGTCCGGCGGACCGCCGACAGGTCCATCGCGCCGAACGCGTCCAGCAGGGTGCGATGCCCGCGCGGATTCAACAGCCCGCGGTCGTCATGCTGCCCGTGCAGCTCGACCAGGACCTCGGACAGCTGCCGCAGAACCTCGCCCGACACCCGGCGGTCATTGACCCAGCCCGTCTTGCGCCCGTCCAGCGTGTTCACGCGGCGCAGGATCAGTTCGTCGTCATCGATCGTGATCCCGGCCTCGGCCAGCAGGGCGCGGGCGGGATGAACCTCCGGCAGGTCGAACACCGCCTGAACCTCGCCCTGCGCCGCCCCCTGGCGGACCAATTCGGCGCGGCTGCGCCAGCCCAGGACGAACCCCAGGCAATCCAGGAGGATGGACTTGCCCGCGCCGGTCTCTCCGGTCAGCACGTTCAGGCCGGGGCCGAACGACAGCTCCAGCCGGTCGATCAACAGCATGTCGCGGATGTCCAGCGATCTCAGCATGGGCCACGGCCCCTGCGCACGGCCTGCATTACAGCCAGCGTCCCTGGATGGTCTGGCGATAGACGTTGGTCAGCCAGCTGTCACCGCGCACCTCGGCCGACAGGCCGCGGCCGCGCAGCTGCCGGAACGCGTCGTCATAGAAGGGCGAGGACTGGAAGTTGTGTCCCAGGATGGCGCCCGCCGTCTGCGCCTCGTCCAGCAGTCCAAGGGCCAGATAGGCCTCGACCAAACGCAGCAGCGCCTCGGGGGTCTGGGTGGTCGTCTGGAACTCCTCGACCACCACACGGAACCGGTTCACCGACGCTGCGTAATGCCCCTGCTTCAGGTAGTAACGCCCGATCTCCATTTCCTTGGCGGCCAGGTGATCGAACGCCAAGTCGAATTTCAGGATCGAACTGCGGGCATATTCGCTGTCGGGATACTGCTCGATCACCGTCCGCAGCCCCTGCAGTGCCTGGAAGGTCAGGCCCTGATCACGCCCGACGTCGTCGATCTGATCGTAATAGGACAGCGCCAGCAGATACTGCGCATAGGCGGCATCCTCATCGGTCGGATAGGTGTCCAGGAACCGCTGCGCCGCGCCGCGGGCCTCTTCGTAATTGCCTGCCTTGTGGTTGCCATAGGCTTGCATGATCAGCGCGCGCTTGGCCCATTCGGAATAGGGATACAGCCGCTCGATCTCGCTGAAATAGACGACGGCATCCTCGGGATCGCCGCTGTTCTCCAGCTCGAACTCGCCCCGCTTGTAGATTTCCTCGGCCGTAAAGCGGTCCAGATTCTGCTTTTGCGCCGCGTCCCGGTTGCCGCCGCAGCCAGTCAGGACAACGCCCGCCAGCACCGCAGCCACCACCGAAGCCGAGATTTTCGAGCCCGCCATCTTTATCCTGCCCTACGATTTGCCGATGCGCTGCCCGCGTACGGGCGGCACTGCCGGGATCCTCTAGCACAGAACATCAGGGGGCGCAAAATGGCAATCCGTTGAATTCGGCCAAGGTCCCGGCGCCCCGCGCCGTCACTCGGCCGCAAAGGCCGCGGCAAGTTCGGGGCGTGCATAGTCGGCGACACCCGCACCCGGCAGGCGGCCTTCCAGCTCGGGCGTGCACCGCTCCCAAGTCCATGCGGTGGGGTCGGCGAACAGCGCCCGCAGCAGGCGGTTGGTCATCGCGTGGCCCGCGCGGTGGCCGGTATAGCGCGCCAGCAGCGGCGCACCGGCCAGCGCCAGATCGCCGGTGGCGTCCAGCATCTTGTGGCGCACGGCCTCGTCCGCGTGACGCAGACCGCCCGGCGACAGGACGCGCCCGCCATCCACCACGACCGCGTTCAGATAGGTCCCGCCCAGGGCCAGACCGTTGCGGCGCATCGCCTCGACATCCGACGCGCGGCAGAAGGTGCGGCTGTCGGCCAGTTCGCGCAGGAACGCGCCATTGGCCATGTCCAGACGCTTTTCCTGATGCCCGATTGCGGCGTCGGTAAAGTCGATCTCGAAATCGATCTCAAGGTGGTCGGCGGGCGACAGGCGGGCAAAGGCCTCGCCCTCGCGGACCTCGACCGTGCGCAGGACGCGGATCGCGCGCAGCGGTGCGGCCTGACGCGCGATGCCGGTGTCCAAGATCGCGTCCACGAAGGGCGCGGCCGAACCGTCCAGGATCGGAATTTCGGGCCCATCGACGGTGATCAGCGCGTTGTGGATACCCGTGCCGGCCAGCGCAGCCATCACATGCTCGACCGTCGAGAGGGTCACACCCAAACCGTTGTCCAGCAGCGTGCACAGCTTGGACGGCGTCACATGGTCCCACAATGCCGGAATGTCGACCGCAGGCGACAGGTCGGTGCGGCGAAAGACGATCCCGTGGCCGGGCCGTGCGGGATGCATGACCAGACGCGCGGGCGCACCGGAGTGAAGCCCGACGCCCTGCAATGTCACCGTGTCTTTCAGCGTCGCCTGCATGATCTGCCTGCCTTCGGATTCGTCGTGGGGCGCACTTGCCCCTTCTGTCACTCCAGCTAGGTCCGGCAGTGAACGCATTCAATTAACGTTTTGTAACGGGGTGAAACATTCCCCTGCCCTGCCCTGCAACCCGATGGCCGTTTTCGCCCAAGAGGTTGACCGGCAAAGGGAAAGGGCCGCTTTGCAGCGGCCCTTGCAACCAGTGGATGTGCCGGTTTCGTGATCCGTCAGTTGGCCTGACGGCGCAGGAAAGCCGGGATCTCGACATTGTCCTTGCCGTTTGAGTCGGGGCTGGCCAGATCGTCGAAGTCGGTGTCGTGCTGACGGGCGCGGACGGCGACGCGGTCGTTCACACGCTCGGCGATCGAGGATGCGGCCGGCTTGGCGCCGCCAGGCTGGTCGTTGCCATGGCCTGCCATGCGCTCCAGCATGCGGCCCAGACCGCTCATCCGGCTGGTGGCGGGCTGTGCAGGCTGCTGCTGCGGCTGTGCGGGGACGCGACCGTGGTTGTCCACGGCGCGGCGCAGGCGGTCCATCACCTCGGGTGCGGGCTGGCCGGCACGCGGGGACTGCGGCGCACGGGGCGCGACAAAGGCCGACGCGTCGTCGTCGATGCGCACGGCGTTCTGGCGGGCGCTGTCCTTCGGCTGATAGGCCGGCTGCGGCATGTCGTCCTCGGCGCGCGGGTCGTGGCGCGGGGCCTCGACACGGGCCGTCTCGGCAGAGGATGCGATCGGGGGCGCCACGCGGCGCGCCGGGATCGCCGGCTGCTCCTCGGCGGCGGCACCGACCTGCGGGTTCTGGGTCAGCGGTGCGGCCATGCCGCGGCGGGGCGAGGGAACCTCGGCCACCGCGACGGCGGCGTCGATGCCGGTCGCCACGACCGAAACGCGGATCGTGCCGTCCATGTCGGGGTCCAGGGTCGAACCGACGATGATGTTGGCATCGGCATCCACCTTGTCGCGGATGACGTTGGCCGCCTCGTCCAGTTCGAACAGGGTCATGTCATAGCCGCCGGTGATGTTGATCAGCACGCCGCGCGCGCCGTTAAGGCTGATCTCGTCCAGCAGCGGGTTTGCGATGGCACGCTCGGCGGCTTCCTGGGCGCGGTTCTCGCCCGAGGCCTCGCCGGTGCCCATCATGGCCTTGCCCATCTCGTCCATCACCGATCGCACGTCGGCAAAGTCCAGGTTGATCAGGCCAGGCTTGACCATCAGGTCGGTCACGCCCTTGACGCCCTGGTACAGCACATCGTCGGCCAGCGCGAAGGCGTCGGTGAACGTGGTCTTTTCGTTGGCCAGCCGGAACAGGTTCTGGTTCGGAATGATGATCAGCGTGTCCACGACCTTCTGCAGGGCCTCGACGCCCTCCTCGGCCTGGCGCATCCGCTTGGTGCCCTCGAACTGGAAGGGCTTGGTCACCACGCCGACGGTCAGGATGCCCATCTCGCGCGCGGCCTGCGCGATGATCGGGGCCGCACCGGTGCCGGTGCCGCCGCCCATGCCCGCGGTGATGAAGCACATATGCGCGCCCATCAGGTGATCGACGATGTCCTCGATCGTCTCCTCGGCGGCCTTGGCGCCGATCGTGGGCTTGGCGCCCGCGCCCAGACCCTCGGTGACCTTGGGCCCGATCTGGATGCGCGAGGTCGCACGCGACTGCTGCAGCGCCTGCGCGTCGGTGTTGGCGACCACGAACTCGACCCCGTCGAGCTGCTTCTGAATCATGTTGTTGACGGCGTTGCCACCTGCGCCACCGACACCGAAGACGGTGATGCGCGGCTTCAGCTCTTCTTCGTCATTCATCATCAGATTGAGGTTCATGGTGTCCGCCTGTTACCGCTGCTGCATTGGGGAGGCGGGTGTACCGCTCGAATCCCGTTTCTTAATGGTTACCGTAACAATTGGCACCAGTTCCGTCACCCGAAAAAGCCGGGCGTTTCGCAAAATCTGGAGGGGCTACCCTTGAAATAGGCGGCATCTTGCCATGTCTTCCGAATGTGGTGGGAAAACCCTTGCCACCCCCCAGAACCAAGGTGGTGCAATCACCAGTTGTTCTTGAACCAGCGATAGGCGCGACGCAGGCTGCGCGCGGGATAGCGGTCGGCCGGCATCTCGAAATCCCACCATTCATCCTGCGGATGTGCTGCGAACAGCGCCAGGCCGACGGCGCTGGAAAAGCTGGGATCGGTCAGCTGATGGGCCAGACCGTCGATGCGCAGCGGCCGCCCGCAGCGCACGTTCGGACCCAGGATGCGCGTCGCCAGACCGTCCAGGCCTGGGATCTGGCTGCCGCCCCCGGTCAGCACGATCTGCTGGCTGGGCATCCAGTCGAACCCGGCCGCATCCAGCACCTCGCGGACATGCTCCAGCATTTCCTCGACGCGGGGGCGCATCACGCCGATCACGTCGGCGCGGCTGACCTGGCGGCGGTCCGCCTCCCAGTCCCCGGTCTCTCCGCCGACCTCGATCATGTCGCGGTCGTCGCGGCCCGTCGCCTCGACGCCCCCGTTCAGCGTCTTCAGGCGCTCTGCCACGGGCAGGCTGACGCGCAGACCCTGGGCGATGTCCTGGGTGATCAGGTTGCCGCCGATGGGCACGTGATCGGAAAAGATCATGTGCTTCTTGACGAAGATCGACACGCCGGTGCCGCCACCGCCGAAATCGACGCAGGCCGCGCCCAGCTCCTGCTCATCCTCGACCAGCGACGCGCGGGCCGAGGCATAGGGCGCTGAGGCGATCCCCGCCAGTTCAAGATCACAGCGGCGGATGCACTGGACCAGGTTGCCGATGGAATCGCCGTCCACGGTCAGCACATGCATGTCGCAGAACAGCTTGTTGCCCAGATGGTCGCGCGGGTCGGCCAGGTTGCTGCGGTTGTCGACCGCGAAATTCACCGGCTGCGCGTGCAGCACCTCGCGGCCGCGGCCGAAATCGGGCGCGTCGCAGGCGGCCAGCACGGAAGCCACGTCATGTTCGCCGACCTTGCCGGATTCCAGCACGATCTCTCCGGCCAGGCCATACGAGGCCGGCCGGCCGCCCGACAGGCAGGCGATGACGTGATCGACACGCACGCCCGCGACCTTCTGCGCGGCGGCGACGACCGTGCGGATCGCGCGCTCGGTCTCGGCCATGGTCTCGATCTCGCCGCGGCGCATCCCGCGCGACCGGGTCGATGCCGCGCCGATCACGCGGAAATTGACCTGCCCCGCCATCGGGCCCACGCCGTCGGTTTCCCGGAAGGTGCCATTGCCGTCGATGCGCAGGACAAGGCAGGCGATCTTGGACGTGCCGATGTCCAGGATGCCGATCACGCCCCGCTGCAGGGCCGCCCGGCGGATGTTACGCATCGCGCGTTGCGTCTGATACAGGTCCACCATTCCTCAGCCCTCCGTCTTCTTGTCATCGGGCAGCACGCTGCCATCGGGTCCCAGCAGCGGCAGCCCGCGTGCGGTGCGTATCGTGTTGCGCGCGTCGATCCCTAACCGCAGGACGGGCCGCGTCGGGTCGCGCAGATCGACGATTGTGATGTCGCGGCCCAGCATGTCCTCGGCCCGATCCATTGCGATCGCGGCCTCCAGCGCGATCACCGCACCGGTCTCGGGCAGCAGGATGCGCTGGCCGTGATCCAGCACCAGGTCCCACCGCCGTTCGCCGCGCCGCACAAGGCCACGCACGCGGGGCAGGATCGGACCCGCGGCGTCGAACAGGGCCAGCGCCTCGGTCGTGGCCAGATCCGCCCCCTCTCCGGTGATCAGCGGCAGGTCGGCGCGCACCTCGCGCGAGGTCAGGCTGGCCACGCGATGGCCGCCGGCGTCCAGCATGTCGATGCCGCGCGCGTGGCGCCACAGGATCGCGGGTTCGCGTTCCTTGACCACCGCCGACAGGATGCCGCCCGGCTTGATGCGCAAGTCGATGGATTCGACCGCGTCCAGCTGCAGCACCTGCAGGCGCAGCGCCGCCAGATCGATATCGAAGCTGGAGGCCGGCAGATCCACCGGCAGCATCGCGCGCAGGGCCCGGTCCACCACCGGGGTCGCCCCCTCGATCGTCATGATGCGGACCTGGAATTCGTCGCGGCTCTGGACCTTGGTCACCACGCTGGCGACGGTGTCGTTCAGCGCGGCGCGACGGTCCTCGTCGGCCAGCCACAGCCCCCCGATCATCGCGATGGCAAAGGCCGGAAGGCCCACGCGCAACACCCGGCGGTACAGCGGCGTCAGCCACATCCGCTCCAGGCGGTACTTCAGGCGCGACGGCGCGGGGTCGCGGCGCTGCCGCGCGGCGGGCGGGGTGATCTGCTTTCCGGGACGGTGATCGATCACGACCGGCACAGCGCGTCCTCCACCATCCAGCGCATCAGCGCGGGAAAGTCGATGCCCGCATGGGCCGCCTGTTCGGGGGCAAGACTGGTCGGCGTCATGCCGGGCTGGGTGTTCAGCTCCAGGATGATCAGCCCGTCCACGCCGCGCGTCTCGTCCCACCGGAAATCGGTGCGCGTCAGGCCGGTGCAGCCAAGCGCCTTGTGCGCGCGCACGGCCATCTCCAGGCAGGCGGCGCGGATGTCGTCGGGAATGTCCGCGGGGATCACGTGGCGCGACCCGCCGACGGTGTATTTCGCGGCGTAATCGTACCAGCCGCTGGTCAGGATCTCGGTCACATCCAGCGCGCGGTCACCCATGACCGTGGTCGTCAGCTCCCGCCCGGGGGCATAGGTCTCGACCATCACGCGCTCGGGCATATCGGCGGACAGCGCGGGCGGCTGGTTGGCGCCGTCATGGACGATGTAGACGCCGACGGACGATCCCTCGTCATTGGGCTTGACCACATAGGGGGGCGGAATGACATGGCGCAGGCGCACCTCGGCGGCATCGGCGATGACGCTCTCGACCACGGGCAGGCCGGCGGCGCGGAACGCCTGCTTGGCGCGCGTCTTGTCCATCGCCAGCGCCGAGGCCAGCACGCCCGAATGGGTATAAGGCAGGTCCAGCCAGTCAAGCAGGCCCTGGACGCAGCCGTCCTCTCCCCACCGGCCATGCAGGGCGTTGAAGACGACGTCGGGTGCGGCATCGGCCAGACGCCGGACGATCTCGTCCCCGCGCGCGGCGCCAAGATCGATTTCGGTTACCTGATATCCCGCCACCCGCAGCGCATCTGCGCATTCGCGTCCCGACGACAACGACACCTGGCGTTCAGCCGAGGGTCCGCCCATCAGAACAGCGACCGAGTGGGCTGTCCTGCTCGACCTGCCCGCCACTTTTCGCCTTTCGTGCCCGGTTGATCCGGGCTTGATCTGGTCCGCGCCCCCTTGAACGAAGGCGTCATGTCGCATCAGGTTACAAGCAAAGCGCGAACCGCAAAAGCTCAATTTCGGCTGTCTGCGCAGAATGTTGCGCAGCGGGCGTCAGTCCGTGTCGGGACCGGGGTCGCCGATGCGGATGACCTCCCATTGCAGGTCGTGGCCGCTCTCCTCCAGCACGCGGCGCCGGACCAGTTCGCCCAGGGCCTCCAGCTCGGCTGCGGTCGCGCCGCCGGTGTTCAGCAGGAAGTTCGGATGCTTTTCCGACATCTGCGCGCCGCCCCAGCTGTGCCCGCGCAGCCCCGCCCGGTCGATCAGCGACCATGCCTTCAGGTCATGCACGTCATCCGCCTGCCCGGTCGAGCTGAACCCCGCCGGGTTGCGAAAGGTCGAACCGGCGCTGCGTTCGCGGGTGGGCTGGCTTTCATCGCGCCGTGCCAGCTGATCGGCCATCTTGGCGTGCAGCCGGTCGGGGTCGCCCAGCGCGGCGCGCAGCCGGGCACTGGTGATCACCCAATCGGTCGGCAGATGCGTCTCGCGATAGCCGAAACGCAGATCGGCGGGCGTCAGGGTGACGCGTGCGCCCTGCCGCGTGACGGCCTGCGCGTCGATCAGGTGGTCGCCCACATAGCTGCCATAGCAGCCCGCGTTCATCCGCACCGCGCCCCCGATGCTGCCCGGTATCGTGCGCAGGAAGGTCAGGTCCAGCCCCGCCTCAGCCGCCCGCCGCGCGACCTGCGCGTCCAGCGCCGCGGCACCCGCGGTGACGGTGTCGCCGTCGATCTCGACGCTGTTGAAGGCGCGGCCAAGGCGGATGACCACGCCGCGGATGCCGCCGTCGCGCACGATCAGGTTGCTGCCCACGCCCATCGGAAAGACCGGGACACCGGGGTCCAGCGCGGCCAGGAACTCGGCCAGGTCATCCTCGTCCGCGGGCTGGAACAGCCAGTCGGCGGGGCCGCCGACGCGCAGCCAGGTCAGGCCGTCAAGGGTTCTGTCGGGGATCAGGCTGCCGCGGGGGGTGGGAAGGTCGATGCTCATGGCCTTGGGTGGTAGCCAGCGGCGCCCCGTCCGTCAACCGCGGGACTAGAGGACCAGCGTCGCCGCGGCGGCCAGACCCGCAACCAGCATCGACGCCAGCGCCAGGACGATCTGGGGGCTGCGCCACGCCAGGCGGTGGCCGCGGATGCGCGCCAGTGCCAGCCCGGTTACCATGCCCAGCAGTGCGGGCAGGACAGTAAAGCTTTGCGCGACGACGGCCGCCAGGTCGTGAAAGCCCCCCTGCCCCTGCGCCGCCCGAAACAGCTGCAGCGCGATCGCCGCCAGCAGTGCCGCCAGGACCAGCAGCGGCCAGCGCAGCTGCAGCCGCGCGCTGCCCCAGGCGATGACGCCCGCGCCCGACAGGCACAGGCCCGCGATGATCCAGGGATTCATCGCTGTCCTTCGGCGGTGTTCATCGGGGCGGGCGTGGGCAGCCGCGCCGCGCGGCGCCGCGCGGTCGGACGGCCCAGCAGCATCAGCAGACCCAGTCCAAAGCCCAGAACGCCCAGGCCCGGTCCCCATTCCAGCGTCAGCCAGCCCAGAACCGGGACGCCTGCCAGCACCAGGACCCAGCTGGCGCGTCGCTGCCAGCGGCGGTTCAGGCGCGGGGTCAGGCAGGCCAGCGTCAGCCAGACCGCCGCCCCCGCCAGCGCCAGCAGCGGCAGGATCGCAAGATCGGGCGTGGCCGTCACGCGGCCTGGCCCTGCAACCGCGCGGGCAGCCCGTTGGCCCAGGTCGAGATCGTGCCCGCCCCTAGGCAGACCACCATGTCACCGGGCCGCGCCTGTTCGCGGACCAGTCGCTCCAGGTCGTCCTCGGACAGGATGGCGCGGGCGTGGCGGTGGCCGTGGGCGATCAGCCCCGCCACCAGATCGTCGCGCGAGGCGCCGGGAATGGGCTCCTCTCCGGCGGAATAGACGTCGGCGATGGCGACCACGTCGGCCTCGTTGAAGCAGGTGCAGAAATCCTCGAACAGGTTCGACAGGCGCGAATAGCGATGCGGCTGGTGGACCGCGATCACGCGGCCGGTGCTGGCCTGGCGCGCGGCCTTGAGGACGGCGGCGATCTCCACCGGGTGGTGGCCGTAATCGTCGATGATGGTCACGCCGTTGATCTCTCCGACGCGGGTAAAGCGGCGACCGACCCCGCCGAATTTCGCCAGCGCGGTGCGGATCTCGGATTTCTTGATGCCCAGGTGGCGTGCGACGGCCACGGCCGCCAAGCAGTTCGAGACGTTGTGATCGCCCGGCATGGGCAGGGTGCAACCCTCGATCATCGGGATCGGACCGTCGCTCGCCTCGCCCTGCAGCGCGATGTCGAAATGCGCGATGCCCTTGTCATAGGTCAGGTTCATCGCCCGCACGTCGGCCTGTGCGTTGAAGCCGAAGGTCACCACGCGGCGATCGGTCAACCGACCCACCAGCGCCTGCACCTCTGGGTGGTCGGTGCAGCAGACGGCCAGGCCGTAGAACGGAACCGACGACGCGAAGTTGGTGAAGGCCTGGCGCAGCGCATCGAAGCTGCCCCAATGCTCCATGTGTTCGGGGTCGATATTGGTGACGATCGCGATGTCGGCGGGCAGGCGGTTGAAGCTGCCGTCGGATTCGTCGGCCTCGACCACCATCCACTCGCCCGCACCGGCCCGCGCGTTCGAGCCATAGGCGTGGATCACGCCGCCGTTGATGACCGTGGGGTCCAGCCCGCCCGCATCCAGCAGGGTCGCGACCATCGTGGTGGTCGTCGTCTTGCCATGCGTGCCGGCGATGGCGATGTTCGATTTCAGCCGCATCAGTTCGGCCAGCATCTCGGCTCGGCGCACGATGGGCAGGCCGCGCAGGCGCGCCTCCTCCAGCTCGGGGTTGCCCTTCTTGATCGCGGTCGAGATGACGATGACGCCTGCGCCCGCCACGTTCTCGGCGCGCTGGCCCTCGAAGACGGTGGCGCCCAGGGTCTCCAGCCGGTCGGTGATCTTGGATTTCTTGGAATCGCTGCCCTGGACACGATAGCCCAGGGTCAGCAGCACCTCGGCGATGCCCGACATGCCGATGCCGCCGATGCCCACGAAATGGATGGGGCCCAGCTCTCCGGGCAGTTTTGTCGCTGCGTTCATCGCGTGATCTCCTCGACGAGGTCGTACAGGCGGCGCGCCGCGTCGGGGCGCGCCAGGGTCAGGGCCGCCTGCGCCATGGCCGTGGCCTGGGCGGGGTCCGTCAGGATCGCGCGGATGTCGCGCGTGAGGCTGTCCGCGTCAAGCACGGATTCGGGATGGACATGCGCCGCGCCCGCATCGGCCAGCGCCTGCGCATTCGCGGTCTGGTGATCGCCGGTGGCGGCGGCAAAGGGGATCAGGATCGCCGGGCGGCCGATCACGGTGATGTCGGCCAGCGACGATGCGCCCGACCGGCTGATCACCAGATGCGCGGCCGTGATGCGGTCCGGCACGTCGGTGAAGAAGGGCTGAACCTCGGCCGCGATGCCGGCTGCGGCATAGGCGGCCGTGACCTGATCGGCATCCTCGGGGCGGGCTTGGTGGCTGACCTGCATACGGGCGCGCAGGTCCGCAGGCAGGGCGGCGATGGCGGCGGGCACGACTTGCGACAGGACGCGCGCCCCCTGGCTGCCGCCGATGACGAGCAGGTTCAGCGCCCCCTCGCCCGGCGCGACATAGGGGCTGGCGGCCCGGTCCAGGACCGCGCCGCGGACCGGGTTGCCGACATGCTGGCCCGAAATGCCCTGCGGCAGGATCGTGGGCCAGGTGCCGCAGGCCACGCGGTGCACGCGCGCCGCGAACATCCGGTTCACCCGACCCATGACGCCGTTCTGTTCGTGGATCATCCGCGGCAGGCCCATCAGATGCGCCGCCGACAGCGCCGGGATGGTCGGATAGCCGCCGAACCCGATCACGACCGACGGGCGGTCGCGCCGGAAGGCCCGGCGGGCGGCCAGCACCCCGGCTGCGATCTTGAACGGTGCCGCCAGCTTGCCCGACAGCCCGCCGCGCGCGGTGGTCGCGGATTTCACGACCTGACGCTCGACCGCCTCGGGGAAGCCGCCGGCATAGCGCGCACCGCGGTCGTCGGTGGACAGCTTGACGCGCCAGCCCTGCGCCAGCAGCAGCTCTGCCAGGGCCTGGGCCGGAAACATGTGGCCGCCGGTGCCTCCGGCGGCGATCAGGGCAAGGGGGGCGGCCATCAGCGGGACCGGCGCAGGATTTCGGCGAACTCGCCCTGCGGACGGGTGCGGGTCAGCGCCAGCAGCATGCCAAGCGCGATGCCGGACGCGATCATGGACGAGCCGCCATAGCTGACGAAGGGCAACGTCATGCCCTTGGCGGGCAGCAGGCGCACCGCGACGCCCATGTTGATCAGCGCCTGCACGCCGAAGGCGCAGGCTAGGCCCGTGCCGGCGATGCGGGCGAAAGGATCGCGTTCCCGCACCAGCCGCAGCAGCGAGCGCATGACGATGGTCATGTAGAGGAGGATGATCGCCAGGACCATGATGAAGCCGTATTCCTCGGCCGCGACGGCGATGATGAAGTCGGTATGCGCATCGGGGAGCGACCATTTCACCGTCCCCTCGCCCACGCCGACGCCGAAGAAGCGGCCTTCCTGGATGGCGTTCGTGGCAAAGTAGATCTGGGTGTTCGCGTCGATTTCCGATGACAGGAAACTGTTGATCCGGCGGGCAAAGTGTTCGGACGCGTTATAGGCGAACAGACCGCCCATCCCGGCCAGTCCCGCGACGCAGACGATCAGGATGACCGGCGATCCGGCGACGAAATACATCACCAGCCACGAGAACAGCACCAGCGAGGCCTGGCCGAAGTCGGGCTGCAGGGCCAGCAGGATGACGATCGTCATCGCGGCGCCGAAGGAATAGATCCGCCCCGGAGGGCCGCCCGGTTCCTGCGCCGAGGCCATGAACCACGCGCAGAGCGCCACGAAGCCCGGCTTGAGGAATTCCGACGGCTGCACCGACACGAAGCCGAGCGACAGCCACCGCGTCGCGCCCTTTCCAAAGTCGGTGCCGATGATCGGCAGGGCCAGGATCAGCAGGAAGGACACGGCAAAGCCCAGAACGCCGATGCGGCGGATCTGGCGGGGGGTCAGCATCGAGATGACCAGCATCACGAACAGGCCCATTCCCCCGAACACCATCTGTCGCTGGACATAGTAGAACCGCGGCAGGTTGTTCTTTTCTGCCAGGGGCACCGATGCGGCCAGCCCCAGCAGAAGACCGATGGCGAACAGGCCAAGGACGCAGGTCAACGACCATTTGTCCAGGGTTCGCCACCAGCGTGGAAGAATCGGGTCGCCCGCCCGAACGGGCGTCGTGCCGAAGACCATCTCGGTCATGGGAATACCGCCGTCACTGCCTCTGTCCTGTCCGGTTTGCCCGGATCTGGGCACAAGGATAGCGCGATTGTCGCAGGCGCGCTACCAGAGATTGTCCGCGGGGCGGGGCTCGCGCCGCAACGTGATCGCGCAACGGGGCCGGAGCCCGCAAGCGACCTCCGGCGCGCTGCCGCCCGGCCCCGTGCCGGCTGCGCCGGCTGTGCGGTTCAGCCCAGGGTGGCCAAGGCGGGGAACGTCTCCAGCAGCCAGAAGCTGAAGGCCGAGAAGGCGCCGGTCAGCAGCATGACACCCACGACAACCAGAAGCGCGCCCATGACGCGTTCAATGGTCTTGAGGTACGGCTTGACGCGGTTCATCAGGCCGATGGCCCGGTTGATGAAGATCGCCGCCAGCAGGAACGGGATCCCCAGCCCAAGGGCATAGACCGCCAGCAGTGCGGTTCCGCGGGACAGTTCGCCCCCGGTGGCCGCCAGCGACAGGATCATGCCCAGTTGCGGGCCGATGCAGGGCGTCCAGCCAAAGGCGAAGGCCAGCCCCAGCACATAGGCGCCCAACGCGCCGCCGCCCTGCTGGCCCGATTGCAGCCGGGCCTCGTGGTCCAGAAAGGGGATGCGGATGACGTGCAGGAAATGCAGGCCCATCACCACCACCATGACACCGGCGACGCGGGCCAGGATGTCCTGATACTGCAGGAAGGCGCGCCCGAAGGCCGACGCGGCAAAGCCCATCACCAGAAAGACCGTCGACAGGCCCAGCACGAAGAACAGCGCGGGCACGACGGCGCTGCGTTCGCGGGTCTTCAGCCCGTTCACCCCCACCCCGGTCATGTAGGCCAGATAGGGCGGCACGATCGGCAGCACGCAGGGCGACAGAAAGGACAGGACACCCGCCAGCAACGCCACGAAGGCGGCAGGCAGGAAGGCGGCGGTGGCAAGTTCGATTCCCAACATCGCGACACCTTAGCGGGTGGGGATGCAAAGGACAGGGGCCATGGCGTCACGGATGCGTGGGCCGGATGGCAAAAGGGGCGCGGTGTTGCCACCGCGCCCCTGGTTCAGCGAACCTTACCGGCCCGACCACCATCCGCGCCGCTTGGAGGGCGCGGCCTCGGCGACGGGTTCAGGCTGAGCCTCGGCCTGCGGTTCGGGCTGCGCGGGTGCCGCATCGACCGGGGCCGCGGCGGTCTCGACCAGCGCCTCGGCCACCGCTTCGGCGGCAACGGGGGCGGCGTTCAGGCCGGGCAGCGCATCGGCGCGGGCATCCTGGCTGTCCTGCAGATCAACGACCTCGGCCAGGGGCTGCGCATCGACCGGCTTTCTGGACCGCGACCGGCCGCGCGAACGCGTCCGGGTGCGACCGGCAGGAGCCTCCTCCTCGGCCTGGGGCGTATCGGCCTCGGGCTGATCACCGGCAGCAGCGGCAACCGGTTCGGCGGCGGCGGGGGCTGCCACGTCCTCGTCGGACTGGTCCTCGCCCTCGTCGTCCTGATCGTCATCGGCGCGCAGATCCTCGCCCTCGGGACGCTCGCCGGATTTCCGACGACGACGACGACGGCGGCGACGCGACCGACCCTCGCCATCCGCGTCCGCATCGGCGGGACGCTCGGCGCGCGGCTCGGCGGCGGGTTCGGACGCCTCGACGACCTCGGCCACCGGCTCCTCCTGCGGCTCGACGACGTCCAGGTCCTCCTCCTCGTCGATGCTGGCCATCAGGTCGGCATTGACGCCCAGGGGAACGTGGCTGGGCTCGGGCAGCACGCGGGTCGCGGTCTTGAACTTCTCGATCGCGAAGTCCGGGGACACCAGTGCCGGGTCAGCCTCGACGCGCACGGACAGGCCGTAACGCGTCTCGATGCCCGCGACATGCTCGCGCTTGGCGTTCATCAGGAAGTTGGCGACGGCGACGGGCGCCTTGACCAGAACCTCGCGCGAACGCTTGCGGGTGCCCTCGTCCTCTATCGCGCGCAGGATGGTCAGCGCCAAGCTGTCATCGCTGCGGATCAGGCCGGTGCCGTGGCAATGCGCACAGGGCTGCGTGGTCGATTCCAGCATGCCGGGGCGCAGGCGCTGGCGCGACATCTCCATCAGGCCGAACCCCGAGATGCGGCCGATCTGGATGCGGGCGCGGTCGGACTTCAGCTTGTCCTTGATGCGCTTTTCCACGGCGGCGTTGTTGCGACGCTCGTCCATGTCGATGAAGTCGATGACGATCAGCCCGGCCAGGTCGCGCAGGCGCAGCTGGCGGGCGACCTCGTCGGCGGCCTCAAGGTTGGTCTTGAGCGCGGTCTCCTCGATCGAGCCCTCCTTGGTGGCCCGTCCCGAGTTCACGTCGATGGCGACCAGCGCCTCGGTGATGCCGATGACGATGTAGCCGCCCGACTTCAGCTGCACGACCGGGTTGAACATGCCCGCCAGATAGCTTTCGACCTGGAAGCGCGCGAACAGCGGCATCTGGTCCTGGTAGTGCTTCACGCTGTCTGCATGCGTCGGCATGATCATCTGCATGAAGTCGCGCGCCTGCTGATAGCCGCGCTCGCCCTCGACCAGCACCTCGTCGATGTCCTTGGAATACAGGTCGCGGATGTTGCGCTTGATCAGGTCGCCTTCCTCATAGATGGCGGCCGGTGCGATCGACTTGAAGGTCAGGTCGCGGATCTGCTCCCACAGGCGCAGCAGGTACTCGTAATCGCGGCGGATCTCCATCCGGGTGCGCTCGCTGCCCGCGGTGCGGATGATCAGGCCGGCGCCCTTGGGCACATCAAGTTCGCCCGCGATGTCCTTGAGTTTCTTGCGATCCGCGGCATTGGTGATCTTGCGGCTGATGCCGCCGCCACGCGCGGTGTTGGGCATCAGGACGCAGTAGCGGCCGGGCAGCGACAGATAGGTGGTCAGCGCGGCACCCTTGTTGCCACGCTCCTCCTTGACGACCTGCACCAGCATGATCTGGCGGACCTTGACGACCTCTTGGATCTTGTAGCGGCGCGCACGCGGCTTTCGGGGCGCGCGGACCTCCTCGGCCACGTCCTCGTCGGCGACCGATTCGATCTCGTCGTCCTTGTCGGTCGCGTCCTGGCCCGCGTCGTCGGTCGTCGTCTCGTCCGAGGCATCGACCGCCTCGGCGCGGGGCTTGCGGCGCGAACGGCCACGCTCCTCCTCGGCCTCCTGGGCCTCGGCATCGGCGCGTTCCTCTGCCTTCAGAGCCTCGCGGTCGGCCGCGGGGATCTGGTAATAGTCCGGATGGATTTCCGCAAAGGCCAGGAAGCCGTGGCGGTTCCCACCGTAATCCACGAAGGCCGCCTGCAGCGAGGGCTCCACCCGCGTGATCTTGGCCAGGTAGATGTTCCCGGCGATCTGGCGCCGGTTGGCCGTCTCGAAATCAAATTCCTCGACTTTGGTTCCATCGACCACGACCACCCGAGTTTCCTCGGCATGGGTGGCGTCGATCAGCATTTTCATTGCCATTGTTATGTCTTTCGCGCAGCCGAAGACCGGGCGGCGCCATCGGCATCCCCCGGTTCGGTCTGCGGTGTGATGAGGACACGGGCGCGTCACCGTCGAAGACGTCCGGTCGGACGGGGCATCCTGCCCGCCCGTCCCGAAGTCTGCCGTCCAAAGCGCGCGTCATCGCGTCTGTTCCCTAGGATGGCCCGATGCCGCAAGGCGGGGCCGCTGTTCATCTGACCTCCTGCGCCGCCCCGCAATGCGGTGGCGCGACGGAGGCTTGGTTTTTCCGCGGGACACATGGCTGCCCGGTATCGGGATCAGAGGTGCCGCGCTGCGAAACTTTCGGCGCGTGGCAACCCCCGGTTGCGGGCAGCCCTGCGCATGGGGCCAACATAGCGGTGGAACCCATCAAAATTCAATGCCGAAAACGATCCGGGCCCAGCATGGGCGAATTTGCGGCAGCCGCGCAACGTCACGCAGCATTAACAGATTTTTCACGCGCCCGTCGCAGCCTGTCCCTAGTCCGGGATCGACCGGGAACGGAGGCCGCGATGCCCGTGATGCGGATGGATGCCGACCAGCCTGTGCCCCCCTGCCCTGCGGGACGCCGCGCGCCGCCTGCCCGCGGGGGCGCCGGTCCTGGTGATGCTGCACGGCTATCGCTATTCCCCGGCCCATCCGGCGTATGACCCGCACCGCCACATCCTGTCGCCCCAGGCCGGTCCCGGCGGCATCTCGTGGCCGCAGCAGCTGGGCTTTCAGGGCGATCCGTCCGAAGGCCTGGCCCTGGCCTGCGGGTGGGAGGCGCGGGGCAGACTGCGCCATGCCTATGACCGCGCCGCCGGGGCCGGGGCGGACCTGGGCGCGATGATCGACGATCTGGCGACGCTTGCGGGGCGGCCCGTCGGGCTGATCGGGCATTCGCTTGGCGGCCGCGTGGCGCTGCAGGCGCTGGCCCATGCCGCGCCCGGCAGCATCGGCCGGATCGTCCTGCTGAACGCCGCCGAATTCCAGGACGCCGCCCAATCGGCGCTGGACAGTCCGGCGGGCCGCATGGCCGAGGTGCTGAACGTCACCGCCCGCGAGAACGACCTGTTCGATTTTGCGCTGGAGCAGATGCTGTCGCGCGGGCGCAGGCGGGCGCTTGGCGCAGGACTGGCGCAGGCCCGCGCCAACTGGGTCGACCTGCAGATCGACGATGCCGCCACCCTCGAGGCGCTGGAGACCTTGGGCTTTCCCACCGCCCGCGGAGCCCGGCTGATGTCGCACTGGACGCCCTATCGGCGCCAGGGATTGTTCGCCTTCTACCGTGCGGCGCTGTGCCACCCCTGGGCCCTGCCCTTGGGGCTGCTGCGCCATCACCTGCCGCTGCGGCCACAGCCGCGCTGGTCGCGGCTGCGGGCGGGGCCGGTGTCCCTGGGCGGAATGCGGGCCTAGGGCTGGGCGTCGTCCTTGGCGGGCAAGGCGTGATCGCGATACAGTTTCGCATTGCCCAGCAGGAACGCGAACAGCAGCACCGGCAGGCCGAAGGTCTTGAACCAGACCCAGGTGCTGTCCGACAGGTTGCGCCAGACCAGTTCGTTCGCGATGGCCAGCGCCACGAAGAACAGCGCCATGCGCAGCGTCAGCTTGCGCCAGCCTTCCGCGTCCATCGGCAGCGCCTCGGACAGGACGGCGCCCAGCCAGTTGCGACGCAGCATCAGCCCGACGCCCAGGATGGCCGCGAATAGCAGATAGATGATCGTGGGCTTCAGCTTGAAGAAGCGCGGATCGTTCAGCCAGACCGACAGCCCGCCAAAGACGATGACCAGCACCAGCGTGGCCACCTGCATCGGCGCCAGCTTGCCGGTGATGCGCCACTGGATCGCGGTCGTCAGCATCAGCGCGGGAATGAACGCCAGCGTGGCCAGGATGAACCCGCCATAGCTCTCCCCCGCGATGGTCACGGTGTCGTTGCGATACAGCATGAACACCGCAAAGAACAGGATCAGGGGGCCGAACTCCAGCGCCGGCTTGACCCAGGGTTTCGTGTTTTCCATCCCGACTGCCTTCCTGTGGCCGCCCGTCAGGCGGCGAATTCCACGATGACCGCGCCAAGCGCGATCAGCGCCATCAGCGCGACGCGCCGCGGCCCCACCTTTTCGCCTAGGATGACCCAGCCCACAAGGGCGGCGAACACGGTCGAGGTCTCTCTCAGCACGGCGGCGCGACCCACGTCGTCGATGCGCGTGGCCAGCATCACCGACCCGAAGCTGGCGAATGCCACCACGGCGCCGATCATGCCACGCGCGGCCAACGGTGCGACCTCGGCCCGCGGCAGGGCGGCCAGCCGGCGCCAGCTCAGCAGCGGCATGAACAGGCCGTCCAGCACGAAGAACCATGCCAGAAACGTGAACGGGTTCGCCGCCAGCCGGATGCCCCAGGCGTCATAAGTCGTATAGGCCGCGACCGTCACGCCGGTGATCAGCGCCCAGGCAAGCGCCGGGACCAGCGTGTCGCGACCGACCTTCAGCTTGCGCAGGCTGTTCAGCGCCAGCCCGAAGATGCCGCCGACCAGCAGGCCGAGCCCCACCCACTGCACCGCGTTGAAGCGTTCGTCGAAGACGATCATCGCGACCAGCACGACGACCAGCGGCGCGGAACCGCGCACCACGGGATAGACGACCGTGAAAGCCCCCCGCTGATAGGTCTTGGCCTGCGCGATCTTGTAGGCGATATGGATGCCCATCGCGCCCGCCAGCACCGGCCACAGGTGCGGATCGGGCCACGGCACCAGGAACAGCGCCACCGGCAGGGCCAGCACCAGATAGGACAGGTCGATCGCGGCGCGGCTGATCCAGGGATCGTGCCGCCCCTTCTGCAGCGCGCCGAAGACCGCGTGCAGGAAGGCCGCCGTAATCGCCAGGATCGACGCAAGCCGCGCCCCCTGTTCGGTCCCGGCGATCTGGATGATGAAATCGCCCATCCCGCCTGATGGCCCCGATTTGCAGAATGTGCAAGACGCGACGGGTCAGTCCAGCCGGATCGCCGCCACGATCGGTCCCGGAAGGGCACGCTTGCCCATCATCTGCTGGACCAGCAGGGCGTGGCGCGTGTCGTCGGGAAAGGATGCATTGCCGACCAGGTCCGCGCGCACCGTCAGGCGCAATGGCTGCAGCCCGTCCCACCGCGTCAGATGCTGCATCCCCAGGACGACGTTGGTATAGATTACGGTCTTGCCGCGGTTCTCTCCGGCGGTCATGTCGACGGGGCGTTCTGGGGCATAGCGAACCAGCAGCACGTCGACCTTGCCGCCCAGATCGGATAGGGGCTGCAGCTCGATCGTCTCTCCGGCGTCGGTGCGCTCTCGCTGGATGGTGACCTCGGCGGGGGCAAAGCGGTGGGCGTCGATCAGGCCCATCAGCTGCGCGGGCCCCGGCGCGACCGCGGTGTCCTGTCCGTCCACGATCATCTGCGGCGTATAGACGGACCGTTCGCCCACCGCATGGGCATAGGCGCTTTGGCGTTCGGTGAATTCGGGCCGGGCAAAGCTGTCGGCCCAGCCCAGATAGTCCCAGTAGTCGACATGGAAGGACAGCGGCAGCACGTCGTGCTGTCCCGCCAGCATGGTCAGCATCGCATCGGCCGGCGGACAGGACGAACAGCCCTGAGAGGTGAACAGCTCGACCACGACCGGCAGGTTGGCCGAGGGCAGGTCCGCCGTCACCGGCGGCGCGGCCTCGGCCGGGACGAAACCGTTCACACCGCCCGATTCCGTCAGCGACATCGTCGAGGGGCTCTGCCGGCCCGGATCGTCGGGCGCCAGGATCAGCGGCGCCTCCGGGCGGTTCATCTGGCTGGGCGCGGGGCTTGGCGCGCTGCGCTGCGTGATGTCGGCATGGCCGCCATCCTGCGCCAGCGCCGGCGCCGCGGCCAGCATCGCCACCAGCATCATGGCCCCGCCCATCCCGCGGCAGGGCCGCAACGCAGATCGGGGCCACAGGGCCATAAGATGTTTCCCGTCATGTTTCACATCCAGCGTGTTAACGGGTGGCGCGGTGAAACACCAAATCAAGGCTTCGTCAGCGCGTGCGACGGACCGATGCGTGCCTCTTGAGCAACAGCGGGAAAGATGGTATGCAATCGCATACAATTCGCGACGCAACCCTTGCGCGATGCCCCCCGATGGGGCAAAGCAAGGCACACGCCGGACCCATCCATTCTTGCAGACAGGGAGGCCTTGATGCCCATCCAGACCGGAACCGACACCGCCAAGACGCGCCGCACGCTGAGCGCGGGCGCGCAGAGCGTCGACTATTACTCGATCGCCGCCGCCACCGAGGCGGGGCTTGGCGACTTTTCGAAACTGCCGGCCGCACTGAAGGTCGTGCTGGAGAACATGCTGCGCTTCGAGGATGACGGCCGGACCGTGTCCGTCGACGACGTCAAGGCATTCGCGCAATGGGCCACCGACGGCGGCAAGTCCAGCCGCGAGATCGCCTATCGCCCGGCCCGCGTGCTGATGCAGGACTTCACCGGCGTTCCGGCGGTGGTCGACCTGGCCGCGATGCGCGACGGCATCAAGGCGCTTGGCGGCGACCCGCAGCAGATCAACCCGCTGAACCCGGTCGACCTGGTCATCGACCACTCGGTCATGATCGACGAATTCGGCACCCCTCGCGCCTTCCAGCGCAACGTCGAACTGGAATACGAGCGCAACATGGAGCGTTACACGTTCCTGAAATGGGGCCAGAAGGCGTTCAACAACTTCCGCGTGGTCCCGCCCGGCACCGGCATCTGCCACCAGGTGAACCTGGAATACCTGGCCCAGACCGTCTGGACCGACACGGACCAGAACGGCAAGACCGTCGCCTATCCCGACACGCTGGTCGGCACCGACAGCCACACCACCATGGTCAACGGCCTGGCCGTCCTGGGCTGGGGCGTGGGCGGGATCGAGGCCGAGGCCGCGATGCTGGGCCAGCCGATCTCGATGCTGATCCCCGAGGTCGTGGGCTTCAAGGTCACGGGCGCGCTGCGCGAGGGCGTCACCGCCACCGACCTGGTGCTGAAGGTCACCCAGATGCTGCGCGCCCACGGCGTCGTCGGCAAGTTCGTCGAGTTCTACGGCGAGGGGCTGGACCACATGCCGCTGGCCGACCGTGCGACCATCGCCAACATGGCCCCCGAATACGGCGCCACCTGCGGCTTCTTCCCGATCGACGACGAGACGCTGCGCTATCTGCGCCAGACCGGCCGCGAGGAGGACCGCATCGCCCTGGTCGAGGCCTATGCCAAGGAGAACGGCTTCTGGCGCACGGCGGACTATGCCCCCGTCTACTCCTCGACGCTGGAGCTGGACCAGAGCACGGTCGTCCCGGCGATCTCGGGGCCCAAGCGCCCGCAGGACCACGTGCCCCTGACCGAGGCCGCGACCGCCTTCGGCGAATACATCCGCGGCATCCGCCCGGCACCGTCCGTCCCGGCCGAGGAGAAGGCCGAGATGACCGAAGAAGCCGGATCCCCCGATCCCGCGCCCGAGGAAATCCCCGGCGGCAGCCACGGCCACCTGAACAGCGGTGCCGTCGAGGGCGAGGACTATACCCTGCGTGACGGTTCGGTCGTGATCGCCTCGATCACCTCCTGCACCAACACCTCGAACCCATATGTGCTGATGGCCGCGGGCCTGGTCGCCCGCAAGGCGCGCGCCCTGGGCCTGACCCGTAAGCCCTGGGTCAAGACCTCGCTGGCACCCGGCTCGCAGGTGGTCGAGGAATACCTCAAGGCCGCGAACCTGCAGGAAGACCTGGACGCCCTGGGCTTCAACCTGGTGGGCTTCGGCTGCACCACCTGCATCGGCAACTCGGGCCCGCTGCAGCCCGAGATCTCGAAGGCCGTGAACGACAACGACCTGGTCGCCGTGTCGGTCCTGTCGGGCAACCGCAACTTCGAAGGGCGCATCAGCCCGGACGTCCGCGCGAACTATCTGGCCAGCCCCCCGCTGGTCGTGGCCTATGCCATCGCGGGCGACATGAACATCGACGTGACCAAGGACCCGCTGGCGCACACGCCGGACGGCAAGCCGGTCTACCTGAAGGACATCTGGCCCACCTCCAAGGAGGTTGCGGACCTGGTCGACACCATCGTCACCCGCGAGATGTTCCAGGCGAAATACGCCGACGTCTTCAAGGGCGACGAGCGCTGGCAAGGCGTCGAGATCACCGACAGCGAGACCTATGACTGGCCGGCCTCGTCGACCTACATCCAGAATCCGCCCTATTTCCAGGGCATGTCCAAGGATGCGGGCACGATCAGCGACGTCAAGGGCGCCCGCGTCCTGGCGCTGCTGGGCGACATGATCACGACCGACCACATCAGCCCCGCAGGTTCGTTCAAGCCCACCACCCCGGCGGGCAAGTACCTGACGGAGCGCCAGGTTTCGCCGCGCGATTTCAACAGCTACGGCTCGCGCCGCGGCAACCACGAGATCATGATGCGCGGCACCTTCGCCAACATCCGCATCCGCAACGAGATGCTGGACGGGGTCGAGGGCGGCTACTCCAAGGACGCGTCGGGCAACCAGGCCGCGATCTATGACGCCGCGATGTCCTATGTCGAACAGGACACCCCGCTGGTGATCTTCGGCGGCAAGGAATACGGCGCGGGTTCGTCGCGTGACTGGGCGGCCAAGGGCACCAACCTGCTGGGCGTCAAGGCCGTGGTCGCGGAATCCTTCGAACGGATCCACCGGTCGAACCTGGTCGGCATGGGCGTCATCCCGTTCGAGTTCACCAATGGCGACACCCGCCATTCGCTGAACCTGACCGGCGACGAGGTCGTGACGATCGAGGGGCTGGCCGGCGACTTCAAGCCGCTGTCGATGGTACCCTGCACGATCAAATACGCCGACGGCACCGAAAAGACGATCCAGCTGAAGGCCCGCGTCGATACCGAGGTCGAGATCGACTATCTGAAGAACGGTGGCGTGCTGCATTATGTGCTGCGCAACCTCGCCGCCGCCTGATCGGCCCGCGCTGCGAAAAGGAAACCCCCGGCACCGCGCCGGGGGTTTTTTCATGACCAAGGCCAAGATAAGCGCCGACCACGCCGGGGCGGGCATCTTTGTTGCCGAAAACCCCGCCAGGACCGACGCGGGGACAGCCCTCCGCCCGGCGCGGATCAGCCGCCGATGGCGACACCCTCGCGGCGCGGGTCGGCGCCGCCCTGCAACCCGTCGGGGGTGACCACGATCCCCTGCAGGCCCGATGTCAGCTCGGTCTCGTTCAGCTCGAACCCCATCGCGGTCAACCCGTCGGTCAGGGCCGCGGGCAGCCCCACCTCGACGTCCATCGGGCCGAAACGGTTCACCAGGTTCGGCCCGGCCACGGCGGCCTGGATGTCCAGGCCCCAGTCCAGATGCGCCACGATCGCCCGCGCGACATAGCCGATGATGCGGCTGCCGCCCGGCGATCCGATCACCATCACCGGGGCGTCGTCCTTCAGCACGATGGTCGGCGCCATCGACGACCGCGGCCGCTTGCCCGGCGCGATGGCGTTGGCGATGGGCCAGCCGTCCGCGTCATGCGTCTCGAAGCTGAAATCGGTCAGCTCGTTGTTCAGCAGGAACCCCGCCGCCATCACCCGCGACCCGAAACCGTTCTCGATGGTGGTGGTCATCGACAGCGCATTCCCGTCGCCATCCACGATCGAGATATGGGTGGTCGAGGGCAGTTCCAGCGCGCTGTCCTGGCCCCACAGGGCGGCATGGCTCCACCCCGGCTGGCCGGCGGTGACCTCGGGCAGGCTGTCGTCGCCCTGCAGCAGGGCGGCGCGTTCGTCCAGATAGGCCGGGTCGATCAAGCCTTGCGTCGGCATCGCCACATGATCGGCATCCGCCATGAAGCGGCCCCGATCCGCGAAGGCCAGACGCGAGGCATCGCCGATCAGGCGCCACGCCTCGGGGCTTTCGGCGCCAAGCGAAGCCAGGTCATAGCCGCCCAGCATCCCAAGGATCTGCCCCACCGTCAGCCCCCCGGAGGACGGCGGCCCCATGCCGCAGACGTCGTGATCGCGATACTCGACGCAGACCGCCGGACGCTCCACGACGCGATAGGCCGACAGGTCGGACCGGGTCAGCAGGCCGGGATTGTCCTCGGCCCCGCGGACCGCCGCGACGATCTGGTCCGCGATAGGACCGTCATAGAAGGCATCCGCGCCGTCGCGGGCCAGCGCCCGTAGCGTGTCGGCATAGGCGGGGTTGGTCAGGGTCGCCCCCTGGGCGACGGGTTGACCGCCCGGAAAGAAATAGTCCGTCGTCGCCGGATAGCGGGCCAGGGCATCGCCTTCGGACGCGACCAGCGAGGCCAGCCGCGGCGACACCGTGAACCCGTTCTGCGCCAGATCGATGCCGTCCTGGAACAGCCCTGCCCAGTTGGCGCGACCCCATTTGCGGTGTGCTGTCTCCAGCAGGCGCGGCGTGCCGGGGGTACCGACGGACCGACCGCCCACCACCGCCTCCATGAAGTCCAGCGGCTGACCCTCGTCATCCTGGAACAGCGTGGGGGTCACGGCCATCGGTGCGGTCTCTCGGCCGTCCAGCGTGGTCACCTCGCCCGTGGCGGCGTCGTACCAGACAAGAAACGCCCCGCCGCCCAAGCCAGAGCTTTGCGGTTCAACCAGGCCAAGGACGACCTGGACCGCGACCATCGCGTCGGCCGCGCTGCCGCCCTGTTCCAACACGCGAGCGCCGGCCTGCACGGCCAGCGGGTGGGCGGCGCTGATCATCCAGTCGGGGGCGGTGACCGGACGACCCTCGGCCTTGGCGGCCAGCCCGTCGCGGGCGGCCTGCGTCAGATCACCAAAGCCTTCGGTCGCAACCTGCGTGCCCGACGCGGCCTCGGGCGCGATCGCGTCGGTTGCCTGCTGGGCCATGCCCCAGGTGGTGCTGCCCATCAGCAGCGCCAGTGCCAGACCTGTCCGTGTCATCTGCCGTCTCCCCTATTTGTGCGTGCCTTTGGGTCAGCATGTCGCGCAAGGGGTCTGGGTGCAAGCGGCCTAGTCCTGGTCGGCCAATGCGCGTTCCAGCTCTGGCAGGAATCGCGTCTGGTAATCGGCATCGACCAGCGGCCCGGCGAACCGGTACAGAACCGTCCCTTCGCCATCGACGATGAAGGTTTCCGGCGGCGCGGTCACGCCCCAGTCGATGGCTGCCCGTCCGCGCGGATCAGTCGCCAGCGCCGCGAAGGGGTCGCCGTCTGCGGACAGGAACTGCAACGCGTTGGCCTCGACATCGCGCAGATCGACGCCATAGACGGGCAGCTGTTCGGACAGCGCCATCAGGGTCGGATGTTCGATCCGGCAGGGCGGGCACCAGCTGGCCCAGAAGTTCACCAGTTTGACCCCCGGCTCGCGCAGCATCGCGTCGGTCAGCTGGGTCTTGCCGGGCAGGGTCGTGGCGGGCACGGGCGGTGCCTGACGCCCGATCATGGCCGACGGCACGCTGCCCGGATCATCGCGGTTCATGCCCCACAGGAAGGTCGCGGCTAGCGCCGCGAAGGCCAGCGGGGGCAGCAGCATCAGCGGCGCGATCCTAGCCATTGCGTTCGAACTCCTGCAGGGCGCGGCGGGCGCGGGCATTGGCCGCGACGGTGTGCCAGACCAACCCCGCGATCAGCACGATGCTGACCCCATATGCGGCCAGCACGGTGCCGGCATACCGTCCAAGATCGATCATGCGCGCATCTCCCTGGCTTGCAGTGCGGCCAGGCGGCGCTTGCGGATTTCAGTTCGGGTGCGGATCAGGATCAGCGCCAGCGTCAGCAGGAAGAACCCCAGCATCGACAGGTACAACGGATGGCGATAGACGGCCGACATCCGCTCTCCGGGGGCGACGGACAGGCTGGCGCCCTGGTGCAGGCCCTGGTTCCAGAACAGCACCGCATAGCGTGACAGCAGGGCAAAGACCGACCCCACCAGGCACAGCACGCCCGTCAGGTCGGCGGCGCTGTCGGGATCCTCGACCGATGCCCAGAGCGCGATATAGCCGATGTAGAACAGGAACAGGATCAGGAACGAGGTCAGGCGCGGGTCCCATTCCCACCACGTCCCCCACATCGGCTGGCCCCAGATGGCCCCGGTCGCCAGCGCGATCAGCGTCATCACCGCCCCGATGGGGGCCGCGGCCCGGGCGGCCAGCGCGCTGACATGGTGGCGGCGGATGATCCAGATCAGCGACGCGACCAGCATCATCACCCAGATGTTGATGGCCATCATCGCGGCGGGCACGTGCAGGAAGACGATCTTGACCGTCGATCCCTGGCGGAAATCCTCGGGCGTCAGGAACCCCCAGACCACCCCGCCCACGCAGCAGATCGCGGCGCTGCCGACCAGCCAGGGCAAGGCCCCTTCGGTGGTGCGCATGAACTTGGCGGGGTTTGCGTATTCCCAGATCGACATGTGTCCGTGTATTCCCTGTTTTCCCCGCGCCCTCAAGGGCGTCTCACCGCAGATTGACCCGCAGCGCCGCCGCTGCCGCCAGCGGGATTAGCGCCAGCACCGCCAGCGTGATGCCCGCCAGGAACACCAGCGGCGTGCCGATGGCCTGCCCCTCGACCCCGCGGCGGGTGATCTCGGCGCCGAAGATCAGTGTGGGAATATACAGCGGCAGGACCAACAGCGACAAAAGCAGCCCCCCCCGGCGCAGCCCGACGGTGATTGCCGCCCCGAAGGCCCCCAGCATCGACAGCGCCGGCGTGCCCAGGGCCAGCGACAGCACCAGCGCCGGCACGGCCTGCATCGGCAGATGCAGCAGCAGCCCGAAGATCGGGGCGGCCAGCACCAGCGGCAGGCCGGTGGTGATCCAATGGGCCAGGGCCTTGATCGCGACCGCCCCCTCCAGCGGCAGGGGGGCGGTGGCCATCAGGTCCAGGCTGCCATCCTCGTGATCCAGCGCAAAGTTGCGATCCAGCGACAGAAGGCATGCCAGCAGCGCCCCGACCCACAGGATGCCCGGCGCCACGGGGGCCAGCGTGGCACGGTCCGGACCGACACCAAAGGGCACCAGCGCCGACAGGATCAGGAAGAACGCGACGCCCAGGCCGAACCCGCCGCCCGCCCGCGTGGCCAGACGCAGGTCGCGGATCAAGAGCGCGATCATCCGAATGCCTCGTTGAAGCCGGACGGCCGCGCGGCGGGCGCGCCGGGCCGGGCGCGGAACGGGGTCAGGTCCAGGACGCGCGCCTGCGGCAGGGTCAGGTCGATATGCGTGGCGATCAGCGCCGCACCGCCCTGCCCCAGATGTTCGGCCACCACCTGCGCGAAGCGCGCGACCGAGGCGGCATCCAGCGACACCGTCGGCTCGTCCAGCACCCACAGCGGACGGCCCGTGACCAGCAGCCTGGCCAGCCCCAGCCTGCGTTTCTGGCCCGCCGACAGCGCCGCGGCGGGACGCGTGGCCAGCGCGGTCAGGTCCATCGCGGCCAAGGCCCGCTCGACGCCCTGCCCGCCAAAGACCCGTGCCCAGAATGTCAGGTTCTCGCGCGCCGTCAGGGCCGGTTTCAGCCCGTCGGCATGGGCGGCATAGGCGACGACGTCGTCGGCCATGTCGATCCGCCCCGCGACCGGGGACTGCAGCCCCGCGACCGTGCGCAGCAGCGTGGTCTTGCCCAGCCCATTCGGCCCGCGCAGGATCAGCGCCTGACCGGGGTCCAGGGCAAAGCTGACGCCCTCGACCGTCCGCAGACCTCCGCGCGCGACGGCAAGGTCATGGACGGCCAGCAGGCTCACACGGGGATCAGGGCGCAGGCGACGCGCCGCCCTTCGGACAGGGTGACGTTGTAGGTGCGCGCCGCGGTGGCCGAGGCCATCGCCTCGACCCGCACGCCAAGCGCGTCCAGCTGCGCCGCCAGGTCGCGGGGGGCATAGCCGACCTGCGCCCCAAGGCCCAGGAACAGCACGTCCACGCGCCCGGCCAGCGCCAGCAGCGGGCCGGGATCGTCCAGCCCGCCCCAAGGCGTCACACGGTCGGCCTCGACCACCTGCGCGCCCTGATGGACCTTTCCGGCAATGCGGAAGAAGCCGGGTCCATAGCCGTCGACCGCGTTCTGGCCGGTGAAATCCGTGGGCGTCAGGGCGGGCATCAGACCTCCTCGGCGCCCTCGAAGGGGGACACATTCTTCTTGGGACCATCGCCGTCCTTGGACCAGTCGCGTTTCACGCCCAGCCACAGAACGACGCTTTTGGCGACATAGACCGTGGAATAGGTGCCCACGAACACGCCCCACAGCATCGCGAAGACGAACCCGCGCACCACGTCGCCGCCCAGGACCAGCATCGCGGTCAGCGCGATGGCGGTGGTCACCGCGGTCATGACGGTCCGCGACAGCGTCTCGTTCACGGTCAGGTTCATGACGTCGATCAGCTTCATCGTCTTGAACTTGATCAGGTTCTCCCTCAGCCGGTCGAAGACCACGACGGTGTCGTTGACCGAGAAGCCCAATGTCGTCAGCAGCGCCGCGATGGTCGTCAGGTCGAACTTCATCTGGAACAGCGCGAAGATGCCGACGGTCAGGATGATGTCATGCAGAAGCGACACCACGGCGCCGACCGCGAACTGCCATTCGAACCGCAGCCAGATGTAGAGAAGGATGCCCACGGTCGCCGCGGCCACCGCCATGATGGCGGTGCGGATCAGTTCGGCCGACACCTTGGGTCCGACGGATTCGACCGAAGCGAAGGTCACCTGCGGATCGACCTGCTGCAACGCGGCCTCGACCTCGGCCAGCTGCTCGGGAGAAACCGATCCGGCCTCGTCCGTCGTGCCGATGCGGACCATGGCGACGTGGCGGTCGGCCCCGAAGGACGGGTCGAACACCTCGGTGATCGACACGTCGCTGAAACCCATGCCGTCCAGCGCCTGGCGATAGTCGCCGATGTCGAAGGCGGTGGTGCTTTCGGTGCGGATCGTCGTGCCGCCCCGGAAGTCGATGCCGTAGTTCAGCCCCATGAAGATCGTGGCCAGGATCGACACGACCACCGCCACGGCGGACGCCCCGACGGTCAGCCACTGCCAGCGGAAGAAGTCGATCCGGGTGACGTCGGGGACCAGTTTCAGACGGAAGGCCATGATTGCGTCCCCCTTACAGGTTCAGCTGGACGGGCTTGCGCCATTCCAGCCAGGTGAGGATCATCAGGCGCGTCAGGAAGATCGCCGTGAAGACCGAGGTGACCAGACCGATGGTCAGCGTGACGGCAAAGCCCTTGACCGGGCCCGAGCCCAGATAGAACATGACCGCCGCCGCGATGAAGCTGGTGACGTTGGCGTCCATAATCGCGCTCATCGCTTCGCGGAAGCCGTCCTCGATGGCGCGGAACGGCCGCTTGGCGCGGCGCAGCTCCTCGCGGATGCGCTCGAAGATGATGACGTTGGCGTCGACCGCGGTACCCACCGTCAGGACGATGCCCGCGATGCCCGGCAGGGTCAGGGTTGCGCCCATCATGCTCATGATCGACAGGATCAGGATGACGTTGACCGCGACCGCGATCGAGGCGAACACGCCGAACAGGCCATAGCTGGCGATCAGGTAGGCCGCGACCAGCCCGGTGGCAACGATGGCCGAGATGCGCCCGGCCTCGATGCTGTCCTGGCCCAGTTCGGGGCCGATGGTGCGTTCCTCAAGGAAGGTCAGCTCGGCCGGCAGGGCGCCGGCGCGCAGCAGGATCGACAGCTGGTTCGCCTGGTCGAAGTCCATCGAGCCCGAGATCTGGCCCGATCCGCCGGTGATCGCCGAGCGGATGACCGGGGCCGAGATGACCTCGTTGTCCAGGACGATCGCGAAGGGCTGGCCGATATTGGCCGAGGTATAGGCCCCGAACGCCCGCGCCCCCGTCGGGTTGAAGCGGAAGTTGACCGAAGGCAGGCCGTTCTCGTCGCTGGCGGGCATGGCGTCCACCAGATCCTCGCCGGTGACGACGGGGCTTTGCTCCAGGATATAGAACAGGTTCGGCTGGTCGATGGACGGCGCGATCGTCTGGCCGACGCCGGGCTGGGCCTGCGGGTCGGCGGTGGTGCCCACGACCGGGTTGAAGGTCAGCTGCGCGGTGGTGCCGATCAGCTCCTTGAGTTCCGCGGCCGATCCGATGCCCGGCACCTGGATCAGGATGCGGTCCTCGCCCTGGCGGGTGATGGTGGGTTCACGCGTGCCGACCTCGTCGACGCGGCGGCGCACGATCTCCAGCGATTGCTGGATCGTGCGGTCGTCGGTGACGGCCTTTTCGGCATCCGACAGCTGGATGGTCAGGGTCGCGCCCTGGGTGCTGATGGCCAGCGACTGCTGGCCCGCGCCGGTCAGCGTGGTGACGGGCGTGGAAAATCCGCGCACGATCTCGGTCGCGGCGGCCATCTGGTCGGCATTGCCGATCTCGATGGCCAGGACGCCGTCGGGGGAGGCCACGCGGCGGACCGATCCGACGGTGTCGCGGGCATCCGACAGCGCGCGGCGCAGTTCTGGCCACAGCGCATCCATGCGCGACTTGTAGACCTGGTCGACCTGCACCTCGCCCAGCAGATGGGCGCCACCGCGCAGGTCCAGCCCCAGATTGACCAGATGCGACGGCATCCACGACGGCCACCCATCCCGCGCCGCGGCCAGTTCGGGCGTCTCGACGCCGGTGGCCTCGATCTGGGCCACGGCATCGTTATGCGCCTCGACGCGGGCGTAGAAGGCGTTGGGCAAGGCATATAGCAGGCCCAGAAGGCAGATCCCGAAAATCAGGACGCGCTTCCATCGGTCGATCTGAAGCATCTTGGCTAGGGCCTTTTCAGCTGTTTGCGGCGACAGGTTCGGTCTTGGTGACGACCTGTGCCAGGGTGCTGCGGATCACGCGGACACGCACGCCGGTCGCGATCTCGACCTCCAGCTCGTCCTCGCCCACCGACACGACCTTGCCCAGGATGCCGCCCTGGGTGACGACGCGGTCGCCCTTCTTGACGTTCTCGACCATCGTGCGATGTGCCTTCAGACGCTTCTGCTGGGGGCGGATCATCAGGAAGTACATAATCGCGAAGATCAGGATCAGCGGGATGAACTGCGCGAATGCAGCACCGGCACCGGCGCCGCCGGCGGCTTGGGCATAGGCGGGGGTCACGAACATCAAGGGTCCTTTCGGTCTGGGGGCGCGACCGGGGCCGCGTCAGGATTGGCGCGCAACCTAGCCGCGCTGTCCGCCCTTGGCAAGAAAGCGCCCGCCGCCTTGCGGGCAAGGGCGGCGAACGTCCTTGTGATCAGGGTTGCGCCGGCTGCGCCCGTTCGACCAGCCGCGCGAAGAAGCTGGCCCCGACCGGAGAGATCGCGTCGTTGAAGTCATAGGCCGGGTGATGGACCCCCGCGCCGTCCCCCTGCCCCAGGAACAGGTAGCAGCCGGGCCGCGCGTTCAGCATATAGCTGAAATCTTCGGCCCCCATCTCGCGGCCGGCGTCGGGATCGACATTGGCGGGGCCGGCGATCTCCTTGGCGACGCGCACGGCAAAGGCGGTCTGTTCGGCATCGTTGACCGTCGCGGGATAGCCTTCCTGATAGTTCAGGCGGATCTCCACGTCATAGGCCTGGGCCTGCCCGTCGCAGATCTGGGTCATGCGGCGGCGCACCATGTCGCGCACATGGGGCGCAAAGGTCCGCACCGTCCCGCAGATATAGGCCGTGTCCGGCACGATGTTGTCGGCGCTGCCGGTGTGGATCTGGGTGACCGACAGGGCCAGGTCGTCGGCGGTGTGATGGTTGCGGCTGCTGATCGTCTGGATCGCCTCGACCACGGCCACGGCGGCCACGATCGGGTCGGCGGTCAGGTGCGGCATCGCGCCATGGCCGCCGCGGCCCTGCACGTCGATCTCAAACGTGTCCACGGCGGCCATGATCGGACCGGGGGTGGTCTGGAAGCTGCCGGTTTGCTGGCCGGGATTGTTGTGCATCGCAAAGACGCGTTCGATGGCAAAACGGTCCATCATCCCATCCTGGACCATCGCGTCGCCGCCGCCGCCGTTCTCCTCGGCGGGCTGGAAGATCAGCGCGACGCGGCCGGCAAAGTTGCGCGTCTCGGCCAGGTACTTCGCGGCCCCCAGCAGCATCGTCGTGTGCCCGTCATGCCCGCAGGCATGCATCCGCCCCGCCACCATCGAGGCCCAGGGAAGGCCCGTCGTCTCGGTCATGGGCAGGGCGTCCATGTCGGCGCGCAGGCCGATGGTCGGGCCCTCTCCCTGCCCGCGGATGATCGCCACGATGCCGGTGCGGCCGATCCCCTCGTGGATCTCGTCCACGCCGAACTCGCGCAGGCGCGCTGCGACGAACGCAGCGGTCTGGCCGCAGTCGAAGCCCAGTTCGGGATGCTGGTGCAGGTGGCGGCGCCATTCGGTCATCTGATCTGCGAAATCGGCGATGCGGTTCAGGACGGGCATGTGGACTTGGGCCTTATGCTGTGGCAGTCGATGGGCCATCTTCCGCCTGACGAAGGGAATTGCAATGACCCTCGACCCCGCCGCGCAGATCACGCGCCTGCTGGACATCATGGCCGCCCTGCGCGACCCCAGCACCGGCTGCCCCTGGGACATCGAACAGAACTTCGCCTCGATTGCGCCCTACACGATCGAGGAGGCCCACGAGGTCGAAGACGCGATCCAGCGCCAGGCCTGGGACGAACTGCCCGGAGAGCTGGGCGACCTGCTGCTTCAGGTGGTATTTCACGCCCAGATGGCGCGCGAGGCCGGGATGTTCGATTTCGCCGACTGTGCCGCCGCGATCAGCGACAAGCTGATCTTCCGGCATCCGCATGTCTTCGGCGACGAATCCCGCGACAAGTCCGCCGAACAGCAGGTCAAGGACTGGGAGGCGATCAAGGCCGTCGAACGGGCCGGCAAGGCCGAACGCGGCACGCTGGACGGGGTCGCCCTGGGTCTGCCCGCGCTGACGCGGGCGCTGAAGCTGCAGAACCGGGCGGCGCGCGTGGGGTTTGACTGGCCCGGCCCTGCGGATGTCCTGGACAAGATCACCGAGGAGACGGCCGAGCTGGTCGAGGCCCGCGACACCCTGGGCCCCGACGCGATGGAGGAGGAGTTCGGCGACCTGCTGTTCGTGATGGCCAATCTGGGCCGCCACCTGAAGATCGACCCCGAACTGGCCCTGCGCCGCGCCAACGCCAAGTTCACGCGCCGCTTTGCCGCCATCGAGGCCGCGCTGGCCGCCGACGGCCGCCGCCCCGAGGACAGCGACCTGGCCGAGATGGACCGCCTGTGGAACGCGGCCAAGGTCGCGGAGAAGACCGCCGGTTAGGCCAGCGCGGCCTCGGTCACCTGCGCCAAGGCCGCGTCATAGACCTCGATGCCGCCCTTGGACGCCCCCTCGGACAGGGTGCGCTTCCAGGCGCGGGCGCCGGGCTGGCCGTGGAACAGGCCCAGCATGTGCCGCGTGAACTGGTGCAGCCGCCCGCCTTTGGCGATGTGGTCAACGATCATCGGGCGCATCGCCACGGCGACCTCGGCCGGGGCGGCAAAGGGCGGAACGTCGCCCCACAGCGCATCCGCGCCGCCCAGGATGTTCCACGGTTCGTGATAGGCCGCGCGGCCGATCATCGCCCCGTCCATCACCGCCAGCTGGTCGCGGGCCTGATCCAGCGTCGCGATGCCGCCGTTGATCGACAGATGCAGCGCCGGGAACTGCGCCTTCATCGCGTGGACCAGCGGATAGTCCAGCGGCGGAACCTCGCGGTTTTCCTTGGGACTCAGGCCCTTCAGCCAGGCCTTGCGCGCGTGGATCGTCACCCGCCGGATGCCCGTGCGCTGCAGTATGTCCAGAAATTCGGGCAGCACCTGTTCGGCCTGCTGGTCGTCCACCCCGATGCGGCACTTGACGGTCACGGGCACGGCGCCGACGTCCTGCATGGCCGCCACGCAATCGGCGACCACCTGCGGCGTGGTCATCAGGATCGCACCAAAGGCTCCGGACTGCACGCGGTCGCTTGGACAGCCGCAGTTCAGGTTGATCTCGTCATAACCCCAGGGGGCGGCCAGGCGCGTGGCCTGGGCCAGTTCCGCGGGGTCCGATCCGCCCAATTGCAGCGCCACCGGGTGTTCGGCGGCGTCGTGATCCAGCAGGCGCGGCCGGTCGCCGTGGATGATCGCCGGCGCGGTCACCATCTCGGTGTACAGCAGCGCACGGCGCGACATCAGCCGGTGGAACCGCCGACAATTGCGGTCGGTCCAGTCCATCATCGGCGCGACCGAAAGGCGCGCGGCATCACTGATCGGGTCGGGCATGGGCGGTCCGGGATTGCGGGTCAAGGCCGCCGATATAGGCGCCCGCGGCGAAAAGCGCAAACCGGCAAGGGAAATGGTGGGTGATAAGGGATTTGAACCCCTGACATCTTCGATGTGAACGAAGCGCTCTACCACTGAGCTAATCACCCGTCGGGCTGGTCATTACCGCCAGCCGCAGCCGGTTGCAAGAGGGCGATGCGCGTTTCGACTAGCTGTTTTCCACGCCATCAGGCCGGTGGGGGGGCACGGCGGCGCAGTCGCAGCGTGATGACATCGCCGCCGCGGGCGTCACGCTCCAGATTGATTCGCGCCCGCCCCAGGGGCGGCACCGCCAGGGTGTGCCCGGCGGACAGGACCATGCCAAGCTGCGCCAGCGTCGCCTCGATGATCGGGCGCGCATCGGTGCGCCGGGCGCCCGTCGCGGCCACAACGCGGTCGATGAAGTCGCGCTTCTGAACGACGATCGCCACATGCGGATCGTGCAGCACGGGCGTCGGGCCGTCGGCCCCGATGATTTCGGCTGGCATTGCTGTTCCCCCCCGTCAGGCAATGATGGGATCAGCCTAGCGCGATTTGACGTTGCGTCAATCTTTGTTAACGCTTGCCCGCACCATGGAAAAAGGGCCGGGGATTGCCCCGGCCCTCTCCCTGTCAGTGCGCGACGGCGCTGCCCTGCCCATCGCTGCCGCGATGGTTGGCTAGCCGCGCGGCCTCGGCCGCCTCTTCGGCGGCCTCGTCCCATTCGATGGCCTTGGGTTGGCGCACCAGGGCGTGGCGCAGAACCTCGCGCACGTTGCTGACCGGAATGATGGTCAGCCCCTGTTTGACGTTGTCCGGGATCTCGACCAGATCCTTTTCATTGTCCTGCGGGATCAGCACCGTCTTGATACCGCCACGCAGGGCCGCCAGCAGCTTCTCCTTCAGCCCGCCGATGGCCAGCACGTTGCCGCGCAGGGTCACCTCGCCGGTCATGGCGATGTCCTTGCGGACCGCGATGCCGGTCATGACCGACACGACCGAGGTCACCATGGCGATGCCCGCCGACGGTCCATCCTTGGGCGTGGCGCCCTCGGGGACGTGGACGTGGATGTCGCGCTTGTCGAATTCCGGGGGCCTGACCCCGATATCCGGCGCGATCGAGCGCACGAAGCTGGACGCCGCGTCGATCGATTCCTTCATCACCTCGCCCAGTTTGCCAGTGGTCTTGACGCGACCCTTGCCCGGCAGGCGCAGCGCCTCGATCTGCAGCAGATCGCCCCCGACCGAGGTCCAGGCAAGACCCGTCACCACGCCGACCTGGTCCTCCTTCTCGGCCAAGCCATAGCGGTGGCGGCGCACGCCAAGGTATTCCTCGACCTTCTCCGGCGTCACCTTGACCGATTTGACCTTGCCCTTCAGGATCTCCGTCACGGCCTTGCGGGCCAGCTTGGCGATCTCGCGCTCCAGCGAGCGAACCCCGGCCTCGCGGGTGTAATACCGGATCATGTGGGTCAGGGCCTCGTCCGAGACGCTGAACTCTCCTTTGCGCAGACCGTTCGCGGCGATCTGCTTGGACAGCAGGTGGCCTTTGGCAATCTCTCGCTTTTCATCCTCGGTATAGCCCGACAGGCTGATGATCTCCATGCGGTCCAGAAGCGGGCCCGGCATGTTGTAGCTGTTGGCCGTCGTCACGAACATCACGTTCGACAGATCGTATTCCACCTCAAGATAGTGGTCCACGAAGGTCGAGTTCTGTTCCGGATCCAGCACCTCCAGCATGGCGGATGCCGGATCGCCCCGGAAATCCTGGCCCATCTTGTCGATCTCATCAAGAAGGATCAGCGGGTTGGTCGTCTTGGCCTTCTTCAGCGCCTGGATGATCTTGCCCGGCATGGACCCGATATAGGTCCGGCGATGACCGCGGATCTCGCTCTCGTCGCGCACGCCGCCAAGGCTGATACGGATGAACTCGCGCCCCGTCGCCTTGGCGATGGACCGTCCAAGCGAGGTCTTGCCCACGCCCGGAGGACCGACCAGCGTCAGGATCGGGCCCTTAAGCTTTTGGCTGCGGGCCTGCACGGCCAGATACTCGACGATCCGCTCCTTGACCTTGTCCAGACCATAGTGGTCGGCGTCCAGGATCGCCTCGGCGCGGCCAAGATCCTTGCGGGTGCGCGACTTGACGCCCCAGGGCAGCGACAACAGCCAGTCCAGGTAGTTGCGGCTGACGGTCGCCTCGGCCGACATGGGTGACATCGACTTCAGCTTCTTCAGCTCACCCTCGGCCTTGTCGCGGGCCTCCTTGCTGAACTTGGTGGCGGCAATCTTCTGCTCCAGCTCGGCCAGCTCGTTCTGGCCGTCCTCGCCGTCGCCCAGCTCCTTCTGGATCGCCTTCATCTGCTCGTTCAGATAGTATTCGCGCTGTGTCTTCTCCATCTGGGTCTTGACGCGCGACTTGATCTTCTTCTCGACCTGCAGGACAGACATCTCTCCCTGCATGTGGCCATAGATCTTCTCAAGGCGTGCCGCGACCTCCAGCGTGTCCAGCAGGTCCTGCTTGCGCTCAAGGTCGATGCCCATGTGTCCGGCGACAAGGTCGGCCAGCTTGCCGGGCTCGGACGCCTCGGACACGGCGGTCACGACCTCCTCAGGGATGTTCTTGCGGACCTTGACGTAACGCTCGAACTCCTCGGTCACGGTGCGCACCAGCGCGGCCACCGTGGCCTCGTCGCCCATCGTCTCGTCCAGGACACGGGCCTCGGCCATGAAATGGTCGTCATGGGGTACGAAGTCGGTGATCTCGACACGCTCGCGGCCCTCGACCAGCACCTTCACGGTGCCGTCCGGCAGCTTGAGCAACTGCAGCACGTTGGCCAGAACACCGGCGCGGAAGATGCCCTCCTCGGTGGGCTCGTCGATGGCCGCGTCCTTCTGGGCGGCCAGCAGGATCGGGCTGTCCGATTCCATCACGGCCTCCAGCGCGCGGACCGATTTCTCGCGTCCGACGAACAGGGGAACGATCATGTGCGGGAAGACGACGATATCCCGCAGGGGCAGCACCGGATAGGTCTGGGTGGTGAATTCCGTCATGGTATGTCCTTTCTGCCCGAAGCCGCGGCCCCGTCATGGCGACGCGCGGCCTCTGCATGCGATCAATCTAGGGGTGTCGCCCCCCGCGTTCAATATGACCGCAACAATGCCACCTATTTCGTCAGCGCGGAATGACGATCTCTGCCCGCAGACCGCCCAGACGCGGGCCGCGGCCAAGCCGCAGCTGCCCGCCATGCGCGCGCGCCACGTCCGCAGCGATGGCCAGGCCCAGCCCGGCCCCCTGCGCGCTGTTCCTGCGCCGCGACGGATCCAGCCGGGTAAAGGGCCGCATCGCCGCGTCCAGGCTGTCCTCCGGGATGCCGGGGCCGTCATCCTCGATCCCGATCCGCAGGCTGCGCGGGCCAAGCGAGGCGTCCATCTCGGCCCGGCTGCCGTAACGCACCGCGTTGCCGATCAGGTTCTCCAGCGCGCGGCGCAGCATGTCGGGGCGGAACGTGGCCAGCCCGTCCCGATCGCCCTCGAACTGGACCAGGCTGGCCTGCTGGCCGGCGCGTTGCGCGTCCGCGACCAGGCCCTCCAGGAAACCCGCGGCGGCGATGGGCTGGGGCGCGCTGTCCTGCGCGTCGTCGCGGGCATAGTCCAGAAAGCCGTCGACCATGCGGTTCATCTCCGCGATGTCGGCCTCCATCGCGCTGATGTCGCCGGGCTCAGGCGGCATGTCGGGCCCGATCATCGACAGCCCCAGCTTCATCCGCGTCAGCGGTGTGCGCAGGTCGTGGCTGATTCCAGACATCATCAGCTTTCGTTGGTCGTTCTGGCGCTCCAGCCGGTTGCGCATGTCCAGGAACGCGGTGCCCGCGCTGCGCAGCTCGACCGCCCCGGACGGGCGATAGGGCACGATGCGCCCCTTGCCGTATTCCTCGGCCGCATAGGCCAGCCGCCGGATCGGGCGCAGCTGGTTGCGCAGGAAGATCATCGCGATCCCCGTCATCAGGACCGACGTGAACACCATCAGCACCAGCAGCTGGTGCGGGTTCGACGCACTGACCCGCCGCCGCTCGAAGCTCAGCGCATAGGGTCCGTGCGGTCCGTCCAGCGCCACCGACACCCGCCGGTCGCTGCTGGCCAGATCGACCGAGATCACCTGCGGCAGCGCGTCGCGCAGCACCTCGGTCACCACCCGCCCCGAAAAATCATAGAACAGCCGCCGATCCTCGGCAGGCGGATCGACCGGCAGCGCCAGTTCCAGCTCCAGCGGGCGCGCGACGGACACCCCGGCGCGCCGCGCCGCGTCGGGCGTCGCGGCACTGTCGATCAGCCGCGCGACGAAGGTCAGCTCGTGCGACATGCTGGCGGTCATCTGCCGGGTCACGCCCTCGAAATGGCGCTGCAGGAACATCACGCTGACCACAGTCGTCACCACCACGACCGGCAGGAACAGGATCAGCGCCGCGCGCGCATAGAGGCCCCGCGGGACCAGCTTGCGCATCTGCGTGGCGTCGGCATTGTTCGACATGGCGGCCTCCTGCGTTGCGCGCTAGGCTAGCCCCATGACCCCGCCTGCGAAAGAGCCGCTGCAGATCCTGGCCCCGAATCCGTCCCCCCTGACCGGGCCGGGCACGACCACCTTCCTGCTGGGCGACAGCCATGTCGCGGTGATCGACCCCGGCCCCGACGATCCCGCCCATATCGACGCCGTCGCCCGCGCCGGCCGCGGCCGCATCAGCCATATCCTGATCACGCACGCGCATCGCGACCATAGCGCCGGAGCCGCACGCCTGTCCCGCCTGACCGGCGCCCCGGTGCTGGCCTTCGGCGATGCGCTAGCAGGGCGGTCGCCGCTGATGTCCCGCCTGGCGCTGGAGGGCCTTGGCGGGGGCGAGGGGCTGGACCACGCCTTCGCGCCCGACCGCCACCTGCGCGACCAGGAGGTGATCACCACGCCAGACTGGTCGCTGACAGCGTGGCACACGCCCGGTCATGCGGCAGGGCACCTGTCGTTCCAATGGGGTGACCGGATCTTCTGCGGCGACCTGGTGATGGGCTGGTCATCGACGCTGATCTCTCCGCCGGATGGGGACCTGGTGGAATACTTCCGCTCGCTGGAACGGCTTGCGGCACTGTCGCCGCGCGTCCTGCTGCCGACCCACGGGCCCGCGATCACGGCCCCGCAGGACCGGATCGCGGAACTGGCGCGGCATCGCCGCGACCGCACGTCCCAGATCCTGGCCGCCCTGCGGGTCCGCCCCGATTCCGCGGCGGGCCTCGCGCGCCGTATCTATGCGGTGCCCGAACCGGTCCTTCCCATCGCCATGCGCAACGTCCTGGCCCATCTGATCGCCCTGTCCCAGATCGGAGCCGTTGATTTTACCGGCGTTTTGACGATCGAGACGGTTTTTTCGACCGGATGACAAAAAACCCCAGAACGCCACTGGACGCCCCTGACCGAGGTTGCTATATCCGCCCCGTGTTCCGGCGTAGCTCAGCGGTAGAGCAGTTGACTGTTAATCAATTGGTCGTAGGTTCGATCCCTACCGCCGGAGCCAGACCTTTCTAAGTTCTTGAGTAGGTTTGGTTAAACACACAGGTGCCCGGCAGACGGCACAACATTCCCCAAACTTCGATGATGACTGCAACGTATTCACGTCGGCAGCTTGCGCATTCTATCCCGTGCCCTGCAGTCGCCTGACCGCAGGGCTGTCCGATGGCTCCGGCTGTCAGCCGTCAGACGTCGCTTGCCGCCACCGCCAGGTCGGCAAGACGCAAAGCGGCGTCGCGATCGGCGGCCACGGCGATGAAGCGGGCGTTGTGACAAAAACGCGCCCCGGAAACGCCCGATGCAGCCTCGAAGGCGCCATCGGTCAGGCCGGCCCAGGTTGCCGGCAGGTCTGCGCGCAGAGCGAACCCGTCCGCATCGCGGCGGATGCCGGTCACCGCCCAGTCCGTGTCCCGCGGATGGATCACGAACAGCAGATGGTCCGCCCCCGCCGCGGTGATGGCGGAGCGAAACGGCATCCCCATCGGCAGTTCCAGCACCCGACCGTCGCCCGCGGCGGCGATGGCTGCCATAACGACGGCCTCGGCGCGATGCTTTGCGGCCTTGCGGGCCACGGCCGCTTCGACGAAGGCGCGGGCGATCGCGACCGCACCGTCAAAGGCACGGTCGTCGGCGTCGGGGCTGCGGTCATCGAAGACGGGCTTGAGGCTCTCCAGCAGCATCGGCAGGGACAGATCGGCCAGCGGCCCCGTCGGCGACAGCGCGCCGTTGTCGACCAGGTCGATGGGCAGCACCAGGTCGGCGTCAATCGCCGCATGGATCGCCTCGATATCTGCTTCGGGCACCTGCAGCGCGGCCAGGTAGTCGCGCCCGAACTGCCGCCAGATCAGTCCGAAGGAACTGTAGGGCTGGCCGTCGTCGCGCAGCGGAGGAGATTTCTGATGGTGATCGAAGATCATGCGCGCGGCATCGAAATCGCGGCCCACGTCATAGATGATCCGCCCTTCCGCAGGCGTGATCCAGTCGGCGTCGCGCGTCCGCATGATCCGCGCCTGCGGGTGCAGGCGGGTCAGGATGACCGAGGACAGGACCTCATCGGCGTGAAAGCCGCCGGAATGGGTGACAAGATGCGTGACGGTCATGGAATATCCCTCAAATGCAGATGACCGCCCGGGGGCGGTCAGCAAAGCTTTGTGTCGATGGCGGATGCGGCCTCAGTGGCTCCATGGCTCGCGGCGGTCGGTGGCGAAATTCTCGCCATAGCCGCGGGGGCGGATGTTCGTGCCGCGGCGGTGCGGTTCCTGCACCACGAATTCCAGTCCATGATCGCGGGCGTAATCCTCGGCCTGCTTGCGGGTGTCAAAGCGCAGGCGGACCTGGCTTTGGGTGTCGCCGCTGCTGGTCCAGCCCATCAGCGGATCGACCTCGCGCGCGTCGGCGGGCGGGAATTCCAGCACCCAGCCCTTGGTCTTGGCGGTACCGGACTGCATCGCGGTGCGGGCGGGCTGATAGATGCGCACGGGCATGGGTGATCCTTCGGATTGACTGTCCGCTGTATCGCCAAATCCGGGCGGCGGATCAAGCCCCCTGCCCCGGTCATGCCGACGCAGGTCAGGGCTGCAGGGTATCGGGCAGATCCTGGAACGGAACGCTCAGCCGCGCCGCTCCGGTCTGCTTGTCTAGCAGGCAGACCGACAGTTCCGGCAGACGGTCCGGCAGCGTCGCGACGACCAGTGCCAGCGCGTGTGTCTCGGTGCCGAATTCGTTCGGGGTCACGGACAGTTCCGCGTCGGGCGCCGCGTCCTGCGCCAGGCGCGTGCATTCCGCCACGGTGCGGTCGCGCAGTTCGGCCCATGCCTCGTCCGTCGAGGATTGCGCGACGGCGGGCCAGAATGCCACCATCGCCACCCAAACCGTATGTTTCATCATCTTGCCACCGGAACAACTGAACATGGCCCACGTTGGCATTCCAACACGCCGTTGTCACATGAGAGAGACGTGATCATGACCCCCTTTCGCCACCCTGTCCTTTGCGCGTCGCTGCTGATGCTGACCCTGGGCGCCTGCGCCGGCAGCCCTTATGACGTTCCCGCCCGCCAGTGCGACCTGTCCCAGCACCAGGCCCTGGTCGGACGCAACATCGGCGAGGTCCGCCTGCCGCCCAACCTGCGCAAGCGCGAGGTGCACAACCAAGGCGTCATGACGCGCGACTACAATCCCGCGCGCCTGACCATGTTCCTGGACGCCAAGGGCTGGATCGCCCGGGTGGAATGCAGCTAGCGGCCGCGCTTGGACCGCTTGTTGCCGCCCCGTTGACCGGCCCGTCCGGCGGTCGAACGGCCCGATGATTTGACGGCGGCCTCGGCCGCCTCCTCGATCACCGACTGCCGCGCCATCGGATCGTCCGAGATCGCCAGGTCCACCGCCTCCAGCCGCTTGACCTCGTCGCGCAGGCGCGCGGCCTCTTCAAACTCCAGGTTCTCTGCGGCCTTGCGCATCTGGGTGCGCATCGCGTCCAGATGGGCGGCCAGGTTCGCGCCGATCAGCGGCTTGTCCACCTTCGTAGTCACGCGCGACTGGTCGGTGTCGCCATGCCACAGGCCTGCCAGCACGTCCTCGACGTTCTTGCGGACCGTCTGGGGCGTGATGCCGTGCTCCTCGTTATAGGCCATCTGTTTGGCGCGACGCCGTTCGGTTTCGGCCATGGCCCGTTCCATGCTGCCGGTGATCCGGTCGGCATACATGATGACCCGCCCTTCGGAATTCCGTGCCGCCCGACCGATGGTCTGGATCAGCGACGTCTCGGACCGCAGGAAGCCTTCCTTGTCGGCGTCCAGAATGGCCACCAGCCCGCATTCGGGAATGTCCAACCCCTCGCGCAGCAGGTTGATGCCGACCAGCACGTCGAACGCGCCCAACCGCAGGTCGCGCAGGATCTCGATCCGCTCGATCGTGTCGATGTCGCTGTGCATGTAGCGGATCTTGATGCCCTGCTCGTGCAGGTATTCGGTCAGATCCTCGGCCATGCGCTTGGTCAGCGTGGTGACCAGCGTGCGGTAACCTGCGGCGGTCACGCGGCGCACCTCGTCCAGCAGGTCGTCGACCTGCATCTCGACCGGGCGGATCTCGATCTTGGGGTCCAGAAGGCCCGTCGGGCGGATGATCTGTTCGGTGAAGACGCCGCCGGTCTGGTCCATCTCCCATTGCGCAGGCGTGGCCGAAACGAACACGGACTGGGGCCGCATCGCGTCCCATTCCTCGAACTTCAGCGGGCGGTTGTCCATGCAGGACGGCAGACGGAAGCCGTGTTCCGCCAAGGTGAACTTGCGCCGGAAGTCGCCCCGGTACATTCCGCCGATCTGCGGGACCGACACGTGGCTTTCGTCGGCAAAGACGATCGCGTTGTCCGGGATGAACTCGAACAGCGTGGGGGGCGGCTCTCCGGGCGCGCGCCCGGTCAGATAGCGGCTGTAGTTCTCGATGCCGCTGCAGACACCGGTCGCCTCCAGCATCTCGATGTCAAAGGCGGTGCGCTGCTCCAGGCGTTGCGCCTCCAGCAGCTTGCCCTCCTCGGTCAGCTGCTTCAGGCGCATCGCCAGTTCCTGCTTGATGCCCTTGATCGCCTGCTGCAACGTCGGGCGCGGCGTCACATAGTGGCTGCTGGCATAGATGCGGATCTGCTTGAAGCTGTCGGTCTTGACCCCGGTCAGCGGATCGAACTCGGTGATCGCCTCCAGTTCGTTGCCGAAGAAGTCGAACCGCCAGGCGCGGTCCTCAAGGTGGGCGGGCCAGACCTCGACCAGATCGCCGCGCACGCGAAAGCTGCCGCGCTGAAAGCTGGTGTCCAGCCGCTTGTACTGCTGCGCGACCAGCTGGCCCAGGAACTCGCGCTGGTCATAGCTTTCGCCCACGACCATGTCCTGGGTCATCGCCGAATAGGTCTCGACCGAACCGATGCCATAGATGCAGCTGACCGAGGCCACGATGATCACGTCATCGCGTTCCAGCAACGCCCGGGTGGCACTGTGGCGCATCCGGTCGATGGCCTCGTTGATCTGCGATTCCTTCTCGATATAGGTATCGCTGCGGGCCACATAGGCCTCGGGCTGGTAATAGTCGTAATAGCTGACAAAGTACTCGACCGCGTTGTCGGGGAAGAACCCCTTGAATTCGCCGTAAAGCTGGGCGGCCAGCGTCTTGTTGGGCGCCAGGATGATCGCGGGACGCTGCGTCTCCTCGATGATCTTGGCCATGGTGAAGGTCTTGCCCGTCCCCGTGGCCCCCAGCAGCACCTGGTCGCGCTCTCCGGCGCCGACGCCCGCCACCAGTTCGGCGATGGCCGTGGGCTGATCGCCCGCCGGTTCAAATTCGCTTTTCAATGCAAAGCGTTTCCCGCCCTCCAGCTTGGGGCGGGTCACTTCGGGAACGCGCATCACGGGCGCGTTGGTGTTGTTGTGACCCATGAGGTTCCTGATCCGTTCGGAGTTGCCCTCAAGATGTGATGGCAGCCGCCCGGTTTCAACCGCGTTTCAGACGCCCCGGCTGAAGTTCCGCCCAGCCTTCGCCGCCCGACAGCTCATCCGCCAGGATTTCGGCCGTGACCGGGCCCAGGGTAAAGCCCTGGTGGCCGTGACCGAAATGCGCCCACAGGTTCGGCTGGTCCGGCACGCGGCCCACCACGGGCAGCATGTCGGGCATGCAGGGGCGCCGTCCGGTCCAGGGTTCGGCCTCGACCGCCGCCCCGATGTCGAACAGCTCGCGCGCGGCCTTCTCGCCATGCTTCAGCTGCGGCGGCGACAGGCGCGGATGGGGCGTCAGCTCGGCCGCGGTGGCGATGCGCAGACCGCGGCGCATCGGCGACAGGACGACCGAATTGCCGAAATCGGCGATCGGGTGATGGGGCGGCAGCTCCATGTGATAATGCTTGTGATAGCCGCGCTTGAACACCATCGGCACCTTGAGGCCAAAGCGCTGCGTCAGCATCGGCGACCAGGGCCCAAGCGCGATGACGGCATGCTCCGCCTCGACCTCGTCGGCGCGCCAGCCCGCGCCATGGCGGTGCAGGTCACCGGCATCACCGTTCACGACGCGCCCGCCCCGCTTCTGGAACAGCGCCGCATAGCTGGCGACCAGGCCGCCCGGATCGGCGCAGTTCCAGCTGTCGGACCAGTGGGTCGCGCCCTCGACCTCGATGCGGATCGCGGGCTCCATCGCGCGCAGTTCAGCCCCGCTCATCAGCCGCGCCTGCACGCCGAACTCGGTCGCGAAACGTTCGGAGGTCTTGCGGGCGGCCTCCATCTTGGCGGGGGTGCGGTGGATCTCGATATAGCCGTTGCGGCGGATGATGTTGTCTGCGCCCGCCGCCGCGATCAAGGGGCCGTGGCGGTCGGTCGACTGGCGGATCAGCTTGCCCCATGTCACCGATGCCCGCCTGTGCGCGGCAGGCCGCGAATTCCACGCATAGGTGGCCACCGCACCCAGTTGCGACAGCAGGCCCTGCGGCGTCCATTTCACGTCATAGCCGCGCCCAAGCGCGATCTGGAACAGCGCGCCGGGCGACAGCGGCATGGCATAGGGCTCGACCGCTTCGGTCTGGATCAGGCCGGCATTGCCATAGCTGGTCTCGCGCCCCGGCACGCCGCGTTCGATGATGGTGACGTCATGCCCGCGTGCCTGCAGCGCCAGACCGGTGCTGACGCCCACCATACCCGCACCCAGAACCAGAACCTCGGCCATTCCCGCCCCCATCGCTGATGATGGGTCAGGGATGCAGACATTCCCGCCATCCGGCAAGATTTATCGGGCATTCTTCGACGCCCCTGGAAATCTTTGCAAGAATCAGGCGAAAAGCTCGCGGCAGAAGATCAATCCTTCGACCAGCGCGTCCACATCTGCCTGCGTGTTGTACATCGCAAAGCTGGCACGGGCGCTGGCATTGATTCCCAGATGCTCCATCAGGGGCATGGCGCAATGGCTGCCCGCACGGACCGCGATTCCCTTCTTGTCCAGGATGGTCGAGATGTCATGCGCGTGCGCCCCGTCCATCGTCATGGAGAAGATCGCGCCCTTGCCCGGCGCATCGCCCTGCACCTGCAGCCAGTTCAGCGCGCGCAGGCGGTCGCGGGCGTGATCGCGCAGCGCGCACTCATGGGCGGCGATGTTCTCCATCCCCAGGGACATCATGTATTCCAGCGCGACGCCCAGGCCGATCTGGTTGACGATGCCGGGCGTGCCCGCCTCGAACCGCAGGGGCGGGTCGTTATAGGTGACGGCATCGCGGCTGACGGTGCGGATCATGTCGCCGCCGCCCAGAAAGGGCCGCATCTCGGCCTGGCGGTCGGCGCGGATCCAGATCGCGCCCGAGCCGGAGGGACCGTAAAGCTTGTGCCCCGTGATGCAGTAGAAATCGGCGCCAAGCGTCGACAGGTCCACCGGCATGTGGACCGCGGCCTGCGACCCGTCCACGACCATCGGCAGGTCGGTGCCGCGGCGGATCGCCGCGATGTCCACGACCGTCCCGGTCACGTTCGACATATGCGTCAGCGCCAGCATCCGCGTGCGCGGCGTGATGGCGGCCAGCACCTTTTCCGGCGGCAGGCTGCCATCCGCATCGGGTTCGACCCATTTCAGCACGACGCCCTGGCGTTCGCGCAGGAAATGCCACGGCACGATATTGGCGTGATGCTCCAGCAGCGACAGCACGATCTCATCGCCGGCCTGCAGGCGCGGCGCGGCCCAGGCATAGCTGACCAGGTTCAGCGCCTCGGTCGAGCCGCTGGTGAAGATCACCTCGTCGACCGCAGGCGCGTTCAGGAACCGTGCGATGATCCCGCGGACGCGTTCGTAATTGTCGGTCGCAAGGTTCGACAGGTAATGCAGGCCGCGATGGACATTGGCGTATTCGCCTTCATAGGCGCGGGTGATGGCGTCGATCACGACGCGCGGCTTCTGCGCGCTGGCGCCGCTGTCCAGATAGACAAGCGGGCGCCCGTTGACCGTCGTCGACAGGATCGGAAAATCGGCGCGGACGGCGTTGACGTCAAAGCTCATTGCGGCATCTCCGGCATGAGGCCAAGCGCGGCCATGAAAAACGACAGGACGAATCCCATGACCAGCAGCGTGCCGAACATGACCAGCAGCACCTTGGGGCCGCTGGTGAACCCGTGGAGCGCCTTGGTGAACTGCACCGTCAGCCACAGGAACAGCGCGACCGCGATGATCCCCAGGATCCCCGCCAGCCCCGGCAGGGCCAGCGACAGCACGATCTGGGCGACCTGCACGACCAGCAGCATCACCTCGATCCAGACGGTCAGCAGCAGGGCATCCTCGAACCGGCCGTGGCCGCCGAACATGCGCCCGACCCCGGCCATCAGACCCGCGCCCAGAACGATCGCGACCAGTTGCATTCCGGCCAGGACCAGCGGCTGCCGGCTGATCGAGAACACGGCCGCCCCCTCGTCCGAGGGCAGCGGGAACAGCAGGGTCGAACCGTAGGCCAGCAGCCCCGACAGCGACACCGCCAGAACCAGCGCCATCCAGCGCACCTGCATCGGCCAGCGCTGGTCGATCAACCAGCGGGCCGCCCCTTCTGGATCGCGCAGGGTCCGGCGCGCCAGCGCCTTGAAGTCGTCGAAGGTCATTTGCGTCTCGCCAGCGCCATGATCCCGGCGCCCCAGATGAACAGGAATCCCGCACCCGCCACCGTGCGGGTCAGGGTCAGCGCGGGGGACGGGCCGATCAGCCCCGCCACCATCCCGCCCAAAAGCGTCGCGGGCGCCACCGCCATCAACGCCCAGAACAGCGCCAGGCGCGCATGGCGCGCCTCCAGCCGCCACGGGGTCAGGCGGCTGAGCAGCGCCGTCAGCCCCGCCATGGCATAGGCCACCAGCGGCATCATGAACATGGTCCCAAGGGCCGCACCCCCGATCCGCGCGTCCAGCGGGATCGACGGGTCCAACTGCGCCGCGCGCGACAGGCCCGGCGCCTGCCCGACCAGCGTGATCAGCATCGCCACCATCAGCACGACCAGCAGCGTGCTGTCGGGCATGGCCGACAGGCCCCGCACCACCCGGCGCGGGGCCCACCAGCTTTCCAGCACGCGCAGCACCATTCCGCCGCGCGGGCCGGTCATCCCTGCGGGCGTTCGGTCAGCCACGCGTCCAGCCGTTCGTTGATCTCGTCGCGCAGGCTCTCGTCGTCGACCTCGGCCAGGGCGTCGGCCAGGAACGACAGCACCAGGAACACGATCGCCCGGTCATAGGGCACCCCGCGAGAGCGCAGGTAGAACAACGCACCCTCGTCGATCGCACCCGTCGTGGACCCGTGCGAGCACTTGACGTCATCGGCATAGATCTCAAGCTCGGGCTTGGCCAGGAACTGGCTGGCCTCGTCCAGCAGCAGGGCCTGGCTGATCTGATAGCCGTCGGTCTTCTGCGCGCCGTTCTTGACCAGGATCTTGCCCTGGAACACGCCGGTCGCCCCGTTCTTCAGGACCTTCTTGAACACCTGCCGGCTTTCGCCGCGCAAAGCGCCATGGGTCACGAAGACGGTATCGTCATGGTGAAACGGACCGACATCGCCGTCGCCCAGCACCGCCGCAGCGACATGGGCCACCGCGTCGTCACCGACCATGTCCACGACAGCCTCGTGGCGCATGGTGGTGCCGTTCACGACCAGCGCGAAACTCTTCAGCACCGCACCCTCGCCCACGCGGGCGAACAGGTGCGACAGGCCGACCTTGGGGTCGACGGCGCGCTTGGCCGCGATGTGGTGCAGCGTGGCGCCCGGCAGCAGATCGGCCTCGATCATGCCGTTCGACCGCGCGCCGACCATGCCGCTTTCCAGCAGCGTCAGTTCCGCACCCGATTCAACCTGGATCACGTGATGCCAGACGGCATCCGCGCGGTCCGACCCGCGGCGATGCAGCACATGCACCGGACGCGAAGGCTTGCCAGTGACGCGGATCAGCAGGCCGTCGGCCGCGACGGCCGTATTCAGCGCCGCGAAGGGGCGCTTGACCGGGGTCTGACCCGCCAGCTCCAGCGTCCCGTACAGATCGGCCGACCAATGATCGCCCGCCCGGTCGGCCTGTGCCAGGGTGGTGATCTCGATCCCTTCCAGCGACAGGTCGTCGGATGCCGAGGCGTCGAACGCGCCGTCGACAAAGACCAGCGTCAGCTTGTCACGCGCGGTGAATAGCGGCGATTCCGGGCCCGTATCGATGGCCAGCGCCTGAGGCTCGGGCGCGTTGAACGGACGCGGGTCGGTATAGCGCCAGTATTCGTCACGCGGGCCCGGCAGGCCCATGGCGCGCAGCCGTGCCAGCGCGTCGGCGCGCGCGGCGGCGGTGAACCCACCCGTGGGCAGCGTGGTCGCAGCCAGCCGCGCATCCAGCGCATTGGCGGGCTTGGGCGCGCCGGTGACCTGCGGGGTCTGGATTTCCTGAACGGCGGATTCGGACATCAGCCGGCCTCCGCCAACAGGTCGCCATAGCCGTTCTCTTCGACTTCCAGCGCCAGTTCGGGGCCGCCCGACTTGATGATCCGGCCGTTGGACATGATGTGCACGACGTCCGGCTGGATGTGGTTCAACAGGCGCTGATAGTGGGTGATGACCAGAAAGCTGCGGCCTTCGCTGCGCAGGGCGTTCACGCCGTCGCTGACAAGGCGCATCGCATCGACGTCCAGACCCGAATCGGTCTCGTCCATGATGCACATGCGGGGCTCCAGCATGGCCATCTGCAGGATCTCGTTGCGCTTCTTCTCGCCGCCCGAAAAGCCGACATTGACTGGGCGCTTCAGCATGTCGGGGCTGATCTGCAGCTCTGCCGCCTTGGCGCGCACGACCTTCAGAAACTCTCCGGCGGTCAGCTCGGCCTCGCCGCGCGCCTTGCGTTGCGCGTTCACGGCGGTGCGCAGGAACGTCATGTTGCCGACGCCCGGAATCTCGACCGGGTACTGGAACGCCAGGAAAAGGCCCGCGGCCGCACGCTCCTCGGGCTCCATGTCCAGCAGGCTCTCGCCGTCCAGCGTGGCGGAGCCGTCGGTGACCTCATAGCCGTCGCGGCCCGACAGGACATAGGACAGCGTGGACTTGCCCGACCCGTTCGGGCCCATGATCGCATGGACCTCTCCGGCCGGAACCTCCAGCGTCAGACCCTTCAGGATCTGCTTGTCCTCGTCCTCAAGTTTGACGTGCAGGTTGTTGATTTTCAGCATATTTCCCTCAAACGGCAAAGGCGCCACCGGGGCGCCGCATCTATGGTGGCCGGGCAGCAATGCCCGGCCGGATCGATCAGCCCACCGAGCCTTCCAGCGAGATCGCGACCAGCGCCTGCGCCTCCATGGCGAATTCCATGGGCAGGGCCTGCAGGACCTCGCGGCAGAACCCGTTGACGACCAGCGCCACGGCCTCTTCCTCGTCCATCCCGCGCGACCGGCAATAGAACAGCTGGTCGTCGTCGACCTTGCTGGTCGTCGCCTCGTGCTCCACGCGGCTGCTGCTGTTCTTGACCTCGATATAGGGCACGGTATGCGCCCCGCACTTGTCGCCGATCAGCAGGCTGTCGCACTGGGTATAGTTGCGGCTGTTCGTGGCGCGCGGGTGCATGGTGACCAGCCCGCGATAGGTGTTCTGCGCCTGCCCTGCCGAAATCCCCTTGGACACGATCCGCGAACGCGTGTTCTTGCCCAGGTGAATCATCTTGGTGCCGGTATCGGCCTGCTGCCAGTTGTTGGCGATGGCGATCGAATAGAACTCGCCCTGGCTCTCGTTGCCGCGCAGGATGCAGGACGGGTACTTCCAGGTGATCGCCGAGCCGGTCTCGACCTGCGTCCACATCACCTTGGCCCGGTCGCCGCGGCAGTCGGCGCGCTTGGTGACGAAGTTGTAGATGCCGCCCTTGCCGTCCTCGTCGCCGGGGAACCAGTTCTGGACGGTCGAGTACTTGATCTCGGCATCCTCGAGGATGACCAGCTCAACGACTGCGGCATGCAGCTGGTTGGTGTCGCGCTTGGGCGCGGTGCAGCCTTCCAGGTAGCTGACATGGGCGCCCTTGTCGGCGATGATCAGGGTCCGTTCGAACTGGCCGGTGTTCTCCGCATTGATGCGGAAATAGGTCGACAGCTCCATCGGGCACTTCACGCCGGGCGGGATGTAGACGAAGCTGCCATCCGAGAAGACGGCGCTGTTCAGCGTCGCGAAATAGTTGTCAGACTGCGGTACGACCGATCCCAGGTACTTGCGCACCAGTTCGGGATGCTCGCGGATCGCCTCGCTGATCGAACAGAAGATCACCCCGGCCCTGGCCAGTTCGTCCTTGAAGGTCGTGCCCAGGCTAACGCTGTCGAAGACGGCGTCCACGGCCACGCGGCGACCCTCGGCGGGCGCATCCTCGGCGCCCTCGACGCCCGCCAGGATCATCTGCTCGCGCAGCGGGATGCCCAGCTTGTCATAGGTCGCCAGCAGCTTGGGGTCCACGTCGTCCAGCGACTTGGGCTTCTCCTCCATGCTCTTGGGACGCGCATAGTAATACTGGTCCTGATAGTCGATCTCGGGATAGTTCAGCATCGCCCATTTCGGCTCTGCCATGGTGACCCAGCGGCGATAGGCTTCCAGCCGCCATTCGGTCATCCATTCCGGTTCCTGGTTCTTGGCCGAGATCAGACGGACGATATCCTCGTTCACGCCCTTGGGCGCATAGTCCATCTCGATCTCGGTGTTCCAGCCGTATTTGTAGCTGCCCATGTTCTGGACAGTCTCGACCGTTTCCCGGTCTACGCCTTCGCGCACGTCAAGATCGGTGATGTCCGTCATCCTTCAGTCCTTTTCCTCAAATGGCCGCGGTCGGTCCATTCCTGTCGCGCCAGCGTGAATACGCCTTTTCCCAGGCATCCGCAAATCGGTTGATCTGATCGTCCCCAACAGCGGGGCTTATCGAGATCCGGATCGCCGATTGCGCAAGCTGATCGTCGAACCCCATCGCCTGCAGGGCGCCGCTGGCCCGGACCTTGCCCGATGAACAGGCCGAGCCAGCCGAGATCGCGAACCCTGCCAGATCCATCTGCATGACCTGGGTTTCGCCCTTCCACCCCGATGTAAGAAGGCATGTCGTGTTCGGCAAGCGCCGCACGGCCTTTCCGACGATCACCGCGCCGGGCGCGATGTCGCAGATCCGCGCCTCCAGCGCGTCGCGCCGCTCGCGGACCGCGTCCCACAGCCCGGCGTCCAGATCACGCTGCGCGGCCGTGGCGGCGGCGGCAAAGGCCAGGATGCCGATCAGGTTCTCGGTCCCCGCACGGCGCCCCTGCTCCTGCCCGCCGCCCTTGATCAGCGGAGGCAGGTCGGTGCCTTTCTTCAGGATCAGCGCACCGATTCCCTTTGGCCCGCCCAGCTTGTGCGCGCTGACGAAGCCTGCCGTCACGCCAAGCCAGTTGAACGCCATGGGCACCTTGCCGAAGGCCTGCGTCAGGTCGCTGGAATGCAGCCCCTGCGGCAGGTCCTGCATCACGCCGGTCTCATTATTGGCCAGCTGCAGGCTGGTTCGTGCGGGGTCGGTCACTGTGACGATGCCGTCGCCGTCGACTGGCAGGTCCGCCTCGCACCAGACCTTGACGGCGCTGTGTTCCACGGGGGCGCAGTGGAACCCGCCCTGTCCCAGGACCATCGCCGCGGCCTCGGTCGCGCCGGCGGTGAAGACCACGTCGGCCCCGTCTGCGCCCAAGGCCACGGCCACCTGCTCGCGGGCGCGTTCCAGCGCCATCTTGGCGGCCCGCCCCTCGGTATGGACCGATGACGGGTTGCCGGAGATTTCCAGCGCCTCGGTGATGGCGGCCTTGACCTCGGGGCGCAGCGGCGTGGTGGCGTTCCAGTCCAGATAGGTTCTCATGCCAATGCCTCCGCGATCCGCGCGGCCAACCGGGCCGCCACGGCATGCTTGTCCATCCGCGGCCAGTCCTCGGCCCCGGTTTCGGTGATCAGCGTGACGGTGTTGTGGCTGCCCCCCATGATGCCCGTCGCGGGGCTGACATCGTTCGCCACGATCCAGTCGCAGCCCTTGCGCAGCCGCTTCGCGGTCGCATGGGCAGTCACGTCCTGCGTTTCCGCCGCAAACCCCACGACCAGGCGCGGACGGCGCGCATCGCGGCTGATCCAAGCCAGGATGTCCGGGTTTTCGGCCATCTGCAGCGTCGGCATGTCGCCGGTCTTCTTGATCTTCTGGTCGCTGCCGTTCAGCACGCGCCAATCGGCCACCGCCGCCGCCATCACCGCCGCATCGGCGGGCAGCGCAGCCGCGACCGCATCCCGCATCTGCTGCGCCGTTTCCACCGCGATCACGTCGACGCCCTGCGGCGCGGGCACGGATGCGGGGCCGGTCACGAAGCTGACCCGCGCGCCCAGATCGCGCAGCGCCGCAGCGATCGCCGCCCCCTGCGCCCCGCTGGAGCGGTTGGCGATATAGCGCACCGGGTCGATCGGCTCATGCGTGGGGCCGGACGTCACGATCACATGCCGCCCCGTCAGCGGCCCGTCGGTCAGGGCCGCACGGATCGCGGCCACGACCGCCTCGGGTTCGGCCATGCGGCCCGCGCCGTATTCGCCGCAGGCCATGTCGCCCTCGTCCGGGCCGACGAACAGCACGCCGTCGCCCCGCAGCGTGGCCAGGTTGCGCTGCGTCGCGGGGTGGTGCCACATCCGCACGTTCATCGCCGGCGCGATCAGAACGCGCTTGTCCGTCGCCAGCAGCAGCGTGGATGCCAGATCATTCGCCAATCCCTGGGCCATCTTGGCCATCAGATCGGCCGTAGCTGGGGCCACGACGACCAGATCGGCCTGCCGCGACAGCTGGATATGGCCGATCTCGGCCTCGGCACCCTGATCCCACAGCGTGTCGTGAACCGGCTCTCCGGCCAGCACGGACAGGGTCATGGGCGTGGTGAACTGCGCGCCCGCCGCTGTCAGCACCGGCGTCACCGACGCGCCCGCCGCCCGCAGCAGCCGGATCAGCGCCGGCGCCTTGAAGGCCGCGATCCCGCCGCCCACGATCAGCAATATCCGCCTGTCCTGCATGCGCTACCCCATCGGTCCTGCGCCCCAGATAGCGACGCGGCGCCGCTGCCGCAAGGAAAGCGCGCCCGTTAACGCTTCCTTAAGGTCGCTGCCGTTAACCATTCCGGGACAACCGAGGGGTAATATGGTCGCCATCGCCTATTCCGTGGCCTTCGAAGGCATCGAGGCCCGCCTGGTCGAGGTGCAATGCGCCGTGGCGGCGGGCCTGCCCGGCTTCTCCATCGTGGGTCTGCCCGACAAGGCCGTCAGCGAAGCCAAGGAACGCGTCCGTGCGGCCTTCGGCGCGCTGGCCATCGCCCTGCCGAACAAGCGACTGACGGTGAACCTGTCGCCCGCCGATCTGCCCAAGGAGGGGTCGCATTTCGACCTGCCCATCGCGCTGGCGGTGCTGGCCGCGCTGGACATCGTGCCCCGGGAGGAACTGGCCCGCTGCGTGGCCCTGGGCGAGCTGGCGCTGGACGGGCGGCTGGTCGCGGTCGCGGGCGCGCTGCCCGCCGCCGTCGCGGCCGCGGATGACGACCGCGCGCTGATCTGTCCGCGCGCCTGCGGCGCCGAGGCCGCGTGGATCGAACAGGTGCCGGTCTTGGCCGCCGACACGCTGCGCGCCGTGGTCGATCACCTGACCGACCGCGCGCCCATCGCGCCGGCCCGCCCCGGCCAGGTCGTCGACGGTCCCCAGCCCCCGTGCCTGTCCGATGTCCGCGGCCAGGAACGCGCCAAACGCGCGCTTGAGATCGCCGCCGCGGGGCGTCATCATCTGCTGATGGTCGGTCCCCCCGGCGCGGGCAAATCCATGCTGTCGGCACGCCTGCCCGGCCTGATGCCACCCCTGACCGCACGCGAGGCGCTGGAGACCTCGATGGTGCATTCGGTGGCGGGGCTGCTGAAGAACGGCCAGATCTCGCGCCGCGCGCCCTTTCAAAGCCCGCACCACACCGCGTCATCCCCGGCCATCGTCGGCGGCGGCCCCAAGGCCAAGCCGGGAGAGATCAGCCTGGCCCATAACGGTGTGCTGTTCCTGGACGAGCTGCCGGAATTCGACCGCAAGGTGCTGGAAAGCCTGCGCCAACCGGTCGAGACAGGCGAGGTCTTCGTCAGCCGCGCCAACGCGCACATCCGCTATCCCAGCCGGTTCCTGCTGATCGCGGCGGCCAACCCGTGCCGCTGCGGCTATCTGGCCGATCCGGGCCGGGCCTGTTCGCGCGCGCCCGTCTGCGGCGACAGCTATCTGGGCAAGATCTCCGGGCCGCTGATGGACCGGTTCGATCTGCGGCTGGAGGTGCCGGGCGTCAGCCTCACCGACCTGGACCTGCCGGCGGGCGACACGTCCGCGACGGTGGCAGCCCGCGTCGCCGCGGCCCGCGCGATCCAGGCAAAGCGGTTCCGCGACCATCCCGGCATGACGGTGAACGCCGATGCGCCGCCGCCGCTGCTGGACGCGATCGCCGCGCCCGATGCGGACGGGCGCGCGCTGATCCTGAAGGCGTCGGAAAGGCTGGGCCTGACGGCGCGCGGTTATCACCGCATCCTGCGCAGCGCGCGCACCATCGCCGATCTGGACGGGTCGGACCATGTCCTGACCCGCCACCTGGCCGAGGCGATCAGCTATCGCCTGCCCTTCGTCGCGGGGGGGTAGCCCTTGGCGGCCACGCGCCGCTCGATCGCCTCCCAGATGGCCTCGGCGGCGTTGATGCCGTCGAACCGCTCCAGCTCCTGGATGCCGGTGGGAGAGGTCACGTTGATCTCGGTCAGCCAGCCGTCGATGACGTCGATGCCGGTGAAGATCAGGCCCTTCTCGCGCAGCACGGGGGCGATGCGGGTGCAGATCTCGAATTCGCGCTCGGTCAGGCCGATCTTCTCGGCGCGCCCGCCGACATGCATGTTCGACCGGGCCTCGCCCTCCTGCGGGACGCGGTTGATGGCGCCCACGGGTTCGCCGTCGACCAGGATGATGCGCTTGTCGCCCTTGACCACGGCGGGCAGGTATTTCTGCGCGATCATGGGTTCGCGGTTGATGCCCGCGAAGGTCTCCAGCAGGGCCGACAGGTTCGGGTCGCCGGGCTTCAGGTGGAACACCCCCGCCCCGCCATTGCCGTAAAGCGGCTTGACGATGATCTCTCCGTGGCGCGCCCGGAACGCCTTGAAGGCAGCGGGGTCGCGGGCGATCATGGTGGGCGGCGTCAGGTCGGGAAAATCCAGCACCATCAGCTTTTCGGGGCAGTTCCGGACCCAGAACGGGTCGTTGACCACCAGCGTCTGGGGATGCACCCGGTCCAGCAGATGGGTCGAGGTCACATAACCCATGTCGAAGGGCGGGTCCTGGCGCAGCCAGATCACGTCGAAATCGCCCGCCTCGACCTCGGTCCAGTCGCCGAAGGTGACGTGGTCGCCCTCGGTCCGGCGCAGGGTGACGGGGCGGCCGCGCACGACGATGCGCCCCTCGTCATAGCGCAGCTGATCGACGGTGTACTGGAACAGCCGGTGGCCGCGGGCCTCGGCCTCCAGGCCGATGCGGAAGGTGCTGTCGGCGTGGATCGAGACATCCTCGATCGGGTCCATCTGCAAGGCGACATACAGGCTCATGGGGCCCTCCTGAATTTCGGACAAGTTGTGGCCCGCCGCCGGGGCGGATGCAAGCCTGCCTCAGACCTCGCCGAAGGCATTGGGGATCAGCTCCACCCGACCGGTGGCATCCACCAACGCCACGTCGAAGCGCATGGAAACCTCGCCCAGGCCCTGTCGGTCGCAATATTCCAGCGCGGCTTGGGTGATCCGGCGCATCTGCGCGGGCAGCAGGTGCAGGGCGGCGTCAGCATGGCTGCGCGACGCCTTGACCTCGACAAAAACCAGGTCGGGACCGTCCTGCACGATCAGGTCGATCTCGGCCCCCTGCCCGCGCCAGCGCGTCGCCAGAACCTGCGCGCCGCGCTGATGATAGAGGCGCAGGACGCTCTCCTCGGCCAGGCGGCCGGACAGGTCGGCGGTGCGGCCCCGGCCCGCGCGCCTGCCGCCCGGCTCAGTCACGATCCGCCAGCCCAAGCGCCAGCTGATAGACGTTGCGGCGCGGCAGGCCCAGCTCCTGCGCGGCCTCGCGCGCGGCGTCCTTGACGGACATGGTGCGCATATGCGCAGTCAGGACGGCGCGCACGCGGTCTTCGTCCATCTCAACGGCAGAGGGGCGGTCAAGGACCATCGCCACCTCGCCCTTCAGCGTGGCCATGCGCGGATCGGCGGACAGGTCGGCAGCGGTGCCGCGGATCACCTCCTCGAACTTCTTGGTCAGCTCGCGCGCGACGACGGTGATGCGGGCGGGGTCGATCAGGGCCAGATCCTCCAGCGTGCGGGACACGCGGCGCGGACTCTCGAACAGGATCAGCGTCGAATCGACCGCCATCCAGCGGCGCAGCCAGGTCTGGCGCGCGGACTGGGTGGGCGGCGGAAAGCCCAGGAACAGGAACCGGTCGCTTGGCAGCCCCGCCAGCGACAGCGCTGCCAGCGCCGAGGACGGCCCAGGCAGCGCATGGACCCGCGCCCCGGCCTCTGCCGCGTCCAGCGCCAGCCGATAGCCGGGATCGGCAACCAGCGGCGTGCCCGCATCGGAACAGTACGCCACGCTGGCCCCGTCCGACAGCGCCGCCAGCAGCGCGGGACGCGCCCGGTCGCCGTTGTGGTCGTGATAGGACAGGATGCGCCGCCCGCGCAGCGGCACGCCGTGGATGTCCAGAAGATGGCGCAGCACGCGCGTGTCCTCGGCCGCCAGCATGTCGGCGCTGTTCAGCACGTCCAGCGCGCGCAGGGTGATGTCGCGGGCCGCCCCAATGGGGGTCGCGACCAGGTACAGGCCAGGGTCCAGGCGCGCGGCCTCGACATGCGCGGCCAGGCGGCGGGCGGGGTCCTGCCCAGAGTTCGGCATAGGGTTCGGCCCATGGTTCGGGGGGTCGCGGCGGTCGGTCATCCTGCCTCCGGTTCCGGCCCGCACGGGGCCGGCGCTGATTGCCAATCGCAAAGACAGGACATAGGCTGCCGCCATCCGCGCGCGTCATAACATAAAGCAGGGAAGTTTCACATGTCAGCCTTCGCCACAACCCGGCCTGCGGGTCTGCGCCATGTCCTTTTGAAAGCGGCGACGGTGGTATCGGCCCTGTTTCTGGCCGCGTGCGAGCCGACCGGCGGAACCACGCAGGCCAGCGGCCCCGAGACGGGCCCCCTGATCGACCCGTCCGAACCGGTGCGCGTGGCGCTGCTGGCGCCGGGCGGGACCGGGTCGGAAGACCTGGAATGGCTGGCCCGCAGCCTGAAGAACGCGGCCCGCATGGCCGCGGCCGACGCCCAGGGCGCGACCATCGACCTGCGCGTCTATGACAGCGGCGCATCGACCGAAAGCGCGGTGGCCCAGGCCAATGCCGCCGCCGACGCGGGCGCGCAGATCGTGCTGGGCCCGCTGTTCGCCGAAGGCGCCAACGCGGTGGGCAACGCCATGAAGGCGCGCAACATCAACGTGTTGACATTTTCCAACAACACCCAGGTCGCAGGCGGCAACGTCTTCATCCTGGGCAACAGCTTCGAGAACGTGGCCGACCGCATGGTCGGGTACGGCATGACGCAGAACAAGCGCAACCTGCTGGTCGTGGCCGAGAACGACGTGGCGGGCCAGCTGGGAGGCCGCGCGATCGAGGCCGCGATCGCCCGCAACGGCGCCCGCATGGCGGGTCGGGTCGACCACCCGGTCTCGATCACCGGGGTCGACGGCGTGGTGCCCCGCATCACCCAGGCCGCGACGTCGGGGTCGATCGACGCGGTCTTCATGACCGCCAACAACCAGGCCGTCCTGCCCTATCTGACCGAACAGCTGGCGGCGGCGGGCGTGCGGTCGCCCGGCACGCAGATGATCGGCCTGACCCGGTGGGACCAACCCTCGTCGCGCCTCGGCATGCCGCAGCTGGCCGAGGGGTGGTTCGCGATCCCCGACCAGACCCTGCAGCGCCAGTTCGAGGCCCGCTATGCCGGTGCCTATGGCGAGGCGCCCCATCAGCTGGCCTCGCTGGCCTATGACGGGGTCGCGGCGATCTCCTCGCTGGTGCGCAATGGACAGCGCAACGCGCTGACCACCACGGGCCTGACGCAGCGGGCGGGCTTCAACGGCGTGGGCGGCGTCTTCCGCCTGCAGCGCGATGGCACCGTTCAGCGTGGCCTGGCGGTCGCCACCATCCGCGGCGGCCAGCTGGTCGTGCTGGACCCCGCACCGCGCAATTCGCGCGGGCTGGGGTCGTGACCGGGGCCGGACGCGCCGACCGATGACCATCGTCGCGGCCCGACCCGACCTGGACACCGATCAGCTGCTGGCCCGCCTGGACCGGCAGCTGGCGGGAACCACCGACCCCCGCCAGATCCGCGCGCAGACCGTGGCGATGCTGGCGCTGACGCGATCCGTGACGATGGAGGCGATCGAGGCCGCCTTTGCCACCCATCCCCGCGCCGCGCGCGAGACGGTGCGTGCCATCGCCATGATGACGGATGCGCTGGTCACCGCGGTCCACCACGTGGCCACGACGCGCCTGCACCCCCAGCAGTCCTCGTCCGAGACGCAGCGCCTGGCCGTGCTGGCCGTCGGCGGTTATGGCCGGGCCGAGATGGCGCCGTCCTCCGACGTGGACCTGCTGTTCCTGACCCCGTGGAAGATCACCCCATGGGCGGAAAGCGTCGTCGAATCGATGCTGTACATGCTGTGGGACCTGAAGCTGAAGATCGGCCATTCGATCCGCAGTGTCGACGACTGCCTGCGCCTTGGTGCGGCGGACATGACGATCCGCACCTCTCTGGTGGAACACCGCCTGGTCACGGGCCACGCCCCCCTGGCCGAGGAGCTGCGCACCCGCCTGTGGGCGGAGCTGTTCGAGCGGACCATCCCCGAATTCATCGAGGCCAAGCTGGAGGAACGCGCCGCGCGCCACACCCGTCAGGGCGGCCAGCGCTATGTCCTGGAACCCAACGTCAAGGAGGGCAAGGGCGGCCTGCGCGACCTGCAGACGCTGTACTGGATCGCGAAATACATCCACCGCGTCGACCGGGCGGTCGAGCTGGTCGATCTGGGCGTCTTCACCCGCGACGAGCATCTGGCCTTCTGGCAGGCCGAGGATTTCCTGTGGGCGGTGCGCAGTCACCTGCACCTGATCGCGGGGCGGCCGTCGGACGTGCTGTCCTTTGACATGCAGGTCGAGGTGGCGCGGCGCATGGGCTATGTCGACACCACCGCCCGGCGCGCGGTCGAGTACTTCATGCAGGACTATTTCCGCCACGCCACCCGTGTCGGAGAGTTGACCCGCGTCTTCCTGACGGAACTGGAGACCCGCCATGTCCGCGCAGCACCCTTCCTGGGCCGCATCTTTCGTCGGCGGCGCAAGATGCGCGCGGGTTTCGTCGATCAGCAGGGTCGCCTGTCCTATGAAACCGAGGCGACTTTTCTTGCCGACCCGCTGAACATCCTGCGCCTGTTCGAGGAGGCCCTGCGCACCGGCGTGCTGATCCACCCCGAGGCGCTGCGCCTGGTGGCCGCGAACCTGGACCGCATCGACGACAAGGTGCAGTCCGACCCCGAGGCGATCCGCATCTTCATGGACCTGCTGCTGCGGCACGGAAACCCCGAACGCGCGCTGCGGCGCATGAACGAACTGGGCGTGCTGGCCGCTTTCATCCCGGAATTCGAACCCGTCGTGGCGATGATGCAGTTCAACCTGTATCACCATTACACCGTGGACGAACATTCCATCCAATGCGTCGCCGCCCTGGCCGAGATCGAGCGCGGCGAACACCCCGAGGACCTTCCGCTGTCCTCGGAGATCATCCAGGCCGGCGTGAACCGTCGGGTGCTGTACCTGGCGACCCTGCTGCACGACATCGGCAAGGGCCGCCCGGAGGATCATTCGATCCTGGGGGCGCGCATCGCGCGGCGGATCGCGGCGCGCTTCGGCTTTGCCCAAGACGACATCGACACGGTCGAATGGCTGGTGCGCCATCACCTGCTGATGTCGGACGTGGCGCAGAAACGCGACATCAGCGACCCGCGCACCCTGCGCGATTTCGCCAAGGCGGTGAAGACGCGCAAGCGGCTGGACATGCTTCTGGTGCTGACCGTCTGCGACATCCGCGGCGTGGGGCCCGGCACCTGGAACAACTGGAAGGCCGCATTGCTGCGCCAGCTGCACCAGGAGACCGCGGCCGCGCTGGAGAACGGGCTGGAGGAGCTGAACCGCGACCGTCGCCAGACCGAGGCGAAGCGCTCGCTGCGCCACCTGCTGATCGCCAAGGGCTGGGACGCCCGCACCATCCGCGCCGAACTGGGGCGCCATTACGACGCCTATTGGTCGGGCCTGCAGACCCAGACCCAGGCCGTCTTTGCCGACCTTCTGTCTGGCCTGGGCGCGGACGAGATCCGCATCGACCTGCGCGCCGATCCCGACCGGGATGCGACCCCGCGCGGCCTTCGTGCTGTCGGACCATCCGGGCATCTTCTCGCGGCTGGCCGGGGCGCTGACGCTGACCGGGGCGAACGTGGTCGACGCGCGCACCTATACCACGCGGGACGGATATGCGACGGCGGTCTTCTGGGTCCAGGACGCGGAGGGGCATCCCTTTGCCGAGGATCGCCTGCCCCGCCTGCGACAGACCATCCTGCGCACCTTGGCCGGAGAGATCGTCGCCCGCGAGGCCTTTGCCAGCCGGGACAAGCCGAAAAAGCGCAACCGAGAGTTCAAGTTCCCGACCCACATCACCTTCGACAACGAAGGCAGCGACATCTATACCATCATCGAGGTCGACACCCGCGACCGCCCTGGCCTGCTGTACGACCTGACGCGGACGCTGGCCGCGAACCACATCCAGATTGTCAGCGCCGTCATTGCGACCTATGGGGCGCAGGTGGTCGACAGCTTCTACGTCAAGGACATGTTCGGCCTGAAGCTGCACAGCCCCGCGAAACGTGACGGGCTGGAAAAGAAACTGCGCACGGCGATCGCCGACGGCGTGAAACGGGCCGAGGCTGAACAGGCATGAAATCCGGATTGGTGCGGGGGTTCCTCTCCGTTGGGCTATGGACGCTGATCTCGCGCGCGTCGGGCTTCGTGCGCGACATTCTGATGGCCGCCTGGCTGGGCACCGGCGCCGTGGCCGAGGCGTTCCTGATCGCGCTGTCCCTGCCCAACATGTTCCGCCGCTTCTTCGCCGAGGGCGCGTTCAACACCGCCTTCATCCCGATGTTCTCGAAGAAGCTGGACGACCCGGCTGACGCGCAGCGTTTCGCGCGCGAGGCGTTCTCGGGGCTGTTCATGACGGTGCTGGCGCTGTCGGCGGTGGCGATGATCTTCATGCCGGGGCTGGTCTGGCTGATGGCGTCGGGGTTCGCGGGCGATGAACGGTTCGACCTGGCGGTCGAATACGGGCGGATCACCTTTCCCTACATCCTGCTGATCTCGATGGCCTCGATGATCTCGGGCGTCTTGAACGCAAACGGGCGATTTACCGCCGCGGCGGCGGCGCCGGTGCTGCTGAACCTGCTGTTCATCGTCGCGATGGGGCTTGGGCGCTGGCAGGGATGGGACCTGGGCCTGACCCTGGCCTGGGCCACGCCCGTCACTGGGGTGGCGCAGCTGGCGCTGGTCTGGTGGGACGCGCGGCGGACCGGATACACGTTCTGGCCGCACCGCCCGCGCCTGACGCCCGACATGCGCCGCCTGATCGCGGTGGCCCTGCCCGCAGCATTCGCGGGCGGCGTCGTGCAGATCAACCTGCTGGTCGGCCGCCAGGTCGGATCCAGATTCGAGGGCGCGATCGCCTGGCTGTCCTATTCCGACCGGCTGTATCAGCTGCCCCTGGGCGTGGTGGGCGCGGCGGTCGCGGTCGTCCTGCTGCCCGAACTGGCCCGCCGCATCCGGGCCGAGGATCACGCGGGCGGCCAGTCGGCCTATTCCCGCGCCACGGAATTCGGACTGTTCCTGACGCTGCCCTCGGCCTTCGCGATCGCGGTGATCGCGGAACCGATGGTCAGCACGCTGTTCGAACGCGGCGCCTTCACCGCCTTCGACACGCAGCAGACGGCGGCGGCGCTGATCGTCTATGCCTTCGGCCTGCCCGCCTTCGTGCTGCAGAAGATCCTGCAGCCGCTGTATTTCGCGCGCGAGGATACCAGGACCCCGTTCCGCTTTGCCCTGATCTCGATGGTGGTGAACGCCGTCGCGGCCTTTGGCCTGATGCCTATTTTCGGGTTCCTGGCGGCGGCGCTTGGCACGACCATCGCGGCCTGGATCATGGTGGCGCAGCTGTGGTGGGGCACCTGGTCGATGGGTCAGGCGGCGCGCGCCGATGCGCGCCTGCGCCGGTCGTTCCCGCGGATCCTGCTGGCATCGGCGCTGATGGCCGCCGTCCTGTGGGCGACCCGCGGCTGGCTGGAGGCCGCGGGTCTGGGTCGTGGCGCAGGGCTGGCGATCCTGGTCTTTGGCGGCGCCGCGCTTTATTTCGCGCTGGCCTTTGTCATCGTGGGCTATCGCCCGTCGGAACTGCGCGCCGCCGTCCGGCGCGGTTAACGCTGGCGCAGCTGCGCCAGCGCGCGGGCCATGCCCCCGTCGACCAGCACGAAGGACAGCGCGAACCCGAACCCAAAGCCCGCGATCTCGGCGATCCAGCCCAGGCCCGCGCCGCCGAAGATCAGGCCGAAGACCAGCTGGAACAGCAGCAGCATGCCGATCAGCGTGAAGGCCCGCATCCGGTTCGCGTTCTCGGCCGCCAGCCGCGTCCAGATCAGGAAGGTGAACGCCCCCACCAGCCCATAGACCGCCGGATAGCCGCCGATCAGCGGCGCGGACCGCGCGCCCACCGCCTGGATGATCGCGGCATAGACCAGCGCACCGCCGATGGCCGACCCGAAATACAGCGCCAGCACCGCCCAGGGGCGGAAGTTCTGCGCGACCATGTTCCCCAAAGCCAGCGTGAACACCACGACGAACAGCGCATGCATGGCGTTGACATGGATGAACACGAAGCTGAGGAACCGGTACATCTGTTCCAGATCGAACGCCCCCAACGTCCAGGCCCGCTGCGCCAGTTCGGGCGGAAACGCCGCCATGCGGATCGCGGACAGGCGCAGGCCCACGCCCTCGGCCCCGCCGATCAGGCCCGCGCCGCCCAGGGCAAAGACCGCTTCGGAGGCGATGACGGGCAGGGTCAGCAGCCAGATCACGGGCGGCAGCGGGTTCAGCGGCGATTCAGGCAGGCTTGATCGCATGGGGTTTCCTTGGGTTGCGAAGGCACCGGTCAACCGCTAAGCCAGCGGGCAGGAAATTCCAAGGCAGGCCGCTCATGTCCGACCCGATCAACGCCCAGTTCCGCCCGCGCATCTTTTCCGGCATCCAGCCGTCGGGCGGGCTGACGCTTGGCAACTACCTTGGCGCGCTTAAGCGGTTCGCGGCCCTGCAGGGCCCGGACGCGCAGACGATCTACTGCATCGTCGACCTGCACGCGATCACCGTCTGGCAGGACCCCCAGATCCTGCTGTCGCGCACGCGCGAGGCGGCAGCGGCCTTCATGGCGTCGGGCGTGGACCCCGCGCAGTCGATCCTGTTCAACCAGTCCCAGGTCAGCGCCCATGCCGAGATGGCGTGGCTGTTCAACACGGTCGCGCGCGTGGGCTGGATGTACCGGATGACCCAGTTCAAGGACAAGGCCGGCAAGAACGCCGAGAACGTCAGCCTGGGCCTTCTGGCCTATCCGGCGCTGATGGCGGCCGACATCCTGACCTATCAGGCGACCGCCGTCCCAGTCGGAGAGGATCAGAAGCAGCATCTGGAACTGACCCGCGACATCGCGGCCAAGTTCAACCACGATTACGGCGTCACGCATTTCCCGATCACCGAACCGCTGATCGAAGGCGTGGCCACCAAGGTCATGTCCCTGCGCGACGGCTCCAAGAAGATGTCGAAATCCGATCCGTCGGATGCCAGCCGCATCAACCTGACCGACGATGCCGACACCATCGCCCAGAAGATCCGCAAGGCGCGCACCGATGCCGACCCCCTGCCCGGCCAGATGGACGGTCTGAAGGACCGCCCCGAGGCGCGCAACCTGATCAACATCTATGCCGCCCTGACGGACGAGACCCCCGACCAGGTCCTGGCCCGGTTCGAGGGTCAGGGCTTCGGCGCGTTCAAGCCCGCCCTGGCCGAGGTCGCGGTCGAGGCGCTGTCGCCCATCACCCGGCGCATGTCCGAATACATGGCCGACCCCGCCCAGATCGACGCGATCCTGGCCGACGGTTCCGACCGCGCGGCGGCCGTCGCCATGCCGATCCTGGAGCGGACCAAGGACATCATGGGCCTGCTGCGCACCCGCGGCTGAGGCCCCCTGGCCGCAAGGGGGTTGCGCCAGCAGCCTCTTTGCGGCTATCAGCCCGACACGTGCATGGACCCGGTGAGATTCCGGGTGGCTCTTCCGGCCGCCGATCCGCCGGACAATTCGAACCTTGACACTTGACTGTCAGACCGCAGGCCACGACGGCCCGGTCAGGAACGGATGACACATGTTTTCACTGACGACCTACAAGAACGAATGGCTGGGCAACATCAGGCCCGACCTGCTTTCGGGCCTTGTCGTGGCCCTGGCGCTGATCCCCGAGGCCATCGCCTTTTCCATCATCGCGGGCGTGGACCCCAAGGTGGGGCTGTATGCCAGCTTCTCGATCGCGGTCATCACCGCGATCACCGGCGGGCGTCCGGGCATGATCTCGGCCGCGACGGCGGCGACGGCGGTGCTGATGATCACGCTGGTGCGCGATCACGGGCTTGAATACCTGCTGGCGGCCACCGTGCTGGCCGGCCTCATCCAGATCGGCTGCGGCCTGGCCGGTCTGGGACGCTTCATGCGCTTTGTCTCGAAATCGGTGATGACCGGGTTCGTGAACGCGCTGGCGATCCTGATCTTCATGGCGCAGCTGCCCGAACTGGACCTGTCCGCACCCGGCGTGACCTGGTTCACCTACGTGCTGGTCGCGGCGTCGTTGGCGATCATCTACCTGTTCCCGCGCATCACCAAGGCGATCCCGTCACCGCTGGTCACCATCGTCGTGCTGACCGGGCTTGCGATGACCTTCGGGTGGGACGTGCGCACGGTGGGCGACATGGGCGCGCTGCCCGACACGCTGCCGATGTTCCTGATCCCCGACATCCCGCTGACGCTGGAGACGCTGCAGATCATCCTGCCCTATTCCATCGCGGTCGCCATCGTGGGCCTGCTGGAAAGCCTGATGACCCAGAACCTGGTGGACGAGCTGACCGACACGCGCAGCAACCGCAACCAGGAATGCATCGGCCAGGGCCTGGCCAACACCACCACCGGCTTCATCGGGGGCATGGCGGGCTGCGCAATGATCGGACAGTCGATGATCAACGTCAAATCCGGCGGGCGGGGGCGGCTGTCGTCCTTCACCGCCGGGGTGGCGCTGCTGATCCTGGTGGTGGGTCTGGGCGATCTGGTCAGCCGCATCCCCATGCCGGCGCTGGTCGCGATCATGATCATGGTGTCCATCGGCACCTTCAGCTGGTCGTCGCTGGCCAACCTGCGCACCCATCCGCGCTCGTCGTCGGTGGTGATGCTGGCAACCGTCGCCACGGTCGTCTGGACCCACAACCTGGCCATCGGGGTGCTGGTGGGCGTGCTGCTGTCGGGGATCTTCTTCGCCGCCAAGATCGCGCAGCTGTTCCGCGTGACCTCGACCCTGTCGGCGGACGGCCGCAGCCGGACCTATGTCGTCGAAGGGCAGATGTTCTATGCCTCGGTCGAGGATTTCATGGCCGCGTTCGACTTTGCAGAACCGCTGGATCATGTCACCATCGACGTCAGAGGGGCGCATATCTGGGACATCAGCTCGGTGCAGGCGCTGGACATGGCGATCCTGAAGTTCCGGCGCGACGGCGCGCAGGTGCAGCTGATCGGCATGAACGCCGCCTCGGAGACGCTGGTCGACCGGCTTGCCATCCATGACAAGCCCGGCGCCCTGGACAAGCTGACGGCGCATTAGAGGGGGAGACGGCACATGAACGACAAGATCATCGCCCTGGTGGACGGCTCGGCCTACGCGGCCTCGGTGTGCGAACATGCGGGTTGGCTTGCGGCGCGCAGCGGCATGCCGGTCGAACTGCTGCACGTCCTGGGCCGCAGGTCCCCCGCCCCGTCGCAGGACCTGTCCGGCACGATCCGCCTTGGCGCGCGCAGCGCCCTGCTGGACGAGCTGGCAAGCCTTGACGAACAGCGCGCGCGCCTGGCGAGCGCGCAGGGCCGCGCCCTGCTGGAGGATGCGCGCAACCTGACCCTGGGCGCCGGCGCCGCGCGGGTCGAGACGCGCCTGGAGCAGGGCGACCTGATCGCCCATGCGACCGGCAAGGCCGCAGGCCCCGCCCTGATCGTGATCGGCAAGCGCGGAGAGGCCGCCGATTTCGCGGCCGACCATCCCGGATCGAACCTGGAACGCGTGGTCCGCGCGGCCAAGGTGCCGGTCCTGGTCGCCGCCCGCGCCTTCCCGCCCCATCGCCAGCGTGATGCTGGCCTTTGACGGCGGGGCCTCGGCGATGAAGGCGGTCGATCACGTGGCCTCCAGCCCGGTCTTCGACGGGCTGCGGATCGAGGTGGCGATGGCCGCCCCGGCCAACCGCGAGGCGCAGGTCCAGCTGGAGGAGGCGATCCTGCGCCTGCGCGCCGCCGGCCGCGATGCCCGCGCCGAACTGCTGGACGGCAGCGCCGACAGCGCGCTGATCGCGCGGATCGAACAGCAGGATCACGACCTGCTGGTCATGGGGGCCTATGGGCATAGCCGCATCCGCCGGTTGATCATCGGATCGGTCACCACGCGCATGCTGATCGATTCCCGCAGATCCGTGCTGCTGTTCCGCTGACCCGTAAATAAACAGTTAACAGCACACAAATTTACAGCCTCAAGTTGCAGATTCGACGCGGACGCCGGCCTCCGGCCCCCGCGTCGGATCAACCCTGACCGGCCCTGCACAACGTGCAATGTGAACCGGAAAGTTCATAGGTTAATCAACCAATTGCACGATGTGCGACGCGGGTCGTGAAAAACGCGCCCACGCGGGGCGGGCGCGTGGATTTTGTTGACAACCGCCGGGGTACGGGCGTAACGCCATTGAAACAGGGTTAACAAGAATCGTTTTCAAGAGGGATGACTGTCATGGCCACGATCTTTGGCAGCTATGATGGCGATGGCGCGACCATTCTTCAGGGCAACTCCTCGGAGGGAACCCAGAACGTCACGTTGTCGGACTGGGCGTTCAGCCGGCAAACCGAGCCGGGCGACAACCGCAGCGTGTACGACATCAGCATGAAGGGCGGCGACGACACGCTGGAGGGCGGAAACCTGTCCGGCCAAGGCGCCCGCGTCGCCTTCGGCCAGGTCGACCTGGGCACCGGCGACGACATGGCCCATCTGTCGCGCACCACCTTCGAGACGATCTCGACCGGCGACGGCGACGACACGCTGAAGCTGGAGCAGTCGTTCGGCGCGCGCGTGGACCTTGGCAAGGGCGACGACGTCCTGTGGTTCGACATGAAGCCGGACCACAGCCTGTCGGATGCCGACAAGATGCGCGGCGGCCCCAAGCTGGACGGCGGCAAGGGTCAGGACACGCTGAACCTGCGCGGGGACTGGACCCTGACCTTGTCCAGCGGCAACGTCACCATGGACACCGACGGCGACGGCAAGGCCGACCTGGTCACCAACGTCTACAGCGACAGCGACATCGGGTCGATCCTGGCCTATCCGCGCATCCTGCAGGGCACGGTCTCCTATGGGACGATGACGCTTCGCGACGGATCGACCGTGGCATCACGGTCGGGCTTTGCCAATTTCGAGGCGATCAACGCGGTCTGCTTCACCGCCGGCACGCTGATCGACACCCCCCGCGGCGCGGTTTCCGATCGAGACCCTGCGCCAGGGCGACACGGTCATCACCCGCAACGGCCCCAAGGCCCTGGCCTGGATCGGTTCGCGCAGGCTGGACGCGGTCGATCTGGCGGGGAACCCCAAGCTGCTGCCGATCCTGGTGCCCGCCGGTGCCTTCGGCAACGGCCTGCCCCTGCGCGACATCCGCTTTTCGCCCCAGCACCGCGTCGTCATCCGCTCGGCCATCGCCGAGACGATGTTCGGCGCCCCCGAGGTGCTGGTCGCGGTCAAGCAGCTGATCGGCGTGAACGGCATAGACGTGGACGGCGACGCCCGCAGCGTCCAGTACCTGCACCTGATGTTCGCCGACCACCAGATCCTGTCGGTCGAGGGGATCGAGGCCGAGAGCCTGTTCCCCGGGCGCCAGGCGCTGACTTTTCTCAGCCAGGACCAGCTGTCCGAACTGCGCGCGATCTTCGCCGATTTCGACGCGATGACCGAGACCGATCCGGCCATACCGTTCCTGAAGGGTCGCGAAGGACGCTCGCTGGCCGCCCGCCACGCCCGCAACGACCGCCCGCTGTATTCGTAAGGACCGGCCTGCGGTCATTGGACAGGCCCAGCATGTCGGCGACGGCAAGGCTGGGCCGATTGGGATCATGACACTCCACACCGACCTGCCCCCCGCCCTGCTGCGCCGCACCGATGTCACCGTCGGTAGGCACGCGGCCCGGCCCGACCTGATCGTGCCGTTGGCCCGCCAGATGCACCGGGAAAGCCTGTTCGCAGACCTGCCCTTCGACCAGCCGCAGGTGGAGCGCCTGCTGGCACAGGTCCATGACGACAGCGGTTATCACGGTGCCGTCGTCGTGTCGCTGGAGGCCGAGCCGGTGGCCTTTGCGCTGTTCGCGTTCGAACCGATGCGGACCCATTCCGCCAGCTGGATCACGGTGATCCACACCGCCCATCTTCGCAGCGACATCCGCGACACCGCAACGGGGTCCGCCGTCTGGCAGCGGGTGATGCTGGCCGTGCGTGGCTGGTCCGCGCCGCGCGGGGTCCGGGGCATCCAGGTTACCCTGGATCTTGGCGTCGCCGTTCCGCGGATGGACGCGCTGCTGACCGCGGATGGCGCCACGCCCCTGGGCGGCGCCTTCTTCAGTCGGCTGTAATGTCCGCGCGGGCCCCACGATGACCGCCCAGCTGATCCATGACGACCCCAGACTTGGCCTGCGCCCGGCAGAGGCGCGGGCCGACGATCCGCTGACCGGTGTCGCGATGCGCCTGCTGGGCGATGCGCTGACGGGCAGCGGCGACGAATGCATCTGTGCCCCCCGCCCTTGGCGTGCCGGTGCGCCTGCTGGCCCTGCGGCGGGGGGCGGACCTGATCCACGTGCTGAACCCCCGCCTGTCGTCACTGTCCGACCTGCACCTGAACCGCGCCGAGACGCGGCCCCAGACCGGTCCCGTCCAGCGCCATGCCTGGCGCGCGCGGCGCGTGACCCTGGCCGGCACGCAGCCCGGCGGCCTTCCCCTGTCGCTGGACCTGGACGGTCCGCTGGCCATCGCCGTCCAGCAGGCGGTCGAGCTGCTGGACAACCGCGACGCGTTTTCCTGGGTCACGCCCTTCCACCGCGCTTGGCTGCGGGCGACCGACGCCCCGGTCCGGGCCCGCGCGCGGGCGATCAATCACGGCCTGCACCGCCCGGATGGGGCGGCGCTGCGCCTGCTGGACGACCGCCGGGTGCAGGTGCTGGACGACGACGGCACCCCCCTGGGCCTGATCGACGCGCTGAACCCGGCCATGCCGGTCGAGGGTTGGGCGCGTCGCTGCCTTGCGCTGCTCTGCGCGACATCGGCCCTGCGGCACGTAATGGTGACAGGGCCGGCGCATCTGCCGCTGGCCGTTGCGGCGCTGGCCCTGGTGCCCGGCCTGACGGTGCATCACCCCGCGGCGGGCTGGCCCCTGGCGGCGATGCAGGCGCTTGACCTTGGCGCGGCGTTCCGGCCAGCGCAGCTGTCGGATGCGGCACCCGATGCGCCGCGGCTGGATGCGATCGTTGCGGGGGCGGATGACGACTGGCTGCACGGTCCGGAGACGCTGGCGCGCATCCGCCACGCCGGTCGGCGCCTGTCGGGCGACGGCGGCGTCCTGCTGATCCATGGAACGGGCCCCCTGCCCGCGATCCGCGACCTGCTGCAGGCGGCGTTTCCCGCGGTCCACGCGGTCCTGGACGGCGATGCGACGTTCTTGGTCGCGACAAAGGCGCGGCTGGACCTGGGCGTCGCCCATGCCCGCGTGCAGGCCATCGTGAACCGCACCGATCAGCAGCCGCTGCTGGCGGCGGGCTGCACGGGCTGGCAGACGGCTCCCCGGTCATGACGGTCGCGGCATCCGTGGCGCAGCGGCCGCGCATCCTGTTTCTGCACCTGTCCGGCCCCGGTCAGTTCGAGTTCCTAGGCCGCTGGCTGGCGGGCCAGGGCTGGGACGTCACCTTCATGCATGGCGGCATCGACGCCGACCCTGCCCATGACGGCATCCGCACCCGCCGCTTCGCGCTGCGTGACACCACGATCCCCACGGGCGATCCGCGTCACATCCTGGACCATGCCGCGCAGAACTGCCGCGGCGCGACCGAGCTGATGTTCCGCATGCGCCATTCCGAAGGCTATGTCCCGGACGTCGTGGTGGCCCATGCGGGCTGGGGCGTGGGGCTGGGGGTCAAGCTGGTCTGGCCGGACTGCACCTATGTCGCCTATCACGAATGGTATTACACCGACCGCAACTGGGACAAGCGCCGGGCGGAAAAGCCCGCCGACCTGGCGGTGATGATCTCGGACCGGATGCGCAACCTGCCGATCACCGGCGAATTCGACCTGGCCGATGCCAGCTGGTGCCCGACGCTGTTCCAGGCCAGCCGCTTTCCCCCGGTGCTGCGCCGCCAGATCACCGTGATGCCCGATGGGGTCGATTGCGAACTGCACCGCCCCGACCCGCAGGCGCGCATCGATTTCGATTGGCTACGCCTGCCCGCCGACCGCCCCGTGATCACCTATGCCACCCGCGGGATGGAGCCGTTGCGCGGCTTTCCGCAATTCCTGCGCGGCGTCGCCCGCCTGCAGGCGCGGCGTGACGACTTCGACACGGTGATCTTGGCCAATGACAGCGTGTCCTATGGCCGACCGCTTGCGCGCGGCGACAGCTGGTGGCTGCGGATGATCGACCAGCTGGACCTGGATCACCGCCGCATCCACGTGAACGCCATGCGCCCGCGCGATGAATATGTCCGCACGCTGCAGGCCTCGCACGCGCATGTCTATTTCACCGAGCCCTTCGTCACCTCTTGGTCCCTGTCCGAGGCGATGGCCACCGGATGCCTGGTGATCGGATCGAACACCGCCCCGGTGCGCGAACTGGTCCGCGACATGGAGAACGGCCTGATCGTCGACATGGACGACGCGGACGATGTCGCGGACGCGATGGCCTGGGTGCTGGACAATCCGGGCGACGCGGCCGACCTGCGCCGCGCCGCGCGCCGGACGATCCTGGCCGATCACGATGCGGCGCGGGTGTTTCCGGCCAAGGATGCATGGCTGCGCGCGGCCATCGGCGCGGCGGTCCACTGACCTTGTTGGACAAATTGCCGCGCGACCCCGCGTCGCCGTCGAAAAGGCTCGCAATCGGGCGTGAACCGTTCCAACATGGGGACTGTTGACGGTGGATGACGGGTCACGGGGTGCCGCCCCGGCCTGACCTTCCCGCCAGGTCAGAACCCAAGCGCGAAGGCACTGATGAGACGAGACGTCAACCCGATCCACGCCACCCTTCTGCAGACCAGACTTGAGGAGATCGCCCAGGGATTCGGTGCCGTGTCGCAGCCGCTCGGCGCGGCCATGAGCCATGGCGCGCTGTCGTCGGGCAAGCGGTTCCGCGGCATGCTGATGCTGCTTGCGGCAGAGGCCTCGGGTGGGGTCTGCGACACGATCGTCGACGCCTCCTGCGCGGTCGAGATGGTGCATGCCGCATCGCTGATCTTCGACGACCTGCCCTGCATGGACGATGCCGGGCTGCGCCGCGGCCAGCCCGCGACCCATGTGGCGCATGGCGAAAGCCGTGCCGTGCTGGGCGGCATCGCCCTGATCACCGAGGCGATGGCCCTGCTGGCCGGTGCGCGCGGCGCGTCCGGCACGGTGCGGGCGCAGCTGGTGCGGATCCTGTCGCGGTCCTTGGGGCCGCAGGGCCTGTGTGCCGGCCAGGACCTGGACCTGCACGCGGCCAAGAACGGCGCGGGGGTCGAACAGGAACAGGACCTGAAGACCGGCGTGCTGTTCATCGCCGGGCTGGAGATGCTGGCAGTGATCAAGGAGTTCGACGCCGAGGAGCAGACCCAGATGATCGACTTTGGCCGTCAGCTGGGCCGGGTGTTCCAGTCCTATGACGACCTGCTGGACGTCGTGGGCGACCAGGCGGCGCTTGGCAAGGATACCGGTCGCGATGCGGCGGCCCCCGGCCCGCGGCGCGGCCTTCTGGCCGTGTCAGACCTGCAGAACGTGTCCCGCCACTATGAAGCCAGCCGCGCCCAGCTGGACGCGATGCTGCGCAGCAAGCGCCTTCAGGCCCCGGAAATCGCGGCCCTGCTGGAACGGGTTCTGCCCTACACCGCGCGCGCCTAGACGTGATGCGGCCGGGTCCAGAGGCCCTGCCGCGACACGCCCGCCCCCGGCAGACGTGATCGCGCGACATCCCAGCCCCCGATGCCCAGCAGCCCGATCTTGGCGGCCTTGGACGTGCTGATCCGCTGGCGATAGGCCTGCGGCCCGCCCTTGCGGATGCGCAGCCCGATGGCGCGATAGATCCGCAGCGCGGCGGCGATGGACCAGGAGCAGCGCGGCGGCAGATCCGCCAGACCCACCCGCGCCGACGTGTAATAGGGTTCCGCCGCATCCAACAGCCGCAGGATCACGGTGTATAGCTCCGGCGACGGCACCGGCCCGTCGATCCGCGCGCCCGCCTGGTCCAGCCAGTCCCCCGGCAGATAGCACCGCCCGATGCGCGCATCGTCGATCACGTCGCGCGCGATGTTGGTCAGCTGGAACGCCAGCCCCAGGTCGCAGGCGCGGTCCAGGACAGGATCGTCGCGCACGCCCATCACGCGGGCCATCATCACGCCGACGATGCCTGCGACGTGATAGGAATATTCCAGCACGTCATCCAGCGTGCGATAGTCGCGCGCTTCGACATCCATCGCAAAGCCTTCGATCAGGTCCATGGGCCACGCCTGCGGAAAATCATGCCGCCGCGCCACCGCGCGTAGCGCGGCAAAGGGCGGGGTCACCGGACCGTCGCCCTGCAGGGCTGCCAGCGTGTCGGCACGCAGGCCGTCCAGCCGCGCCTGCGGGTCGTTCACCGCCTCGGGGCGGCTGCCTAGGGCCTGACCGTCGATCACGTCATCTGCGTGGCGGCACCATGCATAGAGCATCACCGTGTCGTCGCGGATGCCCGGCGGCATCAGCTTGGCCGCCGTGGCAAAGCTTTGCGACCCTTGGGTGATTGCCTCGGTCGAGGTCAGGACCAGATCGCTCATGCGCCCGCCAGGTCGGACAGCATCACCTGGGCCGTGGCCTTGGCCGAGCCCACGACGCCCGGAATGCCCGCGCCCGGATGGGTGCCCGCGCCGACCAGATAGAAGTTGCGGATCGTCTTGTCGCGGTTATGCGGCCGGAACCACGCGGATTGCGTCAGGATCGGCTCGACCGAGAAGGCGCTGCCATGATGGGCGTTCAGTTCGCTGGCGAAATCGGCGGGCGTGAAGATGCGCGTCGTGGTCAGGTTGGCGCGCAGGTTCGGGATCAGCCGCTCCTCCAGGGACGCCAGGATGCGGTCGGCATAGCGCGGTCCCTCGACCGCCCAATCGATCTCGGCGCGGCCCAGATGCGGCACCGGGGCCAGTACGTAATGCGTGGACATGCCCGGAGACGCCATGTCCGGATCGGTCGTGCAGGGCGAATGCAGGTACAGCGAGAAATCCTCGGCCAGCTTCGGGCCCTTGAAGATCTCGTTGACCAGCTCCTTGTAGCGGGGGCCGAACAGGATGGTGTGATGCGCGATGTCCTTGGGCGCCTCGCGCAGACCGAAATGCAGCACGAACAGCGACATGGACCAGCGCTTGCGGTCCAGCGATTTCGCGCGGCTCTGCCCGCGGGCGGTATGGCCCAGCAGGTCGCGATAGTTGTGCATGACGTCGCCGTTGCTGGCGACCATGTCGGCCCTCAAAGACCGCCCGTCCGCCAGGGTGACGCCCGTGGTCCGCGCGCCCTCGGTCTCGATCCGGGCGACCTTGGCGTTCAGCATCATCTGACCGCCAAGCCGTTCGAACAGCGTGACCATGCCCGCGACCAGCTGGTTGGTGCCGCCCTTGGCAAACCAGACCCCGCCGCGCCGCTCCAGCGCGTGGATCAGCGCATAGATCGAACTGGTCGAGAAGGGATTCCCGCCCACCAGCAGCGTGTGATACGAAAACGCCTGCCGCAGATAGGGGTCCTTGATGAAGGTCGCGACCTTGGCATGGACGGACTTGTAGGCCTCAAGCTTCATCAGCGCGGGCGCGGCCTTCAGCATCTGGCCCAGCTTCAGGAAGGGCACGGTGCCCAGCTTGACGTAGCCCTCCTGGTACACCTCCTCCGCGTAATCGCGGAAGCGGCGGTATCCCTCCAGATCGTCCGGGTTGAACTGGGCGATCTGGCGCTCCAGCTGATCGGCCTCGTTTACGTAATCAAAGACCTTCCCGCCCGGCCACATCAGCCGATAGAAGGGTGACACCGGCATCAGCGTCACGTCGCGCGCCATGTCCTGCCCGGTCAGCGCCCACAGCTCTTTCAGCGCATCGGGGTCGGTGATGACCGTGGGACCTGCGTCGAAGACGTGTCCCTGATCGTGCCAGACATAGGCGCGCCCGCCGGGCTTGTCCCGGGCCTCGACCAGGGTGGTGGCGATGCCCGCGGACTGCAGGCGGATGGCCAGGGCCAGCCCGCCAAAGCCTGCGCCGATCACGATGGCGGTCTTGGCCGCAGGCGAATGGGCGTTCATGCGTTTTCCTTCAGCAGGGGACGTTCGGGCAGGCAGCGGATGGCCGTGCCAAGGGGAATGGGCGGTTTACCGGTGACGATGCGCAGCTGATCCGCCACGCTCAGCCGGCCAGCATAGAAGCGTTCGATCAGTCCATGCGGCATGCGGTAGAACCGCTGCAGCAGGGTATAGCGCCGATCGGGCGCGCAGCCGCGGAACAGCATCCGGTTCAAAAGGCGCAGAAAGCGGTCGCGGCGTGCCCGGTCGATCGCGTAATCGCGGATGGCGCCGCGCAGCGCGTCGGTGCTGGGCGGCCCGGACAGGCCCGCCACCACGTCCGCCACCTGTGCCGCATAGGGCAGCGAATAGCCGGTGACCGGGTGAAAGAACCCCGCGCGCAGTCCCACAGGAACGGGCCCCGCCGCGTGATCGGCCCAGAAGCCCGCCGCGTCATGGGCCAGCGCGATGGGAAGGATGCCGCGTTCGCGCCGGACCTCGGCCCCGGTCCAGCCCTGCTGGCGGGCATAGTCGTGGGACGCCGCCGCCAGCGCGTCGTCGTCCAGATCGCCGCCATCGGAATAGCGCGTGTCCTCGATCAGGATGCGCGTCGGAGAGAAGGGCAGCAGATAGATAAAGCGGTACCCGTCCTGCTGGGTGACGGTCGCGTCCATGATCATCGGGCGGGGCACGCCGTGGGGGCGGTCGGTCTCGATCTCGACGCCCACGAATTTCTGGAAACCCACGGTCAGATGCCGCGACGGCTGCGCGCCGCGCCCGTCCAGGACCGCGCCCGCCTCGATCCGGGTGCCGCAGGACAGTGTCGCCCCCTGCGCATCCAGTAGGGCGATGTCGCTGTTCCAGCGGATTTCGGCGCCCGACCGGACCACCGCATCCGCCAGCGCCGCCCCGTCCAGCGACCCGTAACCGGTGGCCAGCCGCCGAGCATGGCGGGGAAAGCGCACCTCTTGGTCGGGCCAGTTGGCGCGGCGCAGGGGCTTCAGCCGCGCCAGCCAGTCCGGCGACAGGTCAGGGTCGTGGCAGGACCAGGTGTGGCCGTCTGACGGTCCCGCGGCATGGTCCAACAACAGCACGCGCAGGTCGGGCCGCGCCGCGCGCAGCGCCAGGGCGATCAGCCCGTTCGCAAGGCCCGCCCCTGCCAGCAGCACGTCATGGGTCACGTGCGCTCCTGCGCCTCGGCCCGCAGCACGCCCGACGTCTTCAGGTCCTGCTTCAGCTTGTCGACCGGCGGCGCATAGATGAAGCCGAAGCTGACGCAATGGTCGCGCCCCTCGACCGCATGGTGCAGGCGGTGCGCCTGATACAGGCGGCGGGCATAGCCCTTGCGTGGCACATAGCGGAACGGCCAGCGCTGATGCACCAGCCCGTCATGCAGGACGAAATAGATCAGCCCATAGACGGTCATGCCCAAGGCGATCCACCACAGGACCGGCGCCCAGATCCAGCCTACCGTGAACAGCACCGTGGCGATCACCGCAAAGACCAGGCCGTACAGGTCGTTCTTTTCCAGCGCGTGGTCGTGTTCCTCGTGGTGGGACTTGTGCCAGCCCCAGCCCAGGGGGCCGTGCATGATCCAGCGGTGGACGGAATAGGCCGTCAACTCCATCACCAGCACGGTGGCGACGACGATCAGGAAATTGGTCATGCGGTGTCCCCCTTGGTGCGGGTGCTGGGCAGGCGCCACCAAGGCACCGTCGGGTGCAGGTGGTGTTCGTGATGATAACCGCCAAAATGAAAGCAGGTCAGCAGCGACACGGGGTCGCTGATCCGCGACGACCGCGCATTGTGGCGGTCCGGGAACGCGTCGTGGCCGGGGCGGTGCGGCAGCCAGGTGCCGAACACGAAACAGCTGGATCGACGCCAGGATCGACGGCAGCGGCCAGAAGACCACGTACATCCAGCGATCCCCCAGGATCAGCGCATAGACCGTCACGATGACCGGCAGCAGCAGCCCCTCGCGCCAGCCGAAATAGGTGCCGATGAAGCGGGCGTACCACCGGACCGGGCCGCCATGGTCGAAATCGGGGTCGTCGTCGGTGCCGGCATGGCGGTGATGGGCCATGTGCTTGACGATCATCTTGCGCCACGAAAATCCGGCATACAGCCACAGGACCAGCTGGCCCATCGCCGCATTGGCGCGCGGACGCCCCGGCACGACCGACCCGTGCATCGCGTCATGCGCGATGATGAACAGACCGACCGACAGCCATGTCAGCCCCAGGAAATTCGCGACCGCCAGGATGGGATGCGCCGCCGCGTCCAGAAACCACAGCGCATGCACATGCAGGGCCAGCCACGCGGCGATGATGCCGCCCGAGACGATCAGGCTGGTGGCGGTCAGATCTGCCTTGGGAAGGGCATGTGCGCTCATCTTGTCCCCCGGACCGGCGATCCGCGCAGACTACAGTCCTGCATCGCCGGTTTCCATCCCCGTTGCTTGCGACCATTGGCCACCCGGTCCCGGCACCAGCAGAGGCGCGCGGCGCAGCGCCGCAAGATCGCCGGATCCCGTGCAGAACATCGCGATGCGCAGCTGGGTCACGACGTCGGACAGGTGATCGGACAGGGCCTCGGCGCTGTGGCGCGCGGCGGGCAGAGCGCGGGCCGCCTGCCCCACGAGGTCCGCGCCGAGGCGGATGGCCCGCGCGGCGTCCAGCCCGTGACGCACCCCGCCCGACCCGACCAGAACCCGGTCCGGCCCCATCATCGGCGCGATGGCGCGCAGCGACGCGGTCGTGGGGATGCCCCAGTCGTGGAACGGCGCCGCCAGCGCCTGCAGGCGGTCGGGACCGCGTTCGGCCTCGACACGCGCCCAGCTGGTGCCGCCGGCGCCGGCGACGTCCAGGATCGTCACGCCCGCGTCGATCAGACGGCGCGCCACGGGCGCCGACAGCCCCGCACCGACCTCCTTGACGCCCAGGGGGACCGGCAGGCTGGTGGCCAGCTCCTCGATCCGCGGCAGCAGGGCCGCAAAGTTGCGGTCGCCCCCCTCCTGGATCGCCTCCTGCAGCGGGTTCAGGTGCAGGATCAGCGCGTCGGCCTGGATCATGTCCACCGCGCGCTGCGCCTGCGCCACGCCAAAGCCATAGTTCAGCTGGACCGCGCCGATATTGCCCAGGATCGGAATCTGGGGCGCACGCGCACGCAGGCTGGCGCCCAGGCCGCCATTGCCGCCCGCCTCGACCGCGATGCGCTGCGATCCGACGGACAGGGCGATGCGGTGATGGGCACAGGCCTCGGCGATGTGCAGGTTGATGCGTTCCGCCTCCTCCGGACCGCCGGTCATGGCCGAAATCAGCAGCGGCGCCCCCAGGCTGCGCCCCAGGAACCGCGTTCCCGTATCGACGGCATCCATGTCCAGATCGGGCAGCGCCTGATGCAGGAACCGGACCTGGTCGAACCCGCTGTCCAGCCGGTCCTGCGCCCCGCGGCCTTCGGTGACGATGCGCAGGTGATCCGACTTGCGACGAGAGATTTCGGTCATGTCCTGCCATCCGGTTGCGTCATCCGACTATCGCGTCAATGCCTTCCGGGTTCCAGCCCCAGTTCCAAGAGGACGAACTGTCGCGTGCCGCTGCCCGGCGCCGTCTAACCCCTTGGACGGCGCCGCGCGGAGATCTGCAAAAAGGGGCCAGAAAGCCCCTTGCCCCCCCTTGGCGACATCCATATACGGGTCGGCGGAGACGTGGCCGAGTGGTCGAAGGCACACCCCTGCTAAGGGTGCAGGCCCGAAAGGGTCTCGAGGGTTCGAATCCCTTCGTCTCCGCCATCACGTTACTGTCAAGATATGATCAACTGACCAGCCGCGGTTCTGTGGTCGTCGTGAGTGTCGTCGGGCGCCCCGTCGCATGACCAAAGCATTGTCGGCCATGGGCCAGGCAAACCATCATTCCGTCCGCGGCGATGAGGGTGCCGGTCGCCCGACATCCTCACCGCAGCAGATGCAGATCTTTGGACGGTCAGCGGCGGGGGATGATCCGGTCCGCCTCCAGCTGTTCGAACAGGTCGAAGAACGCCTCGTCGGTCGCCTGATAGGCGGTGAAGCCCAGCTTGCGGCTTTTGGACATGTCGGTCACGACCTCGATCGGCCGACCCAGGTCGGCGTCGGTGTGCCACGGCGACACAAGGCGGGTGATGTCCGGCTCGGCCAGCCCCTCGCGTTCGGCGATGCGTGCCCAGATCGCGGCGTCGTCCGCCATCTGGTCGGCTAGGGGGCGTTCGGTGCCGTCGAAATCCTCGGCTTTGACGCCGAACCAGTCGGCCAGACGGTGCCACATCCAGTTCCAGCGGAAGACGTCGCCGTTGACGATATTGAAGGCCTGGTCATGCGCGGCGGGCGTGGTCGCCGCCCAGATGACCTGGGCGGCCAGCTGGCGGGCGTCGGTCATGTCCGTCAGGCCGTTCCACTGCACGGCCGATCCGGGAAAGCGGAACGGGCGCCCGGTCTCGCGGCAGATGGCGGCATAGACGGCCAAGGTGGTGCCCATGTTCATGGCGTTCCCGACCGCCTTGCCGATCACGGTGTGGGGGCGGTGGATGCTGTAGGTGAAGCCGTCGCTGCGCGCGGCCTCGAACAGTTCATCCTCCTGCGCGTAATAGAAGTTCGCGACGTCCAGCCGCCCCTGATCTTCGCGGAACGGGGTCTTGGGCAGGCTGCCCTTGCCATAGGCCTCGAACGGTCCAAGGTAATGCTTCAGGCCGGTCACCAGCGCCGCGTGACGCACGGTGCCAAGCGGACGCAGACCGTCGAACAGGTTGCGCAGCATCAGGGCGTTGACGCGGATGTTCTCGGCCTCGGTCGGCTGGCGCAGCCAGGTGGTCAGGAACACATGCGTCGGGGCCAGACCGTCCAGGGCGGCGGCGACGGATGCGGGGTCCAGCAGGTCGGCGGCCACGGGCGTCACGCCCTCCTGCGGCTGCGGATTGCGGCTGAGGCCCAGGACGGCCCATCCGTCGCGGACCAGTTGGGCGGCGATGGCCTGGCCCTGAATGCCGGTGGCGCCGACGACCAATTGCGGTGCGGGTCATGAATCTCTCCTGTCTTTGTGCTGTCAGAGGATCTAGTCAGCGCGGCGCGGTCGTGCCAGACGGCACCAAATTGGGACATAGCCACCGAAAGGTAACCACCATGGAACCCGGCAGCATCGACACCGACTGGCGCGAGGATTGCGCCCCCCGACGCACGATGGAGATCTTTGCCACGAAATGGACCAGCATGATCCTGCACACGCTGCATGCCCAGCACGGGGGCGCGGCGCGCAATGGGGTGCTGCTGCGCAGCCTGCCCGGGATCTCCAAGAAGATGCTGGTGCAGACCCTGCGCGAGATGGAGGACAGCGGCCTGATCGACCGCCATGTCGAAAGCACGGTCCCGCCGGCGGTCGAATACAGCCTGACACCGCTTGGCAGGCGCTTCGTCGACCTGGTCGAGACGGTCTATGCCTGGGGCCGGGCCAATGCCGACGCGCTGGATCAGCTGCAGGCCCGCGCGACGTCCCGGCGGAACCGCTAGGCCCGCGACCAGTCGCGCAACCAGCGCATCGCGTCGAATCCTGGCGCGCCGGCGGGGGCATAGATCTGGTGGTCCAGCTGACGCAGCAGGGCCTGCCTGCGCGGCCCGCCGCCCCCGCGCCACGCCAGATGTGCCGCCGCGGCCGCACGCAGCCCGGTCAGATCGCCACTGGCCGCCGCCCTGCGCATCGCCGCCGCATGCGGGCCGGGCCGCAGCCGGCGCAGGCCGCGCCCGATCGCGGGCAGCCTGCCCCACAGTACCACGGCCAGCGCGACCACCCCGCCCGACAGCGCCAGCCCCACCATCTGCCAATGCAGGGCGACGCCCGTCCCCGATGCGGTGCTGAAGCCCGCGAAGCCGAAGGGGATCGGCTTCATCGCCGCCACCTCGATCCGGCGGCTGTCGGTGTCCAGCCAGGGAAAGGGGATTGCGGGCAGGACGCCTGGCTCGCCCGTGCGGGGGGCGCATCTGCCATTCCCAGACCACGCGGGCGACCGGGCCGTCCGGGGTGGGGATCGTCTCGCGGGTTTCGGGCAGGGTAAAGCTGATCAGCCAGGGCTGGGCGATGTCGGGGCGCGGCGGCAGGTGATGGGCCATCGCGCCCAGGGCCTCGATGGTGACGCGGCGGGTCAGGATGTCGTCCTTGGCCAGGCGGCCGGGCGGTGCGGACAGCTCGTCCGTCAGCACCAGCCTGCGTGCCGTCAGGGGGCGGCCCGAATGGGGAAAGGGCTTGACCGTCAGGCGCGTGGTGCCCGACGTGACGCTGACCTCCTCGCGGACGCCGCTGCGGGTGATGTTGGTCAGGTTATGGGTCAGCGGACCGATGGTCAGGTCCCCTGCCCGGCGCGGAAACAGCGCGATGTCGCGTTCGAAGATCTGGATCATCCGCCCGCCGATGCGTTCCTGGAACCAGCGGTCGCGGTCGATCTGCATCCAGTCATAGGCGTCGGACGACGGAAAGGTCAGGCTTTCCAGCGACACGGTCAGGTCGTATTCGCCGCGCAGGGTCAGGCGCACCATCTCGGCCACGACGGGGTTGCCGTGATCGTGCAGGATCAGCAGCCGCGCCTCTCCGGGGGCCAGGGGTGCGGGGGTTTCGGCGCGCAGCGGCGTGGCCAGCATCAGCAGCAGAAGGATCAGCCGGATCACCACGGGTCACCCGCCTCGGGCCGGATCAGGCCCAGCCCGGCGCGCCGGTCGTGTTCGGCCTGCAACCGCAGCGCCAGGAATTCGCCCGGATCGTCGGCGATGGTTTCCAGCCACGCGTCGCTGGCGGCCATGCCCCGCGCCTCGACCGGTCGGCGCCAGCTTTCGGCGGCGGCGTCGGTCAGGGCGTTGGCGATCATCTCGTCCGGGGCGGGACGACCGCCCCGCCCCAGGATGCGACCCGGCGCGACGCTGTCACCCTGCTGCGGCGGAAACATCGTCGCCACCAGGTCGCGGCTGGCGCGGGCCTGTTCGTCGGCGGGGTTGGCGAACAGCACCGCGTCGAAATAGGCGACCGCCAGGGGATAGTCGCCCGTGGCGGCCAGCGACAGCGCGCGGTTGTAGGTCTGCGACCGGCCCGCGCGGGCGAAATCGGCATCGGCCAGGCCGTGGTCGCCCAACCGGTAATGGGCCACGCCCCGTGCGCCCGGATCGTCCAGCAGGATCAGCGCGACCCGGTCCCACCCCGCCCGCAGCGCCAGCGCACCAAGCGCCGCGGGGCCGGCAAGGACCAGCGCCGCCACGGCCAGGACCAGAAGGACCGCCGCCGCCCTCATTGCCGCCGCCTCAGCATCTGCAGCAGCGGCAGGGCGGCCAGCGCGGCCAGGAACGGCCCCAGATCGCGATAGCCGAGGGCCGTCACCGCCGGCTCGCGACGGCGATCGCCCCCCTGGCGCAGCCGGGCGGCCAAGTCGTCGACATCCTGGGCCAGCACCATCTGACCGCCCGATTGCACCAGCTGCGCCAGCGCATCGGGCGCAGGGGTGGGCGCCTGCGGCGCGGCGCCCACGACCCGGACCGCCCAGATGCGCGTGCCCAAGGCGGCCAGACGCCCGGCCTCGGCCACGGCCTGGCCATCGACCCCGGCCCCGTCCGAGATCAGGACCAGATCGGCCTGCCCCGCATCGGCGAACATCTGCCCGGCCAGGCCGATGGCGGCGGCGGGTCTGCTGCCCTGGCCGGGCACCGTGTCGGCATCCAGGACCGCGATCAGCGTCTGCAGCGTGCGCGGATCGGTGGTGGGGGCGGATGCGGCATAGGCCTCTCCGCTGTAGAGGATCAGGCCGACGGGCCGGCCGGCCAGCCCCTGCAGCAGGGCGGCGGCGGCCTGTTGCGCCTGCGCCAGCGCCGGTCCCCGCGCGACCGAGGGGGACAGGTCGATGGCGATCAGCACGCTGTCGGTGCGCGCCAGGACGGGCGCATCGGCGCGCGGCAGCGCCGGCCCGGACAGGCCCAGCACCAGCAGCGCGGCCGCCCCCACGGGCAGCAGCGGACCCCACCGGCCGGTGCTGCCGCCCAGGGCGCCAAGCGCGCGCATCGCGGCCAGCATGTGCGCCGGCATGACCTGTTCCCACCCGCCGGCGGACGGCCCGCGACGGTCCAGCCACCACGCCAGCGCCAGAAGCGGCACCAGACCCGCCAGCCACCACGGCCGCAGCAGCAGCGCGCCGGTCATTCCCGCCTCCGGATCGCGGCCAGCATCAGGCAGGCGGCGCACAGCATCGCAGGCCAGATCCACAGCGACCGCCAATAGCGCAGCGGCGGCCGTTCGCCCGGGCTGGGCTCCAGCCGGTCCAGCGCCTGCGCCATCGCGGTCAGGTCGGCGGTGTCGCGCACGCGAAACAGTGCGCCCCCCGCGGTTTCGGCCACCGCGCGCAGGGTCGCCACGTCGACGGCGTCGCGGGCGGTGGGACGGGTCTCCAGGTCTTCGGGGCCCAGGGCGATCGTATGGATGCGCAGCCCGTGCGACGACGCCAGGCGCGCCGCGTCCACCGCCAGCACGCTGCCCGAGGTGTCGACCCCGTCCGACAGCAGCACCACGACCCGGCCGGGCGACGTGCTGTCCTGCAACCTGCGGATCGCCAGGCCCAAGCCGTCGGCGATGGCCGTGCCGCGGCCCGACACGCCGATCTGCGCCTCGTCGATGGCCTGCACGACGGCGTTCAGATCGAAGGTCAGCGGCGCCGCGACATAGGCGCGTCCGCCGAAGATCACCAGGCCGATCCGGTCGCCCGTCCGGCTTTGCACAAAGGCGCGGGCGGTGCGCTTGACTGCGTCCAGACGGCTGACGGGCTGACCGTCCAGGGTGAAATCGGCCTGTTCCATGCTGCCCGACAGGTCCAGCGCCAGGACGATGTCCCGCCCGCTGGCGGGAACCACCTGGGCCTGGCGTTCCACCTGCGGCCCCGCCAGGGCGATGACAAGCAGCACCCAGGCCGCGGCCGCCAGCCACGGGGCGCCGTGCAGCGGCGGCAGGCTGCCGGGCGTGGCATAGGGCAACAGGTGGTCGGGCACGTCCAGCGCCGCGCGGGGCCGGACCACCGGCGGCAGCAGCCAGCGCAGCAGCAGCGGCAGCGGCAGCAGCGCCAGCAGCCAGGGTGCGGCCAGGCTCATCTGCGCCACGGACGGCGCAGGCGGGCGCCGCGGGCGATCGCCTCGATCCGGCGGTCGGACGGTGGCGGTGCCGCGCCATAGGCGGCCGGGGCGCAGCGCCGCCGGCAGATGACCCAGCAGGCGGGCGATGGCCAGCAGGCGGTCCGGCACCGGCAGCCCCCGCAGCGCCGCCACGCGCAGATGCGGGCGGGCCGCCCGACGGCGCGTGAAGGGCAGCACCGCCAAGGCCAGCACCAACCCCGCGATGATGCCCAGTGCCAGAAGCGCGGCCATCTCTGCCGTTGACAGGATGGCCATCGGCGTGGGCAGGCGGACCGGGGACAGGACCTGCATCAGCTGGTCATGGGTCATGGCATCGGGCGTCACGGCTCGACCCGTCGCGCGACGGCGCCCATCGCGGCCAGGCGGTCGGTGTGGCCACCCAGATCGGCGGGCTGCAGACGCAGCAGCCGCGTGGCGCCGCCCTGTCGGACGGGCAGCGGGCGGGCGGGTGGCGCGGTCTCCAGCGGGTCCAGGATCAGCGCGACCTCTACCCGGCGGCCGCGGGCCAGGCGGGACAGCGCGGCATCGGCCCCCTGCCAGCCATCGGGCAGGGTGGCCAGGACGACATGGGCGCCCGTCGGCGCGGTGCGGGCGGCCAGGGACAGCGCCTCGGTCAGGGGCGCCGTGCCGGGGGGATCGGCCAGCGCGGCGGTATGGCGGTCGACCAGCAGGCGGCACAGGGTCAGCATATGGCCCGCGCCGGTCGCGGGCGGCAACACGCGGACACCCGCGCCTTCGGCGACGATCAGGCCGACCGCACCCTGGCGCGCCACCGCCTGCCAGCCAAGCCCCGCCAGATGCAGCGCGCCGCACACCGACCGCAGCGCGTCGCCCGTGCCCCACAGCATCGGCCCGCGCAGATCGGCGATCAGCAGCGTGATGTCGTCGCGATCCTCGTGCAGGGCGCGCACATGCGGCACGCCCGTGCGCGCGCTGGCCGAAGGGTCCATCCGGCGCGGATCGTCGCCGGGCACATAGGCGCGGATCTCCCTCAGGTCCATGCCGCTGCCCGGATGGCGCGAGGCCATGACCCCGGCCCGCCGCGCCATGGGCCGCTGCCGGGGCATGGCGCCCTGCCCCGCCTGCAGGTCGACCAGCGCCTCCAGCGTCAGGGCGATACCGGGCGCGGACCGCCAGCCGCTCATGGCGCCCCTACCACGGGGTCACCTGGCGCAGCGCCTCGGCGATCAGGCGGCGGCCGTCCTGCCCTTCGCTGGCGGCCTTCCAGTTCGGGACCAGCCGGTGGGCCAAGGCATCGGGGGCCAGGGCCTGCACGTCCTCGGGCAGGCCGTGATCGCGGCCCTGCAGCCAGGCCCGCGCGCGCACCGCCGCGGCCAGCGCCAGCGTCCCGCGCGGAGAGACCGGGTGTTCGACCGCCTCTGCCAGCACCCCGCCGGGCCGCGTCGCCAAAACCAGCCTGATGATGAAATCCTTGAGCACGGGGGCCAGCGTCACCCCCGCGACCTGCAGGCGCGCGCGATCCAGGTCGGCGGCCGTCACCTGCGACAGCACGGCCGCCATGCTGCCCCGGCCCTCGGCCTCGACCAGGTCCAGGATGGCGCGTTCGTCCTCGGCGCCCGGCAGGTCCAGCCGCAGGTGCAGCAGAAAGCGGTCCATCTGCGCCTCGGGCAGCGGAAAGGTCCCCTCGTGCTCGATCGGGTTCTGGGTGGCCACGACCATGAAGGGCTGCGGCAGGGGGCGTGTCACGCCGCCGGTGGTGACCTGCCCTTCGGCCATCGCCTCCAGCAGGGCCGACTGGACCTTGGGGGGCGCGCGATTGATCTCGTCCACCAGGACGATGTTGTGAAAGACCGGGCCGGGCAGAAAGTCGAAGCCGCCGGTCTCGGGACGGAACACCTGGCTGCCGGTCAGGTCCGACGGCAGCAGGTCAGGGGTGCACTGGATGCGCGCATGTTCCCCCGGCAGACGCGCCGCCAGCTGCTTGACCGCGCGCGTCTTGGCGATGCCCGGCGGCCCCTCCAGCAGGACATGGCCGCCGGTCAGGTACGCGATCAGCAGACGTTCGACCAGCCAGTCGTGGCCCACCAGCGTCCCCGCCACGTCGTCGGCCACGGCCCTGACACTGGCGCGGGCCAGATCGACATCAGCATGATCGTCCATGAGCGCCCCTCGGATTGCTTGCAGATGGTGCAGCGGCTTTCCCATCATGGCCAGCCGGGCCGCGCCGCGCTGCCACCAAAGTCGGGCAGGCCCGCCCGCGCTGTGCGACGGTCCCGCCTCGCCACCGCAAGTGGAATCACGCCATTGTGGGGGGCGGAACGGGCCGCCACAGTACCGATAACCGGGTGGATTCGGCATCTTCCCCTTGCCCTGCACGCCCTGGCGCGGGATGGTGCACGGCGCGCAATCCAGCGCCCATCGCATACGGAGCGGACAGTGCCTGACGTCGGTCTGAGAGAGTGGTTCGCGGTCGGCCGCGCCATCGCAAGCGGCAGCCTGCTGCGCTATGACAGCGGGGCCAGCCGGACGGCCCTGTTCGAACGCGAGATGGCTGCCCAGACCGGCGCCGCACATGTGCTGGCCGTCAATTCGGGGACCAGCGCGCTGGTCGCGGCCCTGGCCGCCGCCGGGATCGGTCCGGGCGACGAGGTGCTGGTGCCGGCCTATACCTGGATGGCGACCGCCGCCGCGCCGGTGCAGGTCGGGGCCGTGCCGATCCTGGTCGACATCGACGAGACGCTGACCATGGACCCCGAGGACATCCGGGCCAAGATCACCCCCTATACCCGCGCGATCATCCCCGTGCACATGGTCAACGCGCCCTGCGACATGGACGCGATCATGGCGATCGCCAAGGAACACGGCCTGATCGTCATCGAGGATTCGTCCCAGGCCGTCGGCATCCGCTACAAGGACCGGCATTGCGGGGCGATCGGCGATCTGGGCGTCTTCAGCTTCAACCGCATGAAGAACATGAACATCGGCGAAGGCGGGGCCGTCCTGACCAGCGACGAACGCTATTTCATCCGCGCGCGCAGCTATCACGATCTGGGATCGATGGTACGCCAGCACGGCGACCGGCTGAACGAGCCCGAGTTCGTCGGCATGAACATGAAGGTCCACCGAGATGGACGGCGCTATGCTGCGCGTCCAGTTGAAGAAGGTGGTCCCCATGCTGCGCCGGATGCAAAAGCGCCGCGCCGTCCTGGCCGATATCTTGCAGCACAGCCGCGAATTCAGGGTCACCCCGCACAACGATCCCGCATCGGCCGTCAGCCTGTCGATCCTGGCCCCGACCCGAGAGAAGGCGATCGAGCTGACCGGCCGCCGGGGCGTGCACAACCGCCTGCGCGACAGCTCCAAGCACCTGTACACCAACTGGGAGCCGATCCTGAACAAACGGACCTTCCATCCCAAGATGAACCCCTGGGCCTGGGCCAAGCGCGACATCGAATACACGCCCGACATGTGCGCCCGCACGCTGGAGATCCTGGACCGGACCTGCATCGTCACGCTTGGGATGCGCTATCCCACCCCGCTGATGGCGATGGTGGCCCGCAAGCTTGCGGGCCAGCGCTGATCAGCGGGGCGGCCGCATGCGCCGCGGCGCGTGCGGTCAGCATCATCATCGTCAGGGTCGGGTTGTGGACATGCTGGCGCGGAAAGCACGCCCCGTCCGTGACATAAAGGCCCGGCACGTCCCAGCATTCGTTGTGCATGTCCACGACGGATGTCGCGGGATCGGTCCCCATCCGCGCCGTGCCGCATTCATGCACGCTGGTGCCGCCGGGCGACAGGTCGGTGTTCACGATCACGTCCGTCAGACCGATATCCGCCGACAGCTCGCGGATGATCTGCGCCTGACGGTCCGCCAGGGCGCGCTGTTCCGCCGAATGGCGGAAGCGGATCACCGGGACCGGGATGCCGTACCGGTCGGTCTGCGACGGGCGACAGCGTCACGCGGTTCCACGGGTCGGGCAGCATCTCGGCGAACGAGACGATGTCGACCCGCGCGGCCCCGTCGGGACGGGGATGGACATGGATCTGCATGCTGATCGAAGGATGCAGCGACGGGTCGGGCGGAATGTGGATGCAGCGGCCTGGCTCGGCCTGTTCGGGCAGGACGTCGTCCGATCCGGCGCGATATCCGGTTCCGCTCATGACCGCATGGTCCATCAGGTGCCGGCCCAGGGCGGACGATTCCGTTCCGATGCCCGCATCATCGCCCACCGTCCGGGACAGCAGCAAAATGCGCGTGCTCTCGATCGCCGAGGCGCAGAGGAACACGACCGGCGCGTGGACGATCCGGACCGCGCCCGTGCGGCCGTCGATCCATTCGACCCCGCTGACCGCGCCCGACGGATCTTTGAGGACGCGGCGCACCACGGCGCCGGCCTGGAACGCCATGCGGCCCGTGCCGGCCGCGATGTCCAGCCATGACAGGGGCGGCGCGAAATTGCCCAGCACCGGCCGTGCCCGCGGCCATCTGGACCGGATCGCGCCGATGATCGCCTGCTCGGACGGGGTGGGCTGCAGGACGCCGGCCAGGCGGCTGGTGTCCGGGCCGGGAACGGTCTGATCGCCGCCGCGCAGCTGCAGCTTGTCCTCGACCCATCCGTACCAGTCGGCGACATCCTCCAGCGCAAAGGGCCAGGCATTGTCGGCGCTGTTCGAGCCATCCGACTTCATGCCGGACAGACGATAGTACTGGCGCCCATGGCCGGGAACGGTCATGCGCCCCCCCGGCTGGCGGGCGCGGAACCACAGGAACTGGCTGCCGTCCTCGGTCTGGTAGGGACAGTCGCGGTCGTCGACCAGCACGTTGGGGGCCATCGCCCAGGCAAAGCAACGCGACTGGACCGGCTGGCGGGCGCGGCCCAACAGTCGAAAGGCGCGTTCGCCAAAGCGGGCCAGGCTGGGCGGCATCCGGCTTTCGGCCCTGGTCCTGTCCAGGAACCGGGCCACGGCCGTCAAGGCCTTGGTCACGGGGTTGATGCGGCCGGGCCCGGCATCACCGGCCTCCAGGACCGCCACGCGCATCCCCGCCTCGGCCAGCGCGGTGGCGGCGACGCCACCTGCCGCGCCAGAGCCCACGACGATCGCGTCAAACCGGCTGCCATCCGCGATGGATGCGTGCCTCCAAGTTGCGGCGCCGGTCATGGTCTTGCCGATCGTTGAAGGTGATCCCAAAGGCCGGAAGCCGGCCACGATCGGGTGGGGGCGCCCATCGCGCGGTGCAGGGCGGACCGACGCAGATCGTCGAACGGAAAGGACGTGTGGAAAAGGAACTGGCTGAAATTCACCTGATCATCCTTGTGGTCGCAATATGCCACGGTCCTAGACGTTTCCAACGGGGCGGGTCGTCGACGTCCGTTCCGTCATGACAGACCGCATGCTCTTCGCCGACGTGACAAGGTTGCGCACCGGCAGGTCAGGGAAACAGCTCATTAAATACTCCATGCGTCAAAACGGGCATCATTCATCGTGCCGCACCGCACCGACCGGAAATTGAATCGTTCGCACGATAATATTGCGAAAAGCATACAGGTTCGGCATCGATTGCGGGAATAAGACATGTCCGTGACTGTGACAACAGTCCCGCGATCGACCGGCCCGCGCGCAAAAAGATTGCGCAGACAACCACAGCGGGCGTCGCGCGGTGCTAAGGTGCTGTAGTCTATTTTTATTATTAATTTCTCGCCGCAATCTCAAACGGCGGATTTATCCATTAACCACCGTCACAATACGTCAATATATATATATTGGCAGTTTCGGCCGTCGTTTCGCAATCGAGCCCGGTCGCTTTGCATATATCAATCCGCAACATTCGGCGGGGCGGATTTTTCCGGAAGATTGAACAGGTCCATGAACCTGCGCAGATCGCAAGCCGCGCCTCTGCAGGTCACGCCGGCCGTTTCAGGCGCGACTTTGCCATAGAACAGCGCGGCCATACGGGGTGCCGCATCCGCCTCGAAGACCAGATCGGCCGCGCCGGGAAGCCCGCGGGTGACATCCAGACACGCCTGCTCAAGACGCAGGTCAAAGGAGGAGCCGCCGATGGTGATCGCCACCCTCAGGGACAGCCCCGCGGCAGCTTGGCGATCCAGCATGGTCCGCAGGGACATGATGAAGGACGCCGCCGACAGGGGCAGCGTCGGGTCATGCAGCGGAGAGGCGGCAGCCCACCGCCCGATCTCCTGCAGGATGGGTTCGGCCGACCGGCCCCAGGGCGTCAGCTGATAGACCTGCGCGGGCACCGGGTCGGACAGGGTGATGCGGGCCAGGATGCCGCTGCGCTCCATTCCGGCCAGCCGTTCGGTCAGGATCTTGGCGCTGATGCCGGGCAGGTCCGCGCGCAGGTCGGTGAACCGGCGCGGCCCGAACATCAGTTCGCGAAGGATCAGCAGGGTCCAGCGTTCGCCCAGCAATTCCATGCCAAAAGCGCTGCCGCAGGCATCGTCGTACCAGCGGCCATGGGCGGGTTCCGGCCTGATGGTTTCTTTTTGTAACTTCATGGTTGCCTCAGGTAACCAAGCGCCCCCATCCTGTCAACAGCACAGGAGGAGCGAATCGATGACCCGGATGATCTTCGTCAACCTGCCCGTCACGGACGTGGCGCGGGCGACCGCCTTTTACGAGGCGATCGGCTTTACAAAGAACGAGGCCTTCTCGAACGAACAGGCCAGCGGCATGGTCTGGTCCGACGCAATCCACGTGATGCTGCTGGATCACGCCTTCTACGCCACCTTCACCGACAAGCGCATCATCGACGCCGGTACCCAGTCGGGCGTGCTGCTGTGCCTGACCTTCGACAGCCGCGCGGCCGTCGACGACATCCACCGCCGCGCCCGCGAGGCGGGCGGGCACGACACGCGCCAGGTCGAGGACCAGGGCTTCATGTATGGCGGTGCCTTCGACGACCCCGACGGCCACGGGTGGGAGACAGTGTGGATGGACTCCGCCGCGACGCGGGACGCCCCCCCTGACATGCAGGATGCGGGGGGCCGCCATGCCGGTTGATCCCGCGGCCCCGATCACCATCACCGCCTTCGACTGGGTTCCGGATTTCGCCAGGGGCCAAGTCCGTGACCTGCGCGTCCGGTGGGCGCTGGAGGAGGTGGGCCAGCCCTATGCCGTGCGCCTGCTGTCCCAAGGCGCGCAGAAGCGGCCGCCGCACCGGGCGCGCCAGCCCTTCGGCCAAGTGCCGACGCTGGAGGACGGTGACCTGATCCTGTTCGAAAGCGGTGCGATCGTCTGGCACATTGCCGAACGCTTCCCCGGCCTGATGCCAGGCACGGCGGCGGCGCGGGCGATGCAGCTGGAATGGGCATTCGCCGCCCTGAACACGCTGGAACCGCCGTTCATGGACCACGCCATGGCCACGCTGTTCGAGGCCGACGCGCCCTGGTCCGCGCCCCGCCTGCCCGCGGTCATGGCCCGCATCGACGAACGCCTGCACGAGGCGTCGGACCGGCTTGGCACGGCGGACTGGTTCGGCGGCGAATTCGGGCCGGGCGATCTGCTGATGGTGTCGGTCCTGCGGATGGCGGACGGGATGCTGGACGACCACCCCAACCTGGCCGCCTATGTCGCACGCGGAACGGGGCGCGATGCGTTCGGCCGCGCCTTGGACGACCACATGGCCGGCTTCACCGGCGCCCCGCCTCCGGACGGCCCGGAACTGGCGCCGCCGCCGGACGGGCCATGACCGCCCACCGTCGCACAAGCGCCATCAGAGTGTCGCAAGGCCGTCACCGACCGTGATCAAAGAGGACCCCGAACCAAAACGGGGGATTCCACGGTGCAAAGACTTGCCCTTCTGACGTCGGCCGTCGCGCTGGCCACGGCCATGCCTGCGATGGCCCAGACCACCTTCGACCGGATCGCGACATTCGCCACGCCCGACAACATGGCCGCGGGAGAGGACCGGTCGCGCCCGACCTCGGCCGAGATCATCTCGGCCTCCGAAGACGGCAGTACGCTGGTCTATTCCGACAGCCCGCTTGGGGTGCTGGGCTTTCTGGACATCACCGACCCGGCCGCCCCCCTGTCCCTGGGCACCGTGCCGATGGACAGCGAACCCACGACCGCCGTGATCATCGACGACCGGGTGTATGTGGGCGTGGACACGTCGACCTCGTTCACCGAACCCTCGGGGCAGCTGCGGGTGCTGGACCTGAAGACCCGCGCGGTGCTGGCATCCTGCGACCTGGGCGGGCAGCCGGATGCGGTCGCCCGTGCCGATGATGGCAGCTTTCTGGCCGTCGCGATCGAGAATCAGCGCGACGAGGACCTGAACGACGGCGTCCTGCCGCAGATGCCCGCGGGCCATGTGGTCACGCTGGCCGTCACCGACGGCACGCTGGACTGCGACGGGCAGACCCGCATCGACCTGACCGGTCTGGCGGACATCGCCCCCGACGACCCCGAGCCGGAATATGTGGACATCAACGCCGCCGGAGAGATCGTCGTCACCCTGCAGGAAAACAACCACGTTGTCGTGATCGGCGCGGACGGCACCATCGCCGCGCATTTCAGCGCCGGCACGGTCAGCCTTGACGACATCGACACGCGCGACGACGGGGCGCTGACCTTTGACGGGGCGCTGACGGACGTTCCCCGCGAACCCGATGCGGTCAAGTGGATCGACGCCGACCATTTCGCCACCGCGAACGAGGGCGACTATCAGGGCGGGTCGCGCGGATGGAGCATCTTTCACCGCGACGGCACGGTCGTCTACGATTCGGGCAGCAGGTTCGAACACGCGGTCATCCGGGCGGGCCACTATCCCGACAAGCGGTCGGACGCCAAGGGGGTCGAACCGGAATCGATCGAGGTCGCGACCTTTGGGGGCATCCCGCATGTCTTCGTCGTCTCGGAACGGGGATCGCTGATCGGCGTCTATGATGTCAGCGACCTGGCGGCGCCGCGGCTGACGCAACTGCTGCCGTCGGGCATCAGCCCCGAAGGCATCGTGGCCCTGCCCGCCCGCGACCTGCTGGTCACTGCCAACGAGGCCGATCTGGGCGCAGAGGGCGGCGCGCGTGCCCACGTCATGCTGTTCGGCGCAACCGACGGTCCCCCCCGGTATCCCACGATCACCGCGGAGGGCGCGGACGGGCTGATCGGATGGGGCGCGCTGTCGGGCTTGGCCGCGGGCGACGCACCGGGTCAGCTGTTCGCGGTGTCGGACAGTGCCTATGGCGCGCAGCCCGCGATCCATACCATCGACGCCACGCGGACACCGGCGCGGATCACCGCCAAGACGATCGTGACCCGCAATGGTGATCCGGCACAGAAGCTGGACCTGGAGGGCATCACGCCCGACGGTCAGGGCGGCTTCTGGCTGGCGTCCGAAGGTCGCAGCGACCGCCTGATCCCCCACGCCATCATCCATGTCGACGCCCAGGGCGAGATCCAGGAGGAGATCGGCCTGCCCGCCGAACTGCTGGCCCACGAGGACCGCTATGGGTTCGAGGGGATTGCCCGGCAGGGCGACCGCCTGTGGATGGCCGTCCAGCGCGAATGGGGCGACGACCCCGCCGGCCAGGTGAAGCTGCTTTCCTATGACCTGCTGACGCAGGACTGGGGCGCCGTCGCCTATCCGCTGGACCCTGCGGACGACGGCTGGACGGGCCTTTCGGACATCGCCATCGACGGTGACTGGGCCTATCTGATCGAACGCGACAACCTGATCGGCGACGCCGCCGTGCTCAAGGCGCTGTTCCGCGTGCCGCTGTCGAAGATGGTGCCCGCAGGGCTGGGCGACCCCCTGCCCGTCGCAACCAAGGAGCTGGTCCGCGACCTGATCCCCGACCTCAAGGCGCAGAACGGCTATGTCCTGGACAAGGTCGAGGGTTTCGCAGTCGACGCGGCCGGTATGGGCTGGGTGGTCACCGACAATGACGGCACCGACGACAGTTCCGGCGAAACGCTGTTCTGGTCCACAGGCCTGATGCGCGCCGCGCAATAGGCCGTATCCGCGGCCACCACTGAAACGGAACACCGTGCCCGGTCCGACTGGACCGGGCACGGTCGTGAGTGGCCCTTGACCGTCGGGTGATGCGGCTGGCACGCCCGCCCAAAACCGCTCCCGACATTCGCACGGCGATCCGGGAGGATGACGCTGGGGCATGAATCGGGCCATGCAGCCATCAGGTGCGCCGAACCGACGCGGGTCCGGATGCATCCCCCAGACCGGCCGCGCCCGATCAACCCGGCATTCCGGCTTCCGGCGCGGCCTGCGCCCGACTTCTGGCACAAGATGGCGGGACGACCCGACATTAACGCTCGGTCAACCACGACCGGCAAAAAAGGCCTGCGTCGCGCGGGATGTTAACCTTGCAGAACATGCAAATCCCTAAGGGTCGGGAAAACCCTGCAGAAGGACATTCCCGTGATCACGTTCAGCATTCGGGGCGATCAGCTGATCGTCGATCCCGCCGTCGGCACCAACTCCTCGCAAGGCACGGCCACGGTGCAATGGGGTCGCCAGATGTGGGCCAAGGACCACCGGATCGAGATCACGGCCATCGACGACACGGGGACCGAGCTGACCGGCAGAAGCGGCATCACCGGGATGAAGGTCTTTGACGGGTCGGGCCGGCAGGTGGCGGAATACCGGCCCATGAACCCCGGCCAGACCGCCAATATCCAGGGCGACCTGTCGGGGCTGGGGGATCACTATGCCCGGATCAATACCTCGGTCATGCAGCCCGCGGCGGGGTCGCCCTGGATCGGGCCGATCATGATCACGAACGGCGACCGCTCCTTTGCCACGCTGCCGCAGACGTTTCAGGTCGGCAACGGCGCCTATGACATCGCACCCGCCCCGCAGCGACAGGCAGCGGCGCCCTGTTTCGGGCCGGACGTGCAGGTCGACGTCGCCCGCGCCGGCGTGATCGCGGTTCGCGATGTCCGCGCGGGCGACGCGATCATGACGACCGACGGACGCCAGCCTGTGCTGTGGACGGGCGCGCGGCACTGTTCCGGGCAGACCCCCAGGATTGCCCCGTCGACCTGAACGGAGAGCTGTTCTCTCCGCTGCACCGGATCCTGTGGCGTGGGCGTTGGGCCAAGGCCAGACACCTGGCCGAGGCCGGGCGCGCCATGGCGCGGCCCGATCATGGGCCCATCGACTATCACCACATCCTGCTGCCGGTGCATTCGGTCATCCTGACCGCGCGCAACCGGGTCGAAAGCCTGCTGATGACACCCTATTCCCTCGACCTGTGGAAGGATGCGCCTGCCCTGCGCAGCCATGCAAGCGCGTCGACGCGGTTGCGCTACGAGGAATGGCGGCGGGGCGATCTGCTGCGCCACGAACGGCGCACAGGCGGATCGGGCGACGTGCGGCAGGATCACGACGCCCACGTCCCGGCGCATTAGGCGCACCTATTCGCCATAGCCGCGCGACAGCACGGCATCGACATGCAGCAGCGCGTCCTCCAGCATGCTTTGCCATGCGGGCCAGTCATGGCCCGCTTCGATCACGCGGAAACGGTGGCGGATGCCCGCATCGCGCAGGGCGATGTGCAGCTGGGCCGTGCCCTCGAAGAAGCTGTCATCCGACCCGGTCTGGACATGGATCGACGGGATGCGAGCCAGCCGGGCCGCATCCGCCGACGCGGCCATCGCTGCGGGCCGGAACGCGGCCCACCGGTCGGTCAGCCGCGCCGCACCCTCAAGATCCGGGCCCAGCAGGGTCGCGAAACGGTCGGCATAGTCGCCCGGCGACAAGGCCAGCAGCTGTTCGTCCGTGCGCAACGCCGGGCTGAGGGCGGCGGCCCCGGCGAACAGGTCGGGATGCTCTAGCCGATAAACCAGCGCGGCGAACCCGCCCATCGAAATGCCCATGACCGCCCGCCGTCCGGGCAGCACCGGGTGACGGGCCTCGATCCCCGGCATCGCTTCATCCAGAAAGGCGGTCTGCCACCGGGCGGCCCCGTCCGCATCGTCCAGGAAATAGCTGGCCGGCCCGTCATCCGGCCGCCGACCGTCGGGCGCGACCGCGATCAGGGGCCTGATCCGCCCCTGGGCGATCAGCCGGTCCAGTACCTGGTCGATCCCCGCCAGGGTGAACCAGTCCGACGGCTGCCCCGTCCCGCCGCCATGCAGCAGGTACAGCACCGGATAGGCACGCGTGCCCCCCTCGCTGCCCGGCGGCAGGTAGATGTCGTAGGACAGCGCACGCCCCAGGACGGGGCTGAAGACCGTCTCTCCCATCCGGACCTCGGCCCGCGACACGGTGGGCGGGGCGATGGCCATCAGCAGGATCAGCAGGACAAGGCGGATGCGGATCATCGGGCTCTCTCAGAAGGACAGATCGTAGGTCAGCGACAGGGTGCCGTCGCGCAGCCCGGCGCCGGGCCCGTCGCCCCGGTTCCAGGGAAACCGGTTGGCGGCGTAATTGCCATAGCCGACGCGCAGGCGGTCGGTCACCTTCCAGGTCGCGCTGTAGATGTAATCAGGGTCCCACGGCCGTTGCACCCCCGACGCATAGGCATGGGCCGAAACGCCCAGGGACAGCCGCTCGGTCAGCCTGAGGCCACAGGACAGGACAAGCGCATCGCGGGTCGGATCGGGCAGCGTGACGCGCATCCGGCAATCGGCCCCCCGTCCCGCAGGCAGGGGGATGCGCGGCAGGGTCAGTTCGGCCCGCAGCCTGCCGTCCAGAAGGCCGCTCCAGGACCCGTCCATGCGGATGGGCCTGCTGGCATAGCTGAGCGACAGGCGGTCCGTCGCGCGCCAGGTCAGGGCATAGCTCAGGTCGGGGTTCCGCCCTGCCCCGCCGCGTGCGGTCACACCCAGGTTCAGCGTCACACGATCCGACAGCCGTGCGCCGCATCCCAAGGTGACGCGCGCCGGCCCCAGGCCGCCTTCGCCCTGCGTTGACAGCGCAACCCCCGCGGTCACGGCGCAGGTCGTCCGCGGCCTTTGGGCCTGGTCGAACACTGGCGGCAGGCGGAGCGGTGCCGTGCAGGCGGTGCCGCGACACGGCATGAACGCGCCGGGGAACATGGTAAGCCGATACCCGTCCCGCGCCAGCGGCGGCGCCGGATGGTCACGGTGACGGCGGGCGGGTGCCGCAGGTCGGGGCGCGATGGCATCGACCACGGGAACCGTGGCGCGGGGTTGCGACCCCGAACCGGCCAGCACCCACAGCGCCAGATGGCGGGCAAGCGCCTCGCCATCCGCTGTGTCGGGCACCGTCGGGCGAGGACTGCCCGTGGCCGGGATGCGGGTCACCAGATGCGTGCCCGACCAGATGCGGCAGGCCGCACCGCGAATGCAGTCCATGCGCAGCGGTTGCGCCTGCGCATCGCCGTCGGGCATCACCACCGCCGATCCGTCAGGATACAGCCGATAGCGCCAGCCGCCCAACCGGCCTGCCTGCGCGCGCGACCAGGTCAGGGCGTTGGGCGTGTCCGCAAGTACCTCGACCGCGCCCGGGACGGCCGGATCATCAGTGCGCAGGATCTGGGGGCCGGGCCAGGCCAGCGCGGCGCCCGGCCCCCAGATCGCCAGCATCGTGGCCATCAGAACAGGTACCAACCCCCGCATCGCTCAGCCTCCGCAGCGCATGGCCAGCAGCGCGAGGATCGCGTGCGGCACATCCGCATCCGACCCCGGCCCCAGCGCGGCCCGCAGCGCCGCCCGGCTGCGCGGACCCAGGACACCGTCATCCGGGCCGGGGTCCTGCCCGGCAGCCAGCAGCATCCGCTGCGCCGTCTGCGCCGGCGTGTCGCCGAACAGCGCCGGGTCGGGCATGCATCGCGCCACCGCGCGGCGCGGTGCCTGCCCCGCCGCCGTGGCCAGCGCCGCGGCGGGGGGCAGAGACCGCCCGCGATCCGGCCCGTCATCGGACAGACCGGTCAGAAAGGCCGGGGCGGCGCGCCGCAGATCGGTCTCGGTCACGTCCCGTCCCAGCAGGCAGCGCCCCAGGGCATCGGCAATGCGATCGGCGCCCGCATCGGGCACGCCGGTCGCCGTGGTCCGGCAGGTCGCGGCGGCGCACTCGATCCGGACCTGCCATCGCGGTGCGCCCGGGTCGTCGGACAGGACCGCCGTGCCGTCACCGAAGATCCGATAGGTCAGCCCGTCCACACGGCCCTGCTGCCACAGGCCGGGAAACCGCGCGGTCGGCACATCCGCGGTGACCTGTCGCGCGTCCAGGGCGCCCGGCAGGGAACGGTCCAGCGCCGCCCCGACGCAGGGCGCCGCTGCCACGCAGCCGGGCCAGGCCAGCGCAAGGATCAGCAGGACCACCTTCATGGCGCACCCCGCAGCAGCGGACCCGCGACCTTGAAGGCCAGCGCCGCCAGGACCAGGGCGTTCGTGTTCGCCGTGATCGAGGCGTTGGTGGTGCCGTCGACCTCGTAGATGCCCTCGGGCCAACCGCGCCGGGGGTCGGCGGTGGGGACCACGGCCTCGATCAACTGTGCGGTGTAGGGGGTGCCGTAGAGCGCGTCCCAGCCGAAGGCGGCCTTGGTCGCCAAGGTGCGGCGGCTGTCGATCCGATCGCCCTGGAATGTCAGGACGGACCATGGCGCGCCCCCGCCCCAGACGGTGGAATATGCAAAGAACGGCGCCTCATCCAGATGCGTCTCGGTCACCGCGGTCAGATGGCCGGTTTGGTCATGGCGGGCCTGCTGAGCCAGATAGACCGCGGACGCGATGCGCGACGAGCGTGCGTCAAAGCCGAATTCCAGCCCGTCGAACAGATAGGGTTCGCTGACGACGAAGGCCGGGATGCGGCCACGATGCAGGCGCGTGTCGACGGGAATGTCCTGCCCCATCACGGGCTGGATTATGGCGCTGTCGGCGGGATCATAGGCGCGCACCATGTCGAACCCGGACAGCATCATCGCCTTGGCGGCATATTGTTCATAGCCCAGGCGCCCCTCCTGGTTCTCGCGGACCTCCGCGTCCACGACGCTGGCACCATAAAGCTGTCCGTCGCGGACCATCCGGTCCAGCCGCCAGTCATCGGTTGCGGCCGCGATGGCCGGGGCCATGTCGGGATGGGCCGCGCGCGCGATGGCCAGGGCCGCCATCAGCCGCGCCACGTCCAGCGCCGACCAGCCCAGACCCAGATCGGTGGGTCGATTGGCGTAATCGACCATCTTCAGCGACCGCGTGTCATAGGCCTTGTTGGGCAGGCTGTCCTGGAACAGCGGCAGGCGGTCCAGGCTGGTCAGGATGGCGGCCAGCCGATCCTTTGCCTCGGTGGCATCGATCAGCGACAGACGCTCGGCCGCGACGATCGCCACGATCAGGGACCCCGTTTCCCACATGGTGGTCGAGGGATAGCCGTCCACCGAATGCACCAGCCCGGTGTTCGGATCGGTGTTGTTCCTGAAATACGTCCAGGCGATCGCGGCATGGTCCAGGTCGGCGGCGCTGGAGGCGCCGCGGATGGCCAGCGGCAGCGGCGTCGCGGCCTCGATCGCGGTCAGGGGCGTGACCGGGGCCTGCCCCGCGGCCGAAGGGCCGGCCTGCTCCAGCCAGGTCACGACCATCAGGCCGCCGATGACCCCCAGGATGAAGACGATATGGCCGCGCGCGCGGACCAGTTTCTGACGAAGGCGCATCAGGGTTCCTCGGGGGTTGATGGGTCGGGCTGCCACAGCGCGGCGCGGATGATGCCCGACATGGCGATGCAGTTGTTCAGGCCCCACAGGGCGTTCGTCACGACCCCGGTCGCCGTGTGCCCGGTATCCAGGGCCCACAGCGCCAGCGTCGCCCAGGCTACGCCCGCCACCGTCAGCGCCACGACCGCGATCTGCGGGCGGACCAGATGCAGGAAGCGGCCTGCCTGGCGGTCCTTGGGCGTGACACGGAACGCGATGCGCCGGCCGCGCAGCACGGTCCACAGCGCGCTGAGCCCGATGGGAAACGACGCCAGGTAGCTGGCCTTGGCCGACTGGCCCGCGATCCCCCAGGTGCCCACCATCATTGCCAGTTCCAGCGACAGGATGAACGGCACCACATGCAGGAAGAACTGCGACGAATAGGCCGCCACGGGCGAGATGCCGGTGAACAGATAGGCGGTGGGCGCGAACAGGAACACGACGTTCCACAGGGCGCCCAGATAGGAATAGAAGGTGGCCCCGTACATCAGGCGCTGGCGCAGGGTCAGGCCGCGCCGGAACAGCGGGTTGTCGTTGACCAGGATGTCCAGGCTGCCGCCCGCATACTTGAACCGCTGGATGGTCCAGCCGATCAGGTCCTGGGGCGACAGCATCCGCGTCTCGACGAAGGGGTGCAGCAGCGATGTCCAGCCGCGGTCGCGGTCGGCATGCAGCACGATTGAGGTATAGATGTCCTCGGACACGTGAAAGCGGTAGGGGCTGAGGATCTCGGTGCCGACCGCCTGGGTGCGGATCGCGTCCAGAAGATCGGGGGCCACGCCGCGTTCCCGCGTTTCCAGCGTGATCTCCTCCTCGGCCTCGATCACGCGGCGTTCGACCTTGGCCCCGAAGGCGCGCAGCGCGGCCTCCATCACCGCCTCGCGCCGGTGGATCGACCCCGCGCCGCAGCAGAAGGCTGCGTTGGCGTGGTTCCGGCGGCGCTGGATCACGTCATAGAACATCTGCGGATCGTTGGCCAAGGGATCGCGCCCGATGAGGCATTCGCCGACGATCCGCTCGACCGCGCGCCCTGCCCGTCCGGCCCGTGCGCCCCATCGGGCCTGCAGGACCTGGGACAGACGGCGCCCTTCGGGCAGGTCATAGAACCATTGCGGCGTCTGCACCCAAGCCAGGCGTGGGTCGCGGAAATGGCCCAGGGTGCGGGCCAGGCACGTCGGGAACGGCCGCGTGTCCGCATCGCAGATCAGCAGGAAATCGCCCGAGGTCTGCTCCATCGCGTTGCGCAGGTTGCCGGCCTTGAACCCCTCGTTCGTGGCGCGGGTGATGTAGCCCACGCCCTCCTGCCGCGCGACCTCGGCCATGGCGGGGCGGCGGCCGTCGTCCAGCACGTGGATGCGGATGTCGATCGGATGGGGATAGGCGATGGCCTTGGCGTCGATCAGGCCAAGCCGGACCAGCTCCGGATCCTCGTCATAGGTGGCAAAGAACACGTCGACGGTGATCGGCAGTGACGGGTCCGGTGACGCGGGATCGACCTCGCCCCGCGTCGCGGGCGCGTCGGGGCAGGTCACCCGCTGATCGCGCCACAGGTTGGCGACGAACAGGATCAGGCCCAGATAGGCCAGCGTTTCGGCCAAGGCCAGCAGGGCCGCGAACCAAAGTGCGTCGGGGTTCAGCGAGGAGGACCAGCGCCAGGCGATGTACCACCCGCCGATCACCAGCGTGACGACCGCCAGAAACTGCCACAGCGCCTCGCGCAGCGGATTGTAAGGCAGAGGTTCGGGCGGCATGCGATCCTCGAAGGCGCTGTAATACGGGATGCTCATGCCGGGACCGCTCCGGGCTGCGGGCGCGCCTTGCGGGCGGCCCAGGGGGTGGGGCCAAGGCCGATGGTCCAGGCGACGGCGGGCAGACGGCCGATCGCCACGGCCAGCCCGAAGGCCACCGGAAGCACCACCGCGAACCGCGTCACGACCAGCAGGGCGGGCGACGGCGCCAGATCCGCCTTGATCAGCGCGATGTCGAAAAGGTCGATGACCGCGGGATGGACAAGATAGACGCCGAACGTATAGCGCGCCATGACCGACCAGCGGGGCGACCAGTCGCTGTACTGGCTGCTCAGAAAGGCGCAGAAGACCAGCAGCGGCATCAGGAAGTGGCCGTAGTAATCCCAGCCCGCCCGCACCGGAAAGCTGCCCGTCAGCAGGGCGCCGCCATAAAAGGGCAGCGTCGCCAGATAGGCCAGCAGGACCAGATACAGCGCGCCGCGCCGGATCAGGCGGCTTTCTCCACGCGGCAGGCCGTCCTTCCACAGCGAATAGAGACCGAAGGCCGCCAGGCCATAGCCGACATAACCGCAGACCTTGGTGACCCGTACCAGATAGTCGCGCGTCAGCGGCGCCAGGTCGATCGCATAGAGAAACCCCTGCGCATGGTCCATCGCGCCCAGGGTCGCGACCAGCAGCACCCCCAGCATCGGATAGCGCATGGCCAGCCGCATCACCGGATAGAACAGGAAGATCGCGAACAGCGTGGGCAGGAAATGCATGTGGTACTGGGCCTTGCCCAACAGCAGATAGGCGACCCAGGTCTTGATCTGGGACAACTGCGCCAGATATTGCGGGGCATAGCCGAAGGCCTCGGCCTTGATCAGGCGGAACAGCGCATAGAGCAGCGTCCAGACCGCAAAGGGCACCAGCAGCCTGTGCGCCTGGGTCGCGATCGCGTCGCGATAGCGCGGCCTGTGGCGGTCGATTCGCAGTGCCATCAGGAACAGCGAGAACAGGAAGAACATCTCGGACCCCGAGAACTCTCCGATGGAGCGCAACAGGACGGGCACCGCGCGTTCCGCCACGCCGGCATCGGGGAACGGGCGACCCGCGAAATCGGTGGTGCTGTGGATCAGCACCACGCCCGCGGCGGCGCAGACGCGGTTCGCGTCGAACCACAGCATCCGGCCCGTGGTCATGGCTGCACCGCGGCGGTGCGGCACTGACGCGGCAGCACGTCGCGCGGTTCGGGCCTGGCCGTGACCTGCGGGCCGGTGGTGCAATCGGTCGCGGCGATGCCGTCCTCGCTCTCGACCGGGCGGCACAGGATGAAATCCGCGGCGGCGATGGTCGGGACCGGCGGCGGCAGATCTCCGCAGGTGCAGCAGGGAACCTCGCGCAGCATCGGCTCGGGCAGGCACTTGTTCGCGCGAATGTCGGTCTGGGAATAGGCAATGTCCCAGACCGTCGTGTTCGGGTTGGCGAACTGCAGGATCGGCCCCTGCACCTTGTAGAGCAGCGCGGCCAGGATGATGCCGTTGTTGTTCGCGGTCTGCAGCGGGATGACGCCGTTGCCGTTCTCGTACAGGCCTTCGAAAAATCCGCCATCGGCCTCGGACAGGTCGGCCACGGTGTCGAACAGCAGCTGGGTGTAGGGCACGTCCCACAGCGCCCACATGCCAAGCGCGGCCTTGGCGGATACCGCCGCCCGGTCGGGCTGATAGACGTCGCTTGGGTCCAGCGTGTTCCAGGCATAGCCGTCGGCGAAGATCGCGTCATAGACGAAATAGGGCTGCCCCTCGACCTGGTGTTCCGACCGCGCGGTGATGATGCCGGTGCTTTCGAACCGCCGCTGCTGGACCAGGAAGATCCGGTGCGCGAATTCCGCCCGCCAGCCCTGCGACGCGACGCCGGGGCCCGCGGGGTCTGCCGCGGGCATGTCCCAGCCCATCTCCAGCCCGTCCAGCAGATAGCTTTCGGTCAGGACATAGTTCTGGTTGTGAAAGACCCGCGGATCGCGGCCGTCATAGGGAATGTCGATGTCGTGGATCGTGGTATAGGCCAGCGGCGCGGGCTCCAGCGCGCCCGCCACGTCGAACCCCCAAAGGGCAAAGCCCTTGGCCGCGTATTCCTCGTATCCCAGGCGGCCTTCCTGGACATAGCGGGTGTCGCCGTCGCCCGACACGACAGACCCGAACAGCCGCCCGTCATCCTTGACGATGTTGCAGAAGTTCCAGCGCAGCGGCACGTTGTCGACGCCGTTGGCCAGATAGGGATAGCGTTCGCGCAGGATGCGCAGCCAGACCAGCATGCGGCCCATGTCCAGAACCGAGAACCCGACCTCTCCGGGTTCGTTGGCATAGTTCACCTTCTGCCCGGTCTTGGTGTTGTAGACCTTGTTCGGCGCCTCTCCGCGATACAGGTCCAGATTGCGCAGCGTGGCGATCAGCAGCGTGGCCCGGCGGTCGAAATCGCGCTTGTCGATGATGCCCAGCTCGTATGCCGCGACCAGGGCGCTGACATAGGACGCAGTGTCCCACAATGTCGTCGACGGATAGCTGCCCACCGCGTTGACCAGCCCCGTCTCGGGCTGGAACCCGGCCTCGAAATAGCTCCAGGCGGCGCGGGCCATCGCCATCTCGCGCTCGGTCAGGGGGCCGTGGCGGCCGAAGGGAGGCGCGGGCCGCTCTGCCTGCTGGCCGGCCAGCGGTTGCAGCGCCTGCGGCAGCAGGCCGTCCTGGGCCGCGGCCTGGAACGGCAGCAGCAGCGCCAGCAGCGGCACCGCGATGCGCAGGGACCGGGTCATCACGACCGCCCCCGCAATGCCGCCGATGCCGCGGCGCAATCGGCGAAGACCGGAAAGACCTTGTCCATGCGGGTGATGCGGAACATGCCCGCGACGCTGCCCGACAGGCCGCACAGCACGATCTCTCCGCGCATGCCCAGGCGCTTGAGCACGCCCACCAATGCGCTGATGGCGGTGCTGTCTATGAAATCGACGGCGGCAAGGTCGACGACCAGCCGATCCTCGCCTTGGTCGATCAGGTCATAGACCTGGTCGCGAAAGGCGGTGGCGTTCGTCGCGGTCAGGCGCCCGGTCCGCAGGCGGATCTCGCAGCTGCGGCCCGCTGCGGGGCGGGTGATGCGGAACATGCCGCGGTCGGCGGCCATGGGGTGGTCGGGATGATCGATCGTCAAGTCACGCATGTGCGGCCCCGTCTCTGGTAAGGATGGCATGGGAAGTCCTGCGACCGGCACCGACAGGTGCGGCCCGGACAGGACCGGACAGCCCGCCTGCGGCGGGGTCGTCCGGCAACGGATCGTTCGTCAGGTCAGATCAGGTGATCATCTTGCGGTCGCGGGCGATCATCGCGGCCTGGGTGCGGTTCCTGGCGTCCAGCTTGCGGCACAGGGTCTTGACGTGCAGCTTGACCGTGACCTCCTGCAGGCCCAGCAGCCGCCCGATATCCTTGTTCGACCGCCCCTCGGTCAGGCCGCGCAGGACCTGGGTCTCGCGTGCGGTCAATTCGCCCGCGGGGGCGTGGTCGTCCTGTTCCAGATAGCCGTAGGGCACGAAGATCTCTCCGGACGCGATGAAGGTCACGGCCGCGGCCAGCGACCGCGCGTTCATCGTCTTGGGCAGAAAGCCCCGCGCCCCCGCCGCCATCGCGTCCCGCGCCACGCTGCGCGAGGCGGTCCCCGACAGGATCGCGACGGGGCGTGGATCCATCAGGCCGCGGATCACGGCCAGTCCCGCCAGCCCGTCCATCCCCGGCATGTCGTAATCCAGCAGCGCCAGATCGAAGGGAACGTCCCCCGCCTGCGCGATCGCCCGTTCCGCGCCGGCGACATCGCCGACCTCGACGACATAGGCATCGATCTGCGCACCCAGATACAGGACCAGGGTCTCTCGGATCAGGTCATGGTCATCAGCCAGTAAAATTTTCACGACTTCACCTCTTACGCGGCAAGCCAGACATGCTAGCCTGTGTTGCCGGGGTCCGTGATACCCGATGATCGGAGGTCTTCGATCCGCCCGTATCCGCATGGCCTGCCCGTCTGTGCCAAAGGATACAACCGGACTATCCGTTCGTATAGCGTCCGATACGAATGATGTCGTGCGCGTCTGTGTCGTCCATGCGACATTTCCGACCATGATCGCCAGACTGCATCGGGATACCCTCATGGTTCGCACATTTCTCCACGGCACCCTTCTGTCCGCCGCCCTTGCCCTGGCCGGGCCGGCTCTGGCACAGGAGGCGGCCCTTCTCAGCGTCGACGGTCCGGACGGGTCGCGCAGCTATGACCTGCCGGCGTTGCAGGCCCTGGGCGAGGTGCAAATCCGCACCTCGACCGTCTGGACCGAAGGGGTGCACGGCTTCACCGGCGTCCCGCTGGCCCGCATCCTGGCGGATGCCGGCATCGCCACCGGCCCCGGCAGCACAGGAGAGGTGTCGGCGACCGCGATCAACGACTATGCCATCAGCATACCCCTGGCCGAGATCGGCCCGGACGTGCCCCTGGTGGCCTATCTGATGGACGGTCGCGAGATGTCGGTTCGCGACAAGGGGCCGCTGTGGATCGTCTATCCCTATGACGCCGACCGGCAGTACCAGACCGAGGTGATCTACTCCCGCAGCATCTGGCAGCTCAACCGTCTCAGCACCGCCCCGGTGCCATGAGCGCCATCCGCACCCGGCTGCAGGTCGCGGTGGCCGTCCTGACGGTCTCGATCGCCGTGTGCGGGTTCGTGGTCTGGGTCGTCAGCGCCGATGCGCGGCGCCAGATCGACCAGCTTGCCACCGCGAATTCAGACAGCATCCAGTGGTCGCTGGCCCAGTCAGAGGTCGAGCTGCTGGCCCTGCTGGTCGCGGTCGGCGACGCCCGCGCGCAGCCCGGCGACCCCGCGATGCTGGCCGAGGTCAGGACGCGGTTCGACATCCTCTATTCCCGCATGCGGACGCTGACGACCGGACGCGTGTTCCAGACCCTGCGTCAGGACGACCCCGGCCGCCGCAGGCTGGACCAGACAGAGGCCGCGCTGGACGCCATCGTGCCGCTGATCGACGGGTCCGACGACCGGCTGCGCGACGCGCTGCCCACGCTGCAGGCCCGGGTCGCGGCCCTGCGCCCGGTGGTGCGGTCCGCGTCGCTGGAGGGTGTGCGGCTGTTCTCGGGGCAGTCCGACCGCCAGCGCGAACAGGTGTCCGCGGCCATGCACGACCTGGCCCTGCTTGTCGGGATGATGGTCGTGGCGGTGACGCTGGTGGTCGCGGCGCTTGCGGTCATGGCGGACCGCGCACGGCGCCAGGCGGCACGGATCGCCACGACGCACGCACGGCTGCGCACGGTGATCGCCACATCCCACGACGCCATCGTCGTGGCCGACACCGACGGCCGCATCCTGGATTTCAACGAATCCGCGCAGCGTATCTATGGCTATGGTGCGGAAGAGGCATTGGGCGCCGACATGCTGACCCTGATCGTCCCCGAGGCCGCCCGCGCCGAGGTGCGGGGGTTCCTGGCCGACATCTCCACACCGGCCACCGATCCGGGCCGTCCGGTCCGGGCCACGGCGATGCGCAAGTCAGGCGAGATCTTTCCCATCGAGGTCACCGTCGCCCGCGCGCCCAGCGAACGGGGGCCGGTCATGATCGCCTTCGTGCGCGACGTCACCCGCCAGGTGCAGGAGGCTGACGAGTTGATCCGCGCCCGCGACCGCGCCGTCGCCGGAGAGCGTGCCAAGGACGAGATGCTGACCGTCATGAGCCACGAGATGCGGACCCCCCTGAACGGCCTGCTGGGCACGCTGGACCTGCTGTCCGCCACCCCGCTGAACCCGCAGCAGCGCCGCTATGCCGAGGTCATGGCCCAATCGGGCGCCCTGCTGCTGGGGCATGTCAACTCGGTCCTGGACATCGCGCGGGCCGATGCGGGGGCGATGCCGCTGGAGCAGGTCGCCTTCGACCCGCACAGGCTGGTGCTGGACCTTCTGGAGGCGCTGCAGGCGCGGGCGCGGCAGCGCGGCAATACGCTGTCGGCGCAGATGATCGGGGACGCGGCCTGCCCTGTCCTTGGCGATCCGGCGCGCCTGACGCAGATCCTGATGAACCTGATCGGCAATGCCATCAAGTTCACCGAAGGCGGCCGCATCACCGTCACCATCGACCGGCGACAGCGCGGTCTGGTCGAATTCCGCGTGCATGACACCGGCATCGGCATCGCCCCCGAGGATCACGCACGCATCTTCCAGGAGTTCGTGACCCTCGACCCGTCGTTCCGCCGCACGGTCGAGGGGACGGGCCTGGGCCTTGGCATCGTGCGCCGCCTGACCCGGCTGATGGACGGCGACATCCGCGTGGAGAGCGCGATCGGACAGGGCGCCTGCTTCATCCTGACGGTGCCGCTGGCCGACCAGCCGCTGCCGCCCCCGGTGACAACCCCCGCCCGCCCTGCGCCCCCCGCGCCCGGTCCCCGGCGCCGCGTGCTGGTGGTCGAGGACAACGAGGTCAACCGAATGGTCGTCCGCGAGATGCTGCATGCCCGCAACTGCGACATCGTCGAGGCCGTGGACGGGCAACAGGGCGTGGATGCCGCGCTGGCGCAGCGGTTCGACCTGATCTTCATGGACATCAGCATGCCCCGCATGGACGGCATCACCGCCGCGACGCGGATCCGCGCGCAAGGCCCGAACGTCGCCACGCCGATCATCGCCCTGACGGCCCATGCCCGGCCCGCGGATCAGGACCGGTTCCAGGCGGCGGGCATGTCGGCCACGCTGACAAAGCCGCTGTCCTTCCAGGCCCTGGACCCCCTGCTGGATCGCGTCGCGACCATGCACGGCGCGTCCCCGGCCAGGGACGCCGCCCGGCGCCATCTGGCCGGCAACATCGGGGCGGAGCATGCCGACAGGATGCTGAACCGCATTTTGTCTGAGTTCCACGACGGGCTGGCCCGGCTGGATGACCTGACGGCCGATCCGGCGACCCTGTCGGACGCGGCGCATCTGGCCCATCGGATGGCCGGGTCCGTGGCGCTGCTGGGCCTGTCCGAATTGCGCGATGCCCTGAGCGACCTTGAGAGCGGGCTGACGGCCGGCACACTTGCGCGGCCCGACATCCTGAACCGGCTGGCAGCCATCAGTGCCATGTCCCCATGATGCTCCTGCCCGCCCTGCGGTTCGTTGGGGCCTACCGGGGATTGGATGATCACGCGCCATCAGGGCCGCGGTGCCGGTCCTTGGGCAGGCTGGTCAGGACCGCGGGGGGTCGCCCACTCGGCCTCCAGCACGCCGTACTTGGCCAGCCGCGAATACAGCGTCGTGGCCGCAACGCCCAGCAGGGCCGCGGTGCCGTCGCGACCCGACACCCTGCCGCCCGCCTCGCGCATGGCGTTCAGCACGGTGTCGCGGGCCAGGATGCGCATCTGGGCATCCGTCATCACCGCCCCGCCAGAATAGACAGAGGCGAATTCGTGGTGATCCTGGGCCATTCGGGCTGCGGAAAATCGACGATCACGAACATCTTGCCGGGCTTGGCGCAGCCCACCTCCGGCGTCGTGACCATGGACGGGGCCGAGAGTTCCGGCCCCAGCCTGTAGCGCGGCGTGGTCTTCCAGAACTACGCGCTGCTGCCGTGGCTGACCGCGCTTGGCAATGTCCGCTTCGGGGTGCGCGCCCGCCATTCCCACTGGACGCGCGCACAGGTCGATGAGGTCGCGACCCGGGACCTGTCGATGGTCGGGCTGAGCGCAGGCGATCCACCGCAAGCCCAGCCAACTGTCGGGCGGCATGCGCCAGCGCGTGTCCATTGCCCGCGCCTTTGCCAACCACCCCAAGCTGCTGCTCTTGGACGAGCCGTTCGGCGCGCTGTACGCGCTGACCCGCGGCACAATCCAGGACGAGCTGCTGAAGATCTGGGGCGGCACCAACCAGACCGTCTTCATGATCACCCATGACATCGACGAGGCGATCCTGCTGGCCGACTGCATCCTGCTGACGACGAACGGGCCCTTTGCCCGGGTGGCGGAATCGGTCCAGGTCACCCTCCCGCGGTCACACGCGCGCACCGACATCGTCGATCACCCGAACTACTATCCGATCCGCAACCACCTGGTGCAATTCCTGGGCAGGCGGTCGATGGAACTGGCGGGACAGGCCTTGGGCGGGGCGGCGCAACGCCCCAATCCGGTGCGCATCGACCTGACCGGACCGGTCCCGGCGCATCTGCGGGCCATCGCCGAATGACCCGCCCGCCGGTGCCGCCCTTCTCGCGCGAAGACGCGATCCTCATGGTCCGCATGGCCGAGGACGCGTGGAACGGCCGCGATCCGGACCGCGTCGCGATGGCCTATACGCCCGACACCGTCTGGCTGAACCGGTCCGACTTCCTGCATGGCCGCGACCAGGTGCAGGCGTTCTTGGCCCGCAAGTGGCAGGCCAAAAAGGACTATCGGCTGATCAAGGCGTTGTGGTGCCCCGCCACCGACCGCATCGCGGTCCGGTTTTGCTATGAATGGCACGATGTCGCTGGCCGGTGGTTTCGGTCCCACGGCAACGAGAAATGACGGTTCGACGCGGACGACCTAATGGCCGCACGCCACACCTCGATCAACGACGTCGCCATCGGCGATGCCGACCGCCTGTTCCGCTGGCCGCAAGGGCCGCGCCCTGCCGATCATCCTGGCCTGACTGACCTGGGCCTGTAACCCCCTTCACCCCAAGGAGATGACCATGAAAGACCAGATTGCACCCACGCTGACCCGCGAGGACGTGACCTCTCTCATCCTGGCCGCCAGAAAGGCCCGGGGCCTGTCCTGGGAGGGGATCGCCCAGCGCATCGGCATGTCGCCGGTGTTCACGCATTCGGCCTGCATGGGCATGAAGGCCTTTCCCGCCGACAAGGCGCAGGCGCTGGTCGCCGCGCTGGACCTGCCCGCCGATGCGGCCGACCTGCTGTCCGAACCGCCCACCAAGATCTGGAGCCAGGCGGTGCCGACGGACCCCCGGCCTCTATCGCCTGGACGAGATCGTGGGCGTCTATGGCCCCACCATCAAGGCGCTGATCGAGGAGAAGTTCGGCACCGGCATCATGTCCGACCTCGACTTAGAGATGTCCGTGACCCGAGAGACCAACCCCAAGGGCGACCGCGTCAAGCTGGAGATGTCGGGCAAGTATCTGACCTATGACGCCTGGTGACGGCCGCAGCCCGGGAGCCGGGGACTTTGGGACACCCCGGACGGGGCCGCGGGCCCACTGCGGGGCCGTCCCTCAGTCCTGGTCCCGGGGCGTGTTGCCGATGGGGAACATGTCCTCGCCGTAATGATGCAGTTTGACGTGATGGGTGCGGCACAGCCAGCGCACGGCCAGCGGCTGGTCATAGTGGTCGTGATGGGCATCAACCGTCTCTGCGCCGCAGACCTCGCAGGGCCGCTTTTGCAGCTGCCCCGAGGCCAGCGCCCGCTGCACCGCCAGATGGGCGCTGTATTTCAGCAGGTTGGCGCGGCGCCAGTTGGTCTGCCGCGTGTCGCTTTTCAGTGCAGGGGGCATGGAGCCCGCGGGATCGGGGGTCACCGACCCCTGATCGCCCTCATCCTGCTGTGGCACCGTCTGTCCCTGATCCATCGGGCCAGCATATGCCCGACCCGCGCAAAAGACAAAAGGTCGCTTGATGCGCATCGCCGGGCGCGGCGTCAGGCATCCGGCCCCGGCCCGAAATCCAGCGTGACGCGGGCGCGTGTGTCGGTCATCGCATAGCGCATCGCAATCCCGTGGGCCGCGGCCATGCGCGTCACAATGGCCAGGCCCAGCCCGGCACCCTGCGACCCCGCGCCCTTGTCGAAGGTCGCATGGCGAAAGGCCGCGCCCGGCCCGACCGCATTGCTGACCGTCAACGCCGGCCCCGCCGAAATCAGCACCCGCAGGTCCCCCGTCCCGTGGTCGACCGCGTTGCACAGCAGGTTGCGCAGGATCAGCGCCAGCGCGTCGGGATCGACGGCCACCGGGGCCTGCGTCATCTCTCCGTCGTCGAACATCACCGGCTGGCCGATGTCGTCGATGACCATCCGCGCCACGCGGATCAGGTCGCACGGGCCCGCGCCCATCGCCCCCGCCTCGGCCCGCGACAGCTGCAGCAGGCGTTCGACCAGGTGGCCCATGCGGGAAAGCGCGGCCGCCAGCCGCCCCGCCGCCGCGTCGTCGGCCAGCCCCGCCGCGATCAGCTGCGCCTGGCCGGACGCGGCGGCGATGGGCGTGCGCAACTCGTGCGCGGCATTGGTGGCGAACTGGCGTTCCGCATCGATCCGGGCGCGGATCGTGTCCAGATAGCCGTTCAGCGCCTGCGGGATCGGGTCCAGTTCGATCGGCAGGTCCGGGGTCGCGACGGGGGACAGATCCTGGGCCGACCGCCGGCGCAATTCGCCCGCGAAGCGCGTCGCGGGCCGCAGCGCAGACCCGACCGCCCCGCGGATCGCCAAGGGTGCGGCCAGCAGCACCGGCAGCATCAGCCCCACCAGCCAGGTCAGGCTTTCGCGCAGCTCGTCGCGGCGCCAGACGGTTGTGTGGCCGACCTCGACGACCAGATCGCCCGCCGGATCGGCCAGGCGGAACACCCGCCAGCCGGGCAGGTCCTGGCCGCCATCGGCGGTGACCGGCGCCCAGGGCGCGTTGGTCACAGCCAGGCCCCCGTCGATGATGCGGATCGCGCTGTCGCCCGGGGCCAGTGTCCCGACCTGACCCGCGCCACGGTACAGCGACAGCGACAGGCGGGCCGATGCCTCCAGGCTGTCATCCATCAGTTCGGACATCTCGTGAGAGATCACCGTCGCGGCCAGCGCCACCCCCGCCAGCCACGCGGCGCAGGCCCCCAGCACGACCCGGCGCACCAGCCTGCCGCGCAGGGACCAGGGCCGCGTCACGGGATCAGGTATCCCAGGCCGCGCCGCGTCTGGATCGTATCGGCCCCCAGCTTGCCCCGCAGCCGCGAGACATAGACTTCGACCGCGTTCCCCTCGATGGCGTCGTCGAAGGCATAGAGGCGATCCTCCAGCACCTGCTTGGACAGCACCCTGCCCCGCGCGGACAGCAGTGCGTCGAACAGCGCCCATTCGCGCGAGGTCAGGCGGATCTCGGCCTCGCCCTTGAACAGGCGGGCTCCGGCGCGGTCCACCCGCAACCCGCCAAGCCGGCTTTCCGTCGCCGGATCGCCCGATGCACGGCGGGCATTGGCGCGCAGGCGCGCCTCGATCTCGGCCAGGTCATAGGGTTTGACGACGTAATCGTCCGCGCCCGCATCCAGCCCGGCGATGCGTTCGGTGATCTGGTCGCGCGCGGTGGCGATGATCACCGGCACGCGGTTGCCGCGATGGCGCTGCTCGCGCAGCAGCACCAGCCCGGACCCGTCCGGCAGCGCCAGGTCCAGCAGGATCGCGTCAAAGCCCGCAACCTCCAAGGCCGCGCGCGCGGTGTCCAGGTCCGGCGCGTGATCGACCGCATGACCCTGCGCCCGCAGGTACCGGACCAGCGCATCGGCGATATCGGCCTCGTCTTCAATCAGCAGCACACGCATCCGATTTCCCTTCGTTCCGCCAAGACATGGCGGGACGGGGGACCCGGATCAACGGAAAAGAGCGCCTCACGGCGTCGTGATGATGGCATCCCTGTCTGTAAGCCTGCTGCAAGCTTTGCCCGCCAGATCAGGGGCACGAACCACGCAAAGGCCCCACCATGCATGCACTGCGCCACCTGTCCGACCATGCCATGCACATGCAGATCCTGCAGCCCCTGGACCCCGGCTGGCAGGCCGCGGCCCTGATGATCGAAGGCCATTTCCATGACGCCTTCGACGCCCGCATGACCCTGCCCGCGGTCCCCCTAGCAGTGGCGCGGTCGGCCTCGGGCGCGGTGCTGGGGGCGGCGGGCCTGCGCGATGCGGCGGCGGGGTTCTTTTCACAGGTCTATCTGGACCGGCCGGTGGCGCAGCTGCTGTCCGAACGCAGCGGCCGTGCGGTTCACGACGACGACATCCTGGAGGTCGTGTCGATGGCCTGCCCCCGCCCCATCGCCACCCTGCCCCTGATCGAGGCCATCGCCGCCGAGGGCCGCCTGCAGGGCAAAAGCTGGGGCCTGTTCACCGCCACCGCCGCGCTGGTCGCGATGCTGCGGCGGACCGGCGTGCCGCTGCTGGCGCTGGCACCTGCGCGGGCCGAATGCCTGCCGGATGCGGCCTGCTGGGGCCGCTATTACGACACCGACCCCTGGGTCTGCGCGCTGGCCGAACGGTCCGAACCGCTGCGCTTCATGCCCCGCCCCCTCAGCAAGGTAGCCGCCCGATGACACCGATCTTCGACGCCCTCGCCCGCCATGCCCGCCAGCGTCCCGGTGCCACCGCCTTTCGCGACGGCGAACGCCACATCACCTGGGCAGGTCTTGCCCAGGCCGTCGGTCGCGCCGCCGCGGGCTTTGCCGACGGCCCCCGCACGGTGGGCCTGCGCCTTGCCGGGCTGGACTATGTCATCGCCGATCTGGCCGCGACCCTGGCCGGGTGCCGCGTGGTGCCGGTGCCGGGCTTCTTCTCGGCCGGGCAGGTGGGTCACCTGCTGGCCGATTCCGGCGCCGTGCTGATCGACCGCCTGCCGCGATCGGACGCGTCGATGCCACTGGCCTATGCCGGGGGAGCGGACCGGGTGATCTATACCTCCGGGACGACGGGACGGCCCAAGGGGGTCGTGCTGGGTGACCGCCAGCTGACCGCCCAGACCGGCGCGCTGGCGGCGGCGATCGCGGCCGACCCGCGCGACCGCTATCTGTCTGTCCTGCCGCTGTCGCAGCTGCTGGAGCAGATCTGCGGCATCTTCGTGCCCGTGCTGACCGGCGCCGAGACGGTCATCCTGGCCGAGGGCACGGCCTGCCTCTTCACCGGCGACGGCACCGCCCTGGCGCGCGCGGCCGCCGCCTGCCGCCCGACCGTCACCGTGCTGGCCCCGCGCCAGCTGACGCTGTGGGTCGCGGCCCTGCGGCAGGGCGCGCAGGCGCCCGACAGCCTGCGCTACATCGCGGTGGGCGGCGCGCCGGTCTCTCCGGCGCTGCTGGCCGAGGCGCGTGCCCTGGGCCTGCCCGTGGCCGAGGGCTACGGCCTCTCCGAGGCGTCATCGGTCGTGGCCATGACGCCTGCGGGCGGCACGGCGATGGTGCCCCTGGAGGGCGTGGACCTGCGCATCGAGGATGGAGAGATCGTGGTCGACGGCCTCGCCGTGATGTCGGGCTATCTGGGCCATGCACCCCATCGCGGACCGTGGCGGACCGGCGATCTGGGCCAGCTGACGAATGGGCGGCTGACGATGCTGGGGCGGCGCGACGCGATGATCCTGCGCGCCTCGGGGCGCAACATCGCGCCCGAATGGGTCGAGGCCGCGGCCCTGGCCGATCCGGCCATCCCCGCCGCCGCCCTGATCCTAACCGGGGACGACCGGCTGATGCTGGTGCTGGCCGCCACGGGCAGCCCCGACATGGCGGCGCTGACGGCGCGGCTGGCCGCCCTGCCCGACTACGCCCGCCCCGACACGCTGGTCTTTGCCGACCCGCGCGAGGCCGGGCTGATCCGCGCCTCGGGCACCGCCGACCGGCAGGTGGCCGCGCGCATCGCCCGCTGTCCGGGGGCGCTGCTGGTGCCGCTGCCCGGTTCCGCGGCGGCCAATGCAGGGGTGGCGGCATGAGGGTCCTGATCACCGGCGGCGGGTCGGGCATCGGGCGGGCCTTGGCTGTCCAGGCTGACCGCCAGGGCCACGGCGTGATCCTGGTCGGCCGCCGCGCAGGACCGCTGGAACAGACCGCGGCGGGGCTGCGCGACGCGCTGGTCCTGCCTGCGGATGTGACCACCCCCGACGGCCGCGCCGCCATCGCGCAGGCGGTGGCCGGAACCGGTCTGGACATCCTGATCAACAATGCGGGCATGGTGCCCTCGGGCGCCGCCGACACCGCCGACGACACGCAGATCGCGGCCACGCTGGCGGTGAACCTGGCCGCGCCCATGGCGCTGACCCGCGACCTGCTGGGCGCGCTGACGGCCAGCCGGGGGCAGGTCGTGAACGTGGGGTCAGTCTTCGGCGATATCGGGTTTCCGTATTTCGCCCTCTATTCCGCGTCCAAGTTCGCGCTGCGGGGCTGGTCGGACGCGCTGCGGCGCGAGCTGGCCCCGCGCGGCATCGCCGTCACCTATCTGGCGCCGCGCGCGACGCGGACCGATGCGGCACAGGGCTTCGACGCGCTGATCGGGCCGATGGCGATGACCCTGGACAGCCCGGACGCCGTCGCGGCCCATGCCTGGCGCGCCATCGCGGCGCGTCGGCGCGAACAGATGCCCGCCTCGCGCGAGCGGCTGTTCGTGGCCCTCCAACGCCTGCGTCCCGGCCTGATCGACCGGGCGCTGATGCGCCTGGCCCGCGACCCGGCGGTCATCGCCGCCGCGACCCTTCCCAAGTGATGAGGATCCCATGAGCTACAACATCCTGCGCCACCGCGACCATCCGGGCGGCCTGACCGATCCGAGCCTGCTGGCCACCATCCGCGAGGACCTGGCCCGCGACGGCTGGACGCTGCTGCGCGGCTTTCAGCCCGACATGGGAGCGTTCTCGGGCGTAGTGACGACGCTGTGCCGCCGCGTGACCTTCGATCCGGCGCGCAGCCATACCACGGACACTACGCAGATGGTCGATGCGGGCCTGGGCCCCATCGGCCTGCATATCGAGAACGGCAACACGCCCCGCTGTCCCGACATCGTGACCTTCTTTGCCCAGACCGCCGCCTTCGAAGGGTCGCAGACCACCATCTGCGATGGGCGCGCGGTCTGGGATCGGTTCGACGATGCCCAAAAGGCCCGCTGGTCGCAGCGCATGACCGTCGAACGCGTCCTGCCCGAGGCGCTATGGAAGCGCTATCTGGCGAACGAACACCCCGCCATCTCGGACCCGGCGCAGGTCACGATGGAGCATGTCCTGCAGTTCAAGGCGGCGATCCCGGATCAGGACTTTGCCCTGCACCCGGACGGCTCGCTGACCTATCGCCTGACGCTGGACCCGGTGCGCCCGTCGGCGTTCGGGGGAGAGACACGCGGCTTTGCCAATGCCGTCCTGGGTCCGTCGCACAACTATCAGCCGCCCCGCTATGCGATGGCCGACGGCACCGAGGTGACCCCGGACGAGATCGAGCAGATCCGCGCGCTGGCCGAGGAGGTCACGCATGAGATCAACTGGCAGGACGGCGACATCGCCATCCTGGACAACACCCGCGTCATGCATGGCCGCCGCGCCATCGCGGATGCGAACCGCAACCTGTTCATCGGCATGGGAACGATCTGACATGAAAACCCGCATGACCCGCCTTCTGTCGCTGCTGACCGCGCTGGCCCTGGCGCCTGCCGCCATGGCATCCCCCGGCGCCAGTGTCCCCGCATCGGGGCGCCTGGCCTTCGACGTGATCCGCAAGGACCGCGACATCGGCGACTATGTCGTCACCTTCCGCGGATCGGGCGACGACCTCACCGTGGACATCGCCACCGACGTCAAGGTCAAGGTCCCGGTGATCGGCGTCAGCGCCTATCGCTTTTCCCAGACCAGCACCGAGACCTGGCGTGGTGGCCAGCTGGCCGGCCTGACCTCGCGCACGGATGACAACGGCACGCCGCATGACATCCGGGTCGGTGCGACCTCGCTGATCCCGGCCAGCCTGTGGAACGCCGACATGGTGCGGTCATCGGCGGTGCTGAACACCATCGACGGCAGCACCGACCCGATCAGCGTCAGCAACCTGGGCACAGAAAACGTGGCCACCGGCTCGGGCACGGTCGCCGCCACACATTACGCACTGCGCGGCGGGCTGAACCGCGACCTATGGTACGCAGGCGCGACGCTGGTCCATGTCCGCTTTGCCGCCGAGGACGGATCGCAGGTCGACTACGTCCTGCGCTAGCCCCTGCCCCCGGCCCGCCATACACGCGGGCCGGGCACCTTTCGCGCCCCTTGCGCGTTACATGGATGAACCCGCTGCATCCCTGGTGCGCCTGTCCACTGTGGTCGTGCCCGAAACCCCGACGACAGGACCCGCATGACCCCCTGGACCGAAGACGACCGACCCCGGCTGCTGTCCATCGCCACCGCCGTCCCGCCCAACCTGCTGCGCCAGGATGATATCGTGACGGAGTCGCGCGCCTTGCTGCAATCGCGCTTCTCTCAGTTCGACCGGCTTGCCCCGGCGTTCCAGAACGCCGGCATCGACACGCGGCATTCCGTCGTGCCGCTGGACTGGTTCCGGCAGCCCCATGGCTGGGTCGACCGCACCCGCGCCTATGCCGAAGGGGCCGCGGCGCTGTTTCGCGACGCGGCCGGGCTGGCGCTGGATCAGGCGGGGCTGCGGGCGGACCAGGTGGACATCATCGTCACCGTATCCTCGACCGGGATCGTGACGCCGACGCTGGAGGCGCTGACCGCGCGCGACTTGGGCTTTCGCGCCGACGCGATGCGGGTGCCGGTTTTTGGCCTGGGCTGCGCGGGGGGCGTGTCGGGTCTGTCCATCGCCGCCGACCTGGCGACCGCCCGCCCCGGCGCCGTGGTCCTGATGGTCGCGGTCGAGACCTGCACCGTCCTCTTTCGCCTGGACCGGCTGGCCAAGGCCGACATCATTGCCACCGCGCTGTTCGGCGACGGGGCCGCGGCGGTCGTCCTGCGCGCGGGCCACGCGGCCGACGATGCACGCCCCCGGATCGGACGGGGCCGCCAGCACATGTGGCCCGACACCCTGGGCATCATGGGCTGGACGGTCGAGGAAACCGGCTTGGGCGTCGTCTTCGACCGATCGATCCCCAGCTTTGCCGAGGCGGAATTGCGGACGGCGCTGGACGGCCTGATCCCGGATCATCCGGTCGACCGCCACGTCTGCCACCCGGGCGGCGCCAAGGTCATCACCGCGCTGGAGACCACGCTGTCCCTGCCGGAGGGGTCGCTGGACGTCGAACGCCGGGTCCTGGCGCAGAACGGCAACATGTCCGCCCCGACCGTCCTGTTCGTTCTGGAACAGGTGCTGCGCGCGGGCACGCGCGGATCGCTGTTGGCCATGGCGCTTGGGCCGGGCTTCACGCTGTCGGTCCTGCCGATCACGGTGCAGTAGGATGGAGCATCACGCCGCATCCCTGGCCTTCATCGCCTTCCTGCTGCTGCAGCGCGGGGCCGAACTGCTTGTCGCCCGGCGCAACACCCGCCGCCTGCTGGCCCAGGGGGCGGTCGAACACGGGGCGGGGCACTATCCATTGATCGTCGCGATGCACGCAGCCTGGCTGGCGGCCATCTGCATCTGGGGATGGTCCAACCCGGTCCACCCCGGGTGGCTTGCCGCCTTCGTGGTCCTGCAGAGTCTGCGGGTTTGGGTGCTTGCCAGCCTGGGGCCGCGCTGGACCACGCGCATCATCGTGCTGGACGCGCCGCTGGTGGCACGCGGGCCCTATCGCTGGATGTCGCACCCGAACTATGCCGTCGTCATCGCCGAGATCATCGTGGCGCCGATGGTCCTGGGCCTGTGGGGGGTCGCGGCCCTCTTCACCATCCTGAACGCCTGCGTGCTGACAATCCGCATCCGTGCGGAATCCCGCGCGTTGGCCGGGCGCTGACCGCGTCAGGCCTCGCGCGTCGGATCGAAGGCCAGCAGCCGCAGGGCGTTCAGCGTGACCAGCACCGTCGCGCCGGTATCGGCCAGGATGGCGATCCACAGCCCGGTGACGCCCATGACCGTCGTGACCAGGAACACCGCCTTGAGCCCAAGCGCCAGGGCAACGTTCTGGCGGATGTTGCCCATCGTCGCCCGCGCCAGCCGGATGATCGCCGGCGCATCGGTGACATGGTCGCGCAGCATCGCACCGTCCGCCGTCTCCAGCGCGACATCGGACCCCGATCCCATCGCGATGCCGACGCGGGCCTCCTTCAGCGCCGGGGCGTCGTTGATCCCGTCACCGACCATCATCACGCCGCCCTGGCGGTTCATCGCGCGGATCGCGGTCAGCTTGTCCTCGGGCAGCATGCCCGCGCGATGATCCAACCCGATTTCCCCCGCGATCGCGGCGGCGGTGCGGGCGTTGTCGCCCGTCAGCATCGTCGCGCCTAAGCCCATCGCCGACAGCTGGCGAATGGCGGCGGCCGCATCGGGGCGCGGTTCGTCGCGCATCGCGATCAGCCCCAAGGGCTGTCCCGTCCGAAACACCGCGACGACGGTCCGGCCCTGTTCCTCAAGCGCGGTGACGCGTGACAGAGCCGCGGGGTCGACGCCGCCCGTCTCCGCGGCGTGAGAGGGAGATGTGACCCAAGCGGGCGCGCCGCCCACTGTCGCCACCGCCCCACGCCCGGGCAAGGCACGGGCATCCCGCGACGCGGGCATAGGAGCGCCCGCGGCCTTTGCCCGGGCAACGATCGCCTGCGCCAGGGGGTGACCCGATCCGGCCTCGACACCCGCGGCGATGGACAACAGGTCGATCTCGGCGACGCCCGGTGCCGGGATCAGGTCGGTCACGACCGGGCGCCCGCGGGTCAGCGTGCCGGTCTTGTCGAAGACGACATGCGTCACCTGCGCCGCCGCCTCGATCACGGCGCCGCCCTTCATTAACAGCCCCCGCCGCGCCCCTGCAGACAGCGCCGACGCGATCGACGCCGGGACAGAGATCACCAGCGCGCACGGGCACCCGATCAGCAGCAGCGCCAGACCGCGATAGATCCAAGTGGTCCAGTCCTGCCCGAAGGCCAGCGGCGGCACCAGGATCACCAGCGCCGACAGCGCGATGATCGCAGGCATGTAGATCCGAGAGAAGCGGTCGATGAACCGCTCGGTCGGGGCGCGCGCGTCTTCGGCGTCTTCGACGAGGCGGATGATGCGGGCGATGGTGTTGTCGCGGGGTTCGCGCGTCACGCGCATCCGCAACGCGGCCTGGGTGTTGATCGCGCCGGCAAAGACCGCATCGCCCACGCCGCGGGTCTGCGGGACGCTTTCGCCGGTCACGGGGCTTTCGTCGATGCCGCTGGTCCCTTCGACGATGTCGCCATCCGCGGGGATGCGGTCGCCGGGGCGGATCAGGACCACCTGCCCGATCGTCAGGCTGTCGGCGGGGACGGTGCGTGTCCCGCCCGACTGCTCCAGCATCGCGGTCTTGGGCACCAGATCGGCCAGCACGCGGATGCCCTGGCGGGCCCGGCCGGCGGCGACGCCTTCCAGAACCTCGCCCACGGCGAACAGGAACACGACCAGCGCCGCCTCCTCGGCCGCGCCGATCAGCAGGGCGCCGCCCGCAGCGATGGTCATCAGGCTTTCGATCGTGAAGGGCTGGCCCATGCGCAGCGCCGCAATGGCGCGCCAGGCCACGGGGGCCACCCCGATCAGGCAGGCCGCGACGAATGCCGCATACCCGCCGCCCTCGGGCGTCAGCAGCGCCACGATCCAGGCCAGCGCCAGCAGCAGTCCGGTCAGCACCACCAGCCGCCCCTTGGCCGTCCGGTACCACGACGGTTCCGCACCCGCCGCGGGGCGGACCGACTGTTCGGGCACGTCATCGACCGCCACCGTCGGCGCGATGCCATAACCCAAGGCCTGGACGACCGCCTCGATCTGGTCCGACCGGGTGGTGCCGGGGTCCAGGTCGACGCTCAGCCGTTCGGCCATCAGCGCGACCCGGGCCGCGCGGACGCCGGGCATCCGCTCAACCGCGCGCACGACCTTGGCCGTGCATCCGGCGCAATCCATGCCCGTGACGGTCCATTCCCGCCGGTGTGTCGTGTCATCCGTCATGTCGAATCCTGCCATGGGTCTTTTCGTCCTGTGGCCAGGAAGATAGGATCTCTAGCAACTAGAGCTTCAAGGGGTGTTTCATGCTCAGCATCGGAAAATTGAGCGCGGCCACCGGGGTCAAGGTGCCCACGATCCGCTATTACGAAAGCATCGGCCTGCTGCCCGAACCCGAACGCAGCGCGGGGAACCAGCGCCTCTATGGTCGCAAGCAACAGGAGCGGCTGGCCTTCATCCGCCACGCCCGCGACCTTGGCTTTCCGCTGGACAGCATCCGCGAGCTGCTGAGCCTGTCGGATCATCCCGACATGCCCTGCGCCGCCGCCGATGTCATTGCGCGGCGCCAGCTGCAATCGGTCCGCGACCGGATCGTCCGGCTGGAGGCCCTGCAGCAGGAGCTGAGCCGCATGCTGTCCCAATGCGCGCATGGGACGATATCGGACTGCAAGGTCATCGAGGTACTGGGCGATCACGCGCATTGCCTGCACGACCATCACGGCGATGGCGTGCCGTCATAGGCGGCGTTTCTCCGTGGCGGTGACTGCGGTCGTCGCTTTCCATGCTTCGACGAACTGCCGGCCTGACCCAAGGCGTTGGTGCTAATCGGTTATATGCCAGATGATCCTGCTTGCGATGCGAACCGCACAGAATTCCGCCGATCACAACGATCCGGTGATATCCGGGCCGGATCGCAGTCGTCACGACCCTGTCAAGGACGCCGCCTGCACCGCCGATGATCAGGCGGAACGCGGCCCGATGACCGATCCTTGCCCGACCAGGGCGCGACACCGGCGCGCTTTCGGCGACCCCTGTTCTGTCGTAGAAGACGGGATGGCCCGTCGGACCCTTGGCAGCGCCGCGGGAATAACCGGCATCCGCCCCGAACTGCCCGGAAGGACCGATGAAGACGCAATCCCCCACGAACATCGCGCAGAACGCCGCCCGGCGCAATCTGGCGCAGCTGAACCGCATGCGCTGGATCGCGGTCGCGGGACAGCTGCTGGCGATCTGGGGGACGGTCGTCCTGCTGGACGTGACGACGCTGCCATGGGGGCAGATGCTGCCGGTGGTCGGGTTCCTGATCTTCCTGAACCTGTTCTCCGCCTGGCGGCTGCGCCGGGGGCACCCGATCACCGACCTGACCGTGACGGCCGAACTGCTGATGGATGTGGCCAGCCTGACGATCCTGCTGTATCTGTCGGGCGGCGCCTCCAATCCCTTCGTGTCGCTGTTCATCCTGCAGGTCATCCTGGCGATCGTGCTGCTGCCCCAGGGGCATGCGGCGCTGATCCTGCTGGCGACGATCGCGGCGCATTTCTGGCTGACAGGAAACGGCGTGCCGCTGCCGCTGCCGCATCTGTGGCACGGGGCGGGGCCCAGCTTTCTGGACCTGCACCTGCAGGGGATGTTTCTGTCCTTTCTGCTGGCTGCCAGCCTGCTGACCTGGTTCGTCACCCGCATCACCGCGAACCTGCGCGACCGCGACGCCCAGATCCAGGCCCTGCGTCAGCAGATGCTGGAGGAGGATCACCTGGTCCGTCTGGGGCTGCTGTCCAGCGGGGCGGCGCATGAATTGGGCACGCCCCTGACCACGCTTGCCGTCACCCTGGACGACTGGCAGACGCTTGGCGCGCCGCAGGGGGACGAGCTGGACGACAAGATCGCCGTCATGCAACGAGAGCTGTCGCGATGCCGCCAGATCGTGTCCGAGATGCTGCTGTCATCGGGCCAGGAGCGCCTGGACGAGGCGCAGGCGATGCGCGCGCGCGCCTTTCTTGAGGCGGCGATCGAGGGACTGGCCCTGCCCGTTCGGATCAGCTTTGACATGCGTTGCGATCCGGTGATCATGGCCGATCCGATGCTGGAACAGGCGGTCCGCCAGCTGGTGGACAATGCCGCCGAGGCGGGCAGCCGCAACATCCGCATCTCTCTGTCGCCGGGGGGGCCGAACAGCTGGCCTTGGTCATCGAGGATGACGGACCGGGTTTTCCCGACGCCATCCTGGCCGACCCCGGCCAGCCGTTCCAGAGCGACAAGGACGGCGCCGGGCGCGGGCTGGGGCTGTTCCTGACGGGCAATGTCATGCGCCGCCTGAACGGAGAGATGCGCCTTGCCAACCTGCGGCACGGGGCGCAGGTGACCCTGCTGCTGCCAACATTGGAGACCGCCGCATGACCCGCCGCCTGCTGATCGTCGAGGATGATGCCGCGCTGGCCGCGACGCTGACGGAAAGCTTTGCCCGCCGCGGCTATGACGTCCGCCATGCGTCATCGACCGACGAGGGGATCGCGCTGGCGCAGCAGAGCCCCCCGGACCTGGCGCTGGTCGATCTGAAGCTGCCCGGTCGCAGCGGGCTGGAATGCGTGCAGGCGCTGGCCGGCATGGACCCTGCGCCCCGCATCGTCGTGCTGACCGGCTTCGCCAGCATCGCCACCGCGGTCGAGGCCATCAAGCTAGGCGCGGCCCATTACCTGGCCAAGCCCGCCACGACGTCCGAGATCGAGGCCGCCTTCGCCCGCGAGGCGGGCGATCCGTCGGTCGAGGTCACGGCACGCCGCACCAGCCTGCGCACCCAGGAATGGGAGACGATCCAGTCGACGCTGCGCGATTGCGACTTCAACATCTCGGAAGCCGCGCGGCGGATGGGCATGCATCGGCGCACCCTGGCGCGCAAGCTTGCCAAGCGGCAGATCGGCTGATGGGCTGATCGCAGTGGCGGTATGGGTGGCCGACGCCAATGGCCGGGAACGCTGACGCACGCCCGATCGATGGCGGGTCTGATCGATGCCACGGACCGTCTAACGACCGTGCGGCCGGTGAATGAAGACCAGCAGGAAGGCCAGCCCCACCGCCATCGCGAACCAGGTCAACGCATAGCTGAGATGGCTGTTCGGGAAGGACACGACCGTCAGCCCCCCGATGGGCGCCCCCTGCCCCGGACCGCGGTCCAGGTCCAGGAACCACGGCGCGACCGGATCCAGGCCGACGGCGGCGCCGATGACCTGCGTATCGCGCGAGAACCAGCGCCCCTCCTGCGGGTCGTTGTCGCGCAGGAAGGCCCCGCCCTCCTGACTGGCGCGCATCAGGCCGGTCAGGACCTGATCCGGCGCGGCCGGCGCGGGGGCATAGTCGTCGGTCCCGTCAGCCGCGACGAAGCCGCGGTTGACCAGCAGGGTCCACTCCTGATCGGTCCGGAACGGCGTCATCACCCAATAGCCCGCGCCCAGGGCCGTGACGGCACGCACCAGCGTGTCCGGGGCCTGCAGGTAGTGGCCGGACAGCATGACGCGGCGGTATTCGAACGTGTCGTCCCCCGCCACGGCCTGGGGGGACGGCGCCGCCACCGGGGCGGCGGTGACGGCGGCCTGGGTGCGCGCGATCAGGTCGCGCTTCCATTCCAGCCGCTGCACCTGCCAGACGCCCAGCGCCAGGAAGATCAGGCACAGGACGGTGCCGGGGATCACGATGCCCCATCGGACCGGTCCGCGCCACGCCGCCATGTTACGTCCCGAAGCCGGACAGCTGCGGCATGCCGTCATGGTTCATCTGGGGCATCATGTTCGCGTTCATGTTGTGCATGACCCAAAGCGACCCGGCCAGGATGATCACCACCACGACGACGGTGAAGATCAGCGCCATCATCGTCCAGCCCTCGTCGGACCGGCCGTTCATGTGCAGGAAGTAGACCATGTGCACCAGGATCTGGATCGCCGCCGCGCCGATCACGATCCCCGCCGTCAGCAGGCGGCTTTCCAGGCCCCCGGCCATGACCAGGCCGAAGGGGATCGCGGTCAGCACCACAGACAGGATGAACCCGATGACATAGGACCGATAGGTGCCGTGGTCATGGCCGTCGGGGTGATGGACATGGGCTGCGGTCTTGGCATGTGCGGTGTCGGCCATCAGATCATCCCCAGCAGATAGACGAAGGTGAAGACGCCGATCCAGATGACGTCCAGGAAGTGCCAGAACATCGACAGGCAGGTCATCCGCCGGATGTTGGCTCCGGTCAGCCCGTGCCGGGTGATCTGGACCATCAGGGTGACCAGCCACAGGCAGCCGAAGGCCACGTGCAGCCCGTGCGTGCCGACCAGCGCGAAGAAGGACGACAGGAAGGCGGACCGCTGCGGGCCTGCGCCCAGGTGGATCAGGTGGTGGAATTCATAGATCTCGACGGCAAGGAAGGCCAGGCCCAGGACCAGGGTCGCGCCCAGCCACATCATCGCCGGACCCTGCCGGCCCGCCAGCGTGGACAGCATCGCGAACCCGAAGGTCAGCGACGACAGCAGCAGGAAGGCGGTGTTGATGGCGACCAGGTGCAGTTCGAACAGCGCCTGCGGGCCCGGGCCCGCGGCATAGCTTTGCCCCAGGACGCCGAAGACGGCGAAGAGGACGGCGAACATCAGGCAGTCGCTCATCAGGTAGATCCAGAACCCGATGGTCGTCGAGGCCCCCTCCTCGTGGTGATGGGGGTCGGTGTCCCAGTACTGGACGTCGGTTGCGGTCGCGGGTGTCATCATGTCCTCCGATCAGGCGCCAAGCGCCGCCAGCTGGCGGTCGCGCGCGGCCTCGGTCCGTGCAACCTCTTCGGCCGGAATGTGGAAGTCGCGGTCATAGTTGAAGGTATGGGCGATCGCCACGGCGATCATGCCGATGAAGGACGCCGCCGCCAGCCACCAGATGTACCAGACCAGCGCAAAGCCGCAGACCGTCGCCGCACCCGCCAGGATCACGCCCGTGCCAGTGTTGCGGGGCATGTGGATGGGCAGATATGTTCCCTGCGGGCGGGTCTGGCCGACCTGCTTCATGTCGTTCCACGCGTCCAGGCCGTGAACGACCGGCGTGAAGGCGAAATTGTAGGCCGGCGGGGGCGACGAGGTCGCCCATTCCAGCGTGCGCCCGTCCCAGGGATCGCCGCTTTCGTCCACCAGCTCCTTGCGGCGCCAGATCGAGACGCCGAACTGCATCAGCATCGCGCCGATGCCGCCCGCGACCATCGCGACGCCCAGGCCGGATATCGCGAACCAGATCCACAGGTCCGGGTCGTCGAACACGCGCATCCGCCGCGTCACGCCCATCAGGCCCAGGATGTAGAGCGGCATGAACGCGAACCAGAAGCCCACGACCCACAGCCAGAAGCTGATCTTGCCCCAGAAGACGTCCAGCTGGAAGCCGAAGGCCTTGGGCCACCAGAAGTTGATGGCCGCAAACAGGCCGAACAGCACGCCGCCGATGATCACGTTATGGAAATGCGCCACCAGGAACAGCGAGTTGTGCAGCACGAAGTCCGCGGGCGGCACGGCCAGCAGGACCCCCGTCATGCCACCCACGGTAAAGGTCAGCATGAAGGCCACCGTCCACATCATCGGCAGGTCGAACCGGATGCGGCCGCGATACATGGTGAAGATCCAGTTGAACAGCTTGGCCCCCGTGGGAACCGAGATGATCATCGTGGTGATGCCGAAGAAGGCATTCACCGACGCGCCCGACCCCATCGTGAAGAAGTGGTGCAGCCAGACCAGATAGCTGAGGACCGTGATGCAGACGGTCGCATAGACCATCGAGGTATAGCCGAACAGCCGCTTGCCCGAGAAGGTCGCCGTGACCTCGGAGAAGACACCGAACAGCGGCAGGATCAGGATGTAGACCTCGGGGTGGCCCCAGATCCAGATCAGGTTCACGTACATCATGGCGTTGCCGCCAAGATCGCTGGTGAAGAAGTTCGTGCCGACATAGCGGTCCAGCGTCAGCAGGACCAGCGTGACCGTCAGCACCGGGAAGGACGCCACGATCAGGATGTTCGTGCAAAGCGCCGTCCAGGTGAAGATCGGCATGCGCATGTAGTCCATGCCGGGCGCGCGCATCTTGATGATGGTCACCAGCAGGTTGATGCCCGACAGCGTCGTTCCCACGCCCGCCACCTGCAGGCCCCAGATGTAGTAGTCGACCCCGACCCAGGGGCTGAAGCCGACGCCCGACAGCGGCGGAAAGGCCAGCCAGCCGGTCTGCGCGAACTCTCCCACGAACAGCGAGGCCATGATGATCACCGCGCCGCCGACCGTCATCCAGAACGACAGGTTGTTCAGGAACGGGAAGGACACGTCGCGCGCGCCGATCTGCAGCGGCACCAGATAGTTCATCAGACCGGTGATGAAGGGCATCGCCACGAAGAAGATCATGATGACGCCATGCGCCGTGAAGATCTGGTCGTAGTGGTGCGAGTTCAGGTAGCCCTCGGACCCGTTGAAGGCCAGCATCGACTGCAGCCGCATCATCACCGCGTCGGCAAAGCCCCGCAACAGCATGATCAGCGCCAGCACCATGTACATGATGCCGATCTTCTTGTGGTCCACGGTGGTGAACCATTCGTGCCACAGATAGCCCCACAGGCGATACTTGGTCAGCACCGCCATGAGGCCCGCACCGCCGATCGCGACGACGACGAAGGTCGCCCACACGATGGGATCCTGGGGAATTGCGCTGAGGTTCAGACGGCCAAGAAGAAAGGTCGTGCTGTGGTCGATCGTGGCCATGGTTCTTATCCTGTCTCTCGGCTCAGAGCTCGTCGGCGTCGGGGTCGCGCGACAGGCCGGTCAGCACCCGGGCGGGGCGGCGCAGCATGTCGACCAGCCCGGTGCCCGGATGGTCCAGTCCGTGTCCCCGCAGGGGCGCGGCGTCGACGGGGGGCGGCGGCAGGTCCGCCCGCAGCGTCAGCATCAGATCCTCCTCGGCGGGCGAACAGAACCCGCTGACGTAGAAGGGTTCCCAGCCCAGGGTGGGCGCGCGCTCTCCGCGCTGCGCGACGCGGTCCTGGACCAGCGACTGCATGTTCATGGTGCCGGCCAGGCCCGTGCCGCCCTGGCGATCCAGATCCATCATCTCTGCCATGCAGATCTTGCCGTCCTCGACGCACATATTGACCACGCGCGGGAACAGCTGCGCATCCACCGCGCCATAGCGGTGGGGCGCGACGTTCTCGGAGGGGCGCGCCAGGTCCATGTACTCGGCCCGGTCCAGCTCTCCGCCGGCCTCGCGCGTCTCGGTCGCCCACTGGTCGAAGTCGGCGTCGGTCACAGCATGGGCCTTGAACCGCATGCCCGAGAAACCCGCCCCGGAATAGTGCGACGCCATCCCCTGGAACGTGCCCTCGGCATTGAAGATGCCGTGCAGCGTCGTCTCCATCCCCGGCATCGAATAGATCATCCCCGCCATCGACGGGATGTAGAACGCGTTCATGACCGAGGACGATGTCAGGCGGAACTCGATCGGGCGGTCCACCGGCACGACCAGTTCGTTGACGCTGGCCACGCCCTGTTCGGGATAGATGAACAGCCATTTCCAATCCAGCGACACCGTCTCGACCACCAGCGGGGTCTGGTCCGTCAGCGGCGTGTCCGCCGAGACGCGCTGGATCGGGCGATAGGGGTCCAGGTGGTGCGTGCCCACCCAGGTCATCGCCCCAAGCGCGATGATGATCAGCGCGGGGATCGCCCAGATCACCAGTTCCAGCTTGGTCGAATGGCTCCAGTCCGGGGCATAGCTGGCATCGCGGTTCCGGGCGCGATAGCGCCAGGCGAACAGCACGACCAGCACCAGCACGGGGATGATGATGATCAGCATGATCCCCGTCGCCCAGACAAGCAGGTCGCGCTGCTGGGCCGCGATGTCGCCGGTGGGGGCCAGAACCTCGGCCTTGCAGGCCGAGAGCGCCATCAGGGGTATCAGCCAGGAGGCTCGCTTGATTATCCGCATCATAGCTTCATCAATCCGGGTCAATGGCACGGTCGTCTGCGCGCCGGGTGATTCGCCTTCGAAAGTCGAGACGGGGTTTTGAAGGCAGGCGGTATTGCGTCGGGGCGGCGGGCGACATTGGACAAGTTGACCTATGACAACTTGTCCAATTCCAATCCGGCCGTGCCACGGGCAAGGGAGCGGGTGCCCGGATCATTCCGGCCGTGCACCCCGCGTCAATGCAGCATCTATCAGGAGGCGTCTTGCCATGGCGACGTCAACCCATACCGGCTCCCGGCTCAATACCGGCCAGGACGCGGACGACCACCACGTCTCTCCCTCGGACATCGCGGTCGGCGTGATCATCGGCCGCACGTCCGAGTTCTTCGACTTCTTCGTGTTCTCCATCGCCTGCGTGCTGGTCTTTCCGGCGCGCCTGTTCGGCTTCCTGGACCCGGTCGAAGGGACGCTTGCGTCCTTCGTGCTGCTGGCGCTGGCCTTCGTCGCGCGTCCCGTGGGGACGGTGATCTTCATGGCCGTCGACCGCGCCGTCGGGCGCAAGGGCAAGCTGACGGCCGCACTGCTGCTGCTAGGGACGTCGACGGTCGCGATGGGCCTTGTGCCCAGCTATGACACGCTTGGCTGGTGGGCGATCGCGATCATGGCCCTGCTGCGGATCGGTCAGGGCCTGGCCCTGGGCGGAACCTGGGACGGTCTTCCGTCGCTGCTGGCCCTGTCGGTTAGCCGCGAAAAGCGCGGCTTCTATGCGATGATCCCGCAGCTTGGGGCGCCCATCGGCCTGGCCGTGGCGGCATTGCTCTATGCCTATCTGCTGATCAACGTCTCGGCGGACGAATTCGTGGACTGGGGCTGGCGCTATCCGTTCTTCGTGGCCTTCGCCATCAACGTCGTCGCGCTGTTCGCCCGCCTTCGGATCGTGGCATCGCCCGAATTCGACGACATGCTGAACTCCAGCGAACTGCGCCCCTCGCGCATCCGCCCGACGCTGAAGCAGGACGGCAAAAGCATGATCCTGGGCATCTTCATGCCCTTGGCCAGCTTTGCGATGTTCCACATGGTCACGATCTTCCCGCTGTCCTGGGTGTTCCTCTATTCGAACGATCCCCCCGAGGCGGTGCTCTATTCGCTGATCTGGGGTTCCGTCGCGGGGATCGTTTCGATCGTGGCCTCGGGCTACATCGCCGACAAGATCGGCCGGCGTCGCCTGCTGATGCTGGGTGCCCTTGCGATCGGCGCCTTCGCCGTCCTGGGCCCTTTGCTTCTGGCCGGCGGACGCGAGGGAGCCACGACCTACATCGTGCTGGGCTTCGTCCTCCTGGGCCTCAGCTTCGGGCAAAGCTCTGGCGTCATCGCCTCACTCTTCGGCAAGAAGAACCGCTACACCGCCTCGGCGCTGGTGGCGTCGCTGTCCTGGATGTTCGGGGCGGGCTTCGCCCCCCTGACGGCCCTGTCGATGTCCAGCGTGCTGGGCCTGTGGGCCGCGGGCGTCTATCTTGGATCGGGCGTGATCTGCACCGTGATCGCGATCCAGACGTCCCGCAGGGGCCAGATGGAGATCACCGACGAATAAGGTCCCGCCGCGTCTTTCCGCGCGGCGGGATCTTGCACATGTGCCGCCCGGACAGCTTCGGTCGTGTTCGGGCGGCGTCGATACCAGTCGTGTCGACCGCTGCTCCAAGACATGAGGAGCGATCTACTGGCACGCAGACCGGCGGTCCGGCCAAGGCGGTTTCGACGTCAGGAAATTGCTTTTCGCTTTGCAGGACCCATCGCGCCTCTTTCATAAGCGAGGGTTTCTGACGTTCAGCACGGATTTCCTTTGGCCGTCCGGTACCATCTGCTGAGCACAGAATGACAGCGACCCACCGGCACGCAGATTGGACAGTGTCATCACGCCACCCCTGTCCATGCTGGAAAATCGAATGGGCGCAGTTGCCTCGCCTGTTCTCCCAGACCGATTTGACGTGCCTCGCGCCTGATCACCCATGACGTTGGCGGTGAACTTGTGCCCGCAAATTATGCGGCAGGGGCCAGACCGACCAGCGATGCGGCGTTTCCGTTTCCGGTCTGCTGCCCCGCGATATCGCGGTTTGGCAGAACCGACCCCGAATGCTCAGACGGCGCCGAAACCGGCGATCAGTCTTTGAAACGCGCTCTCTCCCATGATCTGGATGGAATGCCCCGCATCCCGCATCTGCACGGCCTTCTGGTGCTTGGCGCTGCGCAAGGCGCCCTCGTGTTCCAGCAGGTCCTGATCGCCTAGGACAAGATGGGTGGTCTGCCGTGTCACACCGGCCCTGACGTCCATCCCGGATCGCGCCGCCATCTCGGCCGCCATTGCGCGCGGCATGCCAAGCGTGCCCGTGAAAACCACCGTGGACCCCGCCAGCGGCCCCGCGGGATTTCCCGCCAAAGTGATCGCAGGCGGCTGGCGCTTTTTCACGACCGGCTTGATCAGGTCGTCGAAGGGCAGGCCCAGGCGGCGCTCGGCATGCTGCACGACCATGGCCGCCGCGCGGGCGTCCTCTCCCGCGTCGTGGTGGTGGAACCGAAGGTTCAGCACGCGTTTGAGGTTTGCCAGCCCATGCCCTCCGTTCCCCTTCAGTTCGGGCCAAGCCCGCCTTGCGATCGTGACGCTGTCGCTCCAGCGCAGATCGGGAACGTCCAGGCCGCAGACCCGGCAGGCAGCATTCATCGCCTGCTTGTCAAAATTGCTGTGCTGCACAAGCTGTTGGCGCGTCAGCAGGGGCAGCAGCATCTCCAGCGCCTCGGCAAAGCCGGGGGCCTGTGCCACATGGTCCGGACCGATGCCGTGCAGACGAATGTTGAATGGGTCGAATCGCGACCTGGGATTGACCAGCATCGAAAACGTCTGAATTTCGCCATCCGGCTGCACGCAGGCCAAGCCGATCTGACAGATGCTTGCCGCGTCGCTGCACGCCGTCTCGACGTCCAGCGCGACGAAGCGAAAGTTGCCCACGGGAACCTGATCGGCATGGCCGAAGGCTGGCCTGGCAGCCTGCAGATCGATCCCGGACGTCGGCAAACCGCGACCCGCCCCGCGTCGATCATGAAGGTGTACGTCGGGCATGGTCCCGAAAGGCCGATCGAACCGAGTCATGCAAATCCTCGCCACCAAGGCCGCCGCGTCACGTCAGACGACGCCGCTATCGTCGGACATCTGCCGGCACGGTGCAACCGCTTCGCAGCGTCAGTTCGGCCGCGATGCATCGACGATCGGATGCCCTCCGGTTCGCCTGACCAGATACCACGATTGCAGTGCAGCCACGTCTCTGGTCAGACAACCCTGCCCCGCAGGCCGACGCCACGCCCGGCGGCGACTATGCAAACCTACCCCTCAAGTTGGGCAAAAGGCGTGCCAAGGATCGGCACGCCTTTCCGATCTTCAGGCGACCAGCGCCTTTCTGTTGCGAGCATGGCGTTCCGCTAGCTTTCGTCCCAGCCGCCCGGTCAGCATGGGGCGCACGGCCGCACGCGACGTTCCATCGGCCAGATCCGGGAACAGGGCCAAGATTTCGGCACGCGCCTCGACGGGGACCGCCTTCAGCGCCTCCTGTCCGGTGTGAAGCGACTCGGTCTCCGCCCCGTTTGACAGGACGATCTGGTGGTCGTCGAACAGGAAGTGGACATAGGTCACCTCGTCCAGATCGTCGGCCACGTCGATGCCGTCGGCGGCCATCAGCTGCTTGGCGGCGACCAGGACCTCGGGCGCGCCGACCATGCGCGTGGCGATCTTCGATCGCACCAGGATGCGGTGCTGGGGCGAGACGATCAGGTCGCTGCTGGGCAATGCCTGGCCCAGCGCGCCGGCGCGGATGCGGATGGGCGCAAGTGCGGGCCGATCCGCCAAGGCGGCCGCGTCGATGACACGCTGACCGATCCAGCGGATGGGCTGCGCGCCGTTGTCGCGGGTCATCACCATGTCGCCGACCTTCAGCGCACCGGCCGGCACGGGACCGTCCACCGTCTGGATCAGCGCGTCCGACCCGAAGCACAGAACCGAGGTCGAGCCTTCGGTCAGCTGCGCCGCCGTCACCGCCGTTCCGCCGTTCTGGATCCTCAGTGTGACGTTTTCGGCAAAGCCCGCATCGGTCCGGATGCTGTTCAGCACCCCGTCATCGGCCTGGTCCGCCCTGAGCCAGCCCAAGGCGGAGTTGTAGGGTGTCAGGCCCGCCGACACCCGCTGCGCATTGATGATCGCCAGGTTGTCATCGTTGTAGAAGGCCGTCAGATCCACGCTGTCGTTGTTGGCCGGGTCGCCGGTCGTGAAGTCGGTGATGAGATCGCCGTTCGACACGACGAAGACGTCGTTGCCCGCACCACCCGTCAAAGTGTCGGCGCCTGGGCCGCCGTCCAGATAGTCATTTCCGTCGCCACCCAGAAGAACGTCGTTGCCAGCGCCCCCCAGCAGGCTGTCGTCGCCGCTGCCGCCGCTCAGCTGGTCGTCGCCCGTACCACCCAGCAGGGTATCGTTGCCCGCACCCCCGGCGACGGTGTCGTTTCCGGCCCCCGCATCGACATAGTCGTTGCCCTCACCCGCATCGACAAGGTCCTGCCCGTCCCCCGCGCTGACGACATCCGCACCGCCACCCGTGACGATCGTGTCGTCGCCTGCCCCGCCATCGATCGTCTCGGCACCAAGGCCGCCGGTAAAGCTGTCATTGCCCGCACCCAGGGCGAAGCTCGCGGCCGAGGTGTTGGTGGCCGCGTTGACCGTATCGGCCCCCGCGCCTGTGGTGATCGCCTCAATGGTGTTGAAGCTGGCCGTGCTGCCACCATTGGCAAAGGTGCCGGTGCCGTTGGTGAACGTAACCGTGGACGCGCCCGTCAGCGTGGCCCCTGACAGCGTGTCGCTGCCGGCGCCGCCGGTGATGGTGTCGCTGCCGAACGTCCCGGTCAGGTTGACCAGGTCGTCGCCCTCGCCCGCGTTGATCGTATCCGCGCCGGAACCGCCCGCGTTGATCGTGTCCGCCCCCGGCGCCCGTGGCAAAGCTTCCCGCGGCGGTCCCGCTGATGGTGACCGTATCGGCGCCGGCGCCGGTGGTGACGGCCTCGATGGTGTTGAAGCTGGCCGTGCTGCCTCCGCTGGCAAAGGTGCCGGAGCCGCCGTTGAATGTGACGGTGGACGCGCCTGTCAGCGTTGCCCCGGACAGCGTGTCGCTGCCCGCGCCGCCGGTGATGGTGTCGTTGCCGAACGTCCCGGTCAGGTTGACCAGGTCGTTGCCCTCGCCCGCGTCGATCAGATCGTTTCCAAGACCGCCGTCGATGGTGTCGTTGCCCGCGCCCGCGCGGATACGGTCATCATTGAAATTGGTGCCCGCGCTGGTCAACCCGTCATTGCCGTCGACCCGGTCGGAGCCGCCGGCGGCAGGCTCTGCATAACTGGGACCGATCAGGTCGGCCCCGGCCGTGCCATCGACAAATCCGTCGTCGAATATCCCAAGCTGGCGGTCGATCAACAGGTTGACGTCATTATTCGCCACCGAATCCAGCCGGATCGACTGAATCGGCTTGAGCGTCAACGCCGCGTTCGACCCCGTGGCCGGCGGCGGCGCAAGAAACAGTTCGCCCGTTTCCGCCTGCACCACCAGCAGCGTCACGTTCGACGCGGTCGAGCCATCCGCATAGGTCACGGTGCCGTTGTAATTGACCAAGGCGTCAAAGTTGAAGGTCTGGACTCCGGCGCCAATGTTGGTCGTAAAGCGATCCGCCGATGTGCCGACGGCCGTATCCGTGTCCAGCGCGTTGTCGCTGCCGCTGCGATTGATCATCGTTGCAGAGGTGATGCTGTTGTAGAGCGGCGCGCCTTGCGAACCGAACACCCGGGGCCCCGAACCGGACGCGGCGGTCAGGAGACTGGATGCGTTTTCTGCGCCGGCAATTAGCTCTGACGGGTCGACCGTGACGATGCCGCCGGTGGCGTTGCGGGGCGTTCCAAGAGAGATCCAGTTGAAGGTCGTCGGCATGATGTATCCTGTGTCCAGCCCATGGTCCGGGCATGATGAAGAGACACCGCGGATCGCGGCGCCGGCTCAGACATGAATGTGCACTAGGTACGAAGGGGCAGACGGGTCCGCGAATGCGGCCTTTCCCGGAACTGCCCGGCAGTCTGCGTCATGGAGGGCTGTCGCCGTGGCGCATGTCTGCGGATTGCAGGGGGGTGCGGAGTTTGGACAGGCAAGCGTGCAACCTTTGCAATCGGGTTGTTGTCAGTCGGTGGTCGGCTTTGCTCCACCACCACCATGAAGGTTCGGCGTAGCAAGACACCGTTAACCAATCAACTCACGATTGTATTTGTCGGCACATTTGCGCCGGTGATGGCAAAATCGTTACCATTCACCAGACAACGAAGCGAGGGCGCCCATGGGCTTTATGGTCACCGCAGGACGCTCGGTACGGTGTGCTTGCCATCCCACTCAGCCAGCCGCACCCCAAGATGGATGACATAGCGGGCAACGGCGCTGTGCGCATCGTCAGGCGCCAGATGTCCATCCAGCGTCAGATAAATGGCAGCCGCATTCCGATATTCTTCCTCGGAGGTAATTTCAGCAGCCCCACCATAAAGGTCGAAATAGGAGAGGATGGGATCAACCTGGGTTTCGGGCACGCCCGCGGCCACGAACCGGTCGCGCAATTCACGATCGATCATCAATCACCCAGGTAGCGCGCGGCCCTGTAACCCGCACCTCACTCAACCGTTCATTCATTTCGCGGTATTCTCCATCACCGCGTTGCTAGGTAGCGCTTCCCACCGTTGTAAGGTCAAGACACCCACAACACTGCGATCAATTGTGATCGCTTTGTCTATCCTAAAGCGACGTGTCGGACGTCATTGGAAGGACGTTGCTCCAAAAATCGAAACTGTCGTAAGTTTTGCAAATTATTTGTCGCTCTATAGTAAGCAGTCTCAGGATGCCGCGCTCTGGTCTAAGATATTGCGAACTATCCGGGCAGCGGCCGCATCAATTGCAAATTAAGTTCCGGAAAACTGAGTTCAGCTGTCCAAACTTTGGTCGACAATTCCTCTGCGGCTGAACCTAATTAGCATTGGCACCATTCTGCCGATTGCATCAAATTTTCATTGTTGATTCAGCCTGAAACTATCAAATCGTGATGACTGCGAGGCGCATACCATTTTCGTGTATAGGTACCTTAGCAAGGGGCAATCAACTGTTGCGACGCGCCAAAGTGTTGGGACCGGTGTAACACCTCGGTCGTGACGCTCTCAACGCGTTCCGAAACATGCGGACACGCGCCAACTTCAGATTGCAGGCCATAATCCATCTCGTGGAACACATCAGGTGTTCACCTTGTGGAGGTACGTACAGGCCAATGCAAAGCATTCGATAACAGAAACGCTTTCACGGGAAAAATATGCGATGGCGGATCAGGCCACGCTTGGAAGTGCACTCGATCTGAGGTTCCTAATAGAACGGCCTACCTGCATGCCGTGGTGGGTAACAGGAGAGAAAGCAACGTCGCGACAAGATGCATGTCAGGGCGGCGGTGCGAACCGCAATAATCGTCAGCTCGACGTTCCTCCTTCTCCGGTTCAGATAAAAATCCTTCTCCTGGAACATCAGGCGGGGGTTCCGGTTCAGACGCTGCACAGACCAAGGCTTGATCAATGGCAACGATCCGAAAGAACACCGCGCGCGCGCGACCCAAATCAGACACAAAGTCGAAGGCCGCAAAGCACGTGCCTCCGATGAAAAGCAGGTCCGCCATGTCGGCGCCCGCCTTTCTGGACAAGCTGATAGAGTCCAAGGTCGATCAGGCGATACGGCTGCTGAAGGATTACAGAAAGAGCTAAACGCATTCAGGAAGCACGGCTTGCAACCTTGTGCGTGGCGTCGATCAGGATGCATTCCCGTCGTCGACCGTATGAATTGATATTGCTAAGGTCATCTTCCACTGATCGTTAAATGCTGCCGTAACTTCAGTACCGCCGAGATAATACGTTCAATAGGTTAAATTTTGTGGGCCAAGGTTGCTGATCTGCTACGGAATTTTTCCTTCACTGATGTGCTCTCCATTCTTTTGACAGGATCTGGCGCTTTTCAAACTCTGATCTGGTCCTGCTGATCGGGTTGCGTTGCTTCTGCTGTCAGTGAGCAGACCACTGCTGGCGGTCGGCCGCCAGGGACCTTGTGCGGCCGGCGGTGGTTGTGGAATTCCATCCAGTTGCGGACACCGGTGCGTGCCTGCAATCCGGTCTCTCAGGCATGCAAATAGACGCACTCGTATTTCAGGGCGCGCCACAGGCGCTCGATGAAGGTGTTGTCCAGGGTGCGCTTGCGAACGCCTTTGCCATCCATCGAGATGCGGACGCCCGACCGTCGCAGGCGGTCTGTCCAGGCAAACGACGTGAACTGGGACCCTTGACGGCGCATGGCCGCTTGGACCGATGGCGCGACCATGCTCCATGGTCATGATGTCCGGTGGTCCGAACCGATAGATGGCCTCGTTCAGCGCCTCGACGCAGAAGTCGGCGTCCCCTTGCCATGGTCCTCGGACCAGTGGCGGACCATGGCTCGATGTTCGAGATCCGCCACGCCAGGAACCATGCGGGTGTGCCAGTCCATGATCGCCCCCAGGGAGAGCGAGGCATGAGCCGCCACCGGTCCGAGGCCATGCCGAGCGCCGCGACGCATCGGCAGATAGGTGATGTCCACATACCAGACCTGATTTGGCCGGTCCACCCGCAGGCCGCGCGAGCCAGATAGGGGTAAGTCTTGTGTCCCTTCGTCGGCCGGCCGGTGTTGGACTTCTGCTAGATCGGCATCAGACCCATCAGGCGCATAAGCCGACGTATGCGCTTTTCGTTCACCTTGTGGCCGTTTTCGGGCTTGCGCGGCCCCACTGGGGCCACGGTCCCTGCAACTGCGCAGGTGCCAGGTCATCTGACGGACGCCAAGGAAAGGCGTGTCGAGGAACTGCACGTCGATCAACCGCAATGAGCCATGTGGCCGCCACTGGTTCGAGGTCCATGGCGGACGCGAGGGTCTGGTCCGTTTCACCTTGCAGCATATGGTAAAACGACGAACGAGGGACCTGCAGCAGAGCGCACTGCCGGCCGATCGACAGGTCCGGATGGTCGCGTTCGACCATGCCGTTCGGCATCGTCTCTCGGACCAATGGCGTTCCAGTGCCGCATCACTTCCCGCCCCAGGGCTTCAGCTTTCTTTCCAAAATGAGTTGGCCACCGCCAGTTCTCCGATCTTGGCATGCAGATCCCGGACCTGGTCTTCGTCGATCACCGGCGCCTTGCGGCCACCGCGTTCAAAGACACCGGACGCGCCATCGAGCAACGCGCGTTTCCATTGATCGATCATCGTCGGGTGCACGCCGAACCGGCTCGCCAGTTCCGACACGGTCCCCTCGCCTTTCAGCGCCTCAAGTGCCGCTTTCGTATCGACATCGTCGATCTCCCTCGTGATGAAGATCAGCAGACAGCAAAAACAGAGCTTACGTCAGTGCCCAGCTTTCACGGGGCAACTCAATCCGTGCGCTCGCGGCGATCCCGGATACTTCGATATCCGGACGGCGCGTCGCACGAGAGCAATCGGCTTCGATCGAGCGTCAAGGGAAGCCTGGAACGATGGTCCCAGACAACGGCACCGAACTAACATCGACCGCCATTCTGCGGTCGTGTTCCGAGCATCGGATCGAGTGGCACTGCATCGCGCCGGGAAAGCCGATGCAAAGCCGCTTCGTCGAGGGTTTCAACTATCGGATGCGCGACAAGCTGCTCAATGATACCATGTTCCGCAACCTGGCTCATGCGCGTGTTGTGATCGCTGACCGGGCCGCCGACTACAACACCGAGCGCCCGCATTCGGCCCCGGATTACCAGACCCCGCCTGACTACGCGCCGGCCCTCACCACCGCAATTGCCCGCTCCGCTGCGCGAGATGAAAGCTCCGCGCGTCGAGCGATTGCTCAACCCGGCAGGTCATTGCGAACCACACTACTAATCATTTTCCAGCGGTCAGATCGGTCGACCTCAGCAATGCGACAAACCGAGAAAGCGTCGACCGGACGGCGCGTGCATGAAATTGGTCGGGCCGTGTGCGGGCCGCCAGCTTCGGACCGATGATCCAGTAGACCCTCACAAACAAGCGACCGGCCCGCGTCTTGATCAGGTGGTTGTCGCGGAACGCGCGCAACGCAACGACGTCGGGATGCCAGGCATTTCCATAGGCGGACGTTGCGACGAAACAGGCGCCGCCAGAGGCGGATTCCTCATCCTGATCTGCGTAGGGATCGTCCGGGTCGGGGGTGTGGGGATCGTCGGCAACCGGCGGAACGGAAGGCAGGTCGTCTTCGTCGACCGGTCGAACGGGCAGGTCGTCGTTCGGAAGACCCTTGTCATCCTCTCGCAGTTCCAGACGGGCCATCGTCGCTTCCAGCTCATCGAAGTAGATCGACGTACCCTGCTGGTCCGGCTGATCGAAGTTTCCCTCGCCCTGGCGAAAGACCTCGACAACCTGGTCATGCGTCAGCCCGTTCAGATAACTGTCCGTCACCTCGACGATCCGATCATGGTCCATGAAATCGAGAACCTGTTCGTGCAGCATGTCGATCCGCTCGGCCTGACCGGCAAGAATGACCTGGCTTCCGTCGGGGAGCCCAACCACGATGTCGCTGTCCATCGCCTGTGATGCGTCGCGAAGTGCGCCCGCATCGGCGAAGGCTCCGCCAAAGCCGATATGGTCCCGGGTCGAAAAATCCAGGATGGACGCATCGCCGCCATTGCCGACCAGGAACAGGTTTTCGTCCCCCGCCGCCTTCAAGGACGTTGTGATCCCGCGGGTCGTCGCTGCTGGCCACGATCATGTCGTCACCGTCGCCGCCTGCCACGGTGTCGTCGCCGCCATCCGCGAAGATCACGTCGCCCTGATCCGATGCCACAAGAACGTCGTCCCCCCTGCCGCCGGACAGGACATTTCTGCCGCTGCCCCCTTCTATCGTGTCATCGCCGACATGGCCGCGCAGGATGTCGTGACCCAGCCCACCGACGATCAGGTCGTCGACCATCCCGGTGGCCGGATCGGTGACGTTATGCGCCCCCTCGATGACCAGGTCGCGGCGAGGATCTGAGACCACGACGACCAGCATCTCTCCCGGTCTCAGATCATGGCGATCCTGAACGCCGGGGCCGGAAACCACGTTCATGTCTGCCCGCGCGTCGGCAATGCCGTTCGCGACCGTCACCATGCGTGCGGATTCGTCGAACCAGGGTGAATGCGGCGAATCCGCAGGCGTCAGCGTCCGGACCGAGACGTGCATCCCGTCAGCGATGCCCCCAAGATCGACCCTGCCCGCCCCGTTGGTCGGATTGTGCAGAAAGACGATCTTCTGGCTGTCATCCGCAAAGCCGGTGACGCCGATCCCGTCGGTCACAGCGATGTCCTGCAGGGCATGGGCATCGGTCATGGTGGTCTTTCCGACCAGATGGCTTTGCGCGATGTCGTAGATCTGCCCCATCGGCGTTGCGATCGCGACGATCTGTCCGCCATTGCTCTCCGCCGCGGGAAACCGGGTGTCATAGAACTTGTTCGACAACCAGTCATAGGCGATGCCCCAATGGTCGATCGAATCAACGCCAAGATCCACCGCCTTTGAGAACGCGTCGATCCAGGCCGCACCCTGATCGATGCCGACGGCCGTGTTCGCGCCGATGTTGAATTCCGAGAGCGAGAACTTCAGATCGCTGGAGAACCCCTCGAACCGCTCAAAGACCTCCATCGGACGGATCGCCCCAGTTCAGGTTCTGGGTGATCGTGCTGGCATCCGGGTAGCTGTGCTGGAAGACCGTGTCGATCATGCCGCGATGTTCCAGCGAGATCTTGGAGATGATGTCCGCGGACTCCTGCGGACCGTCCGCGGTCCATCTGCCGTCCGCGCCCTGCGTCGCGCGCCACTGGACCCCCGCCTGAACGCCCAAGCCTGGGGCATGCCAGCCGGACATGTCGTCCGAGAGCCGTTCGATCATGTCGGTGAGCTTGGGGATCTGCGCATTTGCGATCGCGCCGTATTGATGGCCCGTCAGGCTGCCCCAGGCCTTGCTGCCCCAGTATTCGTTGCCGATTTCCAGGTCCCTGATCACGGCGTCGGGAAACGCCTTAAGCGCCGTCTCCAGCCTGTCGACATAGCGGTCGAACCCCGAGTGATCGAAGACGCCCCCCTGCTTGTCATAGAACTGGAAGGTCGGCACGACCACGGTCATCGGCTTGCCGGTCAAGGAGGCATATTCCAACGCCTCGTTGATGGTCATGACATAGTTTTCGCTGCCGGGTTCGATCGGATCTCCGAACATCCGCGCCAGTCCGCCATTCGCCCAGGTCTGATCCTCGGTCACGCCGCCGCCGGGATAGCGAAACCCCGAGAAGTCGATTTCCTTGAGGGTTTCGGCAAAGGGCTGGCCATCCCTCAGACTGTCCCGCGTCAGGATGATGTTCGCGCCGAAATGAGCGTCCGTGATGAGTGACAAGGCGGTCTCCTTCAAGCCTGACCTGCGCCTGTTGCCGAAGGAGTGCCTGTCGACGCGCATGCGCCGATCCGCGTGGTCTGGTGCGTCGGCCCGATCGACGCTATGCAACAGCCCTTGATAAACCGTGAAGACGCGGCGGATTTCGACATGGCATCAGAATTGCGACCTAGGCCTGCATCGCAGTGGCCGCTGCTGACCATTGCCCAACCTGTACGCTAACTCGGTCCCCGCATCTTTCGCTTAAACCTGACGATGACGCATTTCAGCATCGTAGCGCTTTAATTTTTATAGTTTTTTATAGGAATCGCAGAAGCTCTTGGCCGTTTTGCGATGAATGGCGCGCGGAAAAAAGATACCGGTGCTGTGCGTCGGCGGCGGCGCTGAACTCAGACGGCTGCTCCGGATGGATCAACGGTGCGGGGATTCAGCATCGCGAATGCCGGTGACGACCATAGTCCTTTAGAACAAACCATCATTCAGTGCGAGACAGTGCTTCGCCCAAAGGCCGCGCCTAAAGATGCGCCTGATATGGCATCGCGAAGGCGCATCCGCGATGCCGCACCGTTACACGCTCTGGCCTGCATCCACGCCCGCGCCTGCTGTGCTATCAAGCAGAGAAATACCCAACTGCAGCGCGGCACCGATGGCCTTGGTCAGAACGATGTCAGGCGCGCCCGCGAACTGACATTCCCTGACCACGGGTGCGTCCCCGCGCAGGCAGGCCGCGATGCAGACATATCCCGCGGGCTTACCCTGATCGTCGTCCGGACCGCCCACGCCGGTGATCGCCAGCGCCAGCCCGGCAGCGGGGGCCGCATCCAGCGCACCCGTGGCCATCTGCCGGGCCACCTGCGGGTCATAGACCGTCCGCTCCTGGATCAGCTGGGCGGAGACCCCAAGCGCATTTACCTTCATCGACGGGGCATAGGTGACAAAGCTTCCCTCCAGCGCGGAGGAACTGCCGGACACGCCCCCGATGCTTGCAGCAAGCAGGCCGCCTGTGCAGGATTCCGCCGTCACCACGCGGCAACCATGCCGCTCCAGCAGCTTGCAGAGCGCGGCGGCGGACGCGTGCAGATCGTCGGGAAACCCGATGTCCACCCGCTGCCTGCGCAGGATGGCGGGGCGGAACAGCCTTTCGTCCAGCCGGTCGATCAGCGCAAGCCGATCGGCTTTCGGATGCGCAAGATTGATGGGGTTGACGCGCTTGAACCAGGTCCGTCCCAGCCGCGTCACGACGGTCGACACGATCCTCTGTGCATGCGGATCGTCGTCTGTCCCCAAGCGCCGCTGGACATCGGCCATATCCATGTCGGGACTGTCCTTGCGCGCCTGATCCAGGGCAAAGACCACGATGTCCCATTCCAGATAGGTCGCGCCGATCTGCGCCTCGTCTCCGGCACCTATTCCCAACCCGTCGGTCGGCTTGGCGCGCCACGTGTGCTCAGGGACGCCGCTATTGCGGGCCAGCCACGGAATCTCCCACGACTTGAGCAGACCCTGTACCGGCGCCAGATCGCCCACATCGCCATGCAGCGTCCAGAAGCCCGCCCCCAGCTCCGAAAAGTTGTCCGTGCTGGCGACCAGGCCCCCGAGCCGGTGAGCCTGGTCGTAAAGCGTCATCATGCGCAATCGGGCGCGCAGGTTGCCCCGACGGGTGCGTGCTCCGTCATCATCGGCGGTCGCGATGCCGGGATGCAGTCGGGCCATGGCGGACACCATGGCGTCGTATTCCGCTGACAGATCCAGGTGAAAGTGTTCAAGGCCCAGCGCCTTGCAGGCGTCGATGCCGCGGTCGGTCTCCTCCGGCACCTGATGGATGGGCAGGGTCAGTCCGATGACCTGCCAGCCCGCCGCCTTGAACAGCGCCGCGGTCAGCGCTGAATCAACGCCACCCGACATCCCAAGGACCGCCGTTCCGACCCCGGCCTGCCGGCGATAGTCCTGCAATTGACCGATCAGGTGATCCTGCACCCGCTGCAACGCGGGCACGGGAAGAAACAGGCCGTCCTTCACCTGTTCGGTGAATTTGCGCGCGAACCAAGACGACAGCGCCCCTGCCTGGTCCTGTCGCGAGAGGTTCAGAATTTCCGTTTCCAACATGGTGCACCTGCTTTGGATTGGACCCGTATACCCATCCAAAGGGGCATTTTGTTCCCGCGCACCCGGACGGACTTCGAACCCCGGTGCCTGCTACGCGGTCGCATGATCCCAAGGCGGCACCGACTGCCAATTCGAACAATACTGCATCCCAATCATCAGCGTTTGAGACCCCGCCTCGGGGCGAGCCGCAGGAGTTTTCAGAATTTATCACTGCGACGTAAAGGAGCCGCTGTTGAATCCGCCTTACGATCACCCTGTTCGTGTCAGAATGCTGAAAAGAAAAGACATTTCGATCAGCCCCTGGCAGCATTCCGACTGCCGCGCGGAGTGATTCCCATCTCGCCCGCTGGTCACAGCCAAGGACGCCGATGCGATCTAAGTGCCGGGGCAAAGTCGGGGCGCCGTCCAAGGGAACTTAGTAAACCGGACAGACGAACGACCAAATGCGCTCGAAGATTGACGAACCGCAACTGGAGTTTGTCATGCGAAGCGTCCGGTTGAACGCCTGCCGCACGCCCCTTTCGTTAATGGCGTGTCAATGTCCGTGCCGTAACACTCCGAACCTGCGATGGCACTGTCGGGAAAGGCGATGTTCTGCGGCGCGCAGTTCCCCGACCACGCCGCCGCCTGCGCGGTCCATATTCCGGCGATCATCTCCATCGGCCCATCGCCCCTGGGCCCCGACCACGACCCGCTGATCGCGCGCCACATGGGCCAGATGTCGCCCGAGGCCTCGGTGGCCCGGGACGATCCGGCCTGGTTCTTCTAAACGTCGGGAACGACGGGGCATCCCAAGGCTGCCGTGCTGACCCGCGGCCAGATGGCCTTCGTCGTCACTAACCACCTGTGCGACCTGATGCCCGGCACCACGGAACAGGACGCGTCGCTGGTGGTGGCGCCGCTCTCCTACGGTGCGGGCATCCATGCCCTGACCCAGATCGCCCGCGGCGTGCCGACCGACGGTCTTGTGGCCGTTTACGGCGACACCCGCACCCTTGGTCCAGGCGCGCGCATCATCAGCGCGGGCCTGCATCTGGGCCAGGGGGGTGACATCCACGCACATGGGCTCTGGACCGATGCTGCGAGCGTCCTGCACATGGGGCATCTGCGCCCCAAGGCCACGCACATGTCCCGCGACGCCTGTATCACGGGATGGCAGTTGGACGGTGCCATCTTCCGCCGCCTGCCGGACGCCGAGACGGGCTTTGCCCCGTTCCGACGCGCCGACGGCTGCCCGGTGGCCTACTGGCGCGCCTTGTGCGCCTGCGTCCGAATCTGCACCTCGTTCCCGTGATCACCGCGCTGATGCAGACCCGTACACGTATCCAAGGCCTTGGTGCCTTGTCGGCGCTCAGTTCGCCATAGGCGCACCTCGGCTCGGCCCGGCGACAGAGATCCTCATCCTGGGTCAAGACCGCACATCACTGCACGTCGCGCCGGTCGGAGCGGCACTGTTCGCCAAGGCGTGCTGTCACGACAAATCATGATCTGCATTACCGCGGAACTACTGCTGATCGACGCGCACTAGTCCCTGAATCACCACACCCTGTGGATCCGCAAGCGTGAAGCAAGAACTACCTAAGGAGGGAGTGCAATGTCCGTCGGGAATGGGATGTAGTTGTTGCGGATACTTCCGCCAGAGTTCTGCTGATTGGTGGGAAAATCGGTGATGTTACTCAATCATAAGCTGCATCAATCACGTTTTTTACACGGTCTTTGTTGGTCCAATTTACTCGCGACGCTTGTATTTCTGAGGATATTCTCGAATGAAGCCTACCTAAAAGCATAGTCTGTAAAATTTTAAGGAACTTTCCGGAGATTTGCCTCTTGTGCCGCACTTGAGAGATGTTGGCACTATCAGGAAGTCGTCACGATGCGAGCTGTTCGCGTTCCGCAGGTTACCCCTCCCCTTCGTAAATCCATGTCTGTCCTGCGGGACCCGACATTCAGGTTTCGGTCTGATGCATCTTCCAACCAAGCCGCCCCTGTGGGTGGCATGGCCAAGCGGGGGCTGGATGTCACGTTGGCGGTCTTGGGCCTGCTGCTGCTGGCGCCGCTGATCCTCGCGCTGGTCATCGTCCTCAAGCTGACGGATTCCGGGCCGCTGCTCTACGGGCACCGTCGCGTAGGCTTCGGCGGGCGCGAGTTCCGCTGCTGGAAGTTCCGCACCATGGTCGTCAACGGCGACGCCGTCCTGGAGCAGTACCTGCGCAAGCATCCCGCCAAGGCGGCCCTGTGGTACGAACAGCGCAAGCTGGTCGACGATCCGCGCGTCACTCCCCTCGGCGCCGTGCTGCGCAAACTGAGCCTGGACGAGCTGCCCCAGCTTCTGAACGTGCTGACCGGAGAGATGAGCCTGGTCGGCCCGCGTCCGGTCGTGCGGGCAGAGCTGGACCATTACGCCAGCTCCACCCGCCACTATCTGGCGGCCCGCCCCGGCCTGTCCGGCCTCTGGCAGATCAGCGGCCGCAGCAACACGACCTACATGGAGCGCGTGCAGATGGACCGCTTCTACGTGATGAAGTGGAACCCGTGGATGGACCTGCGCATCATCTTCATGACCATCCCGGCCGTCGCGCTGTCCCGCGGAGCGCATTGAGCGGGCGGCTGTATCCGATGCATGAATAGCCCAATGTTTCTTAGACACCTTCGTATGTCATCTTCTGCCGCCGTTCGAACTCGACTGGTGACAGCATCCTGTTCCTCGCATGCTTGCGCTTCGGGTTGTAGGACATCTTGGTGTAATCGAACACGTCCCGCCTGGCTTCTTCGCGGGTCCGATAGGTTTGCCGTCTGATCCGTTCCCGCTTGAGGAGGTTGAAGAAACTTTCGGCCACCGCGTTGTCGTGGCAGCCTCCTCGGCGGTTCATGGAGTGCTCAAGATTGCGGGCGCACAGGAAGGCGCCCCAATCCATGCTGGTGAATTGGCTGCCCTGACCGGAGTGGATCAGCACCTTCGCCTTGGGTTTGCGTCGCCAGACCGCCATGAGCAGGGCTTGCAAGACGACGTCCGTGGTCTGGCGGCTTTGCATCGATCATCCGATGACAAGCCGAGAGGTCGATGACCACCGCGAGATAGGCAAAGCCCTCCTGCGTCCGGATGTAGGTGATGTCCGTCACCCAGACACGATCCGGTGCTTCGACGTCGAACTGCCTGTCGAGGGTCTTGTCGACCATGACCGAAGGCTTGCCTCCGTAGCTGCCCGGACGCCGCTTGTAGCCGATCTGCGCCTTGATCCCTGCAAGTTGTGTCAGTCTGGCCACGCGGTTCGCGCAGATACTTTCTCCCTGCTCCAAAAGATCGTCGTGCAGTTTGCGATAGCCGTAGACCTTGCCGCTGTCGGTCCAGGCATTCAGCAGCATCTTCGTCTGGCGCTTGTCTTCAATCGCCCGATTGCTCAGCGGCACCTGAAGCCGGGCATGGAACCCGCTCGGTTGGATGCGCAGGCACCGACACATGGCCCTGACGGAAAACTGCCCTCGATGCTCGGCTACGAACGCGTATCTCACCTTGCATCCCCGGCGAAATACGCGCTCGCCACTGTCCTCGGACCGATGGCGGACAGGGCTCGCCCTTTTTTAGAATGTCCCGCTCTTTCGACACGCGCGCCACCTCGAGCTTCAGCCGACGGACCTCGACATCCTTATCGGTCTCGCCTGTGGCCGCCTTCGCGAACTTGCGCTTTCACGCATAGAGCGAATGCAGGCTGACCCCGAGCCGCTCCGAAACCGCCTTGATCGGGTAGCCCCGCTCCGTGATCTGTGCGACCGCGTCACGCTTGAACTCGTCTGTGAAGTTGCCTGTGCCCATCATGGCGTCCTTGCCTCAAAGTTAGCGAAGAAAACGTCCAGGTAACATGGGGCTATTCAGATCACCCTTGCAGCAACCGTCATCTGTTGGTCGGGAATCCAGACGATAAGCGCATGCGGACTAAGCGCAGGACCTCAGGATCCATAACTAGGTAGGGAAATACATGTTTTGTTATAGTGAGACATTCTATAGCCGAAGGCAGAAGCGCCATAACAGAGAGATTCCGTTACCTGCCAAGTCCGAACGTTCGTAGGAGATGAGACGCACTGGCATCGGCGAACCTCTTTGCTGCTCCATAATGCTGCAAACTTCGATCTCCCAATGCTATGCACGAGAAGACTGGCAACATGCCCCATGGTAAGCGAACGACCAGATGGTCCAAGCGACGTTTACAACCGTCGATCTACACTCGCACGCCATGCCGACATGAGTGAACCTGTCTGCCTCGGCAGCGCCACCATCATATGACGGCACAGTATCTTCCGGCATCCAGATGCGATCGGTCGCAGCGCCACTCGCGCCATGCGGCCCGAAGCGCCGGTCGGCACAACACGTTTTGCCATAACGGGGCCGACGCGCCAGTAAAGGCGGATGAAGGCGCGGCCAGTTGGGTATTTGACAAGTACGCGATCCCGGTATCGGCGAAGCGTCACCACATCCGGATGCATGCGGTCTCCATAGGCTGCGGTCGCGACAAAGCACGCCCCTCCTGAGGCGCCCTGATCCTCCTGGTCGGTGTCAGCCTCGTCACCAGTGCCTTCGTCATCTGAAGGGTCATCACCAACGGCAGGCAATTCGTCCGGGTCTGCCGCTGGCTGCGACGTTCCGGGAACGGGCTCGCCGTCGATATACTGCGTCGTGACGGTCTGTCCGTCCACCGTCTCCTGGACCAGGACGGGCTGGGTCGTGTTCGCGAAATTCTGGGTTATGAACAACGCGTCCTGAGTTCCGCCCTGCCCCTCAACCGACCCCAACGACAGGCCGATCCCGATATACGCGACATCGGGATCGAGGATGTTCGCCTGATGGGAGGGGCTTTCCATCAGCGCGGAATGCAGCCGGTCGACGTCGGCTTCGGTGGCCGGACCTCTCAGTCCCGTATAGGCCACATTCTCCGTCAGGTTCCATGACCCGCCGGCAAGCGGAAAGTCCGCATCCTCGACCCTGTCGGTCGGAGAGGATCCATTCTCGCCAGCGTGCGAAATCGCCTGCTCCTCGGCCATCCAGTCGGAATGGTCCTGAGCTGCGGCGTTCAGATGAACTTCGACGTGGACCGGGTTGAGGCCAGCCTGTTCCCGCTCTGCATTCACCAGATCGACGACGTGAAGTTCAAGACTGTCCGCAATCTCAGATGGCATCTTCCGCTCCAATTCCGTGAAGGAGGAGCGCGATGCAAATTTGCCGACGCAAAGGCCTGCTTGTCAGGCACGCTGCCTCATCTGACGCGAAGCTTGTCACAGCTTCCCGAGCTTTTCCAGATGAGCAGGCACGGTCGGCGACCGTCCGCCGGGTGATTGCATCAGGCCCTGTCCCTTCGCCGGCTTTGCGCAAACGCACGGACCTTTCGTTCAACACTCAGGCCATGCAGCACGATCATGCGGAGCCATCATGCTCGCCTGTTCTACCAGCGATCGATGCATGGCTTTGAGAGAGGATGCCGACAGAACAATGATGCCGCCAGCATGCCTCAAGACCAAGCACAATCATGATTCCTCCAGAAGCACGCGGGTTGAAATCGAGCGCGAGATACCCCTTCGCTGAGGTGCTTCCCATTCCTTTGACGGGATCTGGCGCTTTTCAAGCTCTGATCTGCTCCTGCTGATCGGGTTGCGTTGCGTCTGCTGTCAGTGAGCAGACCACTGCTGGCGGTCGGCCGCCAGGGACCTTGTGCGGCCGGCGGTGGTTGTGGAATTCCATCCAGTTGCGGACACCGGTGCGTGCCTGCAATCCGGTCTCTCAGGCATGCAAATAGACGCACTCGTATTTCAGGGCGCGCCACAGGCGCTCGATGAAGGTGTTGTCCAAGGTGCGCTTGCGAACGCCCTTGCCATCCATCGAGATGCGGACGCCCGACCGTCGCAGGCGGCCTGTCCAGGCAAACGGCGTGAACTGGGACCCTTGACGGCGCATGGCCACTTGGACCGATGGCGCGACCATGCTCCATGGTCATGATGTCCGGCGGTCCGAACCGATAGATGGCCTCGTTCAGCGCCTCGACGCAGAAGTCGGCGTCCCCTCGCCATGGTCCTCGGACCAGTGGCGGACCATGGCTCGATGTTCGAGATCCGCCACGCCAGGACCATGCGGGTGTGCCAGTCCATGATCGCCCCCAGGGAGAGCGAGGCATGAGCCGCCACCGGTCCGAGGCCATGCCGAGCGCCGCGACGCATCGGCAGATAGGTGATGTCCACATACCAGACCTGATTTGGCCGGTCCACCCGCAGGCCGCGCGAGCCAGATAGGGGTAAGTCTTGTGTCCCTTCGTCGGCCGGCCGGTGTTGGACTTCTGCTAGATCGGCATCAGACCCATCAGGCGCATAAGCCGACGTATGCGCTTTTCGTTCACCTTGTGGCCGTTTTCGGGCTTGCGCGGCCCCACTGGGGCCACGGTCCCTGCAACTGCGCAGGTGCCAGGTCATCTGACGGACGCCAAGGAAAGGCGTGTCGAGGAACTGCACGTCGATCAACCGCAATGAGCCATGTGGCCGCCACTGGTTCGAGGTCCATGGCGGACGCGAGGGTCTGGTCCGTTTCACCTTGCAGCATATGGTAAAACGACGAACGAGGGACCTGCAGCAGAGCGCACTGCCGGCCGATCGACAGGTCCGGATGGTCGCGTTCGACCATGCCGTTCGGCATCGTCTCTCGGACCAATGGCGTTCCAGTGCCGCATCACTTCCCGCCCCAGGGCTTCAGCTTTCTTTCCAAAATGAGTTGGCCACCGCCAGTTCTCCGATCTTGGCATGCAGATCCCGGACCTGGTCTTCGTCGATCACCGGCGCCTTGCGGCCACCGCGTTCAAAGACACCGGACGCGCCATCGAGCAACGCGCGTTTCCATTGATCGATCATCGTCGGGTGCACGCCGAACCGGCTCGCCAGTTCCGACACGGTCCCCTCGCCTTTCAGCGCCTCAAGTGCCGCTTTCGTATCGACATCGTCGATCTCCCTCGTGATGAAGATCAGCAGACAGCAAAAACAGAGCTTACGTCAGTGCCCAGCTTTCAGGCGGCACCTCATATTATGTTCTGTGTCTTCACGTTACTCCAAGGCTTTGCGCTCCAAAAAGCTCTGTACGAAGTGTGCTTCTCCAAAGATTTCTTAGCCGGGCTGCAAGCGAATGGGCGAACCGGCAGTAACGCTGACTTCCTGCCAATATCAAAGCCGTAAGCTGACTATCAAAATAGGGGATCGTCAGCCGCAATGCTTACGAACGTCAATCTATATGCGGTCCAGGACGGATGTGTCGCGACAAATCGAACCATGGCCAGCAACGCCGACTGAATTTGAACCGAATAGCCGTTGGCGAAGGATGGCATATCAACATAGCGCGTGCCACGACCAATCAGTTGCACTTAGCTCGCGAAGTCATCGTGAGGCTCGGCCATTGATAGTCCCGCAGACTGCAATCATTGCGCCAACAGGGAGGTATGCTCTGCGGCAACCTCACAAAACCCCTGACATCTCCCTATTATGTCAGCGCAAAATCATAGCGCAACTGCGGTGGAAGTACTGGCCTGTCGCAGGGACAGGCCGACCAGAGACGACCCGCGCCGAGGCCAGCTAGACGAGCGTCGGAGCGGGACGGACAGATGTTCGAAATGCATCGCCTGAACGCGGATAGAACGCACCGGCCGGCGGCTGCAGCGTCATAAGCGTTGTCGGTTTGCGACCATAGGTCGAGGATACCCATGTCGTTCGATGCTGATCTGAAGCGCGGGGGAAGTACGCGACCTAGCATCACGATGCGCAGGGGACGCCAGCATTCCCGCGCCAACGGCGCTTGTTCTCCGTGGATACCGGACGGGTCCACGCTTTCACTTTTGCTTCATCTGTTCGGTAAGCGGTGTCATCAAAAAGCGCAAATTGGCCTGGTAGAGTGGCGGTCGGAGCCTGTCGGTGATAGCGGGCGCGCTCCACAGTCCGTCATTTCCACAACGGCAATGACGGGCCTCTGAAGTGGCGCGTTGCCCGCGTAAGGAATCTGAATGACCCTCTTCCACCTTGTCCTTGTCGCCATCATCCAGGGGATCACCGAGTTCCTTCCGGTCTCCTCCTCTGGCCACCTGATCCTGCTTCCGGAGCTGACCGGCATGCAGGACCAAGGCCTTGTCATCGACGTCGCCGTCCATGTCGGCACGCTTTTCGCGGTAATCCTGTTCTTCCGGCGCGACGTCGCCGCGGCCCTGGCCGGATGTGGCAGGCTGGCCCGGGGCAGGATCGACACGCCCGGCGCGCGGCTGGCCGCGTCACTGATGGTCGCCACGATACCGGTGGTCCTGGTGGGGCTGGTGTTGAAGATGTCCGGCGCGATGGAGATGATGCGGTCGGTGGCCGTGATCGGCTGGACGATGATCATTTTCGGTCTGCTGCTCTACTGGTCCGACCAGCGTGGAGAGGGCCGAAAGCGGACCGCGGACTGGACGATGCGCGACGCCGTCATCGTCGGCCTGTGGCAGGCGGTGGCGTTGATCCCCGGAACCTCGCGATCAGGGGCGACGATCACGGGCGCGCGTGCCCTGGGCTATATCCGCGAGGACGCGGCGCGGATCTCGATGCTGATGTCGATCCCCACCATCATCGCCTCGGCCGCGCTTCTGGCGGGCGATGTCATGTCGGACTTCGACGGTGCAGCGGTCGCACAGGCCGGGATCGCTGCAGGTTTCGCTTTTGTAGCGGCCCTTGTCGCCCTGACCCTGATGATGCGGCTGCTGAAGGCCGTCAGCTTCACGCCGTACGTGGTCTATCGCCTGATCCTGGGCGTCGCGCTGTTGGTCTATGCCTACAGCTGACGCCTGCCATGCGGATCACGCGTTTCTGAAGGAGGTCGGGATTATCATCCCCAAGGGCGCGCGCTAGGCTGTTCGGACAAATCAGAACAAGATCAAGGGGCAGGAAATGAAGACGACATTCGGAGCGATGGGAACGGCCGTTGTCTTGGCGCTGGCAGGATGTGCCGGTGGTGGTGGCTACCACGACAGCCCACTCAATAGTGCCGCGGTCCGGACGGTGGGCGGCGCGGGTGCGGGGGCCTTGGCGGCCGACGCCTTGGGAGGGTCCAAGACCAAGGGCGCATTGATCGGCGCGCTTGCCGGTGGTGCGTCCTGTGTCAACGGAAGCTGCTACTGACGGTAACAAACGACATTGTCGGTGAAGGGTTTACCCACCCCTAGACGGACGGTCCGTCAATACAGATCACCGTCCGTTCACTTTCGATGATCGATGTTCTTGCCTGTTTCCCTGTACTAAATGCGGCGGCGACGCATCCCGGTGTACTGGATCCTTGTCGGACAATGCCTTGCTGCGCCGGCGCCTTACAGATCGCGGCAACTGCCGCCTTCATACCGCCCGGATCCTCACTGCCGGGCGACGCGCAGACCCGTTCGGTATGATGATTGCAGATCGGGTTGAGGCGCACTATGGCCTTGCGTCATCCCTGAATGGTCCCCATGAGAACCTCTGTTCCGCGAACCCGGTTACAAATCCGCCCTCTGCCATACTTGCGGACAGATCTTTCCGCTGACGGCGCTGCATGCCTGAATGTCAGTTCGCCCTGGACTGTCCGCCCTGATCAAGGCGGAGCGACCGGACCGGTCCGGTGGCCGCATCATCTGCCAGACCGATCAGGTGACATTTCGCAGGCAATACGTCGAACGCATGCAAGGACGCGCATGGCGAGCTGTGGGCCTTGGACAAAACCGTGTTTGACAGTCTGGAGGCTGGCACCATTCTGTCGCGCCAGCGGGAGCCGGCCGCTGGACGATCGCCTGACTTTCGGAGACCAGATGGCCAACAGGGTCGCACGTTTTGGCGGCAGCTGGCCGCTCATCCTGGTGTTCGTCGGCGTCCTTGGCGGCCTGGATCGGCACGAACGTTCTGGGCCTGCTGCGGCCGCCCTTCGATCCCTACCCCTTCATCCTCCTCAACCTGATGTTGTCCTGTGTCGCCACCCTGCAGGCACCAATCATCATGATGGGCCAGCGCCGGCAGGAAACCAAGAACCGCCTGCGGGGCGAAAACGACTGTCGCATCAATCTGAAGGCCGAACTGGAAATTCGACAGCTGCACGAAAAGATCCACCATTAGCTTGATCATCAATGGCAGCGCCTGGTCGAGATGCAGCAGATCGGAGAGCCCGCAAACGGAATGCGCCACGCGTACGTCATATCCTTGGGGGATCAGGTAGGTGCGGGTTTCCTGATAAGCATATAGGTTCAATTCGCTGGAGAAATGCCCCTCTGCGGCAAATGAGCAAGCTTCTCCTGTGACATTGGGAAACCGGCTGGCATCGGAACCTCCTTGCCAGCCGGTCGTGAAGCTTCTCAGTCTGGATCAGCCATCACAGGATGAAGTCCGATGCCGCCAGGTCGTGGATGCCAAGGATGCGGATCTGGGCTTCGGCTGCGACGTCGGTGTCCGTGTCGATCTGAACGAACGTGTCCGTCCCGTTGTTGAAGACGCGCACCTGATTGGTCCCGCCGGATGCGAAGCCCCCCGATCCCACGAACTGGAAGGCCAGCCCTGCCATGTCGCCGATGTCGATGACATCGCCGCCCGCCGATCCCGCCTGACCGAAGTCCATGATCACGTCCGACGCCGCCAGCGTGCTGTGGGCGGGTGTCGCGAAGACGAAGACGTCATCGCCCAGCCCGCCGACAAGGACGTCCAAACCCGCGCCGCCGATCAGCATGTCGTTGCCCGCATCACCCTCCAGTGTGTCGTTGCCGTTCACGCCGCTGAGCGTGTCGTCACCGTCGCCGCCCCATAGGTGGTTGGCCCCTGCACTGCCGAAGGCGATGTCCGCGCCACCGCCCAGGATCAGGGCCTCGACCGACTGGACGCGGTCGGACAGCGCTGCCGTCGTGCCCGTTCCTAGGATCGTCGCCGTGGCAAAGGAAATATCGACCGACAGGTCGCCGGAATAGGCGGACAGGTCCAGCGTGTCGAAGCCTGCTGCACCGGTGTAGAGGTCGCTGGCATCATCGGCCCTCGCCACGAAGAAGTCGTTTCCACCCCCACCGTTCAGCGTGTTGGCCTGATCGTTCCCGGTCAGGACATCGGCACCGTTCCCGCCCTGAACGGAGGCGATGTTGGCAACCGAGGCAAAGCCCGACGCCGTCCCCGCGCCCAGGTCGACGACGACGCCGGCCGATCCGGCAGCATAGACCAGCCGGTCCGCACTGCCCGCAAGATCGACGTGGACCTGTTCGACTGAGGTGATCGCGGTGAACCCGGTCAGCGCAGTCAGCGCGGCACCGTTCCAGGTTGCAGTCAGGGTCTCGTTCGCGGCGGTGCCAGAGATGCGCATCCGGTCGGTGCCATCGCCGCCATCGACCGCATCATTCCCGTCACCCCATGCAAAGAGGATCAGGTCGTCCCCCGCGCCGCCCTGAACCTGGTCGTTGTTGCGCCCGCCGATCAGGATGTCGCGCCCAGCGCCGCCGGTCAGCTGATCGTTTCCGGCCTGTCCGAACAGGACGTCGTCCCCCGTGCCTCCCGTCAGGACATCCGTTCCGGCCAGGCCGTACATCAGGTCGTCCCCGGCCCATCCTGCCATGGTATTGGCCGCGTTGCTGCCGGTCAGGACCTGCAGGCGTTCCGTCCTGCTGACCCCCGACGTCGCAAAGGTCAGATCCAGCTGGTGCGTCTGATTGAGGCCAAGCGTGCCGGTCACGGCAAGCGTCCCGTCGGCTGCAACGCCGAACAGGGGACTGCTGCCGGCACCCAGGGCAAAGGTGCCGGGGACGCCTTCGGCGGTGATGCGGCCGATGGTGGCACCGATGGCCGGCAAGGCCGCAGGGGCGCCATCGACGTCCAGCGCCAGGTTCACGTTGATGCCGATGGGCGTGTCGATGGCGATGACCTGATCGGTGAATTCCAGATCCTCGACGTTGCGGATCAGATCGATATCATCGAAGGCCGCGCGCCCGTCCCCGCCCAGGTCGCGGACAGAGATGAAGCCGTCGCCGTTCATGTCACGCGCCGCCTGGATCAACGTGCTTCCCGGCAACTGCGTGCCGCGCCCCTCGATCTCGTATTCGTCCAGCGCGCCTGCAAAGACCGCCCTGTCACGGGCCGTGCCAGGTGCCGCCGTCACGATCTCGCGGACGATGGACATGTCGCCGGGGTTGATCGTACGGTCCAGCAGCAGCGAGGTCAGCGACCGCCCCCCAAAGGCCTGCGCAGAGAAGTCCGGCCGCCCGTCGGCACCCATCGCATAGACCCTGCCCGCATACGGTCCGGCGGCCGCCTGAGAGCTGTTCAGCGATTCCGCGGAATACACGGTTCCGTCGACCACGATGCGGATGCGGACATTAAGCCAGGCGTCGCCGTCGATGACGTCGAAGCCGCCGCGCCCCATCATGCGATCGGACCCGGCGCCACCCATGATCAGGTTACCGTCCCGGAAGCTTGTGGCTCCCGGTCCGCCAAGGGTCTCCAGCGCGCCGTCGAACCAGTTGCGCAGCCCGTTGATGCGGTCGATGCCCGCCGCGGTCAAAACGTGGTCGTCAAAGCTGCCCGCCGCATCCGTGTCGCCCACGGTCCCGCCACGGTTGTCGCCAAGCAGTGTGTCGTTGTGGATCCAGCCCGACATACCCTCCATCAGGTCAAAGCGGTCACGCAGGATGTCCGCAGGCGCCGATGTGAAGATCGGGATGTTGAAGTCCCAGTTCACACCGGCCACGTCGTATTTCGCGCTGGCCCAGTCAAAGCCGAACATGCCCTCGAAGCGCTGGACGCCGATCCCGGACAGGGCGATGTCGTCGCCCGATTCAAGATCGTAGTCCTGGTCGTTGCCCTGGCCCCAGGCCACATCATGGCCGATGATGGTCGAGTTGAAGAACAGTTCCGAATTGTCGCCCGAGATGACGTCGAATCCCTCTCCGCCCTCGATCCAGTCGTTGCCTTCGTTACCCAGCAGGTTGTCCCCGCCGGAACCGCCCAGGATGAAGTCGTCGCCCTCGCCACCGAAGGCCTCGCCCGCGTCCTGACCGACCAGCAGCGCGTCCCGCCCCTCGCCGCCGAACAGCAGGTTGATGCCCCGGGACGACGAGACGACGTCGTTGCCCCGTTCGCCGCGCAGGAAGTTGTCGCCGAACGTGTCCTCGATGATGTCGTCACCGTTGCCGCCGAAGACCTGGTCGGCCCCTGCCCCGCCGTTCAGGTAATCGTTGCCGCCATCGCCCCACAGCGCGTCGTCACCCAGATCCGACTTGATGTAGTCGTCACCCTCGGTCCCGCCCAGGACGACATGTTCACCGCCGCGGAAATGCAGCTCTCCGCCGACCTGATGGCCGTTCGCGTCGGTGACACCGGAATCCACCCGGATCACCTTGGGGTCGAGGCTCTGAATGATCGGGTCGTCCCAGACCGGATCGCGGCCAGCACCCGCGCCGTTGTAGTCGCGCTGTGCGATGGCACGGTCCAGCTCCAGTATCATGTCCGGGGTCAGGAACAGGTTCGCGTTGATATGCGTGGCATAATCGCCGCTCAGCGCCGAGTTGCGCATGACGATGTCGGCGAAGGTGTTCGCCTCAAGCGCGTCAAGCAGGTTCAGACCCTGCGTGCGCGACAGGTAATAGAACCGGTCGCCATTCTGCAGCTGCTCCATCTGGTATTCGAAGATGAAGCCGAAGGTGGTGCCCAGCATGCCGCCGAACTCGGTCACCTTCTCGGCCAGGCCGCCGATCCACAGGTCGACATTGTCCAGCCCGCCCCGGTCGTTGCCGGCGCCGTAGCCGCCCCGCCCGTTGAGGAAGTTCAGCCGATCCTCGTTCGTGTAGGTCACGCCGCGTATCGTCACGCCATCGCTGTTGGTGCCGTCGCCGAACAGCAGCATGGTGGCAGCCTCGCGCTTGTCGGCGAGGGTCGTGGCCGAGGTGATCGACGCATGGTTTCCATAAGCCGCGATGAAGTTCGCGATCGAGAACGGGTTCTTCAGATACTGCGTGAAATCGGTCCAGCTGGCATAGGGCTTCAGGTCCGGCAGGCCGAAGTCGTTGTAGAGCTGGGCCCGCGTCTCGTTCAGCGACGGGACGCCGGTATCGCGTGCCCGCGCGATGTTCAGCGCGGCAAGATCCAGAGGAAGACCCAGCAGGTTGCTGCGCAGGGCGGGGACGATGAACTCGTCGATCTCACTGCCCACATCCGAGGTCAGGCCCCGGATGAACGCCGCCTGCGCCTCGTCCAGCGAACTGCCTGACCCGGTGAAGGCTTCTGGGTTCAGGAACGCTTCGATCAGCGACATCTGTTCAGCATCACCGTTCACCGGCATCAGCTGGGCGTCCAGCCGGTCCACGGTGTCTGTCAGCATCGAATGGCCAAAGCGATAGACCGCATGCGCGAACTCGGCCATGATCGAGGGATCGATATCGGCGGAATTGGTGAAGACGAACGGATCGATCCCGGGCTGTATGCGACGGGCGAATTCCTCGAACACCATGTGCTGGTACTGCATCTCGGTCGTGAACCGCGCAGCCTGGAACAGGCGTTCACCATTCCACACCAGATCGGCCGGGTCGACCGTGGTCAGGTCCGTGCCTTGGGCCAGCGGTACCAGCAGCCATTCGTTGATGAATGACACGTCACCCGAATCCAGGATGGTGTGCTTGTTCTCATCGACCATGCGGTTGTGTTCCGAATGGAAGATCGAGTGGATCGACTGAAGGGCGATGTTCTCGTTGCCGCGCCCGTCGCCCGACACGATGTGCAGATCCAGCATTTCGTCGTCATAGGTCTGGGCGTTGTTGTCATCGCCCGTGACGCTGTCCCCGTCAGCCGTCGTCGTGCTGCTAGGCGCCGCATGGTGGGCGATGTCCACCAGGAAGGCCGGACCGGCCGCGATGCTGCCCTGCGTCGTGATCCCTTCGGCGGTGCCCTCGCGCAGCCAGGGGCCGGAATGGGTGGCGTCGGGTGCCATGACCATCTGGGCATAGCCGTTCGGCCCGGTGATCAGGTTACCATAGGCATCGGTCGCCAACAGCGGCACCCGGTGGACGTCCATGTCCTCCAGGCGGATGCCCAGGACCGACAGCGCCTGCGCCTTGACGTCGGCCCACGTCCCCACCGCACCGTCCAGAGAGCCGGTCTCGCTCGACGCGTCCAGCAGGTGGCCCGTGGAATAGGCCTTGGTCACCCCATCGATCTCGACGCGGACCTGCTCTCTCAGGAACACCTGATGCGAGGCGTGCGAAGTATAGGTCTGGTTCTGGTCGACGAAAGACGTCGTGGCATTGACGTGCTGCTCCACCCCGTTCTCGTCCAGGACCGGGGTGGCCCGGGTCAGCGCCATGAACCGCAGGCTTGCGGGAAGATCGTCGCCCGTGCCGAAAATCTGGTCGGCGCCGGCAATCAGTGGGTCATCGGCCTGCAGCGGAATGAAGACAGTGCCGTTGCCGCCCTTGTTCACAAGGTCCAGACCATGGTCGAAGAACTGGCCGAAGATGGTCATGAAGCTGTTGAAGGGCGCAGTCAGGCCGACATCGGGCGACACATGGTCGATGATCAGGCCCCCCTCCGGACCGGTGGCCAGCCCGTAATCCTCCAAGGTGTCCGCTAGGAAGTCCGCGGTCTGGGCGGGTGTTCCGGCAGTCTGCGCCTGCTGCACCGCGGTATTGTAATCCGCCTGCGCCTCGGCAAGGTCGGCCTGCGCGGCGTCTCGCACCGTCGCGGCGGCGTCGGCCTGATCCTCTGCCGAGGCCAGTCCGGCCTGGATCGCGTCCATGCTGTCGGCGGCATGGCCGTCCGATCCCAGCACCGCCCCGAAGGCCTCTACAGCTTCGACCAGCGCCGCCTCATCAATGGGAAGGCTCTGGGCGGCGGTGTCCAGAAACTCCAGCAGTTGTTGAGCAGCGTCGGCCACCGCCTGAGCGGCGGGAACGGCATCACCGCCCAAGGCGGTCGTCACCGCATCCGCAGCCTCTTTGGCGGTGACGGCGGCAGCCAAGGCCGTGGCAAGAGATCCAGTGACGTCGTTTCCGCCCTCCACGTCGGCGACAAGTACCGTCAGCGCGTCGCTGGCCGCGTCGGCGGCCTCCGCCGCAACCTCCGCCAGCGGACCGGCCGAGGTGAAATGTGCCACGCGCAGCTCCGCGGCGTTGAAGGCTGCGACGGCCGCGCCATGGTCCGCGGTCTCGGCGCTCAACGCTGTTTCGGCGGCCTCCACGGCGGCGTCGGCCCCCTTGGCGTTCAGCGTCGCCTGGTAGGCCACCGTGATCGCGGCGACGGCGGTATTCGCATCGACGCCCGTCGTTCCCACGGCCTTCAACGCCGCATAGATGGCCGCGACATTGGCGGGCGTCTGGTCCACGATCAGGTTTGAGATCGTGCGCGGATCGCTGTCCACGACATTGCCGCTGTTCCCGTAGTTCGTGTTCGAGATTCCAAAGAACGGGTTTTCGTCACCCTCGTTCGAATAGACCGGGTCCAACAGGCGCGGAAAGGGCGTGTCCCCTGCCCCGTTGCTCTCGGTTCCGGGCAACAGGCTGTTGTCGCTGCCGTCCACGGTCCGCAGGCCCACCGGCATCAGGGCCGCATCCGCGGCGCTGACGCCGTAGACCGCCTGGATCGCCTCCACGGTCGTCATGCCCGGCGTCGATGCCTGGAGTTCGGAAACCTGGATCTGCTTCAGAATGAAGCTCAGGTCATGCACGTTCACATGAAAGCTCGTTGCCATGATCATCTCCCTGACGTGACCAGAGGCCGGCGCATGACAGGGTGATCTCCCTCACCATGGGCGGAGAGGCGTTCACGTCGGCGCAAGCCATTTACAAGATACGTGGTCCACCCCCGGTATCGGGACGGCGGCCCATGTCGACAGGTTACGCCAAGACGGGCCGTCCCCAATACGGCGTTAGGTCCCCAGCAATGGCGACTTTCGTCGCCATGGCGTCTGCGACCGACGAATCGCCGGATGGATCACACGGGCCTTGGCACAACGCCCGGTGTGGGCGCGCAGATTGCCATGCAACTTCAGGAAGATGGCGATTCTTCGGCCCGCTGTTTTCAGGCACCGAAATCATACGGAACATCGCAATAGGACCGGATCGGAACTGATAACGCCTATGTGAACGAGGGGGCATATGCTACCTTGTGGACTACATCCGACGGCATATCCCGAAACTCGTGGTGGGTGGTTTGACCGGCATGTCTGACGCTCCTCTCCTCTCGCCGGAAACGCGCTCTCGGCCTGTCTGGCAGGGCCTGGGTCTGTTGCGGCGCCATCTGTCCAGCTGCGCGCTGATCATCGTCGTGGGGCTGGCCATTCTGGGCGTCTGGACGGCATCGCGCCTGCAGCAGACCGTCGAGACGGAGGTCGGGCATCGCGCTGCGACCGTGCTTGGATCTATGCTAAAGCGGCATGCCGAGGATCTGGCGGCGGATACGCTGTCGCCGGAACTTATCGGTGTCATCGATACGTATTTTCATGACATCTCTGATGCGCTCGGCATTTCCGAAATGAAGATATGGAATGCCCAAGGCACCATTCTTTACGCATCGCGCCCCGGCCTGACGGGCTCCGCGCAGCCCGTCAGCGACGAGCTGGCAACCGCGCTTGCAGGAGAGATATCAGTATCGGTCGGCGACACCTTCCACGTGGAATCCGGCTGGCCCAGCACCACCACGGGCCCCCAGCAGTTCGAGATCTATGTCCCGATCCGCATCCGTTCGCTCAACCGGATCGTCGCGGTGGCGGAGTACTATCAGAACGCGGCCGTCGTTTCGGACGCACTGACCCGCGCCCGCTGGCAGACCTGGGGACTGTTGACCGTCATCGGGGCCATGTTCGTCGCCATCCTGGTCATGATCCTTCGTTATGGCGATGCGGTGATCCTGCGGCAGCGCACCGATCTGAGCGCACGGATGGCCGACCTGGTCCTGCTGCTTGACCGAACAAGGGAGACACAGGCCAGGATCCATCAACGCACCATCCGCCTGCAGGAGGAGCAGAAGGCGCAGCTTCGTCAGATCAATTCGGACATCCATGACGGGATCGGCCAATTGCTTACCGTTGCCCTGCTGCGCATGAAGTCCGCGCCGCCTTCAAGCGGACCGCAGGAAGACGGGGTGCAAAGCGTTCGGCTTATCCTCGAAGAGGCTATGAGCGAGGTCCAGGCCCTGCTGAGCGGCACCAGCCAGAGACCGGTCGCCGAACTGCCCCTGGCGGACGCGGTTTCCGCCCTTGTTGAGGACCATCGGCGCCGAACCTCGACGGAAGTCCGCACCGTTCTGGCGGACCGCCTGCCGGAGCCAAGCCTGCCCGTCAAGGTCGCCATCTGCCGTGTCGTGCAGGAGGGGCTGCACAACGCCTTCAAGCATGCGGGGGGACGGGATCAACAGGTGCATCTGTACGTCGATCACGGCACCCTGGTCATCGCGGTCAGCAACGACGCCCGTCACGGTCAGGACGCATGCCGTGATGTCACCCGCCAGCCGATGGGCCTGCGCAATCTGCGGCATCGCATCGAGAATCTGGGGGGCATCTTTCAGGTTCTGGATCTGGAACACCACCGCATGGAAATCCGGGCCAGCTTTCACGAGTACAGCATGGAGCATAGCCATGAGTGAGATCAGCGTTGCCGTCGTCGACGACCATCCCATCGTTCGAGAGGGATTGATCCAGGTGATCGGGAGCTTTGGCGGATTTCGCGTGACCGGTGCGGGCCATTCCGCCGCGGACGCGATCGACCTAGTTCGGCGTGACGCCCCCGACATCCTGATCCTCGACCTCGAGATCCCCGGTTCGGGCATCGAGGCCATTCGGGCCATCACCCATGCCGGGTCCCAAACCCGCATCCTGATCCTGACGATATCAGAGCGGCCACAGGACGTGATGGAAGCGATGCGCTTGGGCGCCGCCGGCTACGTCCTCAAAGGGATCAGCGGTGACGAGCTGTTTCATGTTCTGAACCGACTCGTCAATGGCATCGGCCATATCACCCCGCATCTGGCAGCGCGCGTCTTGGGGTCGTGGGGAGCCGCACCGGCGCTGGAGATCGAGGCAGATGCCAGCATCCTGAGCAAGCGCGAAGGAGAGATATATGTCCTGATCCGCCGGGGTTGCTGCAACAAGGAGATCGGCCGGTCACTTAACCTCAGCGAAAAGACGGTGAAGCATTATCTGACAAACATCTTCCGCAAGCTTGATGTCCGAAACCGCACGGAAACTGGCGATGCACGCGTACAACATACCCACTCATGTCACCCAGAACCGGATGCTGAGCATCAACTGCTCTCGAAATGCGGCACGGTGAAGTCATCCACGCCAAGAGAGAGAAACAGCCCCCGGTTTTTGCAATCGAACGCCCCTCCCGCAAGGCCTTGGCGCGGACCGAGGCAGAGAACGCGGCTCTCGTGACCGCTACCAAGAACAGGCCATATTACCCATGCCGGCATTCCTTGGCTGCGGCACCTTCGGCACGCGCGGCCCCACCTGCACTTCTGACCCTTTGACGGGTGGGATCCAGCACCCGGTGCAACCGTGATCACAGAAGTTTATCCGAAGCTGTGGTCGGCTGGTAATCCTCCCCATCGTTAAGGGGGTTTATTCGTAGAATTTTCTCGTAGCGTGAGCTGAGGAGATTCGAATGAGAAAGACCCGATTTACCGAGCCGCAGATCATGGCTGTGCTGCGCCAGGCCGAAGGCGGTGTTGCGGTGCCGGAGCTGTGCCGAGAGCATGGGATCAGCAGCGCGAGCTTTTACAAATGGCGGGCGAAGTATGGCGGTATGGATGCGTCCATGATGAGCCAGATGAAGGCGCTGGAGGATGAAAACCGGCGGCTGAAGCGCATGTTCGCGGACCTGAGCATGCAGGCCGACCTGCTCAAGGAAGCTTTGGGAAAAAAGTGACGCGGCCAGCTCAACGCCGCGAGTTGGCCGCGAGGGCGGTGGCAACGAAGGGGGTCAGCATTGCGCTGGCCTGCCGCACATTTGGGGTCAGCGAGACGTGCTTTCGTTACAGCCCGAAGCGCTGTGCCGAGAACGAGACCATCGCGGATCTTCTTGAGGGCCTGACCAAGGCGCACAGAACCTGGGGCTTCGGCCTATGCTTCCTGTATCTGCGCAATGTCCGTGGCCATGCCTGGAACCACAAGCGCGTTCGCCGGATCTACTGCGAACTGGAACTGAACCTGCGGATCAAGCCAAGGCGGCGCATCAAGCGGCACAAGCCGGACGTGCTCTCGGTTCCAGACGCGCCGAACCTCGTGTGGTCCATGGACTTCATGGCCGACCGTCTGGCCGATGGTCGCCAATTCCGGCTGCTGAACGTGCTCGACGACTTCAACCGCGAGGGTCTGGGCATTGAGGTCGACTTTTCGCTTCCGGCCGAGCGCGTGGTTCGGGCGCTGAACCAGATCATCGAGTGGCGCGGCAAGCCCATGGCCATCAGGGTCGACAACGGCCCGGAATACATCAGCGCAACCTTGGCAATCTGGGCCGCAAAGCAGGGCATTGTCCTGACCCACATCCAGCCCGGCAAACCGCAGCAGAACGCTTACGTCGAGCGCTACAACCGCACCGTCCGCCATGAATGGCTCGACCTCTACATTTTTGAAACCATCGCGGAGGCACAGAGTATCGCAACCGACTGGCTCTGGACTTACAACAACGAGCGACCCAACATGGGCATCGGCGGCATAACACCCGCACAGAAACTGAAAATGGCTGCGTGAGTTCTACGACCAAACCCCGTTAAAACGGGGAGGATTGCCGAAGCATCTGACATTGAGCCAGTAATAGGAGCTTTGCTGACCATTGGTTCGGTGATTTGGTCAGTTGCGGACAAGCGGGTACGATGAGATCCGGGAACGTTCGTGACCAAATGTCATGTTTGTCTCACACTTGGTCACGATCCCAAAAGCATGAAAATGCTGTCGATTCAACTGGAAACCTGTCAAATCAATATTGTCCAAACCATCCACCCAAAAGCGAGTTGTTTTCCGAATGCCCGACTTCCAGCAACAGTACGCCCTCTGGGATGAATTCTTGAGTGTTTGGCCAGCGTCGCGCTTGGCCTCGATGACAATCGACGAATATACCCAAGCTGGTTCGCAGGACAGCTTCACCTATTGGATCGAGTCGCGCTTAGACAAGATGGGCAGTATCTGGGGCGGGTCAGCGTTCAAGTTTGGGGTCTTCTCTCGCAAAAGCACTGAAAGCAAGCCGTCCAACGCCAAACTTAGCTATTCTGACGATTACGGCTGGTATTCAACCCTTGGCGACACAGCGGATGAAGCCTTCGAGAAGGTGCGTGGACATGTTGTGCAGGTCGCGCAGCTTGCATCAGAGGGCGACCTTGACGCTATCGAAGCATTCGAACATTTAGGTGAGGCCTTCAAGTGGAAGATCGCCTTTCACTATCAAGACCGGCAGGCGCCGGTACTGGTGCATATTTTCAAACGCGATTGGCTCGCCACCTTCTTAGGCGACACAGCGAAATCCAATATGGCCACTTTGCAGAACGCAGTAATTGCCAAACGCCCTTCCGATCTTGGCATTCTGGAATTTGCGCAAGAAGTCTGGGAAACAGTGAGCAAAAAACTCCTCAAGATCTGGAAGCTTTCGCATGGTGTAAAGGACTTTTCACCTCAGGAGCGAGAAACCTACCTCGAAAAAAACCTTGGTGTCATGCATGGCGAAACTGAAAAAGGTCAGGGAAAAGAGTTTCAGAAAGCTGAGGTAGGTTCCTTGTTCTATCTGTGCCACGGCAATGAAAAAGTCGTTCTGATTGGCCAATTTACGTCCGAAGCCGAACCGTGTGAAAAAGGCGATGGCTGGCTTCAGCGTCACTATCGCGTACTTAAAAAGGCAGTCAAGGATGGTAAGTATGAAGGCAGTCAAAAGGGCTGGACGCCAAACTATCGCTCCACTTTCAAACTTGTAGGCACGCATGATCTGCCAGAGTTTGAGGCAGCCTTGCTTCAACCGTTCTTCGATATGGATTTGGCCGAGTTGGCGGCGCTGTCAGGTGAGCCTATAGAGCCAAACAACTTCGGAAACGATCAAGAACCTTCATTTCAGGCCGTTCCGACAAAAGTTCTGGCCAGCGAACCTGTCGCCGCCTGCGTTAATCGCATCTATTACGGACCGCCCGGCACCGGGAAAACCTACGCGCTGACCCAATTACTGAAGAGCGACTATGAACAACAAGCCGAATCGATATCTGCCGATGCATGGCGCAATCAGATTATTTCCGAAAAAATCGCGGCGCTCACGTGGTGGGAAGGTTTGGCAGCAGCGTTGTACGACCTGGGTGGCAAAGCAAAGGTGCCGGATTTGGCTGCGCATCGCTTCATCCAGGCTATCGCTAGCGCCAAAAGCCGTGTCAGCGGCATAAATCAGACGCTGTGGGGAACGCTTCAAAACCATACCATCCTAGATTCCACCACAGTCAACCTTAAGCTACGGCTTGGTCCCGCCATCTTTGACAAATCAGCAGGTTCCATTTGGCGGTTTGCCGGTGACTGGGACGAAATCGGTGCTGAGCTGCGTGACCTGGTAGATGAGCTGAAAGCTGGGCCAAAGGACGATGCCACTGTTCAGCGTTACAGTTTCGTCACCTTTCACCAGTCCTATGGTTATGAGGAATTCGTCGAAGGTCTACGGCCAGTTCTGGCAGGCGATGCCGAAGAAGGCGAAGTAGCCTATGAGATCCGTCCGGGGGCATTCAAGGAGCTGTGCCGCAAAGCCCGACAGGCGCCGGATCAACGTTGGGCAATGGTCATTGATGAAATCAATCGAGGCAATATTAGCAAGATATTCGGCGAGATGATCACATTGATCGAAGGAGACAAGAGGGACCGCCTTGATGGTAGCCCCCCGTCGGCCGAAATTACCTTGGCTTATTCCGGCGAGAAATTTTCTGTACCCGCCAACGTGGATATCATCGGCACGATGAACACGGCGGATCGATCACTGGCCCTACTTGATACGGCTTTGCGCCGTCGTTTCGATTTCGTCCCGCTGATGCCAGACACTCGTGCAGAGAAAATTCCGGCCGAGCCAGACAGCGCACCACTCGCTGGGCTTGTCGTCAAGACCGAGGCTGGCGTGATCGACGTGCGCCTGATGCTCGAGCGTATCAATGATCGTATTGAGGCATTGTATGATCGTGATCATTGCATTGGTCACGCCTATTTCACCGGGCTCGTGAAGTTACAAAGCGACGCGGATCGCTTCCAGACGCTGGCAGCGATATTTCGCAATCGTATCTTGCCACTTTTGGAGGAGTATTTCTTCGAGGACTGGCGTAAAATTCGACTTGTGTTGGCCGACAATCAGAAAGCCAACGCAGCGGATCAATTCATCCGCGAAACTGCCGACCACGATCAGGATTTGTCTGAGCTGTTCGGCAACGATCATGGCCTAGACAGTTACGCGACACGGCAGCGCTATATCCTGCAAGAGTCGGCTTTCAGACAGCCCATGGCCTATATCGGCATCTACAAATCGCATTCCTGATGGTTCGGATCGGGACGCACAAATGGGTGGAGTGACAATCTACGAATTCGGCGCCTTGGTGTCTCAAGACAGCGGCGCTGAGGAATCGGAAGAACTACGTAAAGTTCCTTTCAGCGTATTTGAGTGGCTTGAGGCGCAGGCATTGGCCGCTACTGACACAGGAACTCACGCTTGGTTGCGGCTAACGCAAAAGCGCGGTCAACGCGCTATCCAGGTCACCAGCTTTGTTGGAGTCATTCGAGCTCCAGACGGCTATCAGATCGAGGTGTTGCCGAAAGTTGGCAAGCTCACTGAAGGTGGGGATGTTCAAGCAAGGCAATTGTTGATTGAGATGCTGCGTTGCCTTGGTGGCTTTCGGCACATTCAAACCGACAGCGCCAAGCTAGCTGCCACGCGAATGCCCTTGCTTGAGGTTTTCATCGAAGCGTTTCTTGGCAGTGTTGAGCAGATCGTCAAACGCGGCTTGCGCAGTGACTATAGTGCCCTGCAAGACAATATGTTTGCGCTACATGGCAAACTGCAGATGGCAGCACACTTGCGGCAGAATCTTTGCCGAGGAGATCGCTTCTTTGCCGAATTCGACGATTTCTCTCCGGATCGCGCGGAAAACCGGCTTCTGCATGCTGCGTTACGTCAGGTTCTGTCATGGACAGGATCACAGACGAACGAGCGGCTCGCACGAGAACTATGCTTTGTGTTTGTCGATGTGCCAATCTCCGAACGTCCGTCGGTCGATTTGCTACGGGTGCGCCTGGATCGCGGCATGGCTCACTATTCGGACGCCCTAGCCTGGGCAAGGTTGATCCTAGAGCACGAGTCGCCTTTGACCGGAACCGGCGGGCACCGATCGCCATCATTGCTATTTCCAATGGAGGCAGTTTTTGAGGCCTTTGTCGCCAAGCATTTAAAACGACAGCTTTCTTCCCCTTTCCATCTGAAACCACAGGTAAAGACCTTTTCGCTCGTGAGACATCTTGAACAAAACTGGTTCCGTCTGAAGCCAGATTTCCTGGTGAAGGCTTCGGGCTCAAACTGTCTTGTCCTGGATACGAAATGGAAGCTGCTGGACATCAAGAAGAAGAGCAATGGAACGGACAAGTATGGGCTGAGTCAGGTAGATTTCTATCAGCTTTATGCTTATGGACAGAGCTATCTAGATGGCCATGGCGACATTGTCCTCGTCTATCCAAAGACAGAAGCTTTTAGCCAGGCGCTGCCTGTTTTCGAGTTTCCCAAGTCCAATGGGCTGCGCCTTTGGGTGCTGCCTTTCTGCTTGCAGCAGCGAGTTTTGATCCTTCCGCCATCTGGGGCCTGCGGGACGCTCGACACCCTGTTCGCCGAATTTGCGTGAATTTCCGCATCTGCCCTGTTGAACACGAACTCTCACCGGTTTCACGCGGTTGAGTGCGGGTTTGGCTACTAAGGTGCTGGATTCGCACGCAGTTTGGGTTGTTTTGTTGACCTATTGTTGACCTGGAATTTGGACAGCAAAAGCCCCGCGGAACGCGAGGCGTAATGCATTGTAGTTATTGGTAATATTGGTTGCGGGGACAGGATTTGAACCTGTGACCTTCAGGTTATGAGCCTGACGAGCTACCGGGCTGCTCTACCCCGCGCCAAGGTTGTCCTGATCGGGTTTGTATTATCGTATCAGAGAGATATTGCGTTTCTTACCAGGTCTGGCGGTGACCTACTCTCCCACGTCTTAAGACGCAGTACCATCGGCGCAGCGGCACTTAACGGCCGAGTTCGGGATGGGATCGGGTGTTTTGCTCGCGCTAGGGCCACCAGACCAGGAAAGAAACGCTCAGCGTCGGACCCTTTTGAGGGGTCTGATATTGTCCAAGGATGCTTTGGAGGAAGGAGGGTAATCCTGCTTCTTCCGGATCAAATCAAGCCTATCGAGCCATTAGTACCGGTCAACTGAATGCATTGCTGCACTTACATCTCCGGCCTATCGACGTGGTGGTCTTCCACGGCTCTCAAGGGAGACCTTGTTTTGAGGGGGGCTTCACGCTTAGATGCCTTCAGCGTTTATCCTGTCCGTTCATAGCTACCCAGCACTGCCGTTGGCACGACAACTGGTCCACCAGTGGAACGTCCACCCCGGTCCTCTCGTACTAGGGGCAGCTCCTCTCAAGTCTCCAACACCCACGGCAGATAGGGACCGAACTGTCTCACGACGTTCTAAACCCAGCTCACGTACCTCTTTAAACGGCGAACAGCCGTACCCTTGGGACCTGCTCCAGCCCCAGGATGAGATGAGCCGACATCGAGGTGCCAAACGATGCCGTCGATATGGACTCTTGGGCATCATCAGCCTGTTATCCCCAGCGTACCTTTTATCCGTTGAGCGATGGCCCTTCCACTCGGGACCACCGGATCACTATGGCCGACTTTCGTCTCTGCTCGACTTGTCAGTCTTGCAGTCAGGCTGGCTTCTGCCATTGCACTCAACGACCGATTTCCGACCGGTCTGAGCCAACCTTCGCGCGCCTCCGTTACTGTTTGGGAGGCGACCGCCCCAGTCAAACTACCCACCACGCAGGGTCCCGGACCCGGATAACGGGCCGCGGTTAGACATCAAGAGTGCGAAGGGCGGTATCTCAAGGATGGCTCCACGAGGACTAGCGTCCCCGCTTCAAAGCCTACCGCCTATCCTGCACATCGCAATCCTGATGCCAGTGCGAAGTTGTAGTAAAGGTGCATGGGGTCTTTCCGTCTAACCGCGGGAAGTCTGCATCTTCACAGACAATTCAATTTCGCTGAGTCCACATTTGAGACAGCGGGGAAGTCGTTACGCCATTCGTGCA
>NZ_VUOJ01000001.1:0-155000 GCF_015390265.1 Paracoccus sp. NBH48 | reverse complement strand
ATTCGCTGGTGTAGCTCACACGGGTCGCCAGCTGCTCGGAGACGCGGAAGTTCACGCCGAACTCGTTGGTGATCACGTCCGAGGAGTCTTCGGAACCCAGGTAGTCGGTATCGTTCGTGATGAAGATATTGTCGTTGAAGCGATGGTACAGACGCGACGACGCAATGTAGCCGACCGAAGTGTCCGAAGAATCTGCGACCGGGGTGCCATCAAAGGTCGCGCCCAGTTCCTGCGCACCCGTCTTGGTGTAGCGCACACCAACGCCAGCCTGAACTCGCCAAGTGGTCTGTTCGGAGTTCAGGATGCGGTAGCCGGGACCGAAGCCCAGGAACGCGTCCGTGCGGAAATCGTCGAATTCAGCGGCGAAATCTTCATCGGTCTGCGACGGGCTGTTGCGGACGCCGTCGACCAGACCGTTCTGGTTGATGCGGCCCAGAGCGAAGGCGTACAGCTGGTCGTTGAAGTAGTACTGCGCGTCATAGATCGCGGCGACGTCTTCCTGGTCCTTGTTGCCGAAATCGTCCTCACCGAATTCCAGCGACAGGCCCACGCTCTGCGCGAACACGCCCTGATTGTAGTTCACACGACCACCAATCGCCAGATCCTGGTTGTCGGTGTTGCCGGTGCGGCCGGTGTAGCTCAGCGACATGTTGCCGAACAGGCCCTGGCGACGGTCGGCGGGGCCGAAGCGGTCAGCGTCGTTGTCACGGTCGAACGCGTCGGTCACATCTTCTTCGATGTCGGTGATGCGGTCGTTGATGGCCGACACGCCGGCAGCGTCGGCGCCGGTCGAGATCTCGGATTGCGCGAATGCCGGAACCGACAGGGCGGCCAGGATTGCGGCGGTGCTGGTCAGCAGCGTAACTTTTTTCATTTTCGTCGTCCTCACGAGCTGAGTAGGATTGTCCCGGCCCCGTTCCGGGCACCAGAGCATCTCTGCTGGGACATCAATTAGCGCCCCCCCCTTTCGGTTCAAAGCCCACCGCATTTCTTCTGCAAGTCGCGCAATCGTGAGCGTGCTTGGGTCTTGACAGAAACTGGCGAAACCTTGCCGAAAACAACGTGTAATGTTTGGTGATGCAACTTTTTCGCGACTTGACGAACGTACTTGGAACGCGACGTTTTTATGGGTTTCGCTCCATGCTGTCGCTCAAGCCCGCAAAAACGACCGACTGAAACATCAGCGTGAATGCCTTAATATTAGGCAAGATATTGACGGCGTTCAGGCATCATAAATGTTGCACAGATGCCACGATCCCGCTGTCAGAATGACACGACGTGCAAGGCGTCTGTCAAGCAAATGAACCCGTCCGTCCAATGAAAACGGCCCGGATCAGGGATCCGGGCCGCATCGTCATGACGGGACGATCCGTCAGCCAAGGGAATCAGGTTTGAAGTCGCGCGCCATGTGGTCCAGCACGGCATTCACGAAGCGCGCCTCGCGGCCGTCCGGAAAGAAGGCCTGCGTCAGCCGGACGTATTCGGTGATGACCACCTTGGCAGGTGCACGTTCGGCCACCAGTTCGGCGCCAGCGGCGCGGAACACGGCGCGCAACACCGGATCGATCCGGTCGATGGGCCATTTCGCCACCAACCCGCGGTCGGTGGCCTGGTCGATCTTGGACTGCCACATGACCACGTCGTCGACGATGCGGGTGAACAGCGCCTCGTCGGCCTGATCGGTCGGGCCGTCGCGGTCGTCGAAATCGATGCGGAAGTTCTGGAATTCGCGCGTGACACGGTCTGCGGACTGACCCGCGGCCTCCATCTGGAACAGCGCCTGCACGGCATACATCCGCGCCGCGCTGCTGAGGGCGCGCCGGTCGGGCCGCTTGTCCTGGTCGTGGTCGGTCATGCCTTGCCCTGCCCTTCAAGTTCGCCCGCCAAGCGGATCACGTCATGGGCCGCAGCCTTTTGCGGTGTCGCCGCCCAACGGCGCGCAAGTGCCACCAGATGCAGCGCGGCCGCCGCGGCGCCCCCGCCCTTGTTCTGACCCGCCGGGTCCGCGCGGACCTGGGCCTGGGCCATCGTCTCGACCGTCAGGATGCCGTTGCCAAGGCAGACGCCCTGCAGCCCCAGCAGCGTCAGCGCGCGGGAGCTGTCGTTGCAGACGGTGTCGTAATGCGTGGTCTCTCCGCGGATGACGCAGCCCAGGGCCACGAAGCCGTCATACTGACCGCTGCGGGCGGCAAGGCCCACGGCGGTGGGGATCTCCAGCGCGCCGGGCACCTCGATCACGTCAAGGCTGGCGCCCGCGGCATCCGCCGTGGCGCGGACCCCCGACAGCAGGCCGTCGGTGATGTCCTTGTAATAGGGTGCCACGACCGCCAGCAGGCGCACCGGAGCATCCAGACGCGGCAGCGCCAGTTCGTGATGTTGCGTGTTCGAGGCCATGTACCTAGTCCTTGGGGATAGGCCGGGTGGAATGGATGGAAAGGCCGTAGGCGTCAAGCCCAACCACCTTCACCGGCGCCGAATTGGTCAGCAGGATCAGGTCCGACAGGCCAAGGGCCGACAGGATCTGCGCGCCCAGGCCGTATTGACGCAAGGTATGCGGCCCGACATCGCCCGGATCGGCGATCGCATGGGACAGGTCGCGGATCAGCACGACGACGCCCCGCCCCTCGTCGGCGATGGCCTGCATCGCCGCGGGCAGGCTGCCCGCGCTTTCGCGCCCGACGCCCAGCACGTCGTGCAGCGGGTCCAGCGCGTGCATCCGCACCAGCACCGGCTCGGGGGTCGTCAGATCGCCCTTGGTCAGGACGATATGCTCGCTTCCCTGCGTCTCGTCCGCAAAGACCCGCATCATCCAGTCGCCGCCATGGGCGGAATGAACCGCCTTCTGCGACCGCTCGGCGATCAGGTTGTCGTGGCGGCGGCGATAGCGGATCAGGTCGCTGATCGTGCCGATCTTCAGCCCGTGGCGCTGCGCGAAATCCACCAGATCGGGCAGGCGTGCCATGCTGCCGTCGTCATTCATGATCTCGCAGATCACGCCCGACGCGTTCAGCCCGGCCAAGCGGGAAATGTCGACCGCGGCCTCGGTGTGGCCCGCGCGGACCAGCACGCCCCCGTCGCGGGCGCGCAGCGGAAAGATGTGGCCCGGCGTAGCGATATCAGGCGCGCCCTTGGTCGGGTCGATCGCCACGCTGATCGTGCGTGCGCGGTCGGCGGCGCTGATGCCGGTGGTGACGCCTTCGCGCGCCTCGATGGACATGGTGAAGGCGGTCTCGTGCCGGCTGGAGTTCTTAGGGCTCATCAGCGTCAGGCCCAGGGTCTCGATCCGGTCGGCGGTCAGCGTCAGGCAGATCAGCCCGCGCCCATGCGTCGCCATGAAGTTGATGGCATCCGGCGTGGCCATCTGGGCGGGAATGCACAGATCGCCCTCGTTCTCGCGGTCCTCGTGGTCGACCAAGATGAACATCCGGCCGTTGCGGGCTTCGTTGATGATGTCCTCGATCGGAGAGATGGCGGCCGACAGGTCGCGTTCGACGGGTCCGGGTTCTTCGAATTGCATCTGTTCGTCCTTCACGCAGGCGTCACGCGCCGATCGGTTGTCCGGCTTCGGCCAGCCGCGCGACATAGCGGGCCAGCGTGTCGATTTCCAGGTTTACGACATCGCCCACCGCCGCATCGCCCCAGGTGGTCACCTGCTGGGTATGCGGGATCAGGTTGATGCCGAAGCTGTTGCCAAAGACCTCGTTCACGGTCAGCGAGGTGCCGTTCAGCGTGACCGACCCCTTCTGCGCGATGAAGCGTGCCAGGTCCGCGGGCGCCTCGAAGGTCAGGCGCAGGCTGTCGCCGTCCTTCGCGGCGGCGGTGATCTGGGCCACGCCGTCGACATGGCCGCTGACGATATGGCCGCCCAGCTCGTCGCCGACGCGCAGCGCGCGTTCCAGGTTCAGGCGCTGACCCACGGACCAACCCTCGGCGCCGATGCTGGTCTTGGACAGCGTCTCGGCCGAGATGTCGACGTCGAACCAGTCCGGGCCCTTGGCCACGACCGTCAGGCAGACCCCGTCGCAGGCGATCGAGGCGCCCAGATCCACGCCCGCCATGTCATAGGCACAGCCGATGCGCGCGCGCATGTCGCCGCGCATCTCGACCGCGCGGACGATGCCGATATCCGTGATGATCCCCGTGAACATCGCAGCCCTTCCCTGATGATCCTGGTTCGAACTAGGCCATCGGCCCTGTCCGTTCAAGCACCAAGCCCCCGCCTCCGCGCCGGGCCGCTAAAGCTTGATGCACAAAATGATGGATCGGTGGGGCATGACATGGCATGTCTGACGCATGGCCCCAGGCATTGCGGCCGCCCCTCCTTTTCAAGTCGACCATGATTCAGACCGGCGTCACCCCCCTGCCCCAGACCTTGCACGCGCCGACGGGCCGCGTGTCCGCGCAGGGTGATCCGGTCTTCCTGATGCTGCAGGGGCCCCACGGCCCGTTCTTCGACCGCCTTGGACGGCTGCTGCGCGCGGCGGGGGCGGTGGTCTGGCGCTGCGGCTTCAACGCGGGGGACGAGTTCTTCTGGTCCGACCCGAAAAGCTTCATCCGCCATCAGGGCAGCGTCGACGACTGGCCCGACCATCTGGCGGCGATCCTGGACGACAAGGGCGTGACCGACATCGTCCTCTACGGCGATGTCCGCCCGATCCACGCCATCGCCCGCCGCCTGGCCGCAGCCCGCGGCCTGCGCGTCCACGTGTTCGAGGAAGGCTACCTGCGTCCCTACTGGGTCAGTTATGAACGTCAGGGATCGAACGGAAACTCGGTTCTGATGCGCATTCCGCTGGCCCAGATGCGTGCCGCCCTGCGCGAGCAGATCAACGAGGTGCGCCGCCCACCCGCCCATTGGGGCGATATGCGCCACCACAAGTTCTACGGCGCCTTCTATCATTTCCTGATCCTGGTCGCGAATGGCCGGTACCGCGCCTATTCGGGGCATCGTGCGATCGGCGTCGTGCAGGAATTCCGCCTCAACCTGCGGCGGCTGGTGCTGGCCCCGGCCTACAACCTGGGCCGCGCGCTGCAATGGCGGCGCCTGCGCCTGTCGGGCTGGCCCTACAACCTGGTCCTGATGCAGCTGGAACACGATTCCAACTTCCTGGGACATTCGCCCTTCACCCGCAACGCCCAGTTCGTCCGCACCGTGATCGAGGGGTTCGCCCGCGCCGCCCCCCGACACCACCACCTGATCTTCAAGGCCCACCCGCTGGAGGACGGTCGCGCGGGGAACCGCGCCGCCATCCACGCGGCGGCTGCCGAACATGGGGTGTCGGACCGCGTGCATTACGTCCGCGGCGGCAAGCTGGCCGAGATCCTGTCCCATGCCCGCGCCGTGGTCACCGTCAATTCCACTGCTGGCCAGCAGGCCCTGTGGCGCGGGATTCCGGTCAAGACCCTGGGACGCGCCGTCTATGACAAGCCGGGGCTGGTGTCCGAGCAGACGCTGGAGAAGTTCCTGGCCGATCCTGACGCCCCGGATCCGCAGGCCTACCGCGTCTTTCGCGACTATCTGCTGCAGACCAGCCAGATCCCCGGCGGCTTCTATGCCAGCCGGTCGCGCGCCCATGCGCTGCGCCTGGTGGCCGACATGCTCCTGTCGCCGGACGACCCGTACCAGGCGCTGGCGACCGGCCGAATCCTGCCGCGGCAGCAACTGGCGGACCGCCATGGCTGAAAGGCAACGCCCCGCCGACATTGCTCAAGATGATATAGCCTGTCTTTGCGGACAGGGTTACAGTGGATGCAAACCGGCATACAAGGCCGGAACCAGACAACATGGAGTATCAGAGGTGACAGTTTTATCCCGGTCGTCGACCACCCTGCGGATGCTGATGATCGCGTCAATGAGCCTTTTGGCCGCTTGCGCGCTGCCCCGTTCCGGCCCCAACAAGAACGAGATCTTCAACGGCGCGGTCGAACGCGGCGGCAACACGCAGGTGATCTACGTCAACGACCACGTCACCCGTGCCTCCGCCTTCGCACCCGCCTACGGGTTCTCGAACAGCTTCCGCAATGCCGGACAGGTCGGCGCGGACGAGATCCGGGCCGGCGACACGCTTGGCCTGTCGATCTGGGAGAACGTCGATGACGGTCTGCTGACCTCGCTCGGCGCCAGCTCGACCACCCTGACCGAAATCCAGGTGGACAGCGACGGCTTCATCTTCGTGCCCTATGCCGGCCGGGTCCGCGCCGCGGGCAACACGCCCGACCAGCTGCGCGAGGTCATCACCGACGCGCTCAGCGCGCAGACCCCCGACCCGCAGGTGACCGTCCAGCGCGTCGCAGGCAACGGTGCGACCGTGTCCGTGGTGGGCCGCGTCGGCGCTCAGGGCGTCTATCCGATCGAGCGTCCGACCCGGTCGCTGTCGGCCATGCTGGCCCGTGCCGGCGGCGTCGCCATCGAGCCCGAGGTCGCCGTCGTGACCGTCAAGCGCGGCAACGACAGCGGCCGCGTCTGGCTGACGGACCTCTACAGCAGCCCCACCAACGACATCGCCCTGCGTCCTGGCGACCTGATCGTGGTCGAGGAAGACCAGCGGACCTTCACCGCCCTCGGCGCCCTAGGCGGCCAGACCCGCGTGCCCCTGGGCAACGAGGTGATCAACGCGGCCGAGGCCATCGCCATGGTCGGCGGTCTGACCAGCGCCCTCGCCGACCCCACCGGCGTCTTCGTCCTGCGCGACGAGCCGGAATCGGTCGCCTCGCGCGTTCTGGGCAAGCCGGTCGTCGGCACGCAGCGCTTCGCCTATGTCCTGGACCTGACGCGCCCCAACGGCCTGTTCCTGGCCCGCGACTTCGTCATCCGCGACGGCGACACCGTCTATGTGACCGAGGCGCCCTACGTCCAGTGGCAGAAGACCCTGTCCGCCGTCACCGGCAGCGCCGCCACCGCAGACAGCCTGTCCAGCATCGGCAACTGATCTGCTGCCGACGCCGCAAGACGATCGCTCAGCCGCCGGGGAAACCCGGCGGCTTTGCATTTTCAACATTGGTTTCCTGACTCGCCCCCGGATCGCACGCATCCTGACGCTGGCCGGCCACCGTCCGGTCCTGGCCCTGCCCCGGCCTGGCGATGCGGTGGGCATCTGGGGCGACAGCCCGACGGCATGGCGCGGTCGGGCCATTGCGCGACGCCACGGCTGCCCGCTGATCACGGTCGAGGACGCCTTGCTGCGATCGGTTCTGCCCGGCCGGGCGCGGGGGACACTGGCGGCTCGCGGTCCGGTCGGACTGATCATCGACCCCCAGGGGCTGCATTTCGATCCTGACCGGCCCTCCCGCCTGGAACACCTGATCGGACAACCGCTGGCACCCGCCACGCGCGACCGCGCGGTTCGCCTGCTGGCCCGGCTGCGCGCGGCGGATCTGTCGAAATACAATCTTCATCATCCCGACGCGCCGCTGCCGCCGCCCGGCTATGTCTTGGTCATAGATCAGACGCGGGGCGACGCATCCTTGCGCGGCGCGGACCGCGCATTGTTCCTGACGATGCTGCAGGCCGCGCGTGACGAACATCCCGGCTGCCGCATCGTGATCCGCACTCATCCCGAAACCGCGGCGGGGCTGCGACCCGGCCATCTGACAGCCGAGGACCTGCGTCCCGGCGACACGCTGTGCGACGCACCGGTATCCCCGTGGCGACTGGTCGAGGGGGCCGATGCGGTCTATGCCGTCAGCTCTCAACTGGGATACGAGGCCTTGCTGGCCGGGCACCGACCGCGCCTGTTCGGTCAGCCGTTCTATGCAGGCTGGGGCCTCAGCAATGACGAAACCCCGCCCGCCCGGCGCGGCCGCGCCACGCGCGAGGCATTGTTCGCCGCCAGTCACCTGACCGGGCCCACATGGTACGACCCCTGCCGCGACCGGCTGACCGATTTTGAAGGCGCGGTGGATCAGATCGAGGCCGAGACCCGCGCCTTTCGCCAGGACAGGCACGGCCACACGGCCTATGGCATGCGTCTGTGGAAGCGCCGTTTCCTGGCCCGTGAATTCGGCGATGCCCACCCGCTGCGTTTTGCGGCTGAACCCGGCCCGCAGGTGACCTTGGCTTGGGCTGGAGCTGCGCCTCAGGTGCCGCAGGCGATCCGGATCGAGGACGGCTTTCTGCGATCGAACGGCCTTGGTGCCGCGCTGACCCCGCCCCTGTCGGTAGTTGCCGACGATCTGGGGATCTATTTCGACCCGACCGCGCCCTCGCGGCTGGAGGCGCTGATCTCTCGCGGCCCGCCGCCCTGCGGACGCGACAGGGCGGAACGGCTGATCGCCGCGCTGATCTCCGCGCGGCTGACCAAGTATAATCTGGGCGGGACTATTGACCTGCCCCCGCGCGACGGGCGCCGCCGCATCTTGGTGCCCGGACAGGTCGAGGATGACGCCTCGATCCTGAAGGGGGCAGGCGCCGAACGGACCAACCTGACGCTGCTGGCGCGGGTGCGGGCGGACAATCCGGATGCCTGCCTGATCTACAAGCCGCATCCCGATGTCGAGGCGGGGTTACGCCCCGGCGCGATCGATGCCGCATCGCTGGCGGCCTTGGCCGATCATGTCGCCACCGATGCCGACCCAGTCGCGCTGATCGAGGCCGTGGACGAGGTTTGGACAATCACCTCGACACTAGGGTTCGAGGCGCTGCTGCGAGGCAAGCCCGTGACGGTGCTGGGTGCGCCCTTCTATGCGGGCTGGGGGCTGACCCGCGATCTGGGCCCCCTGCCCGCCCGGCGTCAGGCACGACCCGATCTGGCGGCGCTGGTCCATGCGTGCCTGATCGCCTATCCCCGCTATCGCGATCCGGTGACGGGCCTGCCCTGCCCGGTCGAACTGGCACTGGAAAGGCTGGCGGCGGGACAGGCGCATCCGCCACCGGCCCTGCGGCTGCTGGCCAAGGCGCAGGGCGCGCTGGCCGGACATGCCTGGATCTGGCGCCGCTAGTCAGGCGCGGGTCCAGCGATGGAACAGATCGCCGCCAATGGCGCGAGTCTCGGCCAGGCGAAACCGCGGTGCCTGGATCAGATGCGTCCAGCCGGTCGGACCCAAGAACGGCCGCGCCTCGGCCCCAAGCGCCAAGCCGGCAGTATAGCCGACCAGTTGATCGACCAGCCCCGCGGCCAGCAGGCTGGCAGCCAGCCGCCCGCCCCCTTCGCAAAAGACCCGCGTGATGCCGCGTGCCCCGAGATCGGCCAGGATCTGTGCCGGGGGCCCGTCGACCCGCCACAGCGGCCCGTGATCGGCGTCCTGCGGCGGCAATGGTGGCAAGGCCTGTGCCGATACGACAATGCGGACCGGCTGCTGTGGCGTGCGGATGCCGCGCACGTTCAGATGCGGCAGGTCGGTGCGTGCCGTCGCTCCGCCGACCATGATCGCATCATGCTGCGCCCGCAGGGCATGGACATGTGCACGGGCAGCGGGCCCGGTGATCCACCGGCTTTCCCCGCTGGCCATGGCGATGCGCCCGTCCAGGCTGCTGGCCAGCTTCAGCGTCACGAAGGGGCGGCCCGCGGTGATGCGCAGCAGGAACCCCGCCTGCAGGTCCGCGGCCTGGTCCGCCAGCACGCCTTCGGTCAGCGGAATGCCGGCATCGCGCAGCATCTGGTGACCCCGCCCGGCCACGCGCGGGTCCGGGTCGGTCAGCGCCGTCACCACCCGCGCAACGCCCGCACCGACGAGCCCCGCCGCGCAAGGCGGCGTGCGGCCGTGATGGGCGCAGGGCTCCAGCGTGACATAGGCGGTCGCCCCCGCCGCCAGCGGTCCCGCCTGGTCCAGCGCCATGCGTTCGGCATGCGGCCTGCCGCCGGGCTGGGTCCAGCCGCGTCCGACGACGCGACCGTCGCGCAACAGCACGCAGCCCACCGCGGGGTTCGGCCAGACATTGCCCAGGCCGCGCCGCGCCAGGCGCAGGGCATGGGCCATGTGCCGGGCGTCTTCTGTCGGATCGGGGGTCAATCGTTGGCGGCGCCGGGGCGCAGCTCGGACACGAACTTGTCGAAGTCGTCCGCGTCCTGAAAGTTCTTGTAGACGCTGGCGAACCGGACATAGCCGACATTGTCGATGCGCGACAAAGCCTCCATCACGATCTCGCCGATGGTCTTGGACGGGATGTCGGTCTCTCCGGTGCTTTCAAGCCTGCGGACGATGCCGCTGATCATCTGTTCGATGCGCTCCGGCTCGACCGGTCGCTTCTGCATGGCGATGCGGATCGACCGGGCCATCTTGTCGCGGTCGAAATCCTCGCGGCGGCCATTCGTCTTGACCACGACAAGATCGCGCAGCTGAACGCGTTCATAGGTCGTGAAACGCCCGCTGCAGGACGGGCAGAAGCGACGGCGGCGGATCGCCACGTTATCCTCGGCCGGGCGCGAGTCCTTGACCTGGGTATCGACATTTCCGCAAAACGGGCAGCGCATTCCGTTGTCCCTGTGCCAAGGCGATCCACCGTCACTATAGGCACCTTGGCAGGGATTGGGTAGCTTTATCCACAGCCCACAAGATAGGCCCCCTGGAACCTGTGGCCCGAATGCCGCGTTGCCGCCCGTAATTTCCTGCGGGATTCAACCGATTGAGGCATCCATGACCCAGACCCTGTTCATCACCGGCGCCTCCTCGGGCATCGGTGCGGCGACTGCGCGCGCCGCCGTTGCCGCCGGCTGGAACGTCGCGCTGTTCGCCCGGTCGGCGGACAAGCTGTCCGCCCTGGCGAAGGAACTGGGCGACCGGGCGATGGTCGTCAGCGGCGATGCCACCGACATCGACGCGCTGACCGCCGCCGCGGCCCAGGTCGCCGACCATTTCGGCGGCATCGACGCGGCCTATGCCAATGCAGGGCGCGGCCTTTCCAAGCCGGGGACCGAGGCGGGCGATCTGGACGACATTCGCGGGATGATCGACCTGAACGTCATGGGCGTTGTCCTGACGGCGCGCGCCCTGCTGCCGCATCTGCGCAAGACGCGCGGAACGCTGGTGCTGACCGGGTCCGCGGCGGGACGCCAGCACATCAAGGGCTCGATCTATGGCGCGACCAAGTGGTTCGTACACGGCTATGCCGGCAACCTTGCCGAAGAGATGCGCGAATGGGGCGGGCGCTGCTGCGTCGTGGCACCGGGGATGGTCGACACCGCGTTCTTCGACGACGGGCGCCCCGGACAAGCTGCAGCCGGACGATGTTGCCGCCGCCGTCATGCAGATGATCACCGCCCCGGACCGCGCCGCGATCCGCGAAGTGTATCTGATGCCTCAGGCCTGAGGCGCGAACATCGCCACGACCTGACGCCGATGCGGGGCGCGGGCGGTGTTCCACCAGATAGATGCCCTGCCAGCGGCCCAGCATCATCCGACCCCGGTCGACCGGGATCTGCAGGGTCGTTGGCAAAACGGCCGCCTTCAGATGCGCGGGCATGTCGTCAGGCCCCTCATAGCGGTGCGTGATCCAGCCCATCGACGGATCGTCGGCGGGCGGGGCCAGACGGTCCAGCCATGCCAGTAGGTCAGCCTGCACCTCGGGGTCGGCATTCTCCTGGATCAACAGAGACGCGGACGTATGCTGCACGATCAGGGTCAGCACCCCCCGGACCGCGCCGCCGGAGCGCAGCCAATCGGCCAGGTCCGCGGTGATGTCGTGACAGGCGGGCCCCTGCGTGGCGACGGTCAGGACATGCATCATTCAGCGGCCTCCGGGCCCAGCAGGGCATCGTCGCGGTCATGGTCAAGGTCGATCTGCTTGCTGGCGCGCGCGCCCAGGGACCGCAGCATCTCGACCTGACGGATGACATTGCCGGACCCGCGCGTCAGCCGGTCCATCGCCTGACCGTGGGCACGGTTGGCTTGGTCCAGCGCGCGGCCGACGCCGTCCATCGCCTCGACGAAGCCCGCGACCTTGTCATACAGTTGCCCCGCCCGGCGCGCGATCTCCAGCGCGTTGCTTTCGCGTCGCTCGACCGCCCAGATGTGATCGACCGTGCGCAGCGTCAGCATCAGCGTCGTGGGCGTCGTCAGCCCCACGCGGCGTTCCATCGCGAATGCCGCCAATGCCGGATCGGCCCGCAGCGCGTCCGAGAACGCCCCCTCGATCGGGATGAACATCAGAACGTAATCGACGGAGTTGTCGTCCATCCGCTGATAGCCCTTGCCCGACAGCGTGGCGATGTGCGTGCGGATGGCGGCCACATGGCGGCGCAGCGCCGCGGCAGAGGCCGCCGGATCGTCAAGCGTCACCGAGGCCTCGTAATCGTTCAGCGACACCTTGCTGTCGATGACCATGACCTTGCCGCGCGGCATCTTGACCACGACGTCGGGACGCCACAGCTTGCCGTCGTCGTCGCGCCAGCTGGACTGCAGGTCGTAATGCGTCCCGGCCATCAGCCCCGAATCCTCCAGGATGCGTTCCAGAACCATCTCGCCCCAGGCACCCTGCTGCTGCTTGTCACCCTTCAGGGCGCGGGTCAGGTTGACGGCCTCACGGCTGATCTGTTCGCTGCGGTTGTGCAGGGACAGGATTTGTTCGCGCAGGCGGGCCGATTCCTCGTCCAGCACCTTGTTGCGGGCCTGCAGCTCTGTCTGGAACCGGCCGACCTGATCGCGGAACGGGGTCAGCAGGGCCGCCAGCTGGTCGTTCTGCAGCCGCTGCAGGTCGTCCTGCTGCGCGCGGAGCGTCTCTGCCGACAGCAGCTTGAACTGCTGGGTCATCTCGGCGCGCAGTTCCCGCAGGGTGGCGACCTCGCGCGCGCTGGCCTCGGCGTCTTTCTCGGCGCGCAGGCGTGTTTCGGCCAGACTTGTCTCCAACTGCGCCGCCTGCCGGCGGGCGTGATGCAGCGCGTCGGTCAGACCGTCCCGCTCCTCGGTCAGATCGGCAAGGCGGGCATCCTGCGCCTCGGCCCGGGTCTGCGCGCGGGTGCGGTCCAGGTTCGCCTCGTGCAGTCGATCCTCGGCCAGTGTCGCGCGCACACGCATCCGCGACAGTGCCACCTGCCCGCGCCACCACAGCAGCAGCGCCAGCACGACCGCCAAGGCCGGCCCGATCACCGTCATGTCGGAAAGCCACGCCCCGGCATCGTCGAACTGCATCCTGTCATCACCCCGTCGTTTCGGGGCAGTGTTCACAGTTTGTGCCGCAAGCGCAAGGCGCTGTCAGAGATCGAGGCCCATCATGAAGGCGACCACGCCGCCCGCATAATCCCCGCGATGCACGGTCGAACTGTCGGACCGCGCGAACCAGTCCATCAGCGATGCCCTATCCCGGTCCGAGAACCGCATCCGCCAATCCTGAAAGCGCCGGTGATCCAAAGCGCCCTGGTCCAGAATCTCGAAATCGCAATGACGGTCGTCGTCCATCAGCGACGCCACCACCTTCCGCAGGCCGTCGGCCGGTCCCTCCAGCCACTGGAAGAACAGGCCGTCCTCGTGGTGCAGGCATCCGGTCAGGCCAAGCGACTGGTTGCGATGGCGCGCGGTGCGCAGGATGTCCTGCATGGCCGAGCCGTCCAGACCGGCACGCGCGGTGCTGCGGTATAGGACAAAGCCCAGGCCCTGCAGGTCGTCCAGATCACTGGTCAAGGAAGGACCGCAGCTTTCTGCTCCGCGACGGATGCTTCAGCTTGCGCAGCGCCTTGGCCTCGATCTGGCGGATGCGTTCGCGGGTGACGCTGAACTGCTGGCCGACCTCCTCCAGGGTGTGGTCGGTGTTCATGCCGATGCCGAAGCGCATGCGCAGCACCCGTTCCTCGCGGGGCGTCAGGCTTGCCAGGACGCGGGTCGTGGTCTCCTTGAGGTTCTCCTGGATGGCGCTGTCCAGCGGCAGGACGGCGTTCTTGTCCTCGATGAAATCGCCAAGCTGGCTGTCCTCCTCGTCCCCGATCGGGGTCTCGAGGCTGATCGGTTCCTTGGCGATCTTCATCACCTTGCGGACCTTCTCCAGCGGCATCTGCAGCTTCTCGGCCAGTTCCTCGGGCGTGGGCTCGCGGCCGATCTCGTGCAGCATCTGGCGGCCGGTGCGGACCAGCTTGTTGATCGTCTCGATCATGTGGACCGGGATGCGGATCGTGCGCGCCTGATCCGCGATGGACCGGGTGATCGCCTGACGGATCCACCAGGTCGCATAGGTCGAGAACTTGTAGCCGCGGCGGTATTCGAACTTGTCCACGGCCTTCATCAGGCCGATGTTGCCCTCTTGGATCAGGTCCAGGAACTGCAGGCCGCGGTTCGTGTATTTCTTGGCGATCGAGATGACCAGGCGCAGGTTGGCCTCGACCATCTCCTTCTTGGCCTGACGGGCCTCCTTCTCGCCGCGCTGGACCTGAGCCACGATGCGGCGGAATTCCTCGATGTCCACGCCGACATACTGGCCGACCTCGGCCATGTCGCCGCGCAGACGCTCGACCTGGTCGCGCGACCGGTCGAACAGCGCCTGCCAGCCGCGCCCGGCCTGCGCAGACATGCGGTCCACCCAGTTCGGGTCCAGCTCGCTCCCGCGATAGGCGTCGATGAACTCGCGGCGGTTGATGCGGGCCGCGTCGGCCAGCTTGACCATGCCGCTGTCGATGGTGACGATCCGGCGGTTGATGCCGTAAAGCTGATCGACAAGCGCCTCGATCCGGCCGCTGTTGAGGTGCAGCGAGTTCACCAGGACGACGATTTCCGACCGCAGGTTCTGATAGTCGCTCTCGGCACTGGCCGAGAAGCTGTTGTCCTCGTTCAGCGTCGCGGACATGCGCTGGTCCTGCATGTCGGCCAGCCCCTCGTAGTGATGGGCGATGGCTTCCAGCGTCTCCAGGACCTTGGGCTTGAGGCTTGCCTCCATCGCGGCCAGCGACAGGTTGGCGCCCTCGTCCTCGTCCTCGTCATCCTCGACGCGCAGCGGGTTGCCGTCGGCGTCGAACTCCTCGCGCTTGGTCGCGGCGGGGCTGGCCTCGCCCTCGACGGTCAGTTCGACCTCCTCGGCCTCCTCGTCGTCCATGGACTGGCCGAAGGTGGTCTCGAGGTCGATGACGTCGCGCAGCAGGATCTCTTCGTCCAGAAGCTCCTCGCGCCACAGCGTGATGGCCTTGAACGTCAGCGGGCTCTCGCACAGGCCCGCGATCATGGTGTTGCGGCCCGCCTCGATCCGCTTGGCGATGGCGATCTCGCCCTCGCGGGGAGAGCAACTCGACCGATCCCATCTCGCGCAGGTACATGCGGACAGGGTCGTCGGTGCGGTCCAGCTTTTCGGTCTCGCTGGCCGACACGGCCAGTTCGCGCGACCCGGACCCGGTGGTGACGATGGCCCCGCCCTCCGACTCCTCGGCGGCGTCGTCGTCCTCGATGACGTTGATGCCCATTTCGGACAGCATTGACATGACGTCCTCGATCTGCTCGCTGCTGACCTGCTCGGGCGGCAGGACGGCGTTCAGCTGGTCGTAGGTGATGTAGCCACGCTCGCGTGCCTCGGCGATCATTTTCTTGACCGCCGCCTGGCTCATGTCCAGCGTATGGGCATTGTCGTCCTTGTCGGTCTTGTCGTGGTCATCGTCCTTGGCGGCCATCCAGGGCTCCTTCTCGGCGAGATCGTGGGCGGGTGATTCGCATGTGCGTGCGAATCGTCGCAAAGTTGCTTCGGTTCTAACGTGCTTCCCGGCCGAATCAAAGGCCGGGCGCGCTGATGATTCGCAACCCCCGGGGGTTGCGAATCGCGGTCACCGCCGGGGCGGCTTGCGCCAGATCTGGCCCGACAGCCAATCCGACAATTGCGCCGACATGGCGTCGCGATCCTCGTTCATGTCGCCTGATGTCTCCATCTCGGGGTTCTCGGCCCGGTGGCGGGCGCGGGTGATCTGGCTGATGCGCCATGTCAGCCCCTCATCGGCCTCTCCCTGGATCTCGGATTCGGCGCGGGGCAGTTCGTGCGTCGTGGCGCGCGCGACCTCGATGCGGTCCAGAAGATCCAGCAGCATCGTCACGGCGCCGTCGTCGTCCTTCCGTTCGATGATTGCGGGCGTCAGGCCCAGATGGGCGTCGCGGCGCAGGGTTTCAAGGCCGCGCCGCCCGGCCGGGCTGTCGGTGTGGGTCAGCAGATCATGAAGCAGCGCCGCGCGGTCCGGGTCGCGCGGCAGCACGCGTTCAAGACGCGCCTCGACATGCGCCACGACCGAAGGGCGCAACGCACAGATCAGCAAGGCAGCGCCCTCCAGCGTCCCCTCTCCCTGCTCCGGGACGTTGATCCCCACCGGCAGGGACGGCGCCCGCGGGGCCATCGAGGCCCCTTGGCGCCGGGCCGGGTTACGCCCGGCCGCACCCCCCCGCGGGGTGGTCTTGCGGGCGCCACCGCCGAACAGTTCCCACTGCTTGCGCCGGATATCCTCGGAGTACAGCGCGCGGGTGCGTTCATCGGGGATGCGGGCGACAGCCTCGGCCAGGCGGCGATCCAGGGCCGCCTTGCGTTCCGGACTGTCGAAGACCTGCCCCTGCGTCTCGCGCGCCCAGAGCAGATCCAGCATGGGCCGTGCCTGATCCAGCAGCGCCCCCATCGCGCCCGGGCCGGATGCCTTGATCAGATCGTCGGGATCCTGCCCCGCGGGCAAAATGACAAAGCGCAGTGCCTGTCCGGGTCCGGTCAGCGGCAGCGCCAGGTCGATCAGCCGCTGCGCCGCGCGCTGGCCCGCCGCATCGCCGTCCAGCGCGATCACCGGTTCGGGCGAGACGCGCCACATCAGGCGCAACTGCTCCTCGGTGATGGCGGTGCCCAGAGGAGCCACCGCCCCCTCGAACCCCGCACGGGCCAGGGCGATCACGTCCATGTAGCCTTCGGCAACGACCAGCCGCTGACCCTTGGCGACCGCGCTGCGCGCAGGGCCAAGGTTGTACAGGTTGCGCCCCTTGTCGAAAAGCGGCGTTTCTGGGCTGTTGAGGTATTTCGCCCGCGCGTTCGGGTCCATCGCCCGGCCGCCGAAGCCGATGCAGCGGCCCTGTCCGTCGCGGATCGGAAAGATGATCCGCCCCCGGAACCGATCATAGGCCGCGCCGCCGCCTTCGGGCCGGGCGGACATGCCGGCCTCGACGATCTGATCTTCGGCAAAGCCCTTGTCGCGCAGGGCCGCGGTCAGGGCGGTGCGGTGATCGGGGGCAAAGCCGATCTCGAACCGGTTCAGTGCGGCCGCGTCCAGGCCGCGGCGGTCCAGGTAATCGCGCGCATCCGCCGCGGCGCCGGTCTGCAACTGCAGGCGGAACCAGCGGCAGGCGGCCTCGGTCACCTCCAGCAGCCGCGTCCGCCTGTCGGTCTTTTCGCGGGCACGGGGGTCGGGTTCGGGCATGGTCAGCCCGGCCTCGGCGGCCAAAAGCTTGACCGCCTCGATGAACTCCATCCCGTCATGGTCGCGCAGGAAACCGATGGCGTCGCCCTTGGCCTGACAGCCGAAGCAGTAGTAATAGCCCTTCTGGTCGTCGCAGTGAAAGCTGGCGGACTTTTCCTGGTGGAAGGGGCACGGTGCCCACCAGTCGCCGCGGGCCTGGTTCGACTTGCGCAGATCCCACGTGACCTTCTTGCCGATCACCCGGCTGATCGGGACGCGGTTGCGAATCTCGTCAAGGAAACCGGGGGGCAGGGACATGGGCGCGATTATCCGGCATGGCGCGGGGGGCAGCAAGCGCCTTCAGGCACCCACCGCGCCGCGGGCCAGCCCCCAATAGATCTGGGCGATGCGGCCCCTGTCCAGGCGCCCGCCCTCGCGGTACCAGTTCGTCACCCCGGTCAGCATCGCGATCAGGGCCAGCGTGGTCAGCTTGGGATCCTCGATCCGCATGGAACAGGAGGCGACCCCGTCCCGCAGAATCCGCTCCAACGCGGCCTCGTACCGGCCGCGCAGCGCCGCGATGCGGGCGAAATTGTCGGGCGTCAGGTTGCGCAGCTCCATATAGGACAGGAACACCGCGTCGCTGTGATCCAGGCTGAAGTCGATGTGGAACCGCACGAAGCGTTCCAACCGCGCCAGCGGATCGGCCGCCGGATCGTCCGACCAGGCGTCCAGCAGCTCCTGCATGTGGCTTTCCAGCAGGTCGGCCAGCAGCGCCTGCTTGTCAGGCGTATAGGCGTAGAGCGCGCCGGCCTGCACACCCACGGCAGCCGCGATCTGGCGCATCGACACGGCGGCATAGCCCTGCCGCGCGAACAGGCGGCGGGCCTTGTCGCGGATCAGGGGGCCGGTGATTTCGGCGCGGGAACCGGTGGTGCGGGCCATGGCCCCGTGTCTAGCGCGCGGCCACGGCCGAGGGAAGGCGTTGCCGGGCGCCCCCGGCCCGCGTATCGTCGCCGCCATGAGACACGTCCTGATCCTTGCGCTGACGCTGGCCGCCTGCACCGCCGACGGGGACTATCCCCGTCTGCTGCCGACGGAACAGGCGCTGGCCGAACCCGCCCTGCCCGCCCATGCGACCGCGGCCCGCACCGACCCGGCACCGCTGGAGGATGCGACCGCCGCCCGTGCAGCCGCCCTGCAGGCGCGGGCCGATGCGCTGCGCGGCCCGGTGGTCGATCCGGGCCTGCGGGGACGCGCGGGCGGGTGATTGCCAGGGGCCCGCGCAATTGGTAATAAGTTTTGACCAGTTCGCGAAAGGCCATGCCATGCCCGTCATCACCTGCATCGACGATCTCAAGCGGATGCACCGCGCCCGCACGCCCAAGATGTTCTACGATTACGCGGAATCGGGCAGCTACACCGAACAGACCTTTCGCGACAACACGACCGATTTCGCGCGGCTGAAGCTGCGCCAGAAGGTCGCCGTGGACATGTCCGACCGCCCGTCTGTCGCGGCAGATGGCGGGTCAGGCAGTGACCATGCCGGTGGCGCTGGCTCCGGTCGGCATGACAGGCATGCAGCATGCCGACGGAGAGATCCACGCCGCCCGCGCGGCCGAGAAGTTCGGCGTGCCGTTCTGCCTGTCCACCATGTCGATCTGTTCGATCGAGGACGTGGCCGCGCACACGACCGCGCCCTTCATGTTCCAGTTGTACGTGATGAAGGACCAGGATTTCGTGGCCGCCATCATCGAACGCGCCAAGGCCGCCAACTGCAGCGCGCTGGTCCTGACGCTGGATCTGCAGATCCTGGGCCAGCGGCACAAGGACCTGAAGAACGGCCCTGTCCGCGCCGCCCAAGATGACCCTGCCCACCATGCTTGACCTGTCCACCCGCTGGCGGTGGGGCATGGGCATGCTGAAGACCAAGCGCCGCTTCTTTGGCAACATCGTGGGTCATGCCAAGGGCGTGGGCGACACATCCAGCCTGATGAGCTGGACGGCGGAGCAGTTCGACGAGCGCCCTGGACTGGGACAAGATCGCCAGGATCCGCGACATGTGGGGTGGCAAGCTGATCCTGAAGGGCATCCTGGACCCCGAAGACGCCCGCATGGCCGCCGATTTCGGCGCCGATGCGATCATCGTCAGCAACCATGGCGGGCGACAGCTGGACGGCGCCCTGTCGTCGATCCGGATGCTGCCCCATATCGTCAAGGCGGTGGGCGACCGGGTCGAGGTCCACATGGACAGCGGCATCCCGGTCGGGTCAGGACGTGCTCAAGGCGCTGGCGCTTGGCGCGCACGGCACCTGGATCGGACGGGCCTGGCTGCACGGGCTGGGCGCGATGGGCGAGGCCGGCGTGACCCGCGCGCTGGAGATCATCCGCAAGGAGCTGGACATCAGCATGGCGCTGTGCGGCGAACGCGACCTGGACAATATCGGGCCCGAGCATCTGCTGATCCCGCGCGGACTTCCTGGACGAATACCAGATCGGCCAGCCGGCCTAGAACAGGCGCGACAACCAGCGGTGGCGTCGGCCCGCAAGGCTGACGCCCCAGACCAGCAGGAACGGCAAGGCAATCCCCAGGACCGCCGTGACGCCGGGATGGTCCACCCCCAGCTTCGGCAGCCCCTGCAGCACGATCACGTGCAGCACATAGATCCCCGCCGCCGCCCGCCCCAAGGGCAGCGCCGTGTCAGGCATCCGCAGCCGCATGACCAGCAGCAGCAGCAGCGCCGGACACAGGATCAGGTGGCCGACCGGGATCTCCAGCAGCGGCTCCTCTCCGATGCGGCGCAGCCAGTACAGGCTTTCGCCGATGGTCAGGGCCAGCCCCCCCGCGACCATCCGCCCACAGAAGTGCCGTCGACAGGCGCGGCGGATGCACGGCCATCAACCAGCCCATCACCAGATAGGGATAGAGGTACAAGGGCCCGTTGCGATAATGTTCGACGGGCATCTCGGACAGTCCGGCCATCCGCGCGTATTGCAGCGCGACCCCCACCAGCCCCAGCACGACCGCCGACGCGACCACGGCCCCCGATCCCAGCAGCCGCACCGCGCCCAGGATCACGCCGGAGATCGCCAGCCCCTCCAGGAACCACAGGTGCATGAAGCCGAGCGTCAGTTCGATCGCTGTCAGCCCAAGGGGCCGGTTCGTGTAATAGGGCCACAGGAACAGCAGATAGACCACCGACCAGACGGCATAGAGCACCAGCAGATGCCCCACCCACTCCGACAGCCGCGCCCGCCGCAGCACCGATGCCAGGAAATACCCCGCGATCAGCGTGAAGACCGGCACCGCGACGCGCAGCACGCTGTTGCCCGTGGCCAGCGCGACCAGGCCCCGCATCGCCCCAGCTTCCGGAACGTCTCTCGGGCCAGGCCCGAATGCGCGACGACCACGAAGGCGGCCAGCACCACCCGCAAGATAGTCCACCGACATCAGCCGCGCCTGCGTCTTGTCCACCGCTGCCCCCAAGCCCCGCCCACGCCTTGCACGCAGGCCCTGTCGGCCCATAGGGCCGGGGGGACCGGCAAGTCAATTCACCTGCGCGCATGCGTCGCGCGGCGTGGCATTTTCTGACTTCACATCCGGGCCGGTCTGCGCTAAGGGCACCGCTTGGCGCCACGCACCCTTGGAGGGTGGCGTCTTCAATCATGGTTAAGGATTAAGAAAATGGCCAAAGAGATTCCGAATCTGGTGGCCGAGGCACGCGCGGGGTCAGGCAAGGGGGCCGCCCGCCAGACCCGCCGCGAAGGCAAGGTGCCCGGTATCGTGTATGGCGACGGCAAAGAGCCCGTCTCGATCGCGTTCGACTTCAACAAGCTGCTGACCACGCTGCGCGCCGGCCGCTTCATGTCCACGCTGTGGAACCTGCAGGTCGAGGGACAGGACGATGTCCGCGTCATCTGCCGCGGCGTCCAGCGCGACGTCGTCAAGGATCTGCCGATCCACATCGACTTCATGCGCCTGCGCCGCACGTCCAAGGTGAACCTGTTCATCCCGGTCGAATTCATCAACGAGGACAAGTGCCCCGGCCTCAAGCGCGGCGGCACTCTGGTCACCGTGCGTCCCGAGGTCGAGCTGGTCGTGACCGCGGGTGACATCCCCGATCACCTGACCGTGGACCTGGAAGGCCGCCAGATCGGCGACACCATCCACATCAGCGACGTCACGCTGCCGAACGGCGCCAAGGCGACGATCGACCGCGACTTCGTCATCGCGAACCTGGCCGCACCGTCGGCCCTGCGCGCCGAGGATGATGCAGAGGACGGCGACGCCGCCGAGGCAGCCGCCGAGGCCTGATCCCGCGCGGATCGGTCGCATGACCCTGGGGGCGGTGCCGACGGCGCCGCCCCTTTCCATTCCGCCACGGGCCTTGCTAGCCCACCCGTCAAGGAGACACGCATGGAACCCGTCCACATCATCGGTGCCGGCCTTGCCGGATCGGAAGCCGCCTGGCAGATCACCCGGATGGGCGTGCCTGTCGTGCTGCACGAGATGCGCCCGCAGGTCGGAAACCTTTGCCCACAAGACCGGCGACTGCGCCGAGATGGTCTGTTTCGAACAGCTTCCGGTCCGATGACGACGTGATGAACGCCGTCGGCCAGCTGCACTGGGAGATGCGGGCCGCCGGCGGTCTGATCATGGAGATGGCGGGCCGCCACCGCCTGCCCGCGGGCGGCGCGCTGGCCGTGGACCGCGAGGCCTTTTCGGCCGCCGTCACCGCCGCGCTGCAGGCGGAGCCGCTGATCACCATCGTTCCCGGAGAGATCACCGAACTGCCCGGAACCGGCAACTGGATCGTGGCGACGGGGCCGCTGACCTCGGACGCGCTGGCCGGGGCGATCCGCGGCGTGACGGGGACGGACGCGCTGGCCTTCTTCGACGCCATTGCGCCCATCGTGCATGCCGACACGATCGACATGTCGATCGCCTGGGAGCAGTCGCGCTATGACAAGGGCGAGACGGAGGCCGAGCAGAAGGCTTATATCAACTGCCCGATGAACCGCGACGAATACGAGGCCTTCATCGACGCGCTTCTGGCCGCCGACAAGACCGAGTTCCACGAGGGAGAGACCGCAGGCTATTTCGATGGCTGCCTGCCCATCGAAGTCATGGCCGAACGCGGCCGCGAGACCCTGCGCCACGGCCCGATGAAGCCCGTGGGCCTGACCAATGCCCACAAGCCTCAGGAAAAGGCCTATGCCGTGGTCCAGCTGCGCCGCGACAACGCCTTGGGCACGCTGTACAATATCGTGGGCTTTCAGACCAAGATGAAATACGGCGCGCAGACCCAGGTGTTCCGGATGATCCCTGGCCTGCAGAATGCCGGCTTTGCCCGGCTTGGCGGCATCCACCGCAACAGCTTTTTGAACTCTCCGACGCTGCTGGACGACCGCATGCGCCTGCGCCTGGCGCCGAACCTGCGCTTTGCCGGGCAGGTCACCGGGGTCGAGGGATACGTCGAAAGCGCCGCGATGGGTCTGCTGGCCGGGCGCATGGCCGCGGCCCAGGCCCTGGGGCGCGATCTGCCGCCGCCGCCCTTCACCACCGCGATGGGCGCGCTGGTCAACCACATCACCGGCGGGGCCGAGGCCAAGACCTTTCAGCCGCATGAACGTGAACTTCGGCCTGTTCCCGCCCCTGCCCGACAGCCGGTCGGGTCGCCGCGGCCGCAAGGACCGCTATCCCGCCTACACGCAGCGCGCCAAGGACGATTTCAACGCATGGCTGGCCGCGCAGTAACACGGTTCGCGCCGTCGCCCACGGGGGCTGCTGCACCTGGGCCATGCGTTTTCGGCCCTGACCGCGGCGGCGCAGGGGGGATTTCCACCTGCGGATCGAGGATATCCGACCGCGACCGCTGTCGCCCGGAATACGAGGGCCGCGATCTTCGAGGACCTGGCTTGGCTGGGCCTGGGACTGGCCGCGGCCGGTCATGCGCCAGTCCGACCGCATGCCCGCCTATCAGGACGCGCTGGCGCGGCTGGCGCCACTGACCTATCCCTGCCGCTGCCGCCGGGGGGATATCCGCGCAGCGCTGTCCGCCCCGCAGGAGGGCGCCCTGCCTGCCGGGCCGGATGGCCTGATCTATCCGGGCACCTGCCGCCACCGCGACCTGCGCGATGCCGGCCCCGACGACGTGATCCGGCTGAACGCCGGTCGCGCCTTCGACGCGCTTGGGCTGGACAGCATCGGGTTCACGGATCAAGGCCGAAGCCACATCCTGACCCGTCAGCAGTTCCTGGCGGGCATCGGCGACGTGGTCCTGTCGCGACGGGGGATGGGCACGTCCTATCATCTGGCGGTTGTCGTGGACGACGCGGCACAGGGGATCACGCTGGTGACGCGGGGGCTGGATCTGTTCGCGTCCACCCATATCCATGTCCTGCTGCAGCATCTGCTGGACCTGCCGGTGCCGGACTATCTGCATCACCGGCTGATCCGCGACACGGCGGGGGCGGCGTCTGGCCAAGCGCGAACGACGCCCGCGCCATCCGGCAGTTCCGCGCCGAGGGCGCGAGCCCCGCCGACATCCGCCGGATGGTCGGGCTTTAGGCGATGGGGTCGCTCAGCACGACCTCGGCCCCGTCCCGGATGCCGGTGTAAAAGCAGCTGCGCCGGTTCGTATGGCAGGCGGGCCCGGTCTGGTCGACCAGCACCAGCAGACAGTCGCGGTCGCAATCGACGCGCATCTCGACCAGCGCCTGCACGTGGCCCGAGCTTTCGCCCTTGATCCAGAACGACGACCGCGACCGCGACCAATAGGTCACGCGCCCCGTCTCCAGCGTCCGAGCCACGGCGTCGGCGTTCATCCAGGCCATCATCAGCACCTCGCCCGAGGCGGCGTCCTGCGCGATGGCGGGGATCAGGCCGGCCGAGTCATATTTCAGGCTGAGGGGGTCGAACATCGGGTTTCCTTTCGGCATGGCCGTCCCTATCTACTCATCGACCCGCGCTGATGAAACCCCAAGGGATGACGCATGGCCGAAACCGATCTGATGCAGCTTTACTCGCGACGCATCCTCGCGCTGACGACCGCCATCCCCCACCAGGGCCGGCTGGACGACGCGCAGGCCAGCGTCCAGCGCCGGTCGCCGCAATGCGGATCGTCCGTGACGGTGCACCTGTCGATGGCCGATGGCCGCATCAGCGATTTCGCACAAGAGGTGCGGGCCTGCGCCCTGGGTCAGGCGTCGGCATCCGTGCTGGGACAGGCGGTGATCGGCATGGACCGGGCGGGCATCGTGCAGGCGCGCGATCAGCTGCGCGCGATGCTGACCCAGGATGCACCCGCCCCCGGCGCGCCCTTTTCCGACCTCGAGGCGCTGACGCCCGCGCGCGCCTATCCCAACCGCCATCCGTCGATCCTGCTGGCCTGGGGACGCCACGCTGGAGGCGCTGGACAAGGCATCCGCATGAAAAGGGCCGGCCCCCTGCGGGGCCGGCCAGGTGCGCGAGCTTTGGGGACGGATGGCGCACAGGCGGGGCGCCATCCCTGCGTCGCGGGGCAGTCGGTCAGACCTGCAGCATGGCGGGCAGCCACAGCAGGACAATGGTGGTCAGGCTGAGCGCGGCGGCCCCGATCAGGTCGATGGCGGTGTCTTTGGTCATGACGGCAACTCCTCTCTGTTGCCTCTTTGTTCTCATGTTCTCTCGATTCGGTAAAGAACTTTTTAAGAACATTCGGCTTGTCAGCCGACCTGGATCAGTCGAATCGCCTGATCCTGCTGCATCAGCCACATCAGCAGCCGCAGCGCCTGCCCCCGCGGGGTCTCCAGTGTGGGGTCGCGTTCCAGCAGCGACCGTGCGTCCTGGCGCGCCACGGCCATCAGCCCGGCCTGGTGTTCCAGGTCCGCGATGCGGAACCGCGGCAGACCCGACTGCGCGGTGCCGATCACATCGCCCGCGCCCCGCATCTCAAGATCGACCTCCGCGATGCGGAACCCGTCCTCGGTGTCGCGCAGCGTGGTCAGGCGGCGGGCCCCGGTCTCGTTCAAGGGCCCATGATACATCAGCAGACAAGTCGAGGCCCCTGCCCCGCGCCCGACCCGACCCCGCAGCTGGTGCAGCTGCGCCAAGCCAAAGCTTTCGGCGCGTTCGATCACCATGATCGTGGCCTGCGGCACGTCCACGCCCACCTCGATCACGGTGGTGGCGACCAGCAGCTGCGCCGTGCCGTCGGCGAAATCGGCCATCGCAGCGTCGCGTTGGTCGGGGGGCATCTGGCCGTGGATCAGCCGCACCCTGTCGCCGAAGATCGCGCGCAGATGGGTGAACCGCGCCTCTGCCGCGGTCAGGTCGGTGACCTCGCTCTCCTCGACCAGGGGCAGACCCAATAGGCACGCGCGCCCTGCGCCATCGCGGCGCGCAGGCGTTCGGTGACCTGGTCCAACCGCGTGTCCGCGATCATCACCGTGGTGATGGGCTGGCGCCCCGGCGGCTTTTCGTCCAGCACCGACACGTCCAGATCGCCATATTGCGACAGGGCCAGCGAGCGGGGGATGGGCGTCGCGGTCATGATCAGCATGTCGGGCGGCACGTCGCCCTTGGCCGACAGCTCCAGCCGTTGGGCCACACCGAAGCGGTGCTGTTCGTCGATGATGGCCAGGCGCAGGTCGTGGAAGGTCACGTCCTTCTGAAACACCGCATGGGTGCCGACCAGGATGTCGATGGTGCCGTCCGCCAGATCGGTCAGGATCTGACCGCGCAGGTCGCGCTTGTCGCGCCCGGTCAGCGCCGCCAGCCGCACCCCCGCCGCACGCGCCAGCGGTTCCAGCGCGCGGGCATGCTGGCGGGCCAGGATCTCGGTGGGCGCCATCAGCACGGCCTGGCCCCCGGCCTCGACCGCGACCAGGGCGGCCATCAGCGCGACCAGCGTCTTGCCCGCGCCGACATCGCCCTGCAGCAGGCGGTTCATGCGGCGCGCGCTGGCCATGTCATCGGCGATCTCGGCGATCGCGCGGGTCTGAGCGCCCGTGGGCGGCCAGGGCAGGCTTTGCAGCACCCGCGCGCGCAGGGCGCCGTCACCCGCACTGGCCCGCCCCTTCAGCCGCCGCTTGTCCCGCCGCACCAGTGCCAAGGTCATCTGATGGGCCAGAAATTCGTCATAGGCCAGCCGCGCCCGCGCCGGGCTGTCGGGCGACAGCGCGCCGGGCGATTGCGGCGCATGCGCCTGATGCAGCGCCTCGGCGAATGAAGGCCAGCCGCGCTGCGCGATCAGCTGCGGGTCGATCCATTCCTCGACCGCGGGCAGCCGGGACAGCGCGGCATCGACGGCCTTGGCCATGCCCTTCTGCGTCAGCCCCGCCGACAGGGGATAGACGGGCTCGAAGCTGGGCGGCAGCGCCTCGCAATCCGCCAGGATGTGGTCGGGATGCACCATCTGGGCCAGCCCGTCGAACAGTTCCAGCTTGCCGCTGAGGATGCGGCGCGCGCCCACGGGCAGTTGGCTTTCGATCCAGTTGTCGCGCGGACGGAAGAACACCAGCGTCAGGTCGCCCTCTCCGTCGGTGCAATGCACCCGGAACGGGCGGCCGCGGACCTGGGGCGGGTGGTGGCGCGTGACGGTCACCGTGATCGTCACGATCTCGGGCGCGCGGGCGTCGGCGATGCGCGCGATGCGGCGGCGGGTGATGCCGCTGACCGGCAGCGTCAGGACCAGGTCGCGCGGCTTGTCGATGCCCATCTGTTCCAGCGCGGCGCGGCCCTTGGGGCCGATGCCGGGCAGCGTGTCGATGGCCGCGAACAGCGGGAACAACGCGGGCGGGCGGCCCTTGGGCGCGGTCATCCGACCCCCGCGATGCGCAGCCATTCGTCCTCGTCGATGACGGTGACGCCCAGGGCCTCGGCCTTGGCGGCCTTGGACCCCGCCCCGGGCCCCGCGATCAGCAGGTCGGTCTTGGCGCTGACGGACCCCGCGACCTTGGCCCCCATCGCCTCGGCCCGCGCCTTGGCCTCGGCGCGGGTCATCCGCTCCAGCGTACCGGTGAAGACCAGCGTCTTGCCGGAAATCTCGGTCTGCACCGCGTTAGCGGTATCCACCGGCCGGATGTCCAGAAGGGTCGCCAGCCGGTCGATGCTGGCGCGTTCTGTCGGCTGCGCGAACGTCGTCACCAGCGAATCGACCAGCACCGCGCCGATGCCGTCGATGCCGGTCAGCTCGGCCCAGTTCGGGCTGTCGGCCAACGCCGCGCGACGGGCCTTGTCGTCCGGGGCGGCAAAGGCGGGCTCCCGTGCCGCCCCGTCGATGGCGGCGATCAAGGCAGGCCAGTCGTGGAAATGGCGGGCCAGGGTCGCGGCCGCGACCTCGCCCACATGGCGGATACCCAGGGCAAAGATCAGCCGGGCCATGGCGATCGCACGGCGATCCTCGATCGCGGCGAACAGTTTTTCGGCCGAGCGTTCGCCGAACCCCTCGCGGTTCTTCAGCTTGGTGAAATTCCGGGTGTCGCGATCGGCCAGGGTGAAGATGTCGGCGGGCTCGCGGATGGGCAGCTGATCATCCGCGAAGAACATCTCGATCTGCTTGGCGCCCAGCCCGTCGATGTCGAAGGCTGCGCGGCTGACGAAATGCTTCAGCTTCTCGACCGCCTGCGCGGGGCAGATCAGGCCGCCGGTACAGCGGCGCACGCTGTCGCCCGGCTCGCGGATCGCCTCGGACCCGCATTCGGGGCAGTGCGACGGAAAGACATAGGGCACGCTGTCCGCGGGCCTGCGCGACAGGTCGACATCGGCGATCTTGGGGATCACGTCGCCGGCGCGATAGATCTTGACCCAGTCCCCCTCGCGGATGTCGCGACCGTCACGGATGGGCGCGCCAGAACTGTCCTGCCCGGCGATGTAATCCTCGTTGTGCAGGGTCGCGTTGGACACGACCACGCCGCCCACGGTCACGGGTTCCAGCCGCGCGACGGGGGACAGGGCGCCCGTGCGACCGACCTGGATCTCGATCCGCTCCAGCCGGGTCCAGGCGGTCTCGGCCGGAAACTTGTGCGCCAAGGCCCATCGGGGCGTGGTGGACCGAAAGCCAAGCCGTCCCTGGAACGCAAGGTCGTTCACCTTGTAGACCACGCCGTCGATGTCATAGCCCAAGGTGGCGCGCTGCTGTTCGATCTCGGCCCAGGTGGCGATCATCTGCGCGGTGTCGGTGCACAGGCGCGTCAGCGGATTGGTTTGGAACCCCAGGGCGGCCAGCCGCTCCACGGAGGCCATCTGCGTCGGCGCCAGCGGTTCGGACAGCTGCCCCCAGCCATAGGCGAAGAAGCGCAGCGGCCGGCGCGCGGTCACCGCCGGGTCGATCTGGCGCAGCGATCCCGCAGCCGCGTTGCGCGGATTGGCAAAGACCCGCCCCGCATCGTTCAGCGCCGCAAAGTCGTCATGCCCCATGTAGACCTCGCCGCGCACCTCAAGGATGGCGGGGACGTCACCCTCCAGCTGGTGGGGGATGTCGGAAATCGTGCGGGCGTTGGCGGTCACGTTCTCTCCCACCACGCCATCGCCGCGGGTCGCGGCATGGACCAGCACGCCGTCCTCATAGCGCAGCGACAGGGACAGGCCGTCGATCTTCGGCTCGGCCGTCACCTCCAGGGGCATGTCGTGGGCAAGGCCCAGAAAGCTGCGGACGCGGGCGGTGAAGTCGGCGACGTCGCCTTCGGTGAAGGCATTGCCCAACGACATCATGCGTTGCGCGTGGACGATTTTGCCGAAGCCGTCGGCCGGGGCGGCGCCGACCTTGCCGGTTGGGCTGTCGGGCAGCGCCAGATCGGGAAAGTCCCGCTCCAGCGCCGCCAGCTGCGCCTTGAGAGCGTCGTATTCCGCATCCGATATCTGCGGTGCGTCCTCGGCGTGATAGGCCTGGTTCGCGGCGGCGACCCGCGCCGCCAGATCCGCAATGCGGTCCGCGGCCTGACCGCGATCCATCTTCCGGTCCGGTTGCCCCACCGACTTGTCCTGCGCCATCGCCGCCCCCATCATCCGCATCCGGCCGAAACACGCGACCGTCTTAGATGTGGGTATCGCCCAAGGGCAGGCAATCGTCCAGAAGCCGTATCAGGCCCCGATCGCCAGACGTTCCGCCTGCCCCGGACCCGGATCGCGCAGGACATAGCCGCGGCCCCACACCGTCTCGATGTGGCTCTCGCCCCCCAGGGCCTCGGACAGCTTCTTGCGCAGCTTGCAGATGAACACGTCGATGATCTTCAGTTCGGGTTCGTCCATGCCGCCGTACAGGTGGTTCAGGAACATCTCCTTGGTCAAGGTCGTGCCCTTGCGCAGGCTCAGCAGTTCCAGGATCTGGTATTCCTTGCCGGTCAGGTTCACCGGCTTGCCCTTCACCTCGACCGAACGGGCGTCCAGGTTGACGGTGATCTCTCCGGTCCGGATCAGCGCCTGGCTGTGCCCCTTGGAGCGGCGGATGATCGCCTGGATGCGGGCCTGCAGCTCTTCGCGGTTGAAGGGTTTGGTCATGTAATCGTCGGCGCCGAAGCCGAAGCCGCGCAGCTTGCTTTCCGTGTCGTCGGACCCGGTCAGGATCAGGATCGGCGTGTCGATGCGGGCCAGGCGCAGATGGCGCAGGACCTCCATCCCGTGCATGTCGGGCAGGTCCAGATCCAGCAGGATCAGATCGTAATCGTACAGCTTGGCCAGATCGATCCCCTCCTCGCCCATGTCGGTCAGGAACACGTTGTAGCTGGCCGCCGTCAGCATCAGTTCGATCGCCCGTGCAGTGCTTGGGTCGTCTTCTACCAGAAGGATTCGCATGGCTTGGTCTTTCCCCGATTCGCCGAAGGTCATGTCCCGACAATCTGACGAACAGGTTAATATGTCGTTACCACTTGCATTCCTTCTGCGTCATGCACCCTATGGTTGTCTATACTTTTGCAGCGCTGTCACCTTCAAAGCCGCCTTTCCGTGGCGCGCGACCGCGGTGCACCAGCCGTCGAACTCCTCCTCCGACAGGCCATAGCGGCGCAGCGCGTCGTCGCGGCTGATCAGCCCGTGCGACACCGCCAGCACGACCGTCTGCTTGCGGCTGGCGACCCATCTGGTGTCGGCCATCGGCAGATCCGCCACGCTGAGGATGCGCCCATCCGCCAGTGTCACGATCCGCGGGCCTGTGGTCTTTTTCACGAACATTGCAGCGTCCTTCCGTCACATTCTGCAAGTTCTGGTCGAAAGCACTTAAGGCACGGTTAGCCTGATCGGGATTTCGACCCCGGCCGGGGTTGAGAATCCGACCAATTTGCCTATATTTTGACGCAAATTCGTTTGCCGCCCGACCAGCACCACCCTGGCGGGCCGAAAGATCATCCATGACCCTGACCGCTGCCCTGCGTGCCGATGCGCCCGCGACCGAACTGAACAGCCTTGGTTTCGCAAAATCCCCTGCGCAGACGCGTGTCGTGGTGGCGATGTCGGGGGGCGTGGACAGTTCCGTCGTCGCGGCGCAGCTGAAATCCGAGGGCTATGACGTCATCGGGGTCACGCTGCAGCTGTACGATCACGGCGCGGCACTGGCCAAGAAAGGCGCGTGCTGCGCGGGCCAGGACATCCACGATGCCCGTCGCGTGGCCGAACGCATGGGCTTTCCCCATTATGTCCTGGATTACGAGAACAAGTTCCGCGAATCGGTCATCGACGAATTCGCCGACGCCTATCTGGCCGGCGCGACGCCCGTTCCCTGCATCCGCTGCAACGAACGCGTCAAGTTCCGCGACCTGCTGGAAACCGCACGCGACCTGGATGCCGACTGCATGGCGACCGGCCATTACATCCAGCGCAAGGACGGCGCGCATCGCGCCGAACTGCACATGGCGGCCGACCCGAACCGCGATCAGAGCTATTTCCTGTTCTCGACCACCCAGGAACAGCTGAATTTCCTGCGCTTTCCCCTGGGCCATCTGGTCAGCAAGGCCGAGACGCGCGCCCTGGCCGCCGATTACGGCCTGTCCGTCGCAGACAAGCCCGACAGCCAGGATATCTGCTTTGTCCCCAACGGCGACTATGCCGCGGTGATCGAGAAGCTGCGCCCCGGTGCCGCAGATCCCGGTGAGATCGTCGACCAGCAGGGCACCGTCTTGGGCACCCATCGCGGGGTGATCCATTATACGATCGGACAGCGGCGCGGGTTGGGCATCGGCGGCGGCAGCCCGCTCTATGTGCTGCGGCTGGAGCCGGAGACGCGCCGCGTCGTCGTCGGCCCGCGCGAGGCGCTGTCGACGCGCACCGTCGCCGTGACCGAGGTGAACTGGCTGGGCGATCAGCCCTTTGAGGGAGAGATCGCCTGCCTGGTCCGCATCCGGTCCACCCGCCCGCCGCGGCCCGCGATCCTGCGCCCCCTGCCCGGCCGCCGTGCCGAGGTCGAACTTCTGGATCCCGAGGACGGCGTCAGCCCCGGCCAGGCCTGCGTTTTCTACGAGGCCGAGGGCACGCGCGTCCTGGGTGGCGGCTGGATCAGCCTGCGTCGGCGGCCAGCTGCCTGATCCGGGCGATCATCGCGCGCACGCCGTTCGATCGTTGCGCCGACAGGTGTTCGTCCAGCCCAAGGCGCGCCAGCGCGGCCTGGGCGTCCACCGCCTCGACCTGGTCCACCGGCAACCCGGCATACAGCGCGTGCAGCACCGCGATCAGGCCGCGCACGATCAGCGCATCGCTGTCGCCCTGAAAGTCAAAGCTGCGCCCTTCGATCCGCGGCAGGATCCAGACCTGGCTGGCGCAGCCGTCGACCTTGGTGGCCGGGACCTGCACCGCGGAGTCCATGGGCGGTAGGGCCTTGCCCATCTCGATCAGGTGGCGATAGCGGTCTTCCCAATCGTCCAGAAAGTCGAAGGTTTCGGCGATGTCCTCGAAGGCGGGGGTGGCCATGGGTCTCTCCTGATATCAGGGGTCATGGCCTAGCGCGCCGCGGCGGTCAGGTCAAAGAGGCTTTTCGGCGCGGCCCGGATCGCCTATCACGGGGCCAAGGACCGCCAAGGGGACATGCCATGACCAGATTTACCCTGCCGCTGCTGATCGGCGCCCTGATCCTGTCCGGCTGCGGGCGGTTCGGCGACAGCGGCTGGAACCCGCTTGGCTGGCGTGGCGCGGGTGCGTCGACCCCCGAAACCCTGGCCCCGGAAGGCGGCTATCCCACGGCCCAGGACGCCCGCCCCGCGGTGCCGCAGATCCTGGGTGCCGAATGGCAACCGCTCAGCGACGGCCGCCTGCTGGTGCTGCGCGGCTTTGCCCCGGTCAAGGGCTATCACTCGGCCGCCCTGGTCCGGTCGGTGCCGCGGTCCGGCGACCAGCTGCAGCCCGACCCGGACGGCGTCCTGCGCCTGCGCTTCGTGGCCTCGCCCCCGGTCGCGGACAATCCCGCGGCGGCCCTGCCCGCAAATCCCGTCACGGACACGATCACGGTGGCGCTGCCGATCAGCTTCCTGCGCCTGTCGCGCCTGTCCGCGATCCAGGTCGAGGGCGGCGACCGCGTGATCACCCTGACCCGCTGAAGGCTTGCGCAAACGCCCGCGCCGCGCTAGTCCGCAGCGGTCGGAGGCGTGGCAGAGTGGTTAAATGCACCGGTCTTGAAAACCGACGTGGGTGAAAGTCCACCGTGGGTTCGAATCCCACCGCCTCCGCCATCCCCAACTCATCTGATCTTTTTCGTCCGCACCCTGACCCGCCCTGTGCGTCGATATGTCCGCCGGAAAATAGCGCTTGCCAAGTCGGCCCTTCGTTGCGTTATATCCACCCGGCCATATCACCGACGGAGATCACCATGCCCGGCCCGGATTGCCTTGCCCTTGCCGCCTGCGTGGCGCTGATCGCGTCTCCCGCGCTGGCCGATGATGTGACCGTCTTTGCCGCCGCCAGCCTGACCGACGCGCTGGACCGCATTGCTGCCCAGTGGAGCGAAGAGACCGGTCAGATGGCCGTGATGTCCTACGCTGGCTCGTCCGCCCTGGCCCGCCAGATCCAGCAGGGCGCGCCCGCGGATATCTTCATCTCGGCCAGCGAGGAGTGGATGAACGCGGTGCAGGCCTCGGGGGACATCCGTCCCGATACGCGCCGCGACCTGCTGGGCAACAGCCTGGTGCTGATCGCGCATGGCGACGCGGCCCCGGTGACCATCGACAAGACCCTGGACCTGACGGCGATGCTGGACGGGGGGCGGCTGTCCATGGCGATGGTCGACAGCGTCCCGGCGGGCATCTATGGCAAGGCCGCGCTGACCCATCTGGGGCTGTGGGACGCGGTGGCGCCCATGGTCGCGCAATCGGACAACGTGCGCAGCGCCCTGACCTTCGTCGCGCGCGGAGAGGCGCCCCTGGGCATCACCTATGCCACCGACGCCGCCGCGCAGGACGACGTGACCATCCTGGGCACCTTTCCTGCCGACAGCCACGACCCTATCGTCTATCCCGCAGCCGTCACCGCGCAGTCGGACAATGATCAGGCGCAGGCCTTTCTGGACTATCTGTCGTCGGACGCGGCACGGGCGGTCTGGACAGAGTACGGCTTCACGACCCCACAATGATCGACGCCGTCACATCCTGGCTGGGGCCGACCGAATGGCAGGCGGTGCGCCTGTCACTGTGGGTCGGGCTGGTCGCCACGCTGGTCAGCCTGCCCTTGGGCATCCTGACCGCCTATGTTCTGGCGCGCTGGTCCTTTCCCGGCAAGCAAATCCTGAACGGCATCGTCCACCTGCCGCTGATCCTGCCACCCGTGGTCACGGGCTATCTGCTGCTGGTCACCTTCGGGAGGCGGGGCAGCGTCGGGCAGTGGCTGGAGACGGTGGGCATCGTCTTCTCGTTCCGCTGGACCGGGGCGGCGCTGGCGGCCGCGATCATGGCCTTTCCGCTGATGGTGCGTGCCATCCGCCTGGCGATAGAGGCCGTCGATCCCCGGCTGGAGGCCGCGGCGGGCACGCTCGGTGCCGGCCCGGCCTGGGTGTTCGCCACGGTGACCCTGCCCCTGATCCTGCCCGGCGTGCTGGCCGGATCGATCCTGGCCTTTGCCAAGGCGATCGGTGAATTCGGGGCGACCATCACCTTCGTGTCGAACATCCCCGGCCAGACCCAGACCGTCCCCTCGGCGATCTATGCCCTGCTGCAAGCGCCGGGTGGAGAGGCGGCGGCGGGGCGCCTGGTCCTGGTGTCGATCACCATTGCCATGACCGCGCTGCTGCTGTCAGAGGTTCTGGCGCGCCGCGTCGCGCGGCGGGTGGCGGGCGCATGACGCTGCAGGTCCGCCTGACCCACCGGTTTGCCGGGTTCGACCTGGACGTGGCGTTCGACGCCCCCCCGGGGCTGACGGTGCTGTTCGGGCCATCCGGTTCGGGCAAGACCACGGTCGTAAACGCCGTCGCGGGCCTGCTGCGACCGGATGCAGGGCGGATCGCGGTCGATGACTGGGTCCTGACCGACAGCGCCCTTCGGCGCCACCTGCCCCCCCACCGCCGCCGCCTTGGCTATGTCTTCCAGGAGGGGCGGTTGTTCCCGCATCTGTCGGTCCGCCAGAACCTGCTCTACGGCCGGTGGTTCGCGCCGCGCGACGCCACCGCGCCCGATCTGGATCGCGTGGTGCAGATGCTGGGCATCGACCCCTTGCTGGCCCGCCGCCCCGGAACCCTGTCCGGCGGAGAGCGCAGCCGCGTGGCCATCGGGCGTGCCCTGCTAGCCGCCCCGCGCCTGATCCTGGCGGACGAGCCGCTGGCCGCCCTGGACGAGGCCCGCAAGGCCGAGATCCTGCCCTATTTCGAACGCCTGCGCGACGAGGCCGGCGTGCCGATCCTCTATGTCAGCCATTCCAGCGCCGAGGTCGCGCGGCTGGCCACCACCGTCGTGGCGCTGCGGGCCGGGCGGGTCGCGGCCATCGGGCCGCCGGCGCAGGTCTTGGGCGATGCGGGCGCGGTCGGTGCGGACACGGCATCGGTCCTGACCGCGCAGGTCGCCGGCCACGATGCGGACGGGCTGACACGTCTGCAGACGGGGGCGGGTCCGGTCTTCGTCACCCGCCTGGATGCCCCGCCCGGCACGCATGTGCGCCTGCGGGTGGGGGCGCGCGACGTCATCCTGTCACGGAATCGGCCGCAGGGCCTGTCGGCGCTGAACATCCTGGCGGGCCGCATCGCCGCGATCACGGCCGAGGAGGGACCGAACGCGCAGGTCGTCCTGACCGTCGGGCCCGACACGCTGACGGCCCGCCTGACGCGCCGCTCCGTCGCCGCGATGGGTCTTGCGCCGGGGCAACCCTGCCACGCGATCCTGAAGACCGTGGCGGTGGCCGCCGGCGACATCGGCGCATTGCACACTGTCCCGCCCGCGACGTGACCGCATCTTCGGATGCTGCCATTTGACGGCCGACGCCTAAAGGAACGGCCACCGCAACCAAAGGCGGCGTGCCTTCGGATGCAGTGGCCGTGAATGCTTGGTCCTGGTCAGCAGACCAGCGTCTTGCCGTTGCGGCGGTGGCGCTGAACCATCTTCTGGGCCTTGCCGCCGGGCACAAAGGGCCGTGCGGGTTCCGACGGGCCGGCACGCAGTTCGGGGAACAGCGTGAAGATCTCGTCCTGAGCGGCCTGGCCCAGAGATTTCATCGCCTGCGGCCCGGTATACAGCGACTCGGTCTGCGCGTCGTTCGAGAAGACGATCTCGTGGCGGGCGAACAGGATGTGATAGTACTGGACCGAGTCCACCGCGACCTCGTCGACGCCGTCCAGCGCGGTCAGCTGACGTGCGGCGACCAGAACCTCGGTCGTGCCGAACATGCGCTGCGCGATGGCCGACCGGACCAGCACGCGATGCTGCGGCGACACCATCAGGTCGCGGCTTGGCAGATCCTGCCCCAGGGCGCCCGCGCGGATGCGGATCGGACGCAGCTTGGGGACCATGGTCAGATCGACGCGGTCCAGCGCGCGCCCCCCGATCCAGCGGATCGGACGGGCGCCGTTGTCGCGGGTCTCGACCAGGTCGCCCACGCGCAGGTCCTCGACCGCGACGTCGCCATCGGGGGTGCGGATCATCGTGCCAGCGCAGAAGCAGGGAATGCCCATCCCGTTCAGGCGCGACGGTGTCAGGCTGTCGGGATCGACGTCGCGCATCCACAGCTCTTCCCCGTTCGGGAAGGAGATGACGGCGTACTTGTTGTCCCACTCGTCCACATCGGCGCGGATCTTGACGTCTGACAGGTCGATCGGGTTGCCATCGGCATCATGCAGGCCGCTGAGGTCCAGCACGTCCGCGGCGGCGGGGTTGCCCTCGCTGTCCAGCTCGTCCCCGAACCCGAACCCGCGGATCGTGTCATGGCCAAAGCCGTCGGTCAGGACCAGCGTGTCGACCTCGGCATCAGGACGGCTGACGGCGGCGAACAGATCGCCGTTCATCGAGATCTCGTCGTTGCCAAGGCCGCCGATGATGGTATCGGCGCCCCACCCGCCTTCCAGGACGTCGTTGCCGTCGCTGCCGATGATCATGTCGTTGCCCGCGTCGGCAAAGACGCGGTATCCGTCGACGCCTGCCGCCGATCCGTCGATCACGTCATGACCACCGCCGGTCCGCAGGTTCTGCATGTTCAGGAACCGCAGATGCCCGTCCACGCCGCCCAGGGCGTCGATGTCGCCCGAGCTGGAGCTGTCCAGCACGACATGCACGCCGGGCGCGGATTCGGTGGGCTCCGACGGGGCGGACTGCCAGGCGTTCAGGGTGTTGTACCCCCCTTCGCCGTCGTAAAGGTCGCTCCCGATCGGCGCGTCGCTGCCGCCGTTGCCCCAACGATAGCCGTCGTCACCGTCCCCGCCATAGGCGACGTCGTCGCCGCCGCCGGTCTCGATCACGTCGTTGCCGTCGCCGCCATGGACGATGTCGTTGCCGCCGCCGCTCTGGATGTAGTCCGTGCCCGAGCTGCCCAGGATCGTGTCATCCCCGTTGCCGGAATAAAGGCGCATGCCGACCGTGTGCGTCGGGCCGTCGACATACAGGATGTCGGCATTCGAGGCGTCGACATTGTGGTTGCCGTCGCCCAGGTACACCCGCTCGATTCCCTGGAACTCGATGGTGTTGCCGTTGGAATCGGTCGCGGTCCCCGCCTCGGTCGAGGAATAGGTGACCGTCATGTCGGCGTTGCTGTCCGGGTTCAGGCTCAGCGTGTCGCCGCCGTTGTGGTTGTAGGGATCGAAGGTGTAATTCTCGGACCCCGTCATGCCGATGACATAGGAACCGTCGAAGACCGGCACATGCCCGTCGCCACCGATATACGTGTCGTGCTCGCCACCCTCGGCCGACCCGTTCCAGGTCAGATGGTCGGCGCCCTCGCCACCGTTGACGGTGTCATTTCCGGGACCGCCGTCGATGGTGTCATTGCCCGGGCCGCCGTTGATCGTGTCGCCCTCGGCGGTGCCCACGATCGTGTCGTCACCCGTGGTTCCGGGAAGATCTGCGGCCATGGATAGTCCTCACAATGTCGCTGGTTACATCACATGCCCCGGGTCGCTGAGGGCTTCTGCCCGGCGATTCGCACCCGCTGACTTATGTCGGTTTAGTCCAAAACGCTGCCCAATTGAGAGTTGTCCTTTTCTACAGGCCACGGGCATGGCACGGCCCCGCCGCACCATGCCGCGCCGGTCAATAGATCAGCACGAGGGCACCGATCACCCCGCCGAACACCAGCGCGAAGATCGCCCAGTGCAGCAGGACGCTGTGCGGCGTGGTCGGGGGTTGCACCAGGCGCCAGTCCTCGACCGGGCCGGGTTGCGCGTCCATGTCGGTCGGTGCCGGGGGCGTGGCCGCCCGGTCTTGGTTCATCTCTGTCATCTGGATGTCCTGAAAGAATGAGGTCGCGACGAACCGCCCGCCCGGGCGGTGTCCGTTCAGATCGTCATTGTTTCAGGGGCGTGGCGGCGCGCGGGGCCTGCGCGTCCGCCGGACAGGCCGCGGCGGTGCGGCGCGGCGTGCCTGCGGCAGGACAAGCCTGACGGGCGCGCGCGGGGGCGGCGGCGAAAACGGTTCCGGATCGGCCCCCGCGGCGGGTGACGGCACCACCGGCACGCTCTGGCGGTCGACCAGCGCGATGGTTGCAGGCAGGTCGACCTGGGACAGGCGGTCGCCAGACAGATGCGGCACCTGCCGTTGCCAGGCCGGATGGGAAACCGCCACCGCCGCGACCAGCAGCAGGACCGCGCGGACGGTCCACAGCCTCAGAACAAAGGTCCTGAGGCTGTTATGGGATGCGGCGTTCGGCGGGGCGGACATCGGTTCTGGCGTTCCTCAGTCGATGCGGGCGACCAGCAGCTTGTCGATGCGGCGGCCGTCCAGGTCCACCACCTCGATCCGCCAGGGCGACAGGGTCACGTGGGCGCCCACCTCGGGCAGGACGCCCGCAAGGTCAAGAACCAGGCCGGCCACGGATTCGTAATCGCGATCCTCGGGAAGCGGGACGCCGAGCAGGTCGGAGAATTCGTCCACCGGCATCCAGCCCGCGATCAGCCAGCTGCCGTCGTCGCGCCGGACGGCCTTGGGCTCGTCCTCTCCGGGGTCGGGGAAATCGCCGGCGATGGCTTCCAGCACGTCCATCGCGGTGATCACACCCTCGAAATGCCCGTATTCGTCAAAGACCAGCAGCATGTGCGCGGGCGAGGATTTCAGCTGCTCGATCACGTTCAGCGCCGGCAGACCGTCGCGCACGACGGGCACCGCCTGAATCAGCGCGCGCGGGTCGGCGGCGGGATCGGCCTGCAGGCGGATCAGGTCGCGGGCATGGATGACGCCGACGATGTCGTCATCGGCCCCGTCCCGCAGCAGGATGCGAGAGCGATGGCCGGTGCGGAAGACCTGCGCCAAATCGTCGGGGGTGGCGTTCGCGTCGGCGATCAGCACCTCGTGGCGCGGGGTCATCAGGCCGCGCGCGGTGCGGTCGGCGATCCGCATGACGCCAGCGATCATCTCGTTCTCGGCCGGGGCGATGACGCCGGCGTTGTGCGCCTCGGCCAGCATGACCTTGATCTCCTCGTCGGACATGCTGCTCTCGGCCTTGCCCGATTGGCCCAGCAGGGCCAGCAGCACCCGCCCCGACCGGTCCAGCACCCAGACCACCGGCGCCGCGATGCGCGAGATCATCCGGATCAGCGGCGCGATGCGCGCGGCCACGGCCTCGGGGGCGCGCAGGGCGATCTGCTTGGGGACCAGTTCCCCGACGATCAGCGACAGATAGGTGATGGCGACGACCACGCCGCCCACGGCCAGCGTATGGGCCAACGCGGGCTGCATGCCCCCCGCGACCAGGGCGGTGGCCAGGCGCGTGCCCAGTGTCGCGCCCGAGAAGGCGCCCGACAGCACGCCCACCAGCGTGATGCCGATCTGGACGCTGGACAGGAACCGACCCGGATCGGCGGCCAGGTCCAGCGCGGTCGCGGCCCCCCGGCTGCCCTGCTGGGCCATGGTCTTGAGCCGGGCGGGCCGGGCAGAGACGATGGCAAGTTCGGACATGGCAAGAACGCCGTTGAAGAGGGTCAACAGCAGGACGATGGCGATTTCGAGGAGCATGGGACTTTCGTCAGGTGATGAAAGGCGGCGTCACGGCCGTCCTGGACCGCCACGATAGGCGACGGCCCCCCATCGGACCAGCACCTTTCCGTGTCCGTTCACGCAATCGTCGGTTTTCCGCCAACGTGGCGCGGAAACACGAAGACGCGCCGCGGGGGCGGCGCGCCGGGTGGCGGATCGGGCCGGGGCCGCGATCAGATATGGGTCGGAAAGCTGTCGCGGCGGATGCCCAGCTGCTTCAGGCTGGCATCGGCGGGACGGCGATGGGCGCGGACGGCGCGGGCCGCCTCGAGGCTGGCACCCAGAGTGTCCATCGCGGACAGAAGGCGGTTCCAGGCATTGCGCAGGGTGGTCATTTCGGTCTCTCTTTCCGTCATCAGGTGACAGCAGAGATATCGGGTCCGACCCCCGTTTCTGCAATGCAGCATCCGGTCAACCCAGCCTTGCGCCGGATGCATGACCCCCGGCCCGTCACCGGGCCGGGGTTTCGCGTCAATCCTCGTCCGATGCCATCTGGCTGAGGACCTGACCCTTGCCGCGGGCCCGCATGATCATCGGCACGATCAGCGCCAAGGCCGCGACCGCGATCAACCCCGCGGACACCGGGGTCGAGACCAGTGTCATCACGTCGCCCTGGCTGATCGACAGCGCGCGGCGCAGCTGCTGTTCGGCCATCGGGCCCAGGATCAGCCCCACGACCACCGGCGCGATGGGATAGCCGTAGAGGCGCATCAGGTAGCCCATGACGCCAAAGATCAGCAGCATCGACAGTTCGATCGGGGACGGGTTGGCGCCGATCGTGCCCAACGTGGCAAAGCACAGGATGCCCGCGTAAAGCCACGGCCGCGGAATGGTCAGCAGGCGCACCCACAGCCCGATCAGCGGCAGGTTCAGGATCACCAGCATCACGTTGGCGATCAGCAGCGACGCGATCAGGCCCCAGACCAGGTCCGGGTTGGTCGCGAACAGCAACGGCCCGGGCTGCAGGCCGAACTGCTGGAACCCGGCCAGCATGATGGCCGCGGTGGCGGTGGTCGGCAGGCCCAGCGTCAGCAGCGGGACCAGCGTGCCCGCGGCGCTGGCATTGTTCGCGGCCTCGGGCCCGGCGACGCCCTCGATGGCGCCGTGGCCGAACTCCTCGGGGCGCTTGGCGGCGCGTTTCTCGGCGGCATAGGACAGAAAGGTGGCGATGTCGGCACCGCCCGCGGGCATGGCGCCGATGGGAAAGCCGATGAAGGTGCCGCGCAGCCAGGGCTTCCAGGACCGCTTCCAGTCCTCGCGCGTCATCCAGACCGATCCCTTGACCGCCGTCACCTTGTCCTCGACGCCATGACGGTTGGCGGCGACGATCATCGCCTCGCCCACGGCGAACAGCGCCACGGCCAGGGTCGTAACCTCGATCCCGTCCAGCAGCTGCGGGACGCCAAAATCCAGCCGCGCCTGACCGGTCAGCTGGTCGATGCCGACCAAGGCCAGCGCCAGTCCGATGAACAGCGATATCAGCCCCTTGCGCGCGCTGTCGCCAAAGGCAGACGACACGGTGACGAAGGCCAGCACCATCAGCGCGAAATACTCGCGCGGGCCGAAGGTCAGGGCCAGCTTGACCACCGTCGGAGCGACGAAGGCCAGAAGCAGCGTCGCGACCAGCCCCGCGACGAAGGATCCGATGGCAGCGGTGGCCAGCGCCGGCCCGCCGCGTCCGGCGCGGGCCATCTTGTTGCCCTCCAGCGCGGTCACGATGGAGGCGCTTTCGCCCGGCGTGTTCAGCAGGATCGACGTGGTCGATCCGCCATACATGCCGCCGTAATAGATGCCCGCGAACATGACCAGCGACCCAGCCGGGTCCAGCCCGTAGGTCACCGGCAGCAGCAGCGCCACGGTCAGCGCGGGCCCGATGCCGGGCAGCACGCCCACGGCGGTGCCCACGGTCACGCCGATCAGCGCGTAAAGCAGGATCATCGGGTCGGTCGCGACCATCAGGCCCTGAAACAGATATCCGAACGTGTCCATGCCCTTAGCCCCCCGTGATCAGGCGTTCCAGCGGACCCGCCGGAAGGCTGAGGTTCAGAAGCTGGGAGAAGACCAGATAGATCGTCCCGGTGAAGATCAGCCCGATGGGCAGGGTCAGCGCCAGGTTGCGCTTGCCGAAGGCCCGGGCGGTGGCCGCGAACAGCAGCGCGGTCGCAATGACGAAGCCCGCCGTGTTCAGCAGCGCCAGCTGTGCGGCCAGGCCGCCGATGATCCAGGCGATGGGCGCGGGATCCTGGGCCGGGCGTTCGGCCGGCGCGTCGCGGAATGCCGCGACGACGGTCCAGGCCGACAGCGCCAGCAGCGCCCAGGCGATCCAGCGCGGGACGTCGGCCGGGCCGACGCCGGAATAGCCCCGGTTCTGCGGCAGCGTGGCCACGTCGCGGAAAATGATGACCGCGATCAGCGCCAGCACGGCCGCCACGGTCAGCGCCGCCCCGTCGGGGCGGCGTCTCGTGTCCGGGGCAGTCGTCATTCGACCAGCCCGATGTCCTTGAGGACCGCGGCCGTCGTGGCGGTCTCCTCCTCCAGCTGGGCGCGGAACGCGTCGCCCGCCAGATAGGTGTCGGCCCAGCCCTTGGTCGCCAGCGCCTCCTGCCATGCGGTCGATTTGGCCATCGTCTCGATGTCGGCGGCGATGGCGGCCTCGTCCTCGGGGGACAGTCCTGCGGGGGCGGCGACCATGCGCCAGTTCTGCAGCACGACGTCCAGGCCGACCTCGGTCAGGGTGGGGGCGTCGACGCCCTCGATCCGCTCCTCGGAGGTGACGGCCAGGATGCGCAGCGTCCCGGCATCGGCCTGCGGCTTGAACTCGCCGAGGCTGGAGATGCCCGCGGTCACCTGGTTGCCCAGGATCGCAGCCAGTGCTTCGCCGCCGCCGGAATAGGCGATGTAGTTGATCGCGGTCGGGTCGACATCGGCGGCATTGGCCAGAAGGCCCACCGCGATGTGGTCCGCGCCGCCCGCCGAACCGCCGGCCCAGCTGACGGAGCCGGGATCGGCCTTCAGCATCTCGACCAGCTGGTTGATGTCCTGGATCTCGGATGCGGTGGGCACCACGATCGCCTCGTACTCGCCGGTCAGGCGGGCGATGGGCGTCACGTCGGCCAGCGACACGGGCGAGGCGTTGGTCAGGATCGCCCCGACCATCACATAGCCGCCCACGATCAGCTGGTCGGCCTTTCCGGTGGCCGAGGACGCGAACTGCGCCAGACCCACGGTGCCGCCGGCGCCCGGAACGTTCTGGACCTGCACGGAATCAGAGATGCCCTCGGCCTGCAGGACCTCCTGCATGGTGCGGGCGGTCTGGTCCCAGCCGCCGCCCGGTGCGGCAGGCGCCAGGATGGTATAGTCGGTGGCCAGCGCCGGAACGGCCAGGGCCGCGGTGAACAGGCCCGCAAGAATCGCGTGTTTCAAGATAGTCCTCCCCATTGGCCGGGCCTCCACCCGGCAACGGGCATCCTGACACGCCAACCTGACGCAAAGCTGACATCGGCGCGATTATTCCGGGCCCGGCTCCGGCTCCGGCGGGGACAATGCCTGCTGCCATCGCGCGATCAGCCGGGCGCGGCGCGACTGGTCCAGATAGGCCAGCAGGCCGGGGCTGATCGCCACGGGGCGCAGCTGCGCGCCCAGCGCCGGGGGCATACCGTCCGCGCCCGACGACACCTCCAAGCTGACGGCGGGCAGGCGCAGCTCCTCGGCCAGGATGGTCTGGCCCTCGCGCGACATCAGGAAGGCCAGGAAGGCCGCGCCCAGGTCGGGCCGCGCCGCCGCACGCGGCACCAGCGCCACCCGCGACACGACCACAGTGAAGTCGCGCGGCAACAGCAGGCCCACGTCCGGCTCCTGCCGCGCCCAGTCCGCGGCATAGGACCCCAGGATGTTGTATCCGACCGCCAGCCGCCCGTCGGCTACGCGTTCCAGGATCTCGCGCGAGGTCGCGAACTGCTGGACGCCCGCGCGTCCCATCGCCTGGCCCAGGTTCCAGATGTCAAAGAAATGCTCCTGGTCGCGGGCCAGGAACAGGTATCCCACCCCCGACAGCGAGATGTCATAGGTGCCGATGCGCCCTTGCACCGCCGCCCCGCCATGATCCAGCCAGTCCAGCAGCTCGAACCGGGTTGCGGGGGGCCGGCGGTCGCGGAAACTGGGCTTGTGATAGACCAGGACGGCGGGTTCGAACGTGATCGCATAGGCCGTGTCGCGCCAGTTCGCCCAGCGCGGCCAGTCGGCCGAGGACGGCGTGGCCACCGCCTGGGCATAGCCGTCATTGGCCAGCTTGATCTGCAGGTCCATGGCCGAGGAGAACGCCAGATCCGCGGTGGTGCCGCCGGCGTCCGTCTCCTCGGTGATGCGTGCAAAGATCTGGCCGGTCAGCAGGTCCTGATATTCGACGGCGATGTCGGGGTTCAGCGCCTGGAACCCCTGGATCAGCGGGCGGGCCAGATCCTCGTCCAACGACATGTAAAGGCGCAGCGGCCGGTCCTGCGCGCCTGAGGGCGCGGGAAACCGCAGCGTGTCGGCCGCCGCCGCCCCGGCGATGACGGACAGGATCAGCGCAACGCAGGACAGGCGGGGAATCATGCGCACCAGCATGGCGCATCGTGGCACCCGCCGCCCCGCCGGACAAGCGGGCCGCGCGCCCTTGCCTGCCCGGCCCGCGCGGCCCTAAGATCGCCGCCGGGGGGACGGTCGATGCGCATTCTGCTGGTCGAGGACAACGCGGCGCTGGCCGACGGGCTGGTGCAGCTTCTGGCCGGTGCGGGACATGCCGTGGATCATGTCGATGACGGCGCCTCGGCCGAGGCGCTGATCGCGGCGGAACGGTTCGACCTGGTGATCCTGGACCTGAACCTGCCGCAGATGGACGGGCTGGAGGTCCTGCGCCGCATGCGCACCCGCCGCGACCCGGCCGCGGTGATGATCCTGACCGCCCGCGGCACGCCCGAGGAACGCGTCCGCGGCCTGGACCTGGGGGCGGACGACTACATGGTCAAACCCTTCGAGATCACCGAATTCGAGGCCCGCGTCCGGTCGCTGCTGCGCCGCCAGGCGGGCCTGCGCGCGGCCGAGGTCACGATCGGCGGCGTCATGCTGGACCTGACCGCGCGCCGTTTCCTGGCCGAGGGGCAGCCGATGGACCTGCCCGCCCGCGAACATGCGCTGCTGGAACTGCTGTTCATGCGCGCCGGCAAGGTCGTCCCCAAGGAGACGATCATGCAGTCCATGACCTCGCTGGAGGATACCCTGTCGGACAACGCGATCGAGCAATATGCCAGCCGCCTGCGCCGCAGGCTGGCGCCCCACGGGGTGCAGCTGCGCACCGCGCGGGGCATCGGCTATTACATCGACAAGGGCGTCTGAGCGCCGATGGGATCGCTGCGCCGCCGCCTGCTGGCCTGGCTGCTGGCGGCCACGGCCGCCCTGGGCACGCTGGCGATGGCCGACACCTGGTCCGAGGCCGTGTCCACCGCCCGCGCCGTGTCCGACCGGGTGCTGACCGGATCGGCGCTGGCCATCGCGGAACGGGTGACGGTGGGCGACGATGCCGCCCTGCAGGCCGACATCCCCTATTCCGCGCTGGAGATGCTGACCTCGACCGCGCAGGACAGCGTGTTCTATCGCGTCGACGGGCCGGGCGGGTTCATGACCGGCTATGCCGACCTGCCGCTGGCCGAACCGGGCGCGGATGGCGCGGGCTATGCGGATGCGGTGTTCGCGGGCGCGCCGATCCGGGTCATCACGCTGGCGCGGACCGTGTCGACGGGCATCGAGTCCATTCCGTTCCGCGTGACGGTCGCGGAATCCAAGCTGGCGCGGAACCAGCTGTCGCAGGCGATCCTGCTGCGCTCGGCGGCCAGGTTGGCGCTGATGATCTGCGGGGCGGCGGCGATCATCTGGATCGCGGTGCCGCTGGCGCTGCGCCCGCTGAACAGGCTGGGCGACGCGATCAGCGCGCGGCGCGCGGACGACCTGTCCCCCCTGCCCACCGACGTCCCGCAGGAGGTCCAGGACCTGGTCGCGGCGATGAACTCGTTCATGGTGCGGCTGGACACGGCGCTGTCGGCGCTGCGCAACTTCACCGGCAATGCCAGCCATCAGCTGCGCACGCCGCTGGCGGTGATCCGCACCCAGCTGACACTGGCGCACCGGGCGGGCGACGCGCAGGCCGCGCGATCGGCGGTGGCCAAGGGCGACGCGGCGCTGGCCGATGCCGAACGGATCCTGGCGCAGCTGCTGCTGCTGGCGCGGGTCGATGCGGCCGCGGGCCATCCGATGGTCGCGCCGCTGGATGCCCACGCCCTGGCCCGCGATCTGACCGGAGAGATGATCCCGCGCGCCGCCGGTGCGGGGATCGACCTGGGATATGACGGCCAGCCCGTCGTCGTCCGCGCCGAACCCGTCCTGCTGGCCGAGGCGCTGAAGAACCTGATCGACAACGCGCTGGCCTATGCCGGCCGCGGGGCAGAGGTCACCGTCCGCGTCGCGCGGCAGGACGACACGGCGGTGATCTCGGTCGAGGATGACGGCCCCGGCATCGCCGCCCCGGCGATGGACCAGCTGACCTCGCGCTTTACCCGCGGCGCGTCGGCCGAGGCGCGGCCCGGCGGCAGCGGTCTGGGCCTGTCCATCGTGACCGAGATCGCGCAGCTGTTCGGCGGGACCTTGCGGCTGCGCGCGGGGGCGCAGGGGCGCGGCCTGCGGGCCGAACTGCACCTGCCGGTGGGGTGACAAACGCGTCTGCGCCCCCCACCCGCCCTTGCATCGCCCCGGCGGCGTCTGCAATATCCGCGCCATGGACGGACAGCGGAAACCCTTGGCGTGCATCATGCGCGTTCTGGTCCTGGTGGCCAGCATCGTGCAGCTTGCGCTGTACGGGGCGACGGCGCCTGCCTCGGTCGAACTGGGGCCGCAGTTCCTGCGCCTGACCGAGGAGCAGCGGCTGTATTCCGACAGCCCGGCCCAGGTCGCAGTCCTGACCTCCAAGGCTCCGGCCGGACCGCAGGCGACATCACCTCTGCCGGACGCCGATCCATGGTACCGCGCGCCCGCGGGGCCCGTCCCGCCGCAGGCCGTGTCGGTCATCGCCGCGTCCGACGCGGACGTTCCCCGGCCGCAGGGCGTCGCCCGCCCTGCCCGCGCCCGCGGCCCTCCGCTGGCCTGACCCGCGCCCGCGGACGCCTGCTGTCCTGACCCGCGGCCGATGGCTCCGCGGCCGCCCCCACAGAGGTGATCCCGGACGGATCGTGCCGCGGCACGGCCGCATCGCATGCGCCGTCCCGTCATCACCCGCATCTTGCCGCATTCCCCCGACGCCCGCATGATCTCGCCTGGGATCCTGCCCCGCCCTGCATGCCGCCCCAGCGAAGGACCGCCCTTGATGATCACCCCCACCGCCCTTGCACAGCAGAACCTTCTGGTGCTGCTGGCGGTCCTGCCCTTCCTTTCCGCGCTTCTGCTGATCAGCGTCTCGGGGCGCGCGGCGGGGATTCTGGCGGGCATCACCATGCTGGCCGGGATCGCGCTGTCGGCGGGGCTGGGGGGACCCGTGATGTCGGGCGAGGTGCTGCGCGCATCGCTGGACTGGGTGCCGTCGGCGGGGCTGTCGCTGTCGCTGCGGATGGACGGGTTCGCGTGGATGTTCGCGACGCTGGTCAGCGCGATCGGCCTGCTGGTCGTCGTCTATGCCCAGGTCTACATGGCGGGCAAGGACCGCCTGCCACGCTTCTTCGCTCTGCTGATGGCGTTCACCGGCGCGATGCAGGGCATCCTTCTGTCGGGCAACCTGCTGATGCTGGTGGTGTTCTGGGAGCTGACATCGGTCGTGTCGTTCCTGCTGATCGGGTTCTGGCACCAGGGCCAGGCGGCACGCGACGGCGCGCGCACCGCGCTGCTGATCACCGCGATGGGCGGGCTTTGCCTGCTGCTAGCGATGCTGATGCTGGGCCATGTCGTGGGCAGCCACGATCTGGACGTGGTGCTGGCCGCGGGGCCGCAGGTGCGCGAACACCCGATGTACGGCGCGATCCTGGCGCTGTTCCTGCTGGGCGCGTTCACCAAGTCGGCGCAGGTGCCGTTCCATTTCTGGCTGCCCGGCGCGATGTCGGCGCCGACCCCGGTCTCGGCCTTCCTGCACAGTGCCACGATGGTCAAGGCCGGGGTGTTCCTGCTGATCCGCTTCTCTCCCGTCCTGGGCGGGACCGAGGCGTGGTTCCTGGCCGTGACCGGCATCGGCATGGCGACCTTCCTGACCGGCGGGGTGATCGCGCTGTTCCGCCACGACCTCAAGGGGTTGCTGGCCTATTCGACGATCAGCCATCTGGGCCTGATCACCGCGCTGGCCGGCATCGGCAGCCAGGGCGCGATCCTGGCCGCGATCTTTCACATCTGCAATCACGCGGTCTTCAAGGCGTCGCTGTTCATGACCGCGGGCATCATCGACCACCAGACCGGCACGCGCGACCTGCGCAAGCTGGGCGGACTCGCGCGCGTGATGCCCTTCACCGCGACGCTGGCGATCATCGCATCCGCCGCGATGGCGGGCGTGCCGCTGCTGAACGGCTTTCTGTCCAAGGAGATGTTCCTGGCCGAGGCCGTCGCCTGGCACAACGGCAGCTGGCTGGACGACAGCCTGCCCTATCTGGCGGTCGTGGCCAGCGCGTTTTCCGCCGCCTATGCGATCCGGTTCATCGCGTCGGTGTTCTTCGGTCCGCTGCCCGACGCCCTGCGCGGCCGCGTGTCCGAGGCGCCGGTTCTGCTGCGCCTGCCCGTCAGCCTGCTGGCCGCGGCCTGCCTGGCGGTGGGCATCCTGCCCGCGCCGGTGATTGGCCCGGTCATCAACCGCGCCGCGCGCGCCGTGCTTGGGCCCGACCTGCCCTATTACGACATCGCGATCTGGCACGGGGTCAATGCGGCGCTGATGCTCAGCCTGGTGTCCCTGGGCGTGGGCACGCTGATCTATGCGATGACCCGGACCCGCATCCCCCTGGGCCCCGAAGGCCCGCCCCTGCTGCACCGCCTGCGCGGGCAGCGCGTCTTCGACCGGCTGATGCTGAAGGGGGCGTGGGTCCTGCCCCGCCGCGTGCTGGGCCGGCTTGCGACCGAACGGCTGCAGCCGCAGCTGCGCCTGCTGGTGGCGGTCGCGCTGTTTCTGGCCGTCGCGGCCATCGGCGCGCGGTTCCCCTGGGCACCCCCGGCGCGGGTGACCGATTTCAGCCCGGCATTCGCGCTGATGTGGCTGATCGGCGGGGCCTGCGCTGTGGGTGCGGCGTGGCAGGCCAAGTACCACCGCTTTGCCGCGCTGGCGATGCTGGGCGGCGCGGGTCTGGTCACCTGCCTGACCTTCGCCTGGCTGTCGGCCCCAGACCTTGCCGTGACCCAGCTGCTGGTCGAGGTGGTGACCACGGTCCTGCTGCTGCTGGGCCTGCGCTGGCTGCCCCAACGCCGGGCGGGCCTGCCCGAGGACAACCTGGCATCCGCGCGCAGGCGGCGGATGCGCGACCTGGTGATGGCCGTCGCGGGCGGGTCGGGCATCGCCCTGGTGGCGCATTCGGTGATGACACGGCCGCTGGTCCCGAACGTGGGCGACTGGTTCCTGGCCAACGCCTATTACGAAGGCGGCGGCACCAATGTGGTGAACGTCATCCTGGTCGATTTCCGCGCCTTCGACACGTTCGGAGAGATCGCCGTGCTGGCGATCGTCGGCCTGACCGTCTATTCGCTGCTGCGCCGGTTCCGCCCCGCCCCCGAAAGCGTGGACCAGCCCAACCAGCAGCAGGCCACCAGCCAGCAGGCGCTGGACGACTACCTGATGGTACCGTCGGTCATCATGCTGTGGATGTTCCCGGTGCTGATCATGGTCGCGGCCTATTTCTTCTTCCGCGGCCATGACCTGCCGGGCGGCGGCTTCGCCGCGGGCGTGACCATGGCCATCGCCTTCCTGCTGCAATACCTGGCCACCAATGTGCGTTGGGTCGAGGCGCGGCTGACCATCCTGCCGATCCGCTGGATGGGCATCGGCCTGCTGATCGCGGTGGGCACGGGGATGGGGTCGTGGATCTTCGGCTATCCGTTCCTGTCGGCCCATGCCCGCTATGTCTCGATCCCGCTGATCGGGAACGTGCCCGCCGCGACCGCGCTGCTGTTCGACCTGGGGGTCTTTGCCCTGGTCGTGGGCGCGACGGTGCTGATGCTGATCGCCATCGCCCACCAGTCCCTGCGCGCCGCGCGCCTGCGCGAACAGGACGATGCCACCCCCGCCACAAAGGAGATCCGCTGATGGAGATCGTGCTGTCCCTGGCCATCGGCGTTCTGTCGGCGTCGGGCATCTGGCTGATCCTGCGCCCGCGCAGCTTCCAGGTCATCGTCGGGCTGTGCCTGCTGTCCTATGCGGTGAACCTGTTCATCTTTTCCATGGGGCGCCTGACGCTGTCGGCGCCCGCGATCATGCCCAAGGGCGGCTTCGTCGATCCGACCCGCTATGCCGACCCGCTGCCCCAGGCGCTGGTCCTGACCGCCATCGTCATCAGCTTTGCCACCACGGCGCTGTTCTTGGTCGTGCTGATCGCATCGCGCGGGTTCACCGGCACCGACCATGTCGACGGCCGCGAGAGAGAGCAGCCATGAGCCAGCACCTGATCATCGCCCCGATCCTGATCCCCTTCGTCGCCGGCGCGCTGATGCTGCTTTATGACGACCGCCAGCGCGCGGCGAAATTCTGGCTCAGCCTGATCGCGACCGGGCTGACCCTGGCGGTGGCGGTTGCGCTGCTGATGCGCGCCAAGCTGGGCGCGTCCGAAGGGGCCGAGAACATCGGCTTCTACCTGCTGGGGGACTGGGCCGCGCCGATGGCGATCGTCCTGGTGCTGGATCACCTGGCGGCAATGATGCTGCTGCTGACATCGGTGCTGGCGCTGGCGTCGCTGGTCTATGCGCGGGCGTCCTGGCATCGGCAGGGGCAGCATTACTTTTCGCTGTTCCAGTTCCTGCTGGTCGGTCTGAACGGCGCGTTCCTGACCGGCGACCTGTTCAACCTGTTCGTCTTCTTCGAGGTGCTGCTGGCCGCGTCCTATGGCCTGCTGCTGCACGGGTCGGGGCAGGTGCGGGTCCGCGCGGGGCTGCATTACATCGCGATCAACCTGGCGGCGTCCCTGCTGCTGCTGCTGGGGATCAGCCTGATCTATGGCGTGACGGGCACGCTGAACATGGCGCATCTGGCCAGCATGATGCCCGACATCGATGCCGCCAACCGGCCCCTGCTGCAGATGGGCCTGGGGCTGATGGGGGTGGCCTTCCTGGTCAAGGCGGGCATATGGCCGCTGTCCTTCTGGCTGCCCAACGCCTACATGGCCGCCGCCGCGCCGGTGGGCGCGATGTTCGCGATCATGACCAAGGTGGGCATCTATGCGATTTTGCGCCTGACGATGCTGCTGTTCGCGGCCGGATCGGGCCCGTCTGCGGGGCTGGGCGCGGGGCTGCTGATCGGGCTGGGCATGGCCACGGTCGTCTTCGGCATGCTGGGCGTGCTGGCGTCGCAAAGCCTGGGGCGGATCGCGGCGCATGCGGTGATCCTGTCGTCGGGCACCATGCTTGCCGTGACCGGGCTGGCGCTGGCGGGGGGCGGGGAATGGATGCTGGCGGGCGCCCTGCATTACATGGTCGCGTCGACCCTGGCCGCGGGCGCCCTGTTCCTGATGGTCGAGCCGATGTCGCGCGACGACGGCGGCATCGCCGCCATGCTGGCCCTGACGGCCGAGATCTATGGCGCCAAGGCCGACCTGCCGTCCGACGACGACGGCCCGGACGGCCCCGCCATCGCCGCAGGCCCCGCCCTGCTGGCGGCGTGCTTTGCGCTGTGCCTGCTGGCGTTGGCGGGGTTGCCGCCGATGCCCGGCTTCATCGGCAAGCTGACGATGATCCAGGGCGTCTTCGACACGGCAGACACCAGCCCCTGGCTGGGCTGGGCCTTCGTCGCGCTGCTGCTGGTGTCGGGCTTTGCCACGCTGATCGGTCTGGCGCGGATCGGCATCCAGACCTTCTGGGCCAATGACGACCGCGATTCCCCGGTCATGGCGATGGAGATCGCCCCGATCATGGCCCTGATCGCCGTCCTGGCCATGATCAGCATCGAATCCGAGGCCGTGCTGCGCTATACCGACCGCACCGCGCAGGCGCTGCACCAGACGTCGCGCTATGCCCAGGGCGTGCTGACCGCGCCCCGTGCCGACGACGCGCAGCCGCCCACCCCAGAGGACGTTCCATGATGACCCGGCTTGTCCCCTATCCCGTCCAGTCGGGCCTGCTGACGCTGCTGTGGATGGTGATGACGCGGTTCTCGCTTGGTCACCTGCTGCTGGGGGGCGCGCTGGCGCTGCTGGCGGGCTGGGCGATGTCGTCGCTGCACCCCGAACGGGCCACGCCGCGCAACTGGCGCGTGGTGCCGCGGCTGATCGCCACGCTGTTCGGCGACATCGTCCGGTCGAACATCCGCGTGGCGCGGCTGATCCTGACCGAGGGGCGGTCGGGCCGCCGCTCGGCCTTCCTCGAGGTGCCGCTGCAGCTGCGCAGCCCGACCGGGCTGGCGGTGCTGTCGATCATCCTGACCGCCACGCCCGGCACCGCCTGGATCGAATATTCCCACGACCGCCAGACGCTTGTCCTGCATGTCTTCGACGGGGCCGAGACCGACCATTACCTGCATGTCATCCGCGACGTGTATGAACCCATGCTGCAGGAGATCTTCGAATGAGCGGCACGATCCTGACCTTTGCCATCGGCTATGCCCAGGTGGTCCTAGCCCTGGCGGGCTGCCTGGCGGGCCTGCGCATCCTGCGCGGTCCCCGCGCCCAGGACCGGGTGCTGGCCCTTGACACGCTGTATATCGCGGTGATGCTGCTGTTCCTGGTCACCGGGATGCGCCTTGGCTCACTGTACCTGTTCGAGGCCGCGATGGTCATCGCGGTGATGGGGTTCGTGGCCTCCATCGCGCTGGCCAAGTTCCTGTTCCGCGGAGAGGTGATCGAATGAGCCCGCTTGACGACATCCCCCTGTGGCTGGCCGTTCCGGTGGCGGGGCTGGTGATGCTGGGCGCGACGCTGACGCTGATCGGGGCCTGGGGGTTCTTGCGGATGAACAGCTTCTATGACCGGCTGCATGCGCCGACGCTGGCCTCCAGCTGGGGGACGGGCGGGGTGATCCTGGGGTCGGCGCTGCTGGCCAGCTTTCAGCAGGGGCGCCCGATCCTGCATGAACTGATGGTGGGTCTGGGCATCATGACGACGGTTCCCGTCACGCTGATGCTGCTGGGCCGCGCCGCCCTGCACCGCGACCGGGCCGAGGGCACGCTGCCCCCCGCCCCTGGCGACGACCACCCGGAGACGCGCGAATGACCCCAGGGGCCGACCGCAACGCCGTTCCCCGTCCGGCGCCGCGCCCGCTGGTCACCGACCTGTCGGCCGCGCGCTGGCTGCTGCTGGGGATCCTTGCGGCGTCGATCTATTTCTTCCACGGCTTCCTGATCCCGGTCCTGGCCGCGACGATCATCTGCGTGGCCAGCTGGCGCATCCGCGAGCGTCTGGCACAGCGCAGCGGGCCGACGCTGGCCGCCACGCTGCTGGTGCTGGCGATCCTGTGCATCCTGGTGGTGCCGCTGCTGATGGCGCTGACCTATGCGGCGGCCGAACTGCGCGTCTGGATCCTGTGGGCGGGCAACGTGAACGCCATGGGCGAGGCCACGCCCCCCTGGATCGCTGACATCCCCCGCATTGGGCCGTGGCTGGACCAGCAATGGCGCACCTATATCGGTCAGCCCGGCGCGATCAGCCAGCTGGTCCAGGCGGTGACCGGGTCGAACATCTATTCCGTCTATCGCGGCATCCTGACCGCGGGATCGACCGCGTTCCACTTCATGCTGAACCTGCTGTTCACGTTGATCGCGCTGTTCGTGTTCTATCGCGACGGCGAACGCATCGTGGCGCAGCTGGACCGCGTGGGCGCGCGCATCCTGCCCGGCCGCTGGTCGCACATGTCGCGCGTGGTCCCCGCCACGATCAGCGCGACCGTCACCGGCATGACCCTGATCGCCATCGGCGAGGGGGTGATCCTGGGCACGGCCTATTGGCTGGCAGGGGTGCCCTCGCCGGTGTTCTTCGGGGTCGTGACCGGGTTCATGGCGCTGATCCCGGGCGGGGCGCCGCTGTCCTTCACGCTGATCTCGGCCTATCTGGTGTTCAGCGGAACGCCGGTCGCGGGCGCCGCGCTGTTCCTGTGGGGCACGGTCGAGCTGTTCATCGTGGACAAGACCATCCGCCCCGTGCTGATCGGCGGCCCGGTCAAGCTGCCGTTCCTGGCCACGTTCTTCGGGCTGATCGGCGGGATCAAGACGATGGGCCTGGTGGGCCTGTTCGTGGGGCCGGTGCTGATGGCGCTGATGATGTCGATCTGGCGGGAATGGCAGCGCGACGTGTCCCAGCCCGTGGCCCCCCTGCCCGGTCCCGTCAACCCCTAGTCCTGCGCCCGCAGGACCTGTGCGGGCCGCGCGGCCAGCGGGCGCCACGCAAAGGCCAACCCCGCCACGACGGTCGCGGCGATGCCGCCCGCCACGATGGGCAGCGCCGAGCCCATGTCGAACCGATAGGGCACGTCCATCACGAAGCGGCTGACAGCCCATCCCGCGAGGCCCCCGCCCAACAGCGCGACCAGCCCCGCCGCCGCCCCCATCAGCGCCTGGCGCAGCGCGAAGCTGCCCAGGATCAGCGCGCGCGACGCGCCAAGCGTCTTCAGGATCGCGGCCTCATAGACGCGCGCGCGTTCGCCCGCCGCCGCGGCCCCGATCAGCACGACGAAGCCGGTGACCAGCGTGGCCCCCGCCGCCCAGGCCACCGCCGCCGCAATCCCCGCCAGGGCGTCCGAGGCACGGTCGATCGCCTCGGCCACGGGGACGGCGGTGATGTTCGGAAAGCGGTTGCCCAGATCGCGCAGGATCTGCGCCTCGGCCGCCGGATCGGCATAGACGGTGGCGATGTGGGTGTGTGGCGCGCCCGCCAGCGCGCCCGGGTTCAGCGCCATGACAAAGCCGATGCCCGCATCGCTGAAATCCACCACCCGCAGGTTGGCGATGGTCGCGGTGATGTCGCGGCCCAGGATGTTGACGGTGACGGTGTCGCCCAGGTCCAGGCCGATCTCGGTCGCGATCTCCTCGGACAGGCTGACCAGCGGGGGGCCGGCGTAATCCTGGGGCCACCAGTCGCCGCGGGTGATCTGGGTGCCCGGCGGCGGGGTCGCGGCATAGGTGATGCCCCGGTCGCCGCGCAGCACCCAGTGATCGCCCGCGACCTCGCGCGCGGGGCGGCCGTTCAGCTGCGTGACGATGCCGCGCAGCATCGGCGCGGTCTGCACGTCGCCGACCAGCGGATCGTCCCGCAGCCGGGTCAGGAACGGGTCCAGTTGATCGGGCTGGATGTCCAGGAAGAAATAGCTGGGCGCGCGTTCGGGCAGTTCGGTCGCGATGGCCTGGCGCAGGTTCGACGACACCTGCCCCACCGCCGCCAGCACCGTCAGTCCCAGGCCCAGGGACAGGATCACCGACAGCGCCTCGCTGCGCGGTCCGCCGATGGCCGCCAGCGCCAGCCGCAGCGCGGGTCTGCGCCGTGCCAGCCGCGCCCCCGCCCCCGCCGCGCGCCGGACCAGCGCCGCCGCCCCGGCCAGCACGACAAAGGCCGCCAGGACGCCCCCCGCCATGCCAAGCGTCAGCCGCCACAGCCCCGAAAACAGTGCGGCAGCCCCCACCAGCGCGATCAGCGCCGCAACGATCATCACCAGATAGCGCCGTTCGGGCCAGCCGCCCCCGGATGCGTCCGCGTCGCGGAACAAGGTCGCCGCCCGAATGCGCCGCGTCCGCGCCAAGGGCCACAGCGCAAAGATGAACGCGGTCAGCACGCCATAGACCGCCGCCTGCGCCAGGGGGCCCGGATAGACGCCGAAGACCGCCGGCACCGGCAGGCGCGCCGTCAGCAGCGGCGCCAGCGCCAAGGGCACCAGCGCCCCCAGGATCAGCCCCGCCGCCACGCCGATCGCGGTCACCGCCCCGATCTGCAGCAGGTAGACCTGAAAGATCGTGCGCCCCGACGCGCCGAAGGTCTTGAGCACGGCGATGGTCTCGGTCTTGCGGGCCAGATGGGCGCGCACCGCCGCCGACACGCCGACCCCGCCCACGGCCAGCCCGGTCAACCCGACCAGCACCAGGAACGCCCCGATGCGGTCCACGAAACTGTCGATGCCCGGCGCGCCGCGGCGGCTGTCGCGCCAGCGTGCGCCGCTGTCGGGGAAGGCCGCGCGCCAGTCGGCCCGCAGCGCGTCCAGATCGGTCCCCGGCGGCAGCGCCAGCCGGTAGTTGCTGTCATACAGCGTGCCCGCGCCCAGCAGATCGCTGTCGGCCAGCGCCTCGCGCAGGACCAGGGTGCGGGGGCCGAAGCCGAAGCTGGCCGCCCCCGCATCGGGTTCGCTGACCAGCCGCGCGGTCAGCACGAAATCCTGCGTGCCAAGGCGGAACACGTCGCCCGGCGACAGCCCCAGCCTGTCCGCCAGCAGCGGCGCCATCACGCCCCCGGGCAGGCCCTGCGGGGTCGCCCCCAAGGCCTGCGCCAGCGGCATGGGCGGGTCCAGCACCGCCTGACCCAGCAGGGGCCAGGCCGCGTCGACACCCTTGACCTGGGTCAGGGCGCGTTCGGAGGCATCCCCCTGCCCGACCACCGCCATGGACCGGAAATCGACGATTTCGGATACCGTTACGGCCCGATCCTCCAGCCAGTCCCGCTCTGGGGGCGTGGCAAAGCGATAGGTCAGCTGCACCTCGGCATCGCCGCCCAGCAGGATCGCGCCCTGCGAGGTCAGCCCCGCCTGGATCGCCGCGCGCACCGACCCCACGGCGGCGATGGCGGCCACGCCAAGCGCCAAGCAGGTCAGCAGCACCCAGAACCCGCGCAGGCCCCCGCGCAGGTCGCGCCGCGCCAGCCGGGCCGCCAGCGCCAGGCTCATGCCGCGGCCTCGGCGGCCAGACGGCCGTCGGCCAGGCGGATCACACGATCACAGCGTCGCGCCAGGTCCGGATCATGCGTGACAAGGACCAGTGTCGCGCCATGATCGGCGCGCAGCCCGAACAGCAGATCCATGATCGCCTGCCCCGTCGCCCCGTCCAGATTGCCGGTGGGTTCGTCCGCCAGCAGGATCGCCGGGCGCGGCGCGGCGGCGCGGGCCAGGGCCACGCGCTGCTGCTCTCCGCCCGACAGTTGCGCGGGGTAATGGTCGCGCCGCGCGCCAAGGCCCACGCGGTCCAGCTCCGCTGCCGCGCGGTCGAAGGCGTCGGGCGCACCGGCCAGCTCCAGGGGCGTCGCGACATTTTCAAGCGCCGTCATGGTGGGGATCAGGTGGAAGGACTGGAACACCACCCCCATATGGGACAGACGAAAGCGCGCCAGCGCATCCTCGTCCAGTACGGTCAGGTCCTGACCCATCGCCTGGACAAGGCCGCCCGTGGCGCGTTCCAGACCGCCCATCAGCATGAGGAGCGACGACTTGCCCGATCCCGAAGGACCCACCAGCCCGACCGTCTCTCCACGTTCGACCTGCAGCGACAGGCCGCGCAGGATCGGGACCGGCCCGGCATTGCCCTGCAACGTCAGATGCGCATCGGACAGGCGGATCACGGGGTCGGCCATCGGGTCGCTCCTTCGTCGCGGTCTGGGTGTCGGGGCACGATATGGTCGGCCCGCCCGCGAAGGCAACCGCCTGACAGCCGCCGTCGCGGCGCTGGCGGTCACCATCGCGGCATCATGGGCAGCCCCTGCTGACGCAGAGACGCTGCGCCTGACCGCGATGGGCGACAGTCTGACGCAGGGATACGGCCTGCCGCAGGATCAGGGTTTCGTGCCTGTTCTGGAGGCGTGGCTGCGCGACCGCGGCCATGACGTCGCGGTGACCAATGCGGGCGTGTCGGGGGATACCACGGCGGGGGGTGCCGCGCGGATCGACTGGACGCTGGCGGACGGGCCCGACGCGATGATCGTGGCGCTTGGCGGCAACGATCTGTTGCGCGGGATCGACCCGTCCTCCAGCCGCGCGAACCTGGCGGCGATCCTGGACAAGACGCAGGCGGCGGGGGTGCCCGTGCTGCTGGCGGGCCTGCCCGCGCCGGGCAATTACGGCCCCGAGTTCAAGCGCGACTTCGAGGCGATGTATGCCGATCTGGCCACTGAATACGACGCGGTGCTGGTCCCCGACTTCCTGGGTCCGATCGGGGAAAAGGCCACGCAGGGCCTGTCCCTGTCGGACCTGATGCAGGACGACCGCATCCACCCCAACGCGCGCGGCGTCGAGCAGATCGTGGATGCGATCGGCCCCAAGGTCGAGGAGCTGCTGGCCCGCGCGGATCAGTAGCGCGCGGCCATTTCCGGCAGGGACAGCGGGCGCAGCTTGTCGGCGTTGCCGGCGGTGCCGAAAGCCTCGAACCGGTCGCGGCAGACCTGCGCCATCATCGCCATCGCGGGCTTCAGATAGGCGCGCGGGTCGAACTCGGCCGGGTGTTCGGCCATCACGCGGCGGATCGCGGCGGTCATGGCCAGGCGGTTGTCGGTGTCGATGTTCACCTTGCGCACGCCGTGGCGGATGCCGCGCTGGATCTCCTCGACCGGGACGCCCCAGGTCGGGCGGATGTCGCCGCCATGGGCGTTGATGATCGCCTGCAGATCCTCGGGGACCGAGCTGGAGCCGTGCATCACCAGATGGGTGTTGGGCAGGCGGCGGTGGATCTCCTCGATCACATGCATGGCCAGGATGTCGCCATCGGGCTTGCGCGTGAACTTGTAGGCGCCGTGGCTGGTGCCCATGGCGATGGCCAGCGCGTCCACGCCGGTCTCCTCGACAAAGCGCACGGCCTCGTCCGGGTCGGTCAGCAGCTGTTCCTCGGAGAGCTTGCCCTCGGCACCGTGGCCGTCCTCGGCATCGCCCATGCCGGTCTCAAGGCTGCCCAGCACGCCCAGCTCTCCCTCGACCGACACGCCGCAGGCATGGGCCATCTGCGTCACGCGGCGGGTGATGTCGGCATTGTAGGCGTAATCGGCGGGCGTCTTGCCGTCCGACTTCAGCGACCCGTCCATCATCACGCTGGTGAAGCCGTTCTGGATCGCGGTCGCGCAGGTTTCCAGCCCGTTGCCATGGTCCAGGTGCATGCAGATCGGGATGTCGGGATAGGCCCGCGCCAGGCCCGCGATCAGCCCGGCCAGCACCGCGTCATTGGCATAGGCCCGCGCGCCACGGCTGGCCTGCAGGATCACCGGGCTGCGCGTGGCCTGGGCCGCCTGCATGACCGACAGGCCCTGCTCCATGTTGTTGATGTTGAAGGCGGGCACGGCATAGTCATGCTCGGCCGCGTGGTCCAGAAGCTGGCGCAGGGTGATCATCGGCATGGGATGTTATCCTTGAAGGGCGGCGTGAAGCGCGTCGATTTCCTCGGACGCGCCGAAGAACAGCGGGGTGAAGTCATGCGGCCCGCGCGGCACGCGGTCCAGGATCGGGCCATGCCCGTCGGTCGCGCGGCCCCCGGCCTGTTCGATCAGAAAGGCGATGGGCACGCATTCATAGATCAGCCGCAGCCGGCCGTCGCCGTATCCGGGCCGCGCATCGGCGGGGTACAGGAACGCGCCGCCCTTCAGCAGGATGCGGTGCAATTCGCCCACGGCAGCGGCCAGCCAGCGCATGTTGAAATCGCGCCCGCGCAGCCCGTCGCGCCCCGCGCGCAGATCGCGCGCCCAGGCCTGAAGGCCCGGCGCCCAGTGGCGTTCGTTCGACGCGTTATAGGCGATGGTCGAGGCCTGGGGCTTCAGCCGCAGGTTCTGGCGGCTGACGCGGAAGGCATGGGCCTCGGCGTCCCAGGTCGCGACATGGACGCCCGCGCCGGTGGACCAGCCGAAATCGACCGAATGACCGAAGGAGGCATAGCCCGCCGCCACCACCGCCCGGCCCGTCCGCTGAAATCCCTGCGGATCGGCGGGCAGGATGCTGAACAGCATCCCCAGGGGCGCGCCGATGCCGATGCTGCCCGATCCGTCGATCGGGTCGATCGCCACGTCGAAGGCGCCGCCTTCGTTGAGCAGAATGATGTCCAAGGCCTCCTCGGACAGGACCTGCTGCACGCCCGCCGCGCGCAGGGCGGCGATCATGTGGTCGTGGGCCGCGACGTCCAGCGCCTTCTGCCGGTCGCCGCTGTCATTGGTGCCGACGATGGCCTCGGGGTCGCCATGCAGGCGCCCCGCCGCCAGCCGCGCGGCCAGGGGCGGAAGCGCGCGCGCGATGGCCGCCACGATGGCCGCAGCGCCCTCGCGCGCCAGCACGTCGTCCAGCAGCGGCCCCGTCGCGGGCCCGTCCGTCGGCAGCCGCAGCATCACCGCCCTGCGTACTTGGCGCCGACCGCGTCGATGGCGTCGACATTGCCCGCCGACTTGCCGTTGCGGTCGAAGTTCCGGGTCTGCGCCAGCCATGCGTCGGCGATGGTCTTGGCGACCTCTGCCCCGATGACGCGGGCGCCCATGGTGATAATCTGCGCGTCGTTCGACAGGGCGGCGCGTTCGGCCGAATAGGTGTCATGCGTCAGGGCGGCGCGGATGCCCGGCACCTTGTTGGCCGCGATGCAGACGCCGATGCCCGTGCCGCAGACCAGGATGGCGCGGTCATAGGTGCCGTCCATGACCTGGCTGGCCACCCGGTCCGACAGGTTGGCATAGAAGGCGTCGGGGCCTTCGTCGGTGCGGCTGATCTCGGCCACGTCGAAGCGGTCTTTCAGGTGGTCGGCCAGAACCTTGGCCAGACCTTCGCCCGCGCTGTCCCCTGCGATTGCCAGTTTCATGCGTCATCTCCGATGGTTGCGGCGCAGCGCGCCAGGATGTCCAGATAGCCGTTCACGTCCCAGGCCGACCGCCCGATGAACAGCCCGTCGATATGCGGGCATGCGATCAGTTCCGCGCAGTTGCCCGGATTGACCGACCCGCCGTAAAGGCAGGGCACAGGGCGGCCCAGCACGTCCTGCGCGACCGCGATGATCTCGGCCTGCCGCGCGTCGGCGTAATCCGAGGTCGCGGGGATGCCGTTCGCGCCGATCGCCCAAACCGGCTCATAGGCCAGCAGGATCGTGGCGTCGGACCCGGCCACGGGTTCCAGCGCGGCGCGGACCTGCGTCTCCAGCACCTGCGTGGCGCGGCCAGCCTCGCGCTCGGCCAGGGTCTCGCCGATGCAGATCAGCGGGATCAGGCCGTGGCGGACGGCAGCGGCGGTCTTCAGGCCCACGGTCCTGTCCGTCTCTCCGAAATGCTCGCGGCGTTCGCTGTGGCCCAGCTCCACGATGTCCAGCCCGCAATCGGTCAGCATCACGGGGCTGATCTCTCCGGTCCAGGCGCCTGCGTCGTCCCAGTGCATGTTCTGCGCGCCGACCTTGACGTCGGTCTCCGACAGCGCCTCGGCCACCTGACGGCAGGCGGTGAAGGGCGGGATGACGAAACGCTGGATGCCCGCGGGCGCGGGGGTGCCGCGCAACCCTTGGGCAAAGGTCATCGCCTCGGCCAGGGTCTTGTTCATCTTCCAGCTGGTGCCGATCCAGAATGGGGTCATGCGGGGTCCTTTGCGATGGTCAGCGCGATGCCCGCCCGGTCGATCGCGGCGCGATCCTCGGGCGCGGGGGGCGCGTCGGTGATGATGGCATCGAATTCGGTCAGGTCGGCCAGCGCATGCAGCGCGCTGCGCCCGAACCGCGCGTGGTTGACCAGCAGCACGCTGCGTTCCGCCGCGTGCATCATCGCGCGCTTGGCCCGGACCGCGTTGTCGTCCATGTGGAACGCCCGCAGCCCCGCCACCGCGGGGGTCGAGATGAAGGCCAGGTCCGCATGCAGCCCGGCCAGCGCGCTTTCCGTGACCATGCCGAAAAAGCCGTTGAACTTGGCGCTGTAGATGCCGCCAAGCGCGATCAGCGTGACGCGCGGCGCATCCTTCAGCCGCTCGATCACGGCGGCGTTGTTGGTGATCACCGACAGGGGCGCGCATTCCGTCAGGCTGGCGCCCAGCAGCGCCGCCATCGAGCCGTCATTGACCATCACGGTCATCCCCGGCTCAATCAGGGCGCGGGCGGCATGGGCCATGCGGATCTTGGCCTCTCCGTCCTGCAGGGCGCGGATGCGGAAATCGCTCTCGAACTGGGTGCCGGCCTCGATGGTGGCGCCGCCGCGAACCTTGCGCAACAGGCCCGCCTGTTCCAGGTCGTCCAGGTCGCGATGGATGGTCATCTTGCTGACTGCGAAACGGGCCGCCAGATCGTCCAGGTCCACGGCGCGTGCCGCGACCAGCAGATCCATGATCGCCTGTCTGCGTTCCTCGCGTTTCACCCAAACCCTCCCCTGGTCGCCGGTTTCATAACATGATCCGCGCACATAACAACACCGACTTTGTGACTTTGTGATTTTTTGTTGTGATGATGGCAGCGGCGGGTTATGGAGGTCGCGACAGGAGGACCGCCATGCCCTTAGACACCCCCAAAGACCCCGCCATCGCCGCCAAGGCCGATCTGGACCCGCAGAACTTCGCCCTGGCGAACTGCATCCGCGCGCTGACCATCGATGCCGTGAACGCCGCCAACAGCGGCCATCCCGGCGCCCCGATGGGCATGGCCGATGCCGCCACCGTGCTGTTCCGCAACCACCTGAAGTTCGATGCGGCCAATCCCGACTGGCCCGATCGCGACCGCTTCGTGCTGTCGAACGGGCACGCGTCCATGCTGCTCTACAGCCTGCTGCACCTGACCGGGTACCAGGACATGACGCTGGATCAGATCAGGAATTTCCGCCAATGGGGCGCGATCACCGCCGGCCATCCGGAATACGGCCATGCCAAGGGCGTCGAGACCACGACCGGCCCCCTGGGCCAGGGCCTGGCCACCGCCGTCGGCATGGCGCTGGCGGAACGAGCGCTGGCCGGAGAGTTCGGCGAGGACCTGGTCGATCACCGCACCTGGGTCATGCTGGGCGACGGCTGCCTGCAGGAGGGCATCGGCCAGGAGGCGATCAGCCTGGCGGGCCATCTGGGCCTGGGCAAGCTGATCGTGCTCTATGACGACAACAGCATCACCATCGACGGCCCGACCTCGGTCAGCTTCTCCGAGGACATCCCGGCACGGTTCAAGGCCTGCGGCTGGCATGTCCAGAGCTGCGACGGCCATGACGGGCCCGCCTTGGATGCCGCGATGGAGGCCGCCAAGGCGGAGACGGGCAAGCCCTCGCTGATCGCGATGAAGACGATCATCGGCTTCGGCTCTCCCAACCGCGCGGGCAGCTATTCCGTGCATGGATCGCCTTTGGGCAAGGATGAGGGCGCGTTGACCCGCGAGGCCCTGGGCTGGAGCCACGACGCCTTCGTGATCCCCGACGATCTGGGGGCCGAATGGCGCGAAATCGGCGCGCGCGGCGCTGCCGACCGCGAGGCCTGGGAGGCCCGTCTGGCGGCATCCCCCAAGGGCGCGGCCCTGACGCAGCGTCTGTCGGGCGATCTGCCCGAGGGCTATGACGCGGCCGTCATCGCCGCCCGCGACGCCCTGTTCGCCGCGCCCAAGAAAGCCGCGACCCGCAAGGCCAGCCAGATGGCGCTGGAGGCGCTGACCCCGGCCGTGCCCGCGATGATTGGCGGATCGGCCGACCTGACCGGATCGAACCTGACCCGCGTCAAGGCCGTCGACACGCAGTACACGCGTGAGACGCCCGGCCGCTACATCGGCTATGGCGTGCGCGAGTTCGGCATGGCCGCCGCGATGAACGGACTGAACCTGCATGGCGGCGTGATCGCCTATGGCGGCACGTTCCTGGTGTTTTCCGACTATGCCCGCAACGCGATCCGCCTGTCGGCGCTGATGGGGGTCGGCACGATCTATGTCATGACCCATGACAGCATCGGCCTGGGCGAGGACGGCCCGACCCACCAGCCGGTGGAACATCTGGCGTCCCTGCGTGCCATCCCCGGCCTGACCGTCCTGCGCCCCGCCGATACGGTCGAGACGCTGGAGGCCTGGGACATCGCGATCCGCAACCGCAACGTGCCGTCGCTGCTGGCCCTGTCCCGCCAGGACGTCCCGCAGCTGCGCACGGAGGCCGGGTCCGAGAACCTGACTGCCAAGGGCGCCTATGTGATCCGCCAGTTCGGCGAGGGCCGCGACGTGACCCTGATCGCCACAGGAACCGAAGTCGCCATCGCCGTGGAGGCCGCCGAGGCACTGGCTGCCGAAGGCATGGCCGTGGCGGTCGTGTCGATGCCCAGCTGGGAGCTGTTCGAGGCGCAGGACGCGGATTACCGCGCACAGGTGCTTGGCACCGCACCCCGCATCGCGGTCGAGGCCGCGGGCAAGTTCGGCTGGACCCGCTATGTCGCGACCGAGGACGACGTGATCGGCATGACCGGCTTCGGCGCATCGGCCCCGATCGACCGGCTGTACCAGGAGTTCGGCATCACCCCCGAGGCCATCATCGCCCGCGCCCGCCTGGTGACAGGCCACTGATCCAAAGGCCAAGGCCGCAAGCGGCCTTTCCACGATGCTCCCCACGCGCGCAAAGCGCGCGCGGGGCCCAGCGGCAGCGACCGGGTCGGGGTTTCCCCGACCCGTCCCCGTTTGGGTCACCCCGCCATCAGCGCGCGCGCCGTCGCCTCGTCGGTGATTAGCCCGGACAGGCGCCCGCTGTTCAGCACCGCGCGGATGGCTGCGACCTTTTCCGCGCCTCCGGCGATGACCACGATACGCTGATCCTGCCCCCGGTTCAGGTCCACCGACAGCGTCCGCGCGCTCAGCGTCGTGTCCAGCACGCGACCCGTGGCATCGAAGAAATACCCCATCATCTCTCCGACGCCCCCCGCGGCGTTGATCTCGGCGATCTCGCGCGCCTCGATCATGCCGGATGCGACCAGCTGCGCCCCCGCATCCGCCGTGCCCATGCCCACGAAGGTGAGCGTGGCGCTGTTCGACAGATCGAAGATGTCGCGCACGCCGGGCTGGGACAGCAGCACGGCCCGGTCGCCTTCGGAATTGGCAAAGAACGGCACCGGCATCACGAAGGCCTGCGCCCCTGTCTTTTCCGCCAGCGTATGCATCACGTCATGCGGGTTCGCCGCATAATTGCGCGTCAGCCCGCCCAAGACCGCGACGAACCGCACCGCGCGCGCGTCAAAGCGCGGCATCTGCCGAACCGCCGCCGCCAGCGTCCGGCCATGCCCCAGCCCGATGACCCTGTGTTCGCCCCGCTCGATCTCGCGGCGCAGGAAGCCCGCGCCTGCCAGGCCCAGGGCGCGCAGGGGCATGCCGTCCTCGCCCAGGTCGGGGGCAACCTCGCAGTGGTCCAGCCCATAGCGCGCGCACAGCTGATCCTCCAGCATGGCGCATTCGACGATCTCTCCGTCGATGGTGACCTTGACCACGCCCTCGGCCACGGCGCGGGCGATCAGGCGGTGCGCCTTGACGCCGGGCAGGCCCAGCCGCTTGGCGACGGCCGCCTGCGTCAGCCCGCCCGCGTAATGCAGCCAGGCCGCCCGGATCGCCAGGCTCTGCTCCGGATCGACCGGTCCCCGCCGGGCCATCAGGCGGCGGCCCGCATCAAGGCGTCCAGATCGTCGACCGATAGCGGCGCCGGGTTGGCCCTCATCGACGACGACGCGGCCGCCGCCTGCGCCGCGGCCTTGCGCGCCGCCGCGTCGATCCCCAGCGCGTCCAGCCCCGGCAGGCCCGCCGTACGGGACCAGTCGGCCAGCAGCGCTGCGGCCTCGGCGACCGAGGCATCGGCCCGCCCGAACGCCGCCCCGATCCAGGCGCCCACCTGGTCCAGCCGGGCCGCCAGCGCGCGGTCCGTGACCGCCCGGCGGTTTGCCACCAGCACATGCGGCAGCAGCGTGCCGCAGATTGCGCCATGCGCCGCCCCGGTCAGCCCGCCCAAGGGGCCGGCCAGCCCATGCACCGCCCCCAGCCCAGCATTGGCCAGCGCCAGGCCGCCGCACAGGCTGACCCAGGCCATCTCGTCGCGCGCCTGGCGGTCTTCGGCCTGCATCAGGCGGATCAGCGCCGCCAGCCCACGCGGGATCGCATCGCGGCACAGCGCGTCGGTCAGCGGATTGGCGCGGGTGCAGACATAGGGCTCGATCACCTGCGTGACGGCATCCAGCCCCGAGGCCAGCGTCACCCCGCGCGGACAGCCGTCCGTCAGGGCCGGGTCCACGATGGCCAGCGCCGGCAGCATCCGCGCATCGCGCAGGCTGACCTTGCGGCGCGCCTCGGGCACGCCGATCACGGCGTTGCGCGTCACCTCGGCCCCGGTGCCGGCGGTGGTGGGGATGGCCACGAAGGGCAACGGGGGATGGTCCAGCGGCAGACCCTGCCCCACCACCTCCAGATGATCCAGCATCGGCCGCGTGGCGGGGATCAGCGCCGCAATGGCTTTGCCCGCATCGATCACCGCACCGCCGCCCATCGCGACAACCGCCTGCATGGCCGCCCCCGCCACAACGCCCGCCTCGATCAGCGCCATGTCCGGCTCATGCGGCACCGCGAAAGTCGCCATCGAACAGCCTGCCGCCGACAGATCGCGCGCCAGGGCGGCGCTGCGGCCCGGATCTCGGCCGTGGACCAGCAAGACCCGTCGCCCCAAGGCCGCGACCCGCCCGGCGGCCATCGCCGCCTGCCCCCGGCCGAACAGGATCTCGGTGGCGGTGGCAAAGGCAAAGGGCTGGGGCATGGGGCGTCCTGTCGATGATGGGTCAGATATTCAGCTTATCCGCCCCGGTGTCGATATGCGGCGCCCAGAATGCGACACTTTCGGCGATCTGGGCGATGACCTGCCGGTCGTTCGGGTCGCGTTCCTTGAAGGACAGCTCCAGGCAGATCTCGTTGTCGACCGCGCCGCCCTGGGCCAGCGCCTCCAGCAGGGATTCCGGCTGGACGCGACCCTTGGCGTTGAATTCGGCGGTGAAGGGGCGGTGGCCGCCCTTGTCCATCAGGGACTGCTTGATGTGGATGATCGGGCTGACGCGCGGCACGGCGCGGGCCCAGGCATAGGGATCCAGATCGTCCGGATCGGGGCTGGTGACGTCGCCGTGGTCGATATCGGCCATCATCCACATCGGCACCGCCATGTCGGCCGCGCTCAGCCGGTCCTGCAGCGCCAGGGCGGCCGGGATCGTTTCTCCGAATTCGCGGCCCACGCTCATCGGCTCCCAGAAGACGTAATCCAGCCCCGCGGCCCGCGCATGGTCCGCGACCTCGGCCCAGCAGTCGATGGCGATGCGGATCAGGTCCTCACGCTTTTGGGGGTCGTCGTAATCGCGATAGGTGAAGATCGCGAATTGCGTGCCCACAGATCGACCGCCCAGATCGGCGGTGATGTCCGCGAAGGACTTGAACCAATCGACATAGTATCGCCGCACATCCGCATCGGGATGGCCGAAATGGTTCAGCCGACCATAGGGGCCGGTCATGCCGCTGGTGACGCGCACCCCGGTCCGGTCCAGCGCCGCGCGCATCTGCCGGGTGAGGCGGCGGATCACCGGCGCGGGCCAGGAGGGATTGATGAACTCATGCGTCAGCTGCAGGTCGCGGATGCGCAGATCCCGCGCGACCGTGTCGATCAGGTCGTCCGGATCGGCAAAGCGGTTGACCAGCGGGTTGGTGTTCAGCGACAGGGTCAGCATCACGCGATCTCCGGCGCCAGGGTGTCGTCGAACCACGCGGCAAAGGCCGCCTGCTGGTCCTTGGTCAGGTGCAGATAATGCTTGGTGCGCCGGGTCAGGATGTCCTCGGGGCTGCGCGCCCATTCCTTGGCGACCAGGTACCGCGCCTCGGCCTCGTAAAGCTGTCCACCGAAATGGCGTCCCAGGCCCGACAGAGTCATGGCGCCCGCCACGACATCCTTGGTCCGCGCGCCGTAAAGGCGACCGTAATGCTGGACCAGCGCACGCGCATCCAGGGGTGCAGTTCGCGCTGCAGGTTGGCAAAGCTTTCGTAATCGGCATTGGCGATCTCGCCGCCCGGCAGGGTCGCGGTCTCGGTCCAGTCGGGGCCCATCTGCGGGAACACCTCGGTCAGGCGGTGCATGCCGCGTTCGGCCAGTTCGCGGAAGGTGGTGATCTTGCCGCCGAAGACGTTCAGCAGCGGCGCGCCTCCGGTCTGGTCCAGGTCGAACACATAGTCCCGCGTGACCGCCGACGGGTTGCCCTGCCCGTCGTCGAACAGCGGGCGCACGCCCGAAAAGCTGTGGATCACGTCGGACCGGCGCAGCTTTTCCTTGAAATAGCGGTTCACGGCGGCCAGCAGATAGTCGATCTCGGATTCGTCGGCGGTGACGTCCTCGGCCCGGCCGTCATAGGCGATGTCGGTCGTGCCGATCAGCGCCATGTCGCCCTCGTAGGGGTTGATGAAAATCACGCGCTTGTCGTGGTTCTGCACCAGATAGGCGTTGGTCCCCGCCCACCATTTCGGCACGATGATGTGGCTGCCCTTGACCAGGCGCACGTTGCGGGCCGAATTCGACCCCGCCACGCGGGTGATGAAGTCGCTGACCCAGGGACCGGCGCAGTTGACCAGGCAGCGGGCGCGGAACTGCCGTTCCTCTCCGGTGACGGTGTCGCGGGTGGTCACGGACCAGGCGTCGCCCTCGCGGCGTGCCGACACACAGGCGGTGCGGGTCAGGACGGTCGCGCCGCGCTCCGCCGCATCGACCGCGTTCAGCACCACCAGCCGCGCGTCGTCGACCCAGCAGTCGCTGTATTCGAACCCCTTGTGGTACTTGTCCAGCAGCGGCGCGCCCTCGGGATCGCGGCGCAGGTCCAGCGTGCGCGTGCCCGGCAATTTCTTCCGCCCGCCCAGGTTGTCATAGAGGAACAGCCCCAGCCGGACCAACCAGGCGGGCCGGTCGTCGGGGCTGTGCGGCAGCACGAAGCGCATCGGCCAGATGATGTGCGGGGCCGCGGCCAGCAGCACCTCTCGTTCGATCAGCGCCTCGCGGACCAGGCGGAACTCGTAATATTCCAGATAGCGCAGCCCACCATGGACCAGCTTGCCCGACCGCGACGAGGTGCCCTGCGCCAGATCGTCCTTTTCGCACAGCACGACCGACAGGCCCCGCCCCGCGGCATCGCGCGCGACGCCTGCGCCATTGATGCCGCCGCCGATCACGAACAGATCGATCATCTCGTGGCCTTGGGTCATCCTACTCTCCTGTCGTGGTGCGGGCCCGCGCCATGGCTGCCCAGACGGGCGGCAGGGCAGCGCGGGTCGCGGCAAAGGCGGGGAACAGCCGCGCATAGGTCGCGGCCAGATGGGGATCGGGGGCCTCGGGGGCGCGCAGCAGGGGCGTGACCCATTCGGCGATGCAGGCGTCCATGTCGCGATAGGCGCCGATGGCCACGGCGGCCATCATCGCGGCCCCCGCGGCCCCGGCCTCGTCGCGGTCGGACACGCGGACGGGCGCGTCCAGCGCGGCCGACAGGATGCGCCGCAGGGCGGGCGACCGCGCCGCCCCACCGGTCAGGCGCAGTTCGGACGGAAGCGGCCCCATCGCGGCGTAACAGTCGCGCATGGCCAGGCCCAGACCTTCGGCCACGGCGCGCACCAGATCGGGATAGCGATGGCCCGCCGACAGGCCGGTGAACCCGGCCCGCGCCGCCGCATCGACGAAGGGCCCGCGTTCCCCGGCATCCGAGATATAGGGGTGGTACAGGATCTGCCCCGGCGCGGCTTGGCCCAGCCAGCCGTCCAGCCGCGCGACAAGGTCGCGATGCGTCACCGGCTGGCCCATGTCCGACAGGATGCCCGCCGCCAGGCCCAGTACCCAATCCAGGTTCAGCGTCGCCGCCATGTTGGTCTGGACCTGCGTGACCACGCCCGGCACCGGCAGGCAGATGACATAGCCCGTGCCCTGATCGTTCAGATGCACCCGGTCGGCGGTCACGGCGCGCAGATGCACCCCGGTCGAGCCGACCGTCGAACAGGCCACGTCGCCCGCCCCACCCAGCACGCCCGCGCCCAGCGCGGTCATCACCATGTCGACATAGCCCAGGCTGACCGGCGTGCCTGCCAGCAGGCCCGTCGCCGCAGCGGCATCCGCGGTTAGCGGATGGGTCACCTGCGTGCCGTCGATGATCGGCGGCAGCAGGCCGCGCCGATGCGTCAGGCCCAGCGCGTCGATGACCGTGTCATCATAGGCTCGGGTGCGGAAGTTGCCGAAGGTGAAGCTGGCCTCGGACGGGTCTGTCGCCCGCACGCCGGTCAGGTTCAGATACAGCCAGTCCTTGCAGTGCAGCGCGACCCGCGCCCGGTCCAGCAGGTCCGGGTGATGGGCGTCCATATGGGCCATCTGCGCGCCCTGCTGGCAGGTGTTCAGGCCGGTGCCCGTCGCCTCGAACCGGGCGCGGTCCTGGCCCAACCGGCCGACGGTCGGTGCGGCGCGCGCGTCCAGCCACAGCCAGGCATCGCCCACCGGGCCGTCGTCTCCGACCAGCCAGGTGCCGTCGCCTTGCCCCGTCACGGACAGCGCCGCGGTCCGCCCCGCCAGGTTCGGGATATGATCGGCCAGCCCGCGCAGCGCGGCGGCGCAATCATCCCAGGTGCGGGCCATGTCCTGCGTCGCTGCGCCCTGCGCCCCGGTCGTATAGCGATTCGGCACCGCCGCCGCGCCCAGCTGACGCCCGGAAAGATCGAACCCCACGGCCTTGATGACCGAGGTCCCGGCATCGATTCCGATCAGCACGTCGCGCTGCTTGTCCGTCATGATGCCTCCATCCCTTGGCCCCGGTTTATATCACGATGATCGCACAGGGAACGTATTTTTTTACGGACACGGCAATTTATTTCATCTAAGCTGGTCCTGTTCGCGTCCTAAAGGATGCGCGGAATCGCCGCAATCACAGGCCCGCGCCACGCGAATCGACCGGAGGGGAGGCCGGACCGCATGATGACTTTCGCCAGCACAGGCTTGCGCCCCGCATGCCCTCGCGCCCTGGATGCGGCCCGTGCGGCGACCGCCGCAGAGCAGGCCCCGATGCGCATCCTCTCCGCGAGGTCGATCACGTGAAGTTATCATCAACCATGAGATGTGCGCCCGCCCGCCCCGTGTTCCAGCCAGAGGCAGACCGATGACCGACAGCACCACCGCCCCCCGGGCCCCCGCCGCCAGCCGTCGCGGCCTGATCCTGTCCGTGGCCCTGGGCCTGGCCGTCCTGGCCGCCATCGCGCTGGATACCACCGTGGTGCAGGTCGGCTCCGAGGCGGATGCCCGCCAGCAGGCGTTTTCGCCCGACACCTATGGCACACAGGAATTCCCGCGCATCCGCGACGCGGTGATCGAACGCGCCGTGCCCGCCACCGACCTGGCCGCGGCCATCGCCGCCGATCAGGACGCGGCCATCGCCCAATACGGCACGCCCGCATCGACCGGCGCCATCATGATGGTCACCGTGACCGGCACCGCCGGAGAGCCGCGGGCCGGGGTCTACCCGCTGACCATCGAGGGCCTGCCCGAGGATCTGCGCGTCCGCGTGCAGACCGGCCCCGCGATCAACGGCACCGACCTGCGCGACGCGCCGGGCGACATCGCCTTCGGCGCCTTCAAGAACCAGATCGAATACCAGGACGCGGGATCGGGCATCAACCGCGCCATGGCGGCCGAGGTGCTGGCCCCCATCGACACCACCGCCCTGGCGGGCAAGCAGGTGACGGTGACCGGGGCGTTCCGGCTGATCAACCCGTCGAACTGGCTGATCACCCCCGTCGCGCTGGAGGTCCAATGAGCGCCCAGGTCGTCCTTGCCGCCCGCAACGTGGCCAAGTCCTATGGCCAGGTCCACGCGCTGAAGGGCGTGAACTTCGACATCCATCGCGGCCAGGTCACCACCCTGTTCGGAGAGAACGGCGCGGGCAAATCCACGCTGATGAAGATTCTGTCGGGCGTGATCCAGCCCACATCGGGCCAGATCGTGCTGGACGGCCAGCCGGTGGCCTTTGCCAATGCCAATGACGCGCGCGACCGGGGGATTTCTATCATTCACCAGGAGCTGTCGCTGGCCCCGAACCTGTCGGTGCGCGACAACATCTTCATGGGCCGCGAGATCATGGGCCCCTTGGGCGTCGACTACGCCGAGGAGGACCGCCAGACCCGCGCCCTGATGGAGGAGCTGGAGGAGCAGATCGACCCCGCGACCCTGGTCGAGGACCTGCGCCTGGGCCAGCAGCAGATCGTCGAGATCGCCCGCGCACTGTCGGTGGACAGCCGCATCCTGATCATGGACGAACCGACCAGCGCGCTGTCCGCCAGCGAGGTCGAGGTGCTGTTCAAGGTCATTCGCGACCTGACCGCGCGGGGCGTCAGCATCGTCTATATCTCTCACCACCTGGAGGAGGCGCTGACCATCACCGACCATGCGGTGGTGCTGCGCGACGGGGTGATGACCGCCTATGCGCCGCGCGCCCAGATCGACCTGGAATGGATCGTGCGCAACATGGTCGGCGAGAATTACGACCTGGGATCGCCCCCGGACAGCACCATGGGCAAGGTCGCCCTGTCGATCCGCGACCTGTCGGTCCCGGACGCCACCGGCCAGGACCTTGTGCGCGGGCTGAACCTGGACGTGCGCGCCGGAGAGATCGTCTGCATCTATGGCCTGATGGGCGCGGGCCGCACCGAACTGCTTGAGACCATCGCGGGGCGGCTGCGCGCCACCGGCGGCCAGATCGTGCTGGAAGGGCACGAGATCAGCCAGCTCTCCATCGGCGAACGCATCGCCCGCGGCCTGGCCCTGGTCCCCGAGGACCGCCAGCGCGACGGCCTGGTCCAGACCATGAGCGTCGGCCAGAACCTGTCGCTGGCCTCCATCGCGCGCTTCACGCGGGGGCTGTTCACCAGCACCCGCGCCGAACGGGACCTGATCGACGACAGCATCCGCCGCGTGACCGTCAAGACGGCGGGCGGGGCCGCCCCCATCGGGTCGCTCTCGGGCGGCAACCAGCAGAAGGTCGTGATCGGCAAGATGCTGGCCACCCGGCCCCGCGCCATCCTGCTGGACGAGCCGTCGCGCGGCATCGACATCGGCGCCAAGGCCGAGGTGTTCCGCCTGCTGGCGGAGGGGGCGCGGTCCGGGCTGGCGGTGGTCTATTCCACCTCCGAGGTCAGCGAATGCCTGTCCATCGCCCACCGCATCATCGTCATGCACAAGGGCCGCATCACGGCCGAATTCGACAGCACCGTGTCCAAGGACCGGATCATGGCCGCCTCGGGCGAAGCCCATGCAGCCTGAGGGAAGGGAACCCATGTCCGCCACCACCACCAACCCCGCCAAGCCCCGGTCCCTGAGCATCGGCCGCCTGCTCCTGGAGGGGCGCGCCTTCTTCGCGCTGATCGCGATCATCGCGGTCTTCTCGTTCCTGTCGCCGAACTACTTCACCCTGTCGAACCTGCTGATCATGTCCAGCCAGGTCGCGATCTTCGGCATCCTCTCCATCGGCATGCTGCTGGTCATCCTGAACGGCGGGATCGACCTGTCGGTGGGCTCGATCCTGGCGCTGTCGGGCGTGGTCGCGGGCGCGATGATGCAGGGGGTCGAGATCGACGCGATGGGCGTGATCCTCTATCCGCCGGTCTGGGCGGTCGTGGTGCTGACGCTCTGCGTGGGCGCGGCGGTGGGGGCGGTCAACGGCGTGCTGATCGCCGTCTTCAAGGTGCCGCCCTTCGTGGCGACCCTGGGCGTGATGTATGTGGCGCGCGGCATCGCGCTCTTGATGACCAACGGGCTGACCTACAACAACCTGCGCGGCCGCGAGGAGCTGGGCAACACCGGCTTCAACTGGCTGGGCTTCTACCGCATCGGCGGTGTGCCCATCAGCGTGATCGTGCTGGCGGTCGTGGCGATCGCCGCGGGGCTGATGCTGGGCCGGTCGGCCTTCGGGCGCTGGCTTTACGCATCGGGCGGCAACGAACGTGCGGCGGAACTGTCCGGCGTGCCGGTCAAGCGGGTCAAGATCACCGTCTACATGGTGTCGGGCGCACTGGCCGCCGCCGCGGGGCTGGTCCTGGCGTCGCAGCTGACCTCGGCCGGGCCCACGGCGGGCAACGCGTATGAACTGACCGCCATCGCCGCGGTCGTGATCGGCGGCGCGGCCCTGACAGGCGGGCGCGGCAACGTGCGCGGCACGATGCTGGGCGCCTTCGTCATCGGCTTCCTGTCTGCGGGCCTGGTGATCATCGGGGTCAGCTCCTACTGGCAGACGGTGTTCACGGGCGCGGTGATCGTGCTGGCCGTGCTGATGAACTCGCTTCAATACGGCAGCGGCACGCGCAAGACGTGAGGCCCTGCCCCCGACCTTCCCCGCGCGCCACAGGGATGGCGCGCGGAAAGACTGCCCCGCACCGGGCAGGACCACCACACCAAGGGAGAGAGACCAAATGATGAAGATGACGCGCCGGATGCTGATGGCCGCCGTGGCCACCGTGCCGCTGATGGCCGGATCGGCCTGGGCCGAGGGGCTGATCACCGTGATCGTGAACGATCCGGCCAACCCCTACTGGTTCACCGAGGGCGAGGTCGCCAAGGCCACCGCCGAGGAGCTGGGCTATACCGCCAACGTGGCCGCCCATCGCGGCGACACCAACACCGAAAGCACGCTGATCGACACCGCGATCACAAACCAGTCGGTCGCGATCATCCTGGACCCGGCCAATGCCGACGGTTCGGTCGGTGCCGTCCAGAAGGCCGTCGATGCGGGCATCCCGGTCTTTCTGGTCAACGCCGAGATCAACCAGGAGGGCCTGGCCAAGGCGCAGCTGGTGTCGAACAACGCGCAGGGCGCGGCCTTGGGCGCGCAGGCCTGGGTCGAGGCCATGGGCGAGGATGGCGGTCAGTTCGTCGAGCTGTTCGGCAACCCCTCGGACAACAACGCCCAGACCCGTTCGAACGGCTACGAGACCGTGCTGAGCCAGTATCCCGAGTTCGAGAAGGTCGGCCAGGAGGTCGCCAACTGGGACCGCACCCAGGGCTATCAGCGCATGCAGTCGCTGCTGCAGGCGAACCCCGACATCACCGGCGTCATTTCGGGCAACGACGAGATGGCGCTCGGCGCCATCGCCGCCTTGAAGGAGGCCGGCAAGCTGGACGCCGTGACCGTGGGCGGCTTTGACGGCAGCCCCGACGCCGTCGAGGCGGTGAAGGCCGGAGAGATGGCCTATACCGTCCTGCAGCCCGTCGCCGTCTTTGCCGAGGAGGCCGTCCGTCAGGCCGACACCTTCATCAAGACCGGAGAGACCGGGGTCGAGACCGAAAAGCAGCTGTTCGACTGCCTGCTGATCACGCCGGAGAACGTGGACAGCTACAGCGCCGCCTTCGTTCTGGACCAGTGACGCCACCGGGGCGCGCGCCGTCACGCGCGCGCCCCACCCACGCAAGGGCCGCATCCCCATGGACATGATCCCCTCGGACAGCCGACAGGCCCGCCTGCAGGCGCGGCGCCAGCTGATCGCGCAGGCTGTCATGGCCGAGGGCAGCCTGCGGATCGAGGATCTGACCGACCGCTTCGGCATCAGCCTGATGACCGCGCACCGCGACCTGGACGAACTGGCCGCCAAGGGCCTGCTGCGCAAGTCGCGCGGCATCGTGTCCGCCGCCCCCACCAGCCTGATCGAGGCCAGCGACCTGTATCGCGACACCCGCCAGGGTCCGCAGAAATCCGCCATCGCGCAGCTGGCGGCCCAGCAGGTCGAACCGGGCCAGGCGCTGTTTCTGGACGACAGCACCACCGTGCTGCGCATGGTGCCGCATCTGGCCGCACGGGTGCCGCTGACGGTCATCACCAACTCGCTGACGCTGATGAGCGCCATCAAGGAGATCGGCGACATGACGCTGCTGGGTCTGGGCGGCCAGTTCCACCATTGGTGCAACGCCTTCATGGGACCGCAGACCACCGCCCAGATCCGCCGCCTGCGTGCGGACGTGGCGATCCTGTCGATGGCCGCCGTCACCGACGACCAGGTCTTTCACCAGTCCCCCGAGATGGCCGAGACGAAGCGCGCCATGCTGGACGCCGCCAGCCGCCGCATCCTGCTGGCCGATCACACCAAGTTCACCCGCCGCGCCCTGCATTCCATGGGCGGCATCGAGGATTTCGACCTGATCGTCACCGACGACCGCACGCCCCCCGACCAGATCACCGCCTTGCGCCGCCGCGGCGTCGAGGTCCAGATCGCCGCGACGGGGGACTGACGCCATGCTGATCCTGGGCATCGACAACGGGCTGACCGTCACCAAGGCGGTGATCTTCGACGCCACAGGCCGGGTCCTGGCCACCGCGCGCCGCCGCGTGGCGCAGGTCATGCCCCAGCCCCGCCATGTCGAACGCGACATGGAGGACCTGTGGCGCCAGACAGCCGCCGCCGTGGCCGAGGCCATCGCCGCCTGCGGCCGCCCGGCCCGCGACATCGGCGCCGTCGCCGCGACCGCGCATGGCGACGGGCTGTATCTGCTGGACCGGGCGGGCGCGCCCCTGGGGCCGGGCATCCTATCGCTGGACAGCCGCGCGGGTGGCGTCGCGGATGGATGGCGCGCGGATGGGACCGCCGCGCACGCGCTGGCGCGGACGGGGCAGATGCCCCATGCCTCGGCACCGTCGGCGATCCTGGCGTGGCTGCGCGACCACGACCCCGCGCGCTTTGCCGCGATCGGCCATGTGCTGGCCTGCAAGGACTGGCTGACCTATCGCCTGACCGGTCGCATCGGCACCGACCTGACCGAGGCCAGCACCGCCTTCACCGATGTTGCGACCCAGGGCTTCGCCCCCGACATCCCCGGCATCTTCGGCCTGCCGGGCCTGCCCTTGCCCGAGATCGCCCTGCCCGACCAGGTCGTGGGCCATGTAACCGCAGACGCCGCCGCCCTGACCGGCCTGGCCGCGGGCACGCCGGTCGTGGCGGGACTGCATGACGTGACCGCATCGGCCCTGGGGTCGGACGGCTACGGGCAGGGCTGCGTCGCCATCGTCGCCGGCACCTATTCCATCAACGAGACCGTCACCGACCGACCCCTGTCCGATCCGCGTTGGTTCTGCCGCAACGGCATCGCGCGCGGCGAATGGAACGCCATGTCGATCTCTCCGGCGTCCGCCGCGAATTACGACTGGTTCCTGGACAGCCTCTGCCGCGAGGGCGGCGACCAGCCCGCCCATCTGCGCGTCATCCCGGAAATCGAGGCCGCCCTGGCCCGCCCCTCCAGCGCGCTGTTCCACCCCTATCTGTTCGGCTCGCCGCACGGGGCGCGGGCCAGCGCGGGCTTTTTCGGCCTACGCGGCTGGCAGGATCGCGGCGACATGCTGCGCGCCGTGATCGAGGGCATCGCCTTTAACCACCGCCACCATGTCGACGCCCTGCGCGACGGGTTCGCCCCCAGGGCGGCGCGGCTGACCGGCGGCATTTCCCGCGCGCCGGTCTTTGCGCAGCTGTTCGCGGATGTGCTGGACATGCCCGTGACCGTCAGCGCGACCGAGGAGGCCGCAGCCTGGGGCGCGGCGCTCTGCGCGGGCGCGGGGGTCGGGATCTTCGCCTCGCCGCGCCATGACCCGCGCGACATGGGCGCGATCAGCACCACCCATCACCCCGACCCCGTCCGCGCCGCCGACATGGCGCGCCGCTACGCGGTCTTCACCGACATCGCTGCCGCCATGGCCCCGCTGTGGCCGCGGATCGAGGCCCTGCAGGACATCCCATGACCCAAGACATCGACGTGCTGATCCTGGGCGCGGGCATCAACGGCGCGGGCCTGTTCCGCGACCTGTGCGAACAGGGCGTCAACGCGGTGATCGTGGACAAGGCCGATTACGGCGGCGGCACCTCGGCCGCACCCTCGCGCCTGATCCATGGCGGCATCAAGTACCTGGAGACCGGAGAGCTGCGCCTAGTCGCGCAATCCACGCTGGAACGGAACCTGCTGCTGAAAAATGCGCCGCATCTGGTCAAGCCGCTGCCGACGGTCATCCCGATCTTCTCCTGGCTGCGCGGCATCGGGCCGGCGCTGCGCACGCTGATGGGGTCGACCACCGCACCCCGCAGCCGCGGCGCGGTGCTGATGAAGGCGGGGCTGGCGATGTACGACTTCTATGGCCGCCGCCACAGGATGATGCCGCGCCATCAGCTGTGGTCGCGCGCGCGTGCCTTGCGCGAGATCCCGCCTTTGACTCCGCGAATCAAGGCCGCGGGACAATATTACGACGCCGCCGTCACCCTGCCCGAACGGCTGGTCTGGGAGCTGGTCGCGGACGGGCTGCGCGCCAACCCCGCCGCCCGCGCGCTGAATCACACCGCGCTGACCGGCACCGACGGCGACGTGATCCACCTTTCCGGCCCGCAGGGCGCGCTGTCCCTGCGCCCGCGCATCGTGGTGAACGCCGCCGGTCCCTGGATCGACCGCGTGAACGCAGCTCTTGGCGTGGCCACGCGGATGATCGGCGGCACCAAGGGCTCGCATATCCTGCTGGACCACCCCGAGCTGCTGGCCGCGCTGAAGGGCCGCATGATCTATTTCGAGGCCGATGACGGGCGCATCTGCCTGGTCTTTCCCTATCTGGACCGCGCGCTGGTCGGCTCCACCGACATCCGCGCGGACGATCCCGACGACGTGGCCTGCGACGACGCCGAGATCGCCTATTTCCTCGACGCGTTGCGCGGCCTGCTGCCGGGGCTCAGCTTCGGCGACAGCCAGATCGTCTATGCCTATTCCGGCATCCGCCCCCTGCCCGCCTCGGACGCGGCCAATCCCGGCCTGATCAGCCGCGACCATTCCGCGCCGGAGATCGCCCCCGACGCCACGCGGCCATGGCCGATCATCGCGCTGGTGGGCGGCAAATGGACCACCTTCCGCGGCTTCGCCGAGGAGGTCGCCGACGATCTTCTGGCGCGCCTGAACGCGTCCCGCCGCATCGCCACCGACAGGCTGCCCATCGGCGGTGGCCGCGATTACCCGGCCGATGCGGGCGCGTGGAGCGACGATGCGGCCCGGCGCACCCTGGCCGCGCCCGCCCGCGCGCGCAATCTTCTGGCGCGCTACGGCACGACCGCGGCGGCTATCCTGGCGGCCGAAGGGGCGGCGCCCATCATGCTGGCCGACAGCGATCACAGCGAACAGGAGCTGGACTGGATCATCCGCAACGAACAGGTCGGCACCCTGGCCGATCTGGTCATGCGCCGCACCGCGCTGGCCGTCACCGGCCATCTGTCGGTCCGCGACCTGGCGCGCATCGCCGAGATCTGCGCGGCTGCACTGGAATGGAACGCCGCGCGGCGCGACCGCGAATTCAGGGAAACACAGGCGATGCTGCTGACGCGGCACCGCCTGCGGATGGATCAGGCCGCGTCGGCCTGATCCAGACGGGCCAGACGCCCCTCGACGGCCAGCATCTGCGCGACCGCATGGGCGGCCTCGGCGCCCTTCTTGACGAAATGCTCGCGATAGAAACCGGTCAGCAGCTCGGTCTCCTGGTAATTGTGCGGCGTCAGCGAGACCGAGAACACCGGCACGCCCGTGTCCATGCCCGCCTGCATCAGGCCGCTGACCACCGCGCCGGCGACGAAATCATGGCGATAGATGCCACCATCGACCACCAGTGCCGCGGCCACCACGGCGTCATACTTGCCGGTCAGAGCCAGCTTCTTGGCCAGCTGCGGCATCTCGAAGGCGCCGGGCACGTCCCAAGCCTCGATCTGTGCACCGGGCATCAGGCTGGCGGCCTGGGTCAGGAAACCTTCATGCGCGCGGTCCACGACATCGGCGTGCCAGCGCGCCTTGATGAAGGCGATACGGGGGGATTTGGTCATCTTTCAGGAACCTTCCGTAAGTTGCGTCAGGCCCCCAAGGCATACCACCACGCGCGCCGGGGTGGCACACGGGGCGGTTCTCTTCCATCCGGACTATACCGTCGGCCCCGGAATTTCACCGGATCTGCTGACCCCCCTGCCATGGCAAGGGGCGCTCGCGGGCTGTCACCGCCGGTGGGGAATTGCACCCCGCCCTGAGAACACCATCAAGATAACGCCCCCGCACGCCCGCGCCAAGGCCCGGACGGGGAAATTCCGTCCAAGGTCGCGGCGTCACACGGGTTCGATATCGCCTTCCGCGCGGCGCGCGTGGAATTCCGCCACGAAGGCGTCCAGCCGTCCCGCCGCGATCGCGTCGCGCAGCCCCGCCATAAGCTGCTGATAGTAATGCAGGTTGTGCCAGGTCAGCAGCATGCCGCTGATCATCTCCTTGGCGCGGAAGACATGGTGCAGATAGGCCCGCGAATAGCCCCGGCAGCAGGGGCAGGTGCAATCCTCGTCCAAGGGGCGCGGATCGTCCTGGTGGCGGGCGTTCTTGATGTTGACCTGACCGCGCGGGGTCCAGGCCTGACCCGTCCGCCCCGACCGCGAGGGCAGGACGCAATCCATCATGTCGATGCCACGCTGCACCGCGCCCACGATGTCGTCCGGCTTGCCCACGCCCATCAGATAGCGCGGCTTGTCCACCGGCAGGAAGCCGGGGGCATAGTCCAGCACACCGAACATCGCCTCCTGCCCCTCGCCCACGGCCAGGCCGCCGACCGCGTATCCGTCAAAGCCGATGGCCTGCAGCGCCTCGGCGCTCTCCTCGCGCAGTTCGCGCGTGACGCCGCCCTGCATGATGCCGAACAGCGCATGCCCCGGCCGGTCGCCAAAGGCGTCGCGCGACCGCTGCGCCCACCGCATCGAAAGGCGCATGGAGGCCGCCACCGCCTCCTCGGTCGCCGGCAGCGCGGGGCATTCGTCGAAACACATCACGATGTCGCTGCCCAGTAGCTTCTGGATCTCCATGCTGGTCTCGGGCGACAGGAAATGCTTGGACCCGTCGACGTGGCTGGAGAAGGTCACCCCCTTCTCGGTCAGCTTGCGCAGGCCCGCCAGCGACATCACCTGGAACCCGCCACTGTCGGTCAGGATGGGCTTGGACCAGTTCATGAACCTGTGCAGCCCCCCCATCCGCGCCACGCGCTCCGCACCGGGGCGCAGCATCAGGTGATAGGTGTTGCCCAGCAGGATGTCCGCGCCCGTGGCCGCCACGCTGTCGGGCAGCATCGCCTTGACCGTCGCGGCCGTCCCCACCGGCATGAAGGCCGGGGTGCGGATCTGGCCGCGCGGCGTGTCGATGACGCCCGTGCGCGCCGCACCGTCGGTCGCCTGGAGGGTAAAGTTGAAACGCGTGGTCATGAGTCCGCCCGAGCCTTTGGAACCGGGCGCTTGTAGCGCCGCCCCCCGCCCGGCGCAATGTGGGGCGCCCACTGGACCGCGGGCGGTCGGTGCCCTATATAATCGGTCGGAATTGAAGGATGCTCCGATGACCGAACCCCTGATGGAAGGCGCGCCCCTGATCGCGCCGTCTTCGACCGACCATCCCCTCTACGAGCCCATCGTCGAGGCGTGCAAGACCGTCTATGACCCCGAGATCCCGGTCAACATCCACGACCTGGGCCTGATCTACACGATCGACATCAACGACGCCTCGGAGGTGCGGGTGATCATGACCCTGACCGCGCCGGGCTGCCCTGTCGCCGGAGAGATGCCGGGATGGGTCGCCGACGCCGTCGAGGCCGTGCCGGGCGTCAAGCAGGTCGATGTCGAGATGACCTTCCAGCCGCAATGGGGCATGGACATGATGTCCGACGAGGCGCGTCTGGAACTGGGCTTCATGTGATCGCCGGCCGGGGGGCGGTCTTGAACCGATGCCCCCCGGATGACTATCTTGAGGCCAAGCCCGAAAGGATATCGCCATGTTCGCCATGCCCGGCACCCCTCCCGTGACCATCACCCCCGCCGCCGCCGCCCAGATCGCGCGGCTGATGGTGGGCAAGAACGCCTATGGTCTGCGCATCGGGCTGAAGAAGGGCGGCTGCGCGGGCATGGAATACACGATGGAGCTGGCCCAGACCCCCACCGCGAACGAAGAAGTGGTCGAACTGGACGGCGCGCGCGTCATCATCGCGCCCATGGCGCAGATGTTCCTGTTCGGCACCCAGATCGACTATGAGACCGGCCTGCTGGAGCAGGGCTTCCGGTTCCGTAACCCCAACGTCACCGACAGCTGCGGCTGCGGAGAGTCGGTGAACTTTGCCCCGATCGAGGGCAGCCGCGCGCAGAGCTGAGCCTTGCGCGGGGGCGGGACGCTGGCTAAGCCTGTCCCGAACCCACGGAGGACCCCCATGGCACCGCGCAAACTTGCCGCTGGAAACTGGAAGATGAACGGCGATCTGGCCGCGCTGGATCAGCTGGACGACATGGCCGCCGCCGCCGAAGGTGCGACCTGCGACGTCCTGATCTGCCCGCCAGCCCTGCTGATCCACCCGATGATGGCCCGCATCGGCGCCAGCGACCTGCTGGTCGGCGGGCAGGATTGCCACCATGCCGACAAGGGCGCCCATACCGGTGACATCGCCGCCCTGCAGCTGCGCGACGCGGGCGCGACGCACGTCATCCTGGGCCATTCCGAACGCCGCGCCGATCACGGCGAGACCGACGCCATGGTGCGCGCCAAGGCGCAGGCCGCCCATGCCGCAGGCCTGACCGCCATCATCTGCGTCGGCGAGACCGAGGCCGAACGCGACGCCGAGCGCACCCTGGACGTGATCGCCACGCAACTGGCCGGGTCCGTCCCGGACGGCGCCAATGCCCGCAACACCGTTCTGGCCTATGAGCCGGTCTGGGCGATCGGCACCGGACGCACGCCGACGCTGGATCAGATCGCCCAGGTGCACGCGCTGATGCGCGACCACCTGTCCGCGCGCCTGTCCGACGGAGCCGATGTGGCGCTGCTCTACGGTGGCAGCGTCAAGCCCGCGAATGCGGCCGAGATCTTTGCCATCGCGCATGTGAACGGCGCGCTGGTGGGGGGCGCCAGCCTGAAGGCCGCCGACTTTGTCCCGATCATCACGGCCCTGGACGCCGCCTGATCGATTTTCACCATTGCGTCGCCTGACCCCGCCGGGTAATCAGGCGGCGCGTGCACCCGTAGCTCAGCTGGATAGAGCGCTGCCCTCCGAAGGCAGAGGCCAGGGGTTCGAATCCCTTCGGGTGCACCAAGATCCCCTAACCGATCCGATGCCGCCGCCAGACCTCGATCATCCATGCCAGCATGGTCGCGTTCAGGATGTGCCACATGAAATGCGTGCCGATGGGCAGCACGGCGCAGCTGGTCTGGTCCAGCGTGCGAAAGGTCAGCGACAGCGTCAGCAGCCCTGCCCCGATCGCCAGGCCCCGCGCCACGCGCGGCAGGCGGTTCCGCAGCAGGACCGCATAGGCCAGGATCAGCACCGGCACCGGGGCATAGCTGGCCGACGATCCCAGCCCCGGCACCTGCGCGAACAGCGGCACCGTGACCGCCGCATAGGGGATGAACCCCGCCGTCACCAGCGCCGCGACCCAAGGCCGGGCGCCCAGATAGTCGCGTGTGGCGGCAAACACGTAGATCAGGATGAACGTCAGGATCGGCAGGACGTCCATCAGCCCGGTCAGTCCGTTGGCATGGGTGTGAAACAGCCAGGACCCCAGCCCGATGACGAACAGCACCCCGGCCAGCACGCGCCCCGTCGCCATGCCCGGTCCCCGCAGGCGCCGCGCCATGACCAGAGCAGCCAGCAGAAAGGCCAGGTTGGTCAGCGCATTGACGGGTTCCGACCAGTATTCCGGCCCGGTGCGTTCGCAATAGGCGTCGACGGGGGCCAGCCAGTCCAATTCAGCCGTCGGCGCGGCTGGTGCGGCGTTCCATGAAGAACCACGGGCGCAGGGCCACGCCCAGCATGTTGCCCGCGAATGCCGCCACCGCCCACAGATAGCCGTGCAGGCTGCCCGACGCGATCCCCGAGAAATACGCCCCGATGTTGCAGCCATAGGCGATGCGCGCGCCGTAACCCAGCATCAGCCCGCCCACGACCGCGGCGATCACCGACCGCAGCGGGATCCGCAGCGACGGCGCGAACCGACCGGCCAGCGACGCGGCCAGCATGGCCCCCGCGATGATGCCGAAATCCATGACCGAGGTGACGTCCGAGAACACGCTTGACTGCAGCGCCTCGGCATTGGCGGGGCGCTGCCAGTAGCCCCAGGCGGTGGGGTCGATGCCGATGGCCTGCGCGATCTTGGCCCCCCACAGCGCAAAGGCCGAGGTGATGCCCCAAGGCCGCCCCGAAATCGCCAGCGTCAGGAAGTTCAGCACCACCAGCGCCACCGCGCCACCGACCAGCGGCCAGGGCCCGCGCAGCCAGCGTGCCATGCCGTGACGCTCACTTTCGGGGGGCTGCTCCAGCGTGCCGTGGCGGTTGCGTTCGACCCGCATCGTGATCAGCGCGATCGCCCCGAAGATGGTCAGAGACAGCGCGATCCCGCCCCAGGGACCAAGCGGCTGCCACAATGCGACAGGCTCCAGCGCGGGCAGGCTGGCCCACCAGTCGAAATGGACGGTGCCCATCACCGACCCCACGATGAAGAAGACCAGCGTGATCAGCATCCGCGCATTGCCGCCCCCGGCGGTGAACAGCGTGCCGGAGGCGCAGCCGCCGCCAAGCTGCATGCCGATGCCGAAGATGAACGCCCCCGCGATCACCCCCAGCCCGGCCGGAGAGACCAGCCCCCGCACCTCGTTCCCGAACAGCGTTCCCGATGCCAGGGCCGGAAAGAACAGCACCACCGCCATGGCCAGCAGCAGCATCTGCACCCGAAGGCCCCTGCCCCGGCGGTCCAGGATGAACACCCGCCACGCGGAGGTGAACCCGAACGCCGCATGGTACAGCGACATGCCCAAGGCCCCGCCCACCAGGAACAACGCGCCCTGCGCCGCCCCCTGGGTCAGCGCCAGCGCGATGGTGCCAAGCGCCAGGACAACCAGTGCCCCGGTTCCGGGAAGGCCCAATCCGGGGCGGGGGGTCAGGGTCTGTGCGTATGCCATGGCCGGTCCTTGTCATCGATGTTGGCAGGCAGATGGACCCGGTCGCGGGGAATTTGCAAGCCCCGCGCGGGTCGCCTCACAGCAGGAAGCTGTCGGCGTCCAGCTGCAGCCTGCCGCTCAGGCGGATCAGCATGTCCGGCAGGCGGTCGCCGTCCACGTCGACCAGCACGCGGGTCATCCCGTTCGCGTGGTCCCACCGCACCGAGGCATCCCCCGCCAGCGGCCCGCGTCCGACATAGTCGACATCCAGCGCCCGCAGGTCGATCACGTCCCGATCGGGGTCGAAATCGACGATCAGGTCCGGCGCGGCAAGGCTGCTGTCGGCGGCAGAGAAGAACCGGAACGTGTCCGCGCCCAGTCCGCCCGCCATCGAATCAGCCCCCAGCCCGCCGACCATCGTGTCGTTGCCCTGCTGGCCGAACAGGCGGTCGTTGCCCCAGCCGCCATCGACGATGTCGTTGCCCAAGCCGCCCTCGGCCCGATCGTGGCCGGCACCGGCGCGGATCGTGTCGAACCCCGCCCCGCCGCGGATCAAATCATCGCCCGCCCCCGCCAGGATGATGTCCGCGCCATCGTCGCCATAAAGGCTGTCGCGTCCGGCCCCCGCGGTCAGGCGATCGTCCCCTGTCCCGCCCGCCATCGCATTGTCGCCCTGCATGTCCGTCAGCACGTCGTTCCCGGCATCGCCGAACAGCCGGTCCGCACCGACATCCCCCAGCAGGGTGTCGTTCCCCGCGCCGCCATGCAGGATGTCGTTGCCCCATCCGCCCGACAGCCGATCGTGGCCGCCCATGCCGCGCAGGACGTTGCCTGCGGCGTTGCCATGGACCGCGTCATTGCCCGATCCCGCGACATAGCCCTCGATCACGGTGTTCTGGGCGATCTGCAGATTGCCGCGCAGGCCATAGATATCCGACATGGCCCCGGGACGCAGATCGACCCGCTGCGCCTGTCCATCGTTGGAGAAGTTCAGAACGTCATGGCCGCCTGCGTCATAGATGGTCATCGCCACGCCGCGCGCGTTCTGGACGGTCTGGTGAGAGCCCCCGTCCTGCGCCGAGAACACGCGCCCCAGCCAGCTGCTGCCCAGCGTATGGCCCACGCCATAGACCGTGTTGCCCGCGGTCAGCGACACCGCACCCGCGGCGCCGTACAGGCGCTGGATGGCGATGATATCGGCGGGCATCAGCGACGCCAGATAGGCGCCGCTGGCGGCGATGTTGGGGTTCTCGTCCTGGCCGAAATAGGACATCACAGAGGCCTGCCAGCTGTCGTTCACGAACCACGCGTCATCGGCGAAATTGCCGCTGCCGTTATAGGGGCCCTGGTGCCCCAGGCCCAGCGCGTGGCCGATCTCATGCACGTAGGTCTGATAGGAATAGGTGCCGATGCGCGCGCCATCCTGCGAGATCCAGTCCGTGGAGACGTTGATCGACGACCGCAGGATGCGCCCGCCCATGATCGTCGACTGGGCAAAGGCCCCGTCCTGGTTGTCGTCGAAGGTGATGTCGGCATCGCCGCGCTGTTCAACGAAGCGCAGGTTGGCGACCGCCGACCAGGCCTGCATCGCGTCGCGCGCCAGCGCCCGGCCCTGCGGCGTCAGGCCGCTGAAGTCATAGGTGATGATGTTGTCGCGCGACATGTCGAAGGACCGCGCGGACTGTCCGGTATCGGCCCAGAAGCCGTCGGTCAGATAGGTGGCCAGCTCGGCCATCGGGGCGGGCCGGGGCACGGGCGCCTCGGTCACGACCAGCTGATAGCTGCCGGTGCCCGCGGAATAGGCGCCCGCGTTCACGTAATAGGTCCCGGTCTGCGTGGGCGCGATGGTGATCAGGCTGTCCAGCCCCGCCCCCCCGTCGTCGTTCACGGCGACCACGCGGCCATCGGGGCCGCGCAGTTCCAGCAGCGGATCTAACAGGCTGACGCCGTTCAGGGCGATTCGATAGGTCGTGCCGGCCTCCAGACGGACGGCCACCCAGTCGTTGTCGCCCGAAAATCCGACCGTGCCGTTGAACACGTCCCCCGGCGCCATGCGATAGGGGGTTCCCCGCCCCCCCGGCGCGTCGCCCTGTTCGCGCAGCGTCGCGCTGAGCAGATCGACGGTGGAACCCGCGAACTCCGACCCGGCGCAGGATTTGTCATAGGGACGAAGGTTGGCGCAGATCTGGCACATGCGTGCGGCTCTTTCCTAATCGGGCAACCCGTATCGCAGCAGGTCGCGGGCAAAGCTGGTGAAATCGTCGGGCTGCAGGTCCCGGTCCGTGACGCTGAAATCCATCCGCTGGCCGGGCCGGTCGCCCTGGTCGGTCACGCGGTCCAGCTGTGCGGACAACGCCGTGGGCCCCGTGGCCAGGACGCGCAGGCGCATCCCGCCCTTCGGGTCCTGGGCGCGCAGCGCGTCGCACAGGGCATCGGCCTGGACCATGTCCACACCTTGGGCCGGGGCGCATTGGACGGTCGGCGCCTCACCGCCTCCGCCGGCATCGACGCGGCAGGCGGCCAGCATCAGCGGCGCGAAAGCAAGACCGAGGGTCACGATTCGCGCGGACGGACGCATGATGAATTCCTAAAAAAAACGGGCGGCAGTGGCCGCAGACCAATGCATCTTATTATGTCGCGCAGGCCGCGCCGGTAAAGGGAGATGTGTGTCCGTCAGACGCCCAGATGCCGTTCTGCCACAGCGGAATCGTTCAAAAGCTGCGCATTGTCGCCGGACCAGACGGTGCGTCCCTTCTCGATTACCACATGGCGGTCGGCAAAGCGGGTCAGGGCCGACAGGTTCTTGTCCACGATCAGAATCGCCTCGCCCTGGTCCTTCAGGCGCGTCAGGCAGGACCAGATCTCGTCCCGGATCAGGGGGGCCAGGCCCTCGGTCGCCTCGTCCAGCACGATCAGGCGGGGGTTGGTCATCAGCGCCCGGCCGATGGCCAGCATCTGCTGCTCGCCGCCCGACAGCTCACTGCCCTTGTGGCCCATGCGTTCGGACAGGCGCGGGAACAGCTCGAGGACGCGCGGCAGGGTCCAGTGTCCGGGGCGCGCGGTGGCGATCAGGTTCTCGCGCACGTCCAGTGTCGGAAAGACCTGCCGCCCCTCGGGAACCAGGCCCAGGCCCGCGCGCGCGATGCGGTGCGGTGCGGTGCGGGTCACGTCGCGCCCGTCTATGCTGACGCGCCCTCCCCGTGCCGCCAGCAGGCCGAATATCGTGCTGATCGTCGTCGTCTTGCCCATGCCGTTGCGGCCCAGCAGGGTCACCACCTGCCCCTGCCCGACCGACAGGTGGATGTCGTGGAGGACCTGCGCCTCTCCGTAACCGGCCTGCAGCCCCTCGACGACCAGCATCACGCATCCCCCAGATAGGCGGCGCGCACCGCCGGATCGGCGCGCACCTGATCGGGCGTGCCGGTCGCGATGATCCGGCCATAGACCAGCACGCTGACCCGGTCGGCCAGCGCAAAGACCGCGTCCATGTCATGTTCGATCAGCACCAGCGTCACCTGCCCCTTCAGGCCCGCCATAACCTGAACCAGACGCTCGGCCTCTGCCCCGCTGGTCCCGGCCAGGGGCTCGTCCAGCAGCAGCAGGCGCGGCCGCGTGGCCAGCGCGATGGCCAGCTCCAGCGCACGCTTCTCTCCATGCGACAGGCTGCCGGCGCGGGTGTTGGCGCGGTCGGCCAGGCCCACGCGGGACAGCGCGTCCCGCGCCTGCGCGTTCAGGCCGTCGTCCCGCGCGACGGGGGCGAAGAAGCGGAAGCTGCTGCCCGCATGGGCCTGCACGGCGGTGGCCACATTCTCCAGCACGGTGAAGCCCGGCAGGATCGAGGTGATCTGGAAGCTGCGCGACATGCCCGCCCGGACCCGCGCGGGCATGGGACGACCCATCATCTCGGCCCCCGCAAAGCGGACCGAGCCCGCATCCGACCCCGCCTGCCCCGAAAGCTGCGCGATCAGCGTGGATTTCCCCGCCCCGTTCGGGCCGATGATGGCGTGCAGCTCGCCCTCGGTGACCTCCAGGTCCAGATCGTCGGTGACCTTCAGCGCGCCATAGGATTTGCGCAAGCCGCGCACGGAGAGAAGGCTCATTTTGCGCGCCCCCTGAAAAGCCCCGTCAGCCCGTCGCGCGAGAACAGCACGACCAGGATCAGGAGCGCGCCGAAGATCAGCCGCCAATGTTCGGTGAAGAGCGCCAGCCATTCCTCCAGCAGCAGCGCCAGCGTGGCCCCGGCGATGGCGCCCAGCAGGTTGCCGATGCCGCCCAGGACGACCATCACCACCAGTTCCCCCGAGCGGTGCCAGTTCATGTAGGAGGGCGAGACGAAGCTGGCCTGATTGGCCAGGATCACCCCGGCGATGGCCGTCATCGCGCCCGAGATGACGAAGGCCGTCAGCTGAAACCGGAAGGGGGTGAAGCCCACCGCCTGCATCCGCAGCGGGTTTTCCCGCGCCCCCGTCAGCACGCGGCCGAACCGCGACCCGGTGATCGCGACACACAGCAGATAGAGACCCAGCAGCATCGCCAGCGCGGCGTAATACAGCACCCGGTCATCGGCCAGCCAGTCCTGCCCCAGCACGGTCGACCGCGCCGTCAGCGTCACCCCGTCATCGCCGCCATAGGCCGACAGCGAGACGAAGAAGAAATAGGCCATCTGCGCGAAGGCCAGCGTGATCATGATGAAATAGATGCCCCGCGTGCGCAGGCTGATCGCCCCGGTGACCAGCGCGAACAGCGCCCCCGCGACCACCGCCACGCCCAGATGCGCGCCCAGATCGGTGATGCCCGCGCGCGACAGGATCGCCACCGCATAGGCGCCGATGCCCAGATAGGCCGCATGGCCAAAGCTGACCATGCCGCCATAGCCCAGGATCAGGTCCAGCGCCAAGGCCGCCATGGCAAAGGCCAGAATGCGCGTCGCCACGACGACCAGATAGGGGTCCCCCGTCATCGCCGCGATCAGCGGCAACAGGGCGAAACCGCCGAAGATCGCCCAGGCCGCAACCCGGCGGCGCATCAGCCAGCGGGTCATGGGCGCGCTCCGAACAAGCCCTGCGGCCGGGCAGCCAGGATCGCGGCCATCAGCACATAGACCAGCATCGGCGCCAGCACGCGCCCGGTCTGGGCGGCGGCGGAGGGCTCCATCACCGCGCGCAGGATGATCGGGCCAAAGCTGCGGCCCAACGTGTCGACGATCCCCACCAGCAGCGCCCCCGCGAACGCCCCCTTGACCGAGCCGATGCCGCCGATGACGATCACCACGAAGGCCAGGATCAGCACGCTTTCCCCCATGCCCGGATCGACCGACAGGATGGGTGCCACCATCGCCCCCGCGAACCCCGCCAGCATCGCACCAAAGGCGAAGATCACCGTGAACAGCCGCCCGATATCGACGCCAAGCGCGCCCACCATCGCGCGGTTGGTGGCGCCCGCCCGCAGGCGCATGCCGATGCGGGTGCGCGTGATGACCAGCCACAGCCCCACCGCGACCGCCAGCCCCGCCGCGATCACCACCAGCCGGAATACCGGATAGCGCAGCGCACCCACCAGCGGCACCGACCCCGACAGCGCATCGGGCGGCAGGATCGACAGCGGCGACTGGCCCCAGATGATCTTGACCAGTTCCGTCACCACCATGACCAGCCCGAAGGTCGCCAGCACCTGATCCAGATGCGGGCGGTCATAGAGCCTGCGAAAGATCAGCGCCTCCAGCACCAGCCCGATGACCAGCGTCGCGGGAAGCGTCAGCAGAAGGCCCAGCCCGTAACTGCCGGTCATGCCCGCGAACATCACCACCAGATAGGCGCCGACCATGTAGATCACGCCATGGGCCAGATTCACGAAATCCATGATCCCAAAGACCAGGGTCAGCCCGGCGGCGATCAGGAACAGAAGGACCCCCAGCTGCACCCCGTTCAGCAGCTGCAGCAGGAACAGGCTGGTCATCGGTTCAGTTCATCTGGCAGTTGGCGGCGTAATTGTCCTGATAGTCGTCGAAGATCTTCTCGACGACCGAGGTGGCGAACTTGCCGTCCTCGCGCTGCACCACCGTGGTGAGGTAAAAGTCCTGAATCGGGAAGTGGTTGGGACCAAAGCTGAAATCGCCGCGGACCGAGGTGAAGGGCGCCTTCTCCAGGGCCGCGATCAGCGCGTCACGATCGGTGCCGCCCGCCTCGCGCAGCGCGCCGTCGATCAGGCGGGCCGCGTCATAGCCCTGCATCGCATAGACGCCGGGCACATGGCCGTATTTCGCCTCGTAGGCCGCGACGAAGGCGGCGTTTTCCGGCGTGTCCAGATCGGGCGCCCAGTTCGACCCGGCAAAGAAGCCCAGGGCCGCCTCGGCCTGCGCGGGCAGCGTCGCCTCGTCCACGGTGAAGGCCGACAGGAAGGGGATGCCCTCCAGCCCCGCCTGGCGATACTGGCGCACCAGGTTCACACCCATGCCGCCCGGCATGAAGGCGAAGACCGCATCGGGCTGCATCGCGGCGATCTGGGCCAGTTCGGCGGAATAGTCCAACTGGCCCATCTGGGTGAAGATTTCGCCCGCGACGCCGCCGGTATAGCTTTTCTTGAAGCCCGCCAGCGCATCCTGCCCGGCCTGATAGTTCGGGGCCAGCAGGAAGACGTTCTGGAACCCCTGCGCCTGCGCATGGGCGCCCATCACCTCGTGCATCTGGTCGTTCTGATAGGACGTCGCGAAGAAGGCCTTGTTGCATTCCGCCCCGGCCAGGTTCGATGGGCCGGCATTCGGGCTGATCAGGATGCCGCCGCCCTGCGTGACCGGCTGCACGATGGCGCCCGCGACGTTGGAGAAGATCGGCCCGACCACGATGTCCGCGCCGTTCCGCTCGACCAGTTCGCGGGCCTTGTTGGCGGCGACGTCGGGTTTTTGTTCGTCATCGACCACGATGATCTGGGTGGGGATGCCGCCCAGATCGCCGATCTCCTCTGCGGCCAGCAGGAAGCCGTCGCGCGCCATCTCTCCCAACACGGCGCCGGGGCCGGAGAGCGTCAGCAACACGCCCACGGTCAGCGTGTCGTCCTGCGCCATGGCCGGGGCGGCCAGGGCGGTCGTTGCGGCAAGCGCCGCGATCAGCGAACGGGTCTGGGTCATGGTGCGGTCTTTCCCTGTTGGCGGGGACCGCGTTGGTCGCGGCCCGGTTCGGATGCCTTGACACCAGAACGCAACAGGCGGGCGCGACCTGTCAAGAAATTATTTCAGGCTTAAAACATTTGGCCAAGAAAAAGGGGCCGCGCCACACGCGACCCCGATCCCCTGACCCTGCGGCGATCAGAAGCCGAAGGAGAACCGACGCGTCACGCCAAGGCGCAGCGAGGGCTGGTATTCTTCCTGGACGACCGGCGAATCGCCGGCGTCGCCGATCAGCTTGCCGTAACGCACCTCGCCCAGGACGGCGGTGGTGTCGTTGATGGCATAGCGCGCCTCGAAGGTGATCGCGGCCTCGTTCAGACCGCCGCCGGGGGCGCTGGCGGGCAGGCCGCTGGTCACGCTTTCGGCGGGCGTCACGCCGAAATAGGTGTTGTTGAAGTCGTCATTGCCATAGACGACCTCGGCCCCGGACCACAGGGTCACGCGGTCGCTCAGCTCGGTGCGGTACTTCGCGCCGACCTCTCCGGTGATGCCCTCATGGCCCTCGAACCCGCGGCGCACGCTGCCATAGGCCGTCACCGGCCCCGCGCCATAGCTGACCCGCAGGCCCAGCTCATAGGCGCGGTCGATGTCGTCCAGCCCCGTCAGGGCCGCGTCGTCGCTGCTTTCACGCTTGCCCACGGTGCCGAAGGACGGCGCGATCGAGAATCCCTGCGCAGGGGCCGTGCCGACCGGACCGAAGCCCGCGTCGCGCCAGATGATCCACGGCGCGACCTCGGCATCCTCGGCACCGGGATAGGCCGGGCGCAGCGCCGCACCGACGCCCAGATCGACCGAGAATGTGCGCCCCCCTGTAGCCCCGAAATCCTGCGCATGGGCGGGAATGGCGAACAGGACGGCAAGGGCCAAGGCATATTTCATGGGGGCGATTCCGCGCAAAAAGGGCTTTCCGGGTATCTATGGCCGTGCCCCGCAAGGCACAACCTGTCCGCGTCTCATCCTGGGCCATGCGCCGCATTTTCGCAACAGCGCGATGATCACCCCGCCGTCAGCCCTTTTCGGCCGCGTCCAGCTTTTCCAGCGCGGCCATCCACAGCTCCTCGGCGAAGGCCAGGGCGCGCACGGCCTCGGCCCGCTTCTTGCCCCATTTCTCGGCCTCGTAGGGATCGTTGTAGAGGCCCGGATCAGCCAGCTTGACGTCCAGCTTGCCCATCATCTCGGTCAGCTTCTGGACCCGCTCCTCGGACTTGCGCACGTCCGACCGCAGGGCCAGCACCGCATCGCGGTTCGGCTTCTTGGGGGCGGCGGGCTTTGGCGCCTCGGGGGTCTTCTCGCCGGACTTCTCGGCGGGCGCGTCGCCCGACAGCAGGAACTTGCGGTAATCATCCAGATCGCCCTCGTAGGGGGCGACGGCGCCGTCCTTGACCAACCACAGCCGGTCCGCGACCAGTCCCAGCAGGTGCATGTCGTGACTGACCAACACGACCGCGCCGGTGTAATCGTTCAGCGCCTCGGACAGGGCCTCGCGGCTTTCGATGTCCAGGTGGTTGGTCGGTTCGTCCAGGATCAGCAGATGCGGCGCGTCGATCGTGGCTAGCAGCAGCGACAGGCGCGCCTTCTGGCCGCCGGACAGGGCGCGGACCTTGGTCTCGACCTGCGCCTCCATCAGGCCGAAACCGGCCAAACGGGCCCGCTGGCGCGCCTGCGCCTCGTTCGGGCGCACGGCGCGGATGTGGTCCAGCGGCGTGTCGTCCAGCGACAGCTCGTCGACCTGGTGCTGGGCGAAATAGCCGACGCGCAGCTTGTTCGACTGCACCACCTTGCCGGCCATCGGCGTCAGGCGCCCGGCCAGCAGCTTGGACAGCGTCGACTTGCCCTGGCCGTTGCGGCCCAGCAGCGCGATGCGGTCGTCCTGATCGATGCGCAGCCCCAGGCGCGACAGCACGGTGCGGTCGCCATAGCCGACATTGACCCCCTCCATCGCGACGATGGGGGGCGACAGCTCCTCGGGCTGAGGAAAGCTGAAACGGAAGAACTTGGCCTCTTCGGGCGCGGTGATCGGCTCCATCTTGGCCAGTGCCTTGACGCGGGCCTGGGCCTGGCGGGCCTTGCTGGCCTTGGCACCAAAGCGGTCGACGAAGCTTTGCAGATGGGCGCGGCGTTCGGTCTGCTTCTTGGCCTCGGCGGCCTGCAATGCACGCTTTTCGGCGCGGATGCGGGTGAAGCTGTCATAGCCGCCGGTATACAGCGTCAGCTTCTTGTCCTCGACATGCAGGATATGGCCGACGGCGCGGTTCAGCAGGCCGCGGTCGTGGCTGATGATGATGACCGTGTGCGGATAGCGGGCCAGATAGGTTTCCAGCCACAGCGCGCCTTCCAGGTCCAGATAGTTGGTCGGTTCGTCCAGAAGCAGCAGGTCGGGCTGCGCGAACAGCACCCCCGCCAGCGCCACGCGCATCCGCCAGCCGCCGCTGAAGTCGCTGGTCGGTCGCTGCTGGTCTGTGGTGTCGAAGCCCAGCCCGTCCAGGATCGTCGCGGCGCGAGCCTCGGCCGACCAAGCGTCGATGTCGGTCAGGCGGGTCTGGATGTCCGCGATGCGGTGCGCGTCCGTCGCGGTCAGCGATTCCGCCATCAGGGCGGTGCGTTCCTGGTCTGCCTCCAGGACGGTCTCCAGCACGGACAACGCGGTCGCGGCCGATTCCTGGGCCACGCCGCCGATGCGGGCGCGCGTCGGCAGGCTGATGGCGCCGCCGTCCAGGCCCAGTTCGCCGCGGATCAGCTTGAACAGCGTCGTCTTGCCCGCGCCGTTCGGACCCACAAGGCCGACCTTGTGCCCTTCGGGCACGGATGCCGAGGCGCCGGCGAACAGCGGGCGGCCCTGGATGGAATAGGAGATGTCATCGATGTGCAGCATCCGCGCGGCATGGCCCATCGGGGGCGGGTCGTCAATGGGGCGGGCAAGGCAGGCTGCAGGATTGTCATCAGTAATGTTATACTATAACTAATTTGACCAGCCACAGCACCGAGGACCTGCCATGACCCACGATCCCCGCCTGCCCGTCACCGTCCTGTCCGGCTTTCTGGGCGCCGGCAAGACGACCCTGCTGAACGCCGTTCTGAACAATCGCGACGGGCTGCGCGTCGCCGTCATCGTCAACGACATGTCCGAGGTGAACATCGACGCCGACCTGGTCCGCGCCGAGGGCGGCATGTCGCAGACCCAGGAGACCCTGGTCGAGATGTCGAACGGCTGCATCTGCTGCACCCTGCGCGAGGACCTGCTGCTGGAGGTGCGCCGCCTGGCCCAGGCGGGGCGGTTCGACTATCTACTGATCGAATCGACCGGGATCAGCGAGCCGCTGCCCGTCGCCACCACCTTCGAGTTCGCGGATGACAGCGGCGCCAGCCTGTCCGACGTGGCGCGGCTGGACACGATGGTGACGGTGGTCGATGCGGTGAACCTGACGGCCGACTTCTCCAGCCACGATTTCCTGTCCGACCGTGGAGAGGTGATGGGCGACGCCGATGCGCGCACGCTGGTCGATCTGCTGACCGACCAGATGGAATTTGCCGACGTGATCGTGCTGAACAAATGCAGCGATGCCGGACCCGCCCGCGTGGACGCCGCGCGCAAGATCATCCGCGCGCTGAACGCCGACGCGCGCATCATCGAGACGGATCACAGCCGCGTCGCGCCCCGCGACATCCTGAACACCGGCCTGTTTGATTTCGACCGCGCCCATACCCATCCGATGTGGGCCAAGGAGCTGTATGGCCATGCCGACCACACCCCCGAGACCGAGGAATACGGCGTCGCCAGCTTCGTCTATCGCGCCCGCCAGCCGTTCGAGCCGCGCAAGATCTACGAGCTGCTGAACGGCCCCCTGCCCGGCGTGATCCGCGCCAAGGGGCATTTCTGGGTCGCCACGCGGCCCGACTGGGTAGCCGAGTTCTCTCTGGCGGGGGCGCTGTCGTCGGTCCGGCCCCTGGGGCAGTGGTGGGCCTCGGTCCCGCGCGACCGCTGGCCGACCCACCCCGAGGGGCGCGCCTATCTGGACGCGCATTGGTCCGACCCCTTCGGCGACCGGCGGCAGGAGCTTGTCTTCATCGGCACCGGCATAGACGAGGATCGCATCCGCGCCCGCCTGGACGCCTGCCTTCTGGGCGAGGAATGGGGCGACAACCCGGCAGGTTGGACCGCCCTGCCCGACCCCTTCCCCGCCTGGCGCCGCGCGACGGAGGTCGCGGCATGAACCAGCGCGTCGCCCTGCGCCCGACCCCCGCCCCCGCGACGGCGATGAACAGCGGCCACGATCCGCGCGTGCTGGGGACGATGGCGCTGCCCGGCGTCGCGGTCGCGCTGTGGCAGCGGACCACCGATCCTGCATGGCAGGCCTGGCTGGACGCGCTGCCGCCGGACCGGTTGCCGCGTCTGCGCCAGACCCTGCGCCCGCAGGACGCCGCGACGGCCCTGCGCCATGCCTGCGACGCGGCCGCGCTGGCGCATTGCGATCACCGCAGGGCGCTGATCGACCAGATCGCCGAGCTGGCGCAGCACGCGGCGCGTTCCCTGGGCGCGTTGATGGTCACCCTGCGGGTCGAGGTCACGGATGGCCAGTCCTGTCCGAAATGGCATCTGGATGCAGTGCGCGCACGGCTGCTTTGCACCCTGCGCGGAGCGGGCACGCAGTTCGGTCCCGTCAGTGGTCCGGCCCAGGTTGACCGCATCCGGCAGATGCCCACGGGCACCGCCGCCCTGTTCCGCGGCCGCAGCTGGGGGATCCAGCCGACGGGCATCCTGCACCGGTCGCCGCCCGCCATCCCCGGCCAGACGCGGCTGCTGGTGGTGGTCGATCCGGTGGAGGAGGCCGCATCGTGCTGATGCGCCGCTGTGCCAATCTGGGCCGAACCGCGCAGCGCCAGCGGCGGCGCACGCGCGACCCCATGGCGGCCTTCGACGCGCTGCCTGCGCCGCTGCGCGCCTGGCTGAGCCGCGCCGCCCTCCCCTGGTCGCCTACATCCTGCCTGCGCATCTGGCAGCGACAACGGGCACGGGGGGCCACGATCGATCAGATCCTGGCCACCCTGGACCGGGCCGAGGCGCGGGCGCTGGCCCGCGAGGTTCCCGACGAACGGGCCGCTTGACGCGGAGTCATCCTGTCACCGCCCGCGCGCCGGCACTGGCAACGGCAGGGGGCAATGCCTAGGTCAGCTGCAACGAACAGGACCGAAAGGATATCTTATGCGCAGCGTCACCCATGACCGCTTCGGCGAACCCGCCGACGTGCTGCAGTCGACCGACACCGACCGTCCCGCCCCGCAGGACGGCGAGCTGCTGGTCCGCGTGCTTCTGTCGCCCATCCACAATCACGACCTGTGGACCATCCGCGGCAATTACGGCGTGCGTCCCGACCTGCCCGCCACCGCCGGCAGCGAGGCCGTGGGCATCGTCGAGGAGACCGGCCCCGGCGTCGACCCCGCCCTGAAGAGCCGCCGCGTCGCCGTCGCGGGCCTCAAGGGGTCCTGGGCCGAATACGCCGTGGCCCAGGCCGCCGGCGCCATCCCCGTCCCCGACGAGATGCCCGACGCGGCCGCGGCCCAGCTGATCGCCATGCCTTTCAGCGCCATCACGCTGCTGGAATTCCTGCACGTGTCGCGCGGTGACTGGGTGATCCAGACCGCCGCCAACGGCGCGGTGGGCAAGATCATGGCCGTGCTGGCGCAGTCGCGCGGCGTGCGCCTCTTGAACCTGGTCCGCCGCCCTGAAGCGGTCGAGGAGCTGACCGCGATGGGCATGACCGACGTCATCTCGACCAGCGACCCGGACTGGGTGGCCAAGGCCCGCGCGATCATCGGCAAGGACGGCGCCCGCGCGGCGGTCGATTCCGTGGGCGGCGCGGTCGCGGCCGGGCTGGTCGACCTGCTGGGGACCGAGGGGCTGCTGGTCACCTTCGGCTCGACCACCGGAGAGGACCTGCAGCTGCCTGCCGGGCCGATCATCTTCAAGCACCTGTCCGTCAAGGGCTTCTGGGGTGCCAAGGTGATGCCCGCCACCCCGGCAGAGGATCGCCAGCGCATGTTCGGCGAACTGATCGGGCTGGTCATGGACGGCAAGCTGGACCTGACCGCGGGCGGCACCTTCGGACTGGACGAACCGACCCAGGCCGTCACCGCCGCCCTGACGCCGGGCCGCACCGGCAAGGTGATGTTCCGGCCCTGACCAAAGGGGGTGACCCGTCGCCGGGTCAGCCCGCCCCCGTCTCGCGCAGGTAATGGCGCACCGCATCGGCGACATGCCGGAACCGGTCCCCGCCCAGATGCCTGCCGCCGTACCAGCGCGTGACGATGACCACATGATCCTGCAGGCCGGCGCGTTCCAGCATCTGCAGGATCAGCTGCCCCGCGCCGCTTTCCCCATCATCATCCTTGACGCCCTGTCCGCCCAAGATGGCGGCCCAGCTGTGATGGGTGGCCTTTTGGAACCGCTTGACCCGCGTCAGCTCGGCCAGCATCGCGGCCACCGCCGCCCGGTCGGTGGCAGGCCCGCCCGACACCGCATAGCGCGACCCCCGGTCGCTGATGATCTTGTCGAACACCTGCATCAGCGCCGCCGCACATACAGCTCCAGCCGGTGATGGACGATGTCATATCCCATCTCGGCGGCGATCTCGGCCTGAAGGCGCTCGATCCGTTCGTTGGTGAACTCCATGACCTCGCCGCTGTCCACGTCGATCATGTGGTCGTGGTGGCGCTGGTCGGCGGCCTCCCAGCGGGCGGGTTCGCCCTGGAATTCCAGCTTCTCGATCACACCCTGCGCCTGCAGCGTCGTCAGCGTGCGATAGACCGTGGCCAGCGACACCCCCGCCCCGGCGGTGACCGCCCGGGCATGCAACTCGGCCGCGTCGGGGTGGTCGTCAGCCGCGGCGATCACCTGCAGCAGCGCCGCGCGCTGGCGCGTGACGCGGACCCCCGCATCCCGCAACGCCTGCTCCAACCTGTCCGCACGTCGTCTGGTCATGCGCGCATTCTGCCGCAGCCGGGGTCCAGTTGCAACTGGTTCTCAACTGTTGACAGTTGCGAACCGTTCGCAGATAACAGGGGCATTGGAGGATGCGATGTATCGATTCCTGACGCCGTTCCTGTTCCTGATCCCGACCCATGCGACCGCCGACCAGCTGCAGGTCGCCACCAGTTTCACCATCATCGCCGACATGGCCCGCAACGTTGGCGGCCACTTGGCCGAGGTGCGTTCCATCACGCCGCCGGGGGCGGAGATCCACGACTATCAGCCCAGCCCCCGCGACATCATCGGCATCGCCGATGCCGATCTGGTCCTGGTCAACGGCCTGAACCTGGACGGATGGGCGCAGCAATACCTGGACCGTGCCGGCGACGTGCCCATCATCGCCGTCAGCGACGGGATCGAGCCGATGCCGATCCGCGGCGGCGACTATGAGGGCAAGCCGAACCCCCATGCCTGGATGGCGCTGGATTCGGCACAGATCTATGTCGACAACATCGCCGCCGCGATGGCCCAGGCTGACCCCGACAATGCCGCCGCCTATGCCGCGAATGCGGACGACTACAAGCAGCAGATCGCCGATGTCGTGGGCCCGCTGCGCGACGCCGCCCGCGCCCTGCCCGAGGATCGCCGCTTCCTGGTCACCTCCGAAGGCGCCTTCAGCTACCTGGCCCGCGATTTCGGCCTGACCGAGATGTATCTCTGGCCCATCAACGCCGAGGGCCAAGGCACGCCCCAGCAGGTCCGCGCCCTGATCGACGCCATGCGCGACACGGGCGCGCCGGTGATCTTCTCGGAAAGCACCATCTCGGACCGTCCAGCGCGCAGCATCGCAGCCGAGACCGGGGCCGACTATGGCGGCGTCCTCTATGTGGACAGCCTGTCGGACACGGACGGGCCCGTGCCCACCTATCTGGACCTGCTGCGGGTCACGTCGCAGACCATCGTGGACGCGCTGGCCGATGGCTGACCCTCAGACCCAGCGCGACCCCTTGGGCATCGAGGTCGGCAACCTGACGGTTGCCTATCGCAACGGCCACCGCGCCCTGGCGCAGGCCAGCTTCACCGTGCCGCAGGGTTCGGTGACCGCGCTGGTCGGCGTGAACGGCGCGGGAAAATCGACGCTGTTCAAGGCGCTGATGGACCTGCTGCCCCATGCCACGGGTCAGGTGCGCATCCTGGGCCTGACCGTGCGCCAGGCCCTGTCGCGCAATCTGGTCGCCTATGTCCCACAGGCGGAGGAGGTCGACTGGACCTTCCCCGTGCTGGTGCGCGACGTGGTGATGATGGGCCGCTACGGCCATATGGGCTTCCTGCGCCGCGCCCGCCCTGCCGACCGACAGGCGGTGACCGACGCACTGGCCCGCGTCGGACTGACCGATTACGCCACCCGCCAGATCGGCGAACTGTCCGGCGGCCAGAAGAAGCGCGTCTTCCTGGCACGCGCGCTGGCGCAGGAGGCGCGGGTGATCCTGCTGGACGAACCCTTCACCGGCGTCGACGTGCAGACCGAACAGACGATCATCACGCTTCTGCGCCAGATGCGCGACGAAGGCAGGGTGATGCTGGTCTCGACCCATGACCTGGGCTCGGTCCCCGAATATTGCGACCGCGTTGTGCTGGTCAAAGGCACGGTGCTGGCCTTCGGCCCGACCGAGACGACCTTCACACCCGCCAACCTGCGCCAGGCCTTTGGCGGCACGCTGCGCCACTTCATGCTGGGCGGCACCGACCTGCATGACGACGCCGACGCGCGCAACGTGGACGTCTTCACCGACGACGAACGCCCGCTGATCTTCTACGACGACCGTCACCGGACAGGGGGCGGCGCATGAGCGTTTCTCCTTTGCCCCAATACCCTGCGGGGGTGCGGGGGTGCAAAACCCCCGCGCGCGACGCCCGATGATCGAGCTGGCCCTGACCCCCTTCACCTATGGCTACATGACGACCGCGATCTGGGTCTCGGCCCTGATCGGCGGCGTCTGCGCGTTCCTGTCAGCCTATCTGATGCTCAAGGGCTGGAGCCTGATCGGCGACGCGCTGTCCCATTCCATCGTGCCGGGCGTGGCGGGGGCCTATATGCTGGGCCTGCCCTTCGCGCTTGGCGCGTTCCTGTCGGGAGGGCTTGCAGCGCTGACCATGCTGTTCCTGAACACCCGCACGGGGCTGAAACAGGACGCGATCATCGGGCTGATCTTCACGGGCTTCTTCGGCATCGGGCTGTTCATGGTGTCTCTGAACCCGGTCGCGGTGGACCTTCAGGCGATCACCATGGGCAACATCCTGGCCATCGCGCCGGGCGACGTGATCCAACTGGTGCTGATCTCGGGCGTCTCGCTGGCGATCCTTTTGATGAAGTGGCGCGACCTGATGGTGGTCTTCTTCGATGAGGTCCACGCCCGCACCATCGGCCTGCATCCGAACCGCATGAAGGCGCTGTTCTTCACCCTGCTGGCGGCCTCGACCGTGGCGGCGATGCAGACCGTCGGCGCCTTCCTGGTCATCGCCCTGGTGGTGACGCCGGGGGCCACGGCCTATCTGCTGACCGACCGCTTTCCGCGGCTGATCGTAATCTCGGTCGTGATCGGCACGACGACCTCGGCAATCGGCGCCTATGCCAGCTTCTTCCTGGATGGGGCCACGGGCGGTATCATCGTGACGCTGCAGACGCTGATCTTCCTGGCGGCCTTCGTCTTCGCCCCCACACACGGGCTGTGCGCCACGCGCCGCCGCGCCCGCGATGCCGTCAGGGCGCAGCCGTGAACGCGCTGATCCTGCCCTTCACCTTTCCCGTCATGGCGGACGCGGCGCTGATCGCGGTGATCGTCGCGGTCCCCGCCGCGCTGCTGTCCTGCTTCCTGGTCCTCAAGAGCTGGGCGCTGATGGGCGACGGGATCAGCCACGCGGTCCTGCCAGGCATCGTGCTGGCCTATGCCCTGGGCCTGCCCCTGCTGGTCGGGGCCTTCGCGGCGGGCATGGTCTGCGCGCTGTCCTCGGGCTGGCTGGACGCCAACAGCCGCATCAAGTCCGACACCGCGCTTGGCGTCGTCATGGCGGGCATGTTCGCGGTCGGGCTGATCCTCTTCACGGTCTTTCCGCCCGGCGTGCATCTGGACCATATCCTGTTCGGCAACATCCTGGGCATCGGGCCGGGCGATTTCGCCCAGGCCCTGCCCATCGCCGCCGCAGTGACGCTGGCGCTCCTGCTGAAATGGCGGGACTTCGCGCTGCTGGCCTTCGATCCGGTGCAGGCGCGGGTGTCGGGGCTGCGGGTGGGCTGGCTGCATTACGGGATGCTGGCGATGATCGCGGCCTCGGTCGTGGCGATGCTGTCGGCGGTTGGGATCATCCTGGCCGTGGGGCTGCTGATCGCGCCCGGCGCCATCGCCTTCCTGCTGACCCGCCGGCTGGCCGTGATGATGGCGCTGGCCACAGTCATCGCGGTCGCGGCCAGCCTGGCAGGCATCTGGGCCAGCTTCTGGCTGGACAGCGCGCCCGCCCCCACGATCATCGTGATCCTGACCGCGGTCTTCGTTCTGGCCTTTGCCTGGCGGCAGATGGCGCCGCGCGCGTGAACGGCGGCGCCTGACCCCTTTCCCGCCCCGCGCGGACATGCCAGCATGGTTGCGCCATCAGGAGGATCCCCCATGCTGCCGCCCCGCACCGACTTTCCCGCAGGTTTCACCTTCGGCGCCGCCACCTCGGCCTATCAGATCGAGGGCACGGCCGGCGCGGGCCCGTCGCATTGGGACACCTTTGCCGCCACGCCCGGCAACATCATGGATGACAGCGACGGCAGCCGCGCCTGCGATCACCTGCGGCTGTGGCCGCAGGACCTGGACCTGATCCGCGACGCAGGATTTGACGGCTACCGCTTTTCGACCTCCTGGGCGCGGGTGATGCCGGACGGGGTGACGGTGAACCCCGATGGTCTGGATTTCTACGACAAGCTGGTCGACGGCATGCTGGAACGCGGCCTGAAACCCTTCCTGACCTATCACCACTGGGACCTGCCCGCGGCGCTGTCGTCGCAGGGCGGCTGGCAGAACCGCGACATCGCGCAGCGTTTCGCGGACCTGTGCACCACGATCAACGCCCGCATCGGGGACCGCGTGGCATCGGCCGCCACCCTGAACGAGCCGTTGTGCATCGCCTGGCTGTCGCATTTCCTCGGCCACCACGCCCCCGGCCTGCGTGACATCCGTGCCGCCAGCCGCGCCATGCACCATGTCCTGCTGGCACATGGCACCGCGATGCAGGCGCTGCGCGCCGATGGCGCCACGAACCTGGGCATCGTGCTGAACTTCGAGACCAGCCACCCCGCCGACAACTCCGCCGAGGCGGAACAGGCGGAACAGGCGGCAGAGACGCAGGACGCAATCTATAACCAGTGGTTCATCCGCGCGCTGATGGGCCAGGGATACCCGGACGCCGCGCTGGCCGGGATCGGGCCGCATCTGCCAGACCGCTGGCAGGATGACATGGACCTGATCGCGCAGCCGCTGGACTGGCTGGGGGTCAACTACTACACCCGGCGCCTGTACACCCGGAACGACGGGCTGTGGCCCCACGCCTCCGAGGTGCCCGGCCCCCTGCCCAAGACCCAGATGGACTGGGAGATCCGCCCCGAGGGCCTGACCGAATTCCTGACCCGCCTGGCGCGCGACCACACCGGCAACCTGCCGCTGTATGTCACCGAGAACGGCATGGCCTCCGAGGTGCCGACCGACGATCAGGCCCGCATCCGGTTCATCGGCGATCACCTGCGCGCGACCAAGGCGGCGATGGATCAGGGCGTGGACGTGCGCGGGTTCTTCTACTGGTCGCTGCTGGACAATTACGAATGGGGCTGGGGATACGGCCCGCGCTTCGGCCTGGTCCATGTGGACTATGACACGATGGTGCGGACCCCCAAGGCCAGCTGGCACGCGTTCCGCGAAATGCTGACCTAACGCACCAGGATCATCCCCGCCGCCTTGTCCGCGATCATCGTGACCGGTGCATGGGTGTTGCCCGACACGATTGCGGGCATCACCCCGGCATCGGCGATGCGCAGGCCCGACAGCCCGTGCACGCGCAGCTGCGCATCGACCACGGCCATCGGGTCCGACCCCATCCGCGTCGTGCCGACCGGGTGGAAGATGGTCGTGCCGACCTCTCCCGCCGCCTGCGCCAGATCGGCATCGCTTTGCAGATGCGCGCCCGGCTTGTGCTCCTCGGGCGCGAATTCGGCCATGCGGGCGGTCGCCATCAGGCGGCGCGCATGGCGCAGGCTGTCGATGGCCACCTGTCGGTCGCCCTCGGTCGTCAGATAGCGCGGCGCGATGGCGGGCGCCGTCCGGGGATCGGGCGCGGTGATGTGCACGGACCCCGTGCTTTCGGGCCGCAGGTTGCAGACCGACACCGTCAGCCCCGAAAAATCGTCCAGCGGGTCTCCGAACTTGCCCAGGGACAACGGCTGCACATGATATTCGATGTTGGGCGTGTCGAACGCATCGGACGATTTCGCGAATATCCCCAGCTGGCTGGGCGCCATCGCCATCGGCCCCGTCCGGCGCAGCGCGTATTCCAGCGCGATGCCGGCCTTGCCCCAGATCGTCCGCGCCCGGTCGTTCAGCGTCCGCGCGCCGCGGATGCGGAACACGGTGCGCAGCTGCAGGTGATCCTGCAGGTTCTCGCCCACCCCCGGCAGGGCATGGACGGGCGCGATGCCCAGGGCCGCCAGGCGGTCCGGCTGTCCGATGCCCGACAGCTCCAGCAGCGCGGGCGAATTGATCGCGCCGGCGGCCAGGATCACCTCGCCCCGCGCGCGCGCCAGCCGGCGCTGGCCGTGCTGGTCGAACAGGACGCCCGTGACGCGGCGGCCGTCCATCTGCAGGCGCAGGACCTGGGCATCCGTCTCGATCCGCAGGTTGGGGCGGCCGCGGGCGGGGTTCAGGAAGGCCTTCCTTGCGTTCCAGCGGATGCCCTTGCGCTGCGTGACCGGAAAATAGCCGACGCCCAGGTTGTCGCCCCGGTTGAAGTCCGGGTTGGCGGGCAGGCCCAGCTCCTGCGCGGCCTGGGCCACCGCGTCCAGGATCGGCCAGCGCAGCCGCTGCTGTTCGACCCGCAATTCGCCCTGGTCGCCGTGGATGTCGCAGGCCGGTTCGTAATGGCGCTCCGTCGCGCGGAAATGCGGCAGCACGTCGGACCAGGACCAGCCCGCGTTGCCCATCTGCCGCCAGCGGTCGTAATCGGCCGCCTGCCCGCGCATGTAGATCATGCCGTTGATCGACGAACACCCGCCCAGGACGCGCCCGCGCGGATAGTTCAGGCGCCGCCCGTTCAGACCGGGTTCCGGTTCTGTCTGATAGCACCAGTCCAGCGTCGGGTTGCCCATCGCATAGAGATAGCCCACCGGCACATGCACCCAGAAGCGGTTGTCATGCCCCCCCGCCTCCAGCAGCAGGACCCGGTTCGCGGGATCGGCCGACAGCCGGTTCGCCAGCACGCACCCGCCCGAGCCCGCGCCCACGATGATATAGTCGTAATCCCCGAAATCCTGCATGCCGATCCTCCGTCCCGGTGGCGACGCTAGTGGCACGGCCGCGCGGGGACAAGCGGTCGCGGTTGCGGGCGGGGGCCGGGCACGGTATCTGCTGGGGGCCTTGGGTGCCACGGGAAGGACCGTCATGATCGTCATCGCAGCCGTCATCATCGGTGCCATCCTGGGCTGGCGTCGCGCCGGCCAGCTGGGCGGCACGCGCGCCGACCGCATCCAGTATGCGGTGGCCTTTGCGCTTGGCTTAGCCATGATCGGCGTTGTCGCCACGATCATCGTTCATCGGATGAGCTGATGTTCCTGCCCTTTCTGGACAATCTGCGCAGGCACGGGGTTCCCGTCTCGCTGCGGGAATGGCTGGATCTGATGGAGGGCATGGGCGCCGGCCTGGACGGCATGACGGTCGAGGGGTTCCACGGCCTGGCCCGGCTGGTGCTGGTCAAGGACGAACGCCATATCGACCGCTTCGACCGCGCGTTCTCGGACACGTTCTCGGGGCTTGAGCAGGTCGATGTCGGCGACCTGCTGGACCCCCGCGCCCTGCCCGAAGGGTGGCTTGAGAAGCTGGCCGAAAAGCTGCTGTCGGACAACGAAAAGGCGCAGGTCCAAGGCCTGGGCAGCCTGCAGGCGCTGATGGATACGCTGCGCAAGCGGCTGGCCGAACAGCAGGGGCGCCATCAGGGCGGCAACAAGTGGGTCGGTACCGCGGGCACCTCGCCCTTCGGCGCCTATGGCTACAACCCCGAAGGCGTGCGCATCGGCCAGGACGGCAGCCGCCACCGCCGCGCCGTCAAGGTCTGGGACAAGCGCGAGTTCCGCGATTTCGACGACACCGCCGAACTGGGCACCCGCAACATCAAGGTCGCGCTGAAGCGCCTGCGCCAATGGGCCCGCCACGGCGCCGCGGACGAGCTGGACCTGCCCGGCACGATCCGCGCCACCGCCGATCACGGCTATATCGACGTGCAGACGCGGCCCGAACGGCGCAACGCGGTCAAGGTGCTGCTGTTCCTGGACGTGGGCGGCAGCATGGACAACCATATCCGCGTCGTGGACGAGCTGTTCAGTGCCGCCCGCGCCGAATTCAAGCACATGCAGCATTTCTACTTCCACAACTGCCTGTACGAAGGCGTCTGGACCGACAACCGCCGCCGGTGGGACGCGCAGACGCCCACCTGGGACGTGCTGCACCGCTATGGCCGCGACTACAAATGCATCGTGGTGGGCGACGCATCGATGTCGCCCTACGAGATCGCGGTGCCGGGCGGGGCCAACGAACACTGGAATCCCGAATCCGGGCAGGTCTGGCTGCAGCGCCTTGCCGGGGCCTGGCCCGACCATGTCTGGCTGAACCCCGTCCCCGAGGCGCATTGGGGATACACCCAGTCCATCGGCATGGTGCAGCAGGTCTTTCCCGACCGGATGCTGCCCCTGACGCTGGACGGGCTGACGCGCGCCATGCGGGTGCTGGGATGATCGCCCAGCTGATGGCCCTGCTGCCGGTCTGGGGGCCGTGGCTGGTGGGGGCGATGGCGTTCCTGTCCTGCATGATGGTCCCGGTGCCGACCTCGGCGGTGCTGGTGGCGGCGGGGGCGCTGACGGGGACCGGGCACCTGGACCTGGGGCTGATCGGCGCGGGCGCGGTGCTGGGGGCCAGCGCGGGCGACGCGGCGGCGTTCCTGCTGGCGCGCCGGATGCGGCCGTGGCTGATGCGCGGCAGGCGGGGGGCGATCCTGGCGCGGGCGCAGGCGCTGATCGCCCGGCGCGGCGCGGGAGCGGTGTTCCTGTCGCGCTGGCTGGTCACGCCGCTTGGTCCGGCCACCAACTACGTCGCCGGGGCCGCGGGGCTGTCGCTGGCGCGGTTCATGGCCGCCTCGGTCCCCGGAGAGGCGATCTGGGCCACGCTGCATCTGGGCGCGGGGCATCTGGCCGGGCGCGGCTTTCGCGGGGACGAGGCCGCGGCGCTCAAGGCACTTGCGGCGGCCGCGGTGCTGGCTGCGGCAATCTGGGCGGGGCGCAGGCTCTGGCATCGGCGGTCCGGCGCCGCCATATAAGGGCCATGATGCGTTACCTGCCCTTCATCCTGCTGGCGCTGTACCTGGTCGCGATGTGGTTCTTTTCCGCATGGCGTCTGCGCCAGGAGCTGAACCAGAAGGCCACGCCCCTGACCCATCCGCGCCTGACGCCCATGCTGGACCGGCTTGGCCGCGCGATGGACCTGCCCCCGATCCGCGCCCATGTCTATGAGATCGAGCCGGTGAACGGCCTTGCCGCCCCCGACGGGCGCATCTTCCTGACCCGCGGCTTTCTGCGCAAGCTGGACGCCGAAGAGGTCACGCCCGAGGAACTGGCCAGCGTCATCGCGCACGAACTGGGCCATGTCAGCCTGGGCCATTCGCGCCGCCGGATGATCGATTTCGCGGGCCAGAACGCGATCCGCATGGCGCTGGCGGGGGTGTTGGGGCGCATCCTGCCGGGCATCGGCGCCTGGATCGCCAACCTGATCGCGACCGCCGTCGCCGCCCGCCTGTCGCGCCAGGACGAGTTCGAGGCCGACCGCTTCGCCAGCGCCCTGATGATCAAGGCGGGCCTTGGCACCGCCCCGCAGAAATCGCTGTTCCGCAAGCTGGACCGCCTGACCGGCAGCGGCGGCGCAGGCGCCCCCGCATGGTTCCTGTCCCACCCCCCCGCCGCCCGCCGCATTGCCGCGATCGAGGCGCACGAGGCGCGCTGGCGCGGCTGACCGGGTCTTGCCGCGGCGGCATTTCCACCTAAGGTGGTGCCGGACAGTCAAGGGCCCCCATGACCGCACCGTTCCGCCGCCACATCCTGTACCTGCCGGGTTTCGACCCCATCCCGCCGCGCCGCTATCGCGAACTGTATCGGCGCGAGGCCGCGGATCAGGCGCGGATTTCGGGCCACCGGCTGCGCATCACCAAGGCGCAGGCGCAGGGCTTTGCCTGGGCCGTCCACGGCCGGGTCGAGGGTCGCGACACCACCACCGTGATCGAGGTCGCGCTGTGGTCCGACATAGTGCAGGCCTCGATGCGGCAGGGCATCGCGGGGACGTTCGCACAGCTGGCGCGGACGTCCTGGACCTACATCGCGACGGGCACCCTGTCGCGGCTGATGCGTCTGCGGCGCGGGCCGGTCATCGCGGCGCTTTATCCCATCGCGGTGCTGCTGGCACAGCTGGCGCTGGCTTTGCTGGCTGGGGGGCTGGCGGCGTGGCTGGTCGGCAGTTGGCCGGGCCTGCCCGTGGGGCTGGCGGTGGCCTGGGGCGTGCTGGTCCTGGGGCGGCGGCTGGATCACCGGCTGTTCGCCTATTACCTGATGCACGATTACGCCTTCACCGCGCGCCATCGCGGCGCCTATCCCCCCGCGCTGGAGGACCGGCTGGCCCAGTTCCGCGCCCGCCTGATGGCGATCCTGGACGACGGACCGGACGAGGTGCTGGTCGTCGGCCATTCCTCGGGCGCCTATCTGGCGGTGTCGGTGATGGCCGATCTGCTGCGCGAACGTGCCGACCCCGGCCCGGCCCTGTCGCTGCTGACGCTTGGGCATGTGGTGCCGATGGCGGCGTTCCTGCCCGATGCCGGGCGGCTGCGCGACGATCTGGGCTGGCTTGCGCGCAGCGACGGGTTGTTCTGGCTGGACGTGACGGCGCCGGGCGATGCCTGCTGTTTCGCGCTGTGCGATCCGGTGGCGGTCTGCGGACAGGCCGGCCCGGACCAGCGCTGGCCGCTGGTGATTTCGGCGGCGTTCACGCACACGCTGTCGCCGGACCGGCAGGCGGCGTTGAAGAACCGATGGTTCAAGCTGCATTTCCAGTATCTGTGCGCCTTTGATCGGCCGGGCGATTACGACTATTTCGCGATCACCGCCGGGCCGCGGACGCTGGCGCAGCGGTTCGCCGGGCGCAAGCCGTCGCCGGGGCGGATCACCCGGCCCGTGGGCGCGCGGTGACGCCCCGCCCCCAGGGCGCAGAGGGGCGCGGGACGCTGCGCGGGCTGATCCGCGGGTTCAGGCGCGACCTGCTGGGCGCGCTGCCGGAACGCCTGTACGGCGCGTGGATGGCGGAATTCCGCAGTCCGGTCATCCACAGCTTCTTCTGCAACGACCCGGCGCTGATCCGGCTGATCCTGCAGGAGCGACCGGGCGACTTTCCGAAATCGAACCGCATGCGCGAGGGTCTGGCGCCGCTTCTGGGCAATGGGGTCTTCATCTCCAATGGCGCGGATTGGGCGCGCCAGCGGCGCATTATCGACCCGGCCTTTGACGGCGGTCGCCTTCGCGACAGCTTTCCCGCCGTGTTGGCCGCCGCACGCGCGGCCAGCCAGCGGCTGGCGCCGGGGGTGCAGGACATCGAGCCGCAGGCCGCCCATGCCGCCGCCGACGTGATTTTTCGCACGCTGTTCTCTATGCCCGTCGAACACCGCATTGCGTCCGACGTGTTCGAGGCGTTCCGCGACCATCAGGCCGCTCAACCCCTGGTGAACCTGGCGGCCCTGCTGCCCCTGCCCGCCTGGATGCCGCGACCGCATTCGCGCCGCACCCGCGCCACCGCCGCGCGCATCCGCGGGCTGATCGGCGATCTGGTGCGCGCGCGTCGCGGGGCCATCGCGACGGGCACCGCACCCGACGATCTGGCCACGCGGATCATGACCACCCCAGACCCCGACACCGGCACGCCGTTCTCCGAAGCCGAGATGATCGACCAAGTCGCAGTGATGTTCCTGGCCGGGCATGAGACCAGCGCCTCGGTCTTGGCCTGGGCGCTGTGGCTGCTGGCCACGCATCCTGACTGGCAGGACCGCGTCGCCGCAGAGGCCGCGACCCTGGACAACTTCGCCAGCGTCGGTGGGCTGCGTGCCACGCGTGCCGTGTTCCGCGAGGCGCTGCGCCTGTATCCGGCCGTTGCGATGTTTGTGCGCGAGTCCACCGCCCCCGAGACGTTCCGAGACCGTCCCGTGCCGCGCGGGGCGCAGCTGGTCATCTCTCCGTGGCATCTGCACCGGCACAACCGGCTGTGGGACCGGCCGGATGATTTCGACCCCGCCCGGTGGGACACGCCGGAAGGCAAGGCCAGCGCCCGCGCGGCCTTCCTGCCGTTCTCGGCCGGGCCGCGCGCCTGCCCCGGCGCGGGGCTGGCGATGATCGAGGGGGTGGTGATGCTGGCTGCGATCACAGCGCGGTGGCGGCTGGAGGTGACCGACCGCCAGCCGATGCCCATCGCCCGGCTGACGATCCGGGCGCGCGACGGGATCTGGGTCAGGGTGACGCCGCGCTAAGGCGCCGCGCGCCTCAGCGGAACAGAACCAGCGATCCGGGCGACCAGGCCAGCCGGGTTCGCGTGCCGACCTCCTGCACGTCGCGGCCAAAGACGTTGCGCATCGAGATGCGGACCGTGCGCGACTTGCCGTCGCCCCGCGCCACGCCGTCCAGGCGCAGGTCGTAATAGGTCATGTCGCCGTAATAGACGACCTCGTCGATGGTGGCGTTGGTCTCGCGCGGCTGCGTGTGGGTCGCGCCCGGACCGACCAGGGTCATCGTCTCGGGGCGGAAACCGATCACGGCACCTGCATCGTCGGGATTGGCGCGACTGACCTGACGTTCGGGCAGCTCGACCGTACCCAGGCCCGCGACATCGACGGTGACCGTGCCGCCCGCCTCGGACAGGATCGTGGCGGGCAGAAAGTTCATCACACCGATGAAATCCGCGACCCGGCGCGTGGCCGGGCGGGCATACAGCGCCTCGGGGCCGTCCAGCTGCGCGATCTCGCCCTCGAACATGACGGCGATGCGGTCGGACATGACCAGCGCCTCCTCCTGGTCATGGGTGACCAGGACGAAGGTGATGCCGACCTGCCGCTGCAGCTTGATCAGCTCGACCTGCATCTGCTCGCGCATCTTGCGGTCCAGCGCGGACAGCGGCTCGTCCAGAAGCAGCACCTTGGGCTTGAGGATCAGCGCGCGGGCCAGTGCCACCCGCTGCCGCTGGCCGCCCGACAGGGCATGCGCGGATCGCGCGCCGTATCCCTTGAGGCCGACCATGGCCAGCGCCTCCTCGACCGCGGCGGCCTTTTCGGCCTTGCTGCGCGGATCGCGGCGCAGGCCGAAGGCCACGTTCTCGGCGACGGTCAGATGCGGGAAGATGGCATAGGACTGGAACACCATGTTGGTGGGCCGCTTGTTCGCGGGCACCTCCTCCATGCGCTTGCCGCCGATCAGGATGGCGCCGTCGCTGATGTCCTCGAAGCCCGCGATGGTGCGCAGAAGCGTGGTCTTGCCGCAGCCTGACGGGCCCAGCAGGGAAAAGAACTCTCCGGCCCGGATGGTCAGGTCGATCCCGCGCAGCGCGTGATAGTCGCCGTAATACTTGTGGACGCCCTGACATTCGATCATCGGCTTGGCTTCGGTCACATCAACCCTCCGGTGGGCTTGCCGCCGATGCGGGCATTGCCCCGGCGGCGGAAATATTCGCCGATCGCCAGAAGGACGATCGACAGGATCACCAGCACCGTGCCCAACGCCATGATGACGGGGATCGCGCGCGGAAAACGCAGCTGGCTGAAGATGTAGGTGGGCAGCGTCGGTTCGTTCCCCGCCAGGAAGAAGGCCAGGATGAACTCGTCCAAACTGATGGTGAAGCTGATCAGCAGCGCGCTGATGATGCCCGGCATGACCAGGGGCAGCGTGACAAGACGGAACGCGCCCCATTTCGTCTCGCCCAGGTCATAGGCCGCCTCCTCCAGGCTGCGGTCCAGCGACGAGAAGGCGGTGGTCAGCACGGCGATGGCATAGGGCATGCAGATCAGTGTGTGCCCTGCGATGACCGTCATCAGCGACAGCTGCACCCCCATGCCCAGCAGCACGACCAGCAGCGACATGGCCACGATGATTTCGGGCAGGACCATGGGCAGCATGATGAACCCCATCATCCCGCCCTTGCCCGGAAACACGAAGCGGGTCGAGGCGCGCGCCGCGAAGATGCCAAAGCAGGTGGCCAGGATGGACGAGGCCACCGCCACCGTCAGCGAATTGGTCAGCGCCCGGCGCAGCGTCGCGTCGGCCCACATCTGCCGGAACCAGTCGGTCGTCACCCCCTGCAGCGGAAAGGCGATGATCGTGCCCGAGTTGAACGCGAACATCGGCAGCAGGATGATCGGCGCATACAGGAACAGCAGATAGAAGATGGCATAGGCCTGCAGGCCGCGTCCCTGGCGGTTCATTGGCGCACCTTGAGGAAACGACGGTTGAGGAACAGGAAGACCAGGCTGACCACCGCTACGATGGCCATGGCCGTCACCGCCAGCGCCGATCCCAGGGGCCGGTTGTCCAGCGCCAGCATCTGGACCTGGATCAGGTTGGCGATCATCGGGATCTTGCCGCCGCCGATGACCTCGGGCGTGACATAGTCGCCGATGGTCGGGATGAAGACGATCAGCACCGCCGCGATGACGCCCGGCATCGCCAGGGGCAGCGTCACCCGCCAGAAGGTCATCAGCCGGCTTTCGCCCAGATCGCGCCCGGCCTCCAGCAGGGATCGGTCGATCTTCTCCAGCGCGACGAAGATCGGCAGGATCGCGAAGGGCGCATAGGCATGGGCCAGCGTCAGCACGATCGCGTTTGTGTTGTAGAGGATGAAGGTCAGCGGCGCGTCGATGATGCCAAGCCCCGTCAGGGACGAGTTGATGACCCCGTTGTACCCCAGGATCACCTTCCACAGGAACACCCGGATCAGATAGCTGGTCCAGAAGGGGATCGTGATCAGGAACAGCCACATGGCCTTCTTTTCGGGCCGCACGCAGAAGCTGACGTAATAGGCGACCGGAAAGGCCATCACCACGGTCGCCAGCGTCACGATGGCCGCCACGACCAGCGACCGCAGCATCACCGTCCGCACGATCGGGTCGGTCAGCACCTGGGTGTAATTGTCCAGCGTGAAGTCGCGGATGATCTCAAGATAGCCGTCGGTCAGGAAGCTGTAGGCCAGAATGGTCAGCAGCGGCGCCGCCAGGATCACCAGCGCATACAGGAACGGCGGCGCGATCAGCGACAGCCCGGCCCGTGCCTGGTCGTCGAACTTGGCCTTTGCCATGGCGATCCCCTTCCGTCCGCCCCGCCGGGCCTTTCGCAATTGCTGTCACAGGCCGCGCGCGAGGAAAAGAGGTTTCTGGCCCGCCTAGCGCCACCAATGCCCGGTCAGCGCCAGCCGCGCCAGCGATGCGCGCCGCTGAAACGGCGTGATCGCGGTGGTGGCCTCGAACGGATCGGTGCGCCCGGCCATGATCTCGGACAGCAGGCGCGGCACGCGGGGCCCGGGATACAGCGCAGCCGCCGCCCGGCGCGGCAGCTTGCGGTGCATCCGCGCCGCCATGCGCAGCCCGTCGCGCGCCTGTTCCGCCAAGGCCAGCGCGTCTTCGGGGCGGGCCGGTTCCAGCCCCAGCCGGACTGCCTGCAATTGCGGCAGCGCGCGCAGCCACGCGGCCAGACCGGCACCGCGGGCCTGATGGGCCACGATCTCTCGCGTGCCTTCGGGCGCGCCGCAGCGGCGCGCGGCGGTCCACATCAGCGCGCCCGCCGTCGCGTCGACATAGGCCAGCACCGCCTGCGGCCCGTCAAAGGGCTGGCGTTCGCAATCCCTGCGCCGGGCCTCGGCCAGGGGCGAAAGGGCGCCTGCATCGGTCCCCCAGGCCTCCCACAGGGGCGTCAGCACGTCGTGCAGCGGGGGCGCGGTGCCCTGCCCCATCTCGTCCAGGCGGTCGATCCACCATTGCAGCCGCATCTCGGCCAGCATCGGCTCGGCCGACTGGAACGGCGCGCGGGCGATCTCCAGGTTCAGCGCATAGAGCGTGACCAGCGCCGGACGGTCCGCCGCCTCGGCCACCAGCACCGCGCCGAACCGGTCGGGGTCATGCTGGCGCAGCGCCTCGGTGCAGGCCTCCAGGGTCATGTGCCGTGGGTCCGCGCCAGATCGGCCAGTCGTGCCGGATCGAACCCCGCGGCCAGCGACCATTCGGGCCCCTTGGCCGTGTCCTTAACCTCGACGCCCGCCGCCGCGAACCCGTCGCGGATCGCATCCGCGCGGGCGAAATCGCGGGCCTGGCGCGCCGCCAGTCGCGCCGCCAGCAACGCCTCGATCTGGCCCGCCGCACCGGCATCGGCCTGGGCCCAATCGCCCATGCCCGGCAGCAGCAGGCCCAGCATCCGGGCCGATGCCAACAGCGTCTCCGCGTCCCCCCGACCCGCCAGGTCGTGCAACGCGGCGATGGCACCCGCAGCGTTCAGGTCATCGGCAAGCGCCTCGATCAGCGCGGGTGCCGGGCTTGTTGCGGGTTCGATGCCCGCAACAAGCCCATGCCACCGCCGAAGCACCGCTTCGGCCTCCTGCGCCTTGGCCTCGGTCCAGTCCATCGGTTTGCGGTAATGCGTGGACAGCATCACGAAGCGGATCACCTCGCCGGGCACGCCCCGGTCCAGCAGGTCGCGTACGGTGAAGAAGTTGCCCAGGGACTTGGACATCTTCTTGCCTTCGACCTGCAGCATCTCGTTGTGGAGCCAGACATTGGCGAAACCCGCGCCGGGATGGGCGCAGCAGCTCTGCGCGATCTCGTTCTCATGGTGCGGGAATTGCAGGTCGATGCCGCCGCCGTGGATGTCGAAATGCGGCCCCAGCAGCGCCGCCGACATGGCCGAGCATTCGATGTGCCAACCCGGACGCCCCCGGCCCCAGGGGCTGTCCCAGCCCGGCAGGTCGTCCGAGGACGGCTTCCACAGCACGAAATCCATCGGGTCGCGCTTGAAGGGTGCCACCTCGACCCGCGCGCCCGCAATCATGTCGTCGACCGAACGGCCTGACAGCGTGCCGTAGTCGGGAAAGGACCGCACGTCGAACAGCACATGCCCCTCGGCCTCATAGGCATGGCCCTTGGCGATCAGGTCGGCGGTCATCGCGATCATCTGGCCGACATAGGCGGTCGCCCGCGGCTCGTGGTCCGGACGAGCCGCGCCAAGCGCGTCCATGTCGGCGTGATACCAGCCGATCGTCTCCTCGGTCCGCTCGGCGATCAGCGCCTCCAGGGACAGGTCGGAACCGGCCGCACGGCGGCGCTGCGCCTCGGCGTTGATCTTGTCGTCGACATCGGTGAAATTGCGCACATAGGTGACCGCACGGTCGCCGTATTCATGCCGCAGCAGCCGCACCAGCAGGTCGAACACCAGGACCGGCCGGGCATTGCCCAGATGGGCGCGGTCATAGACGGTGGGTCCACACAGATACAGACGCACGTTGGCCGGGTCGATGGGGACGAACTCCTCCTTGCGGCGGGTGCGGGTGTTGGTCAGCCTGATCTGCGTCATGATGCGGCCCTTTTGGCAAGCGTGGCCAAGGGTCTATCGCATCGCGCCCTGGCTTTCCACCCAGGCAATCTGGCGCGGCAGCGATTGCGACGCCAGATCATAGCCCCCCAGGATCGTGGCCCGCGCCGCCTTGCGGATCGCCGCCGCCTGCGGATCGCCCTCCAATCCGCGGATCAGAGCCGCCGACAGGGCCGCCCCGTCAAAGAACGGCACCAACCGCCCGTTCACCCCGTCGGTGATCAGCTCGCGCACCGGATCGGTATCGGACGCCACGACGTACCCCCCCGCCGCCATCGCCTCGGTCAGCGACCAGGACAGCACGAACGGATAGGTCAGATAGCAATGCACCCGCGCCACCTGCATCAGCGACAGATAGTCGCCATAGGGCACGCGGCCCAGGAAATGCATCCGCGACAGGTCCAGCCGGGCGCCGACCTCTGCCAGCAGCTTGTCCTTCCAGCTGTTCGCATCGCGCGGCTTGGCGCCATAGCTGGTGCCCTCGGCGCCGACCAGGACCACCTGCGCGTCGGGGCGCGCCGCCAGCACGTCGGGCAATGCCCGCATCAGCACGTGAAACCCGCGGTAAGGCTCCAGAGAACGGGACACGAAGGACAGCACCTCGTCCCCCGCGCGCAGGATCGTGCCGCCCGGAAGGGTCAGGCGGGCCACGGGATCGGGGGCCACGCGGGCGGTGTCGATGCCGTCATGGATGACGGTGATCTTGCCGCGCAGCTCGGGCGGAAAGCTGTCGGCCTGATAACGGGTGGGCGCGATGGCCGCATCGGCCTGCACCATCGCCTGGACCAGATGCGCCGACCGCGCGACCGTCATGAAGCGCACCTCGTCCCGGTCGGGGCTGATCTCGGGGTCGAAGCCCACATCGTGGCCGCGGGTGCGGTACATCAGCTCGGCATAGACCAGCAGGCGCGCGTGGGGCCAGATGTCCTTCAGGAACAGCGTCTCTCCCCAGCCCGGATGGCCGATGACGATGTCGGGGTGAAACCCGTGCCGGTCGCGCAGCGCACGCGCGCCCCGCGCCGCCAGCAGGCCGCGTTCCGCATGGTCCGCATAGGTCCGACCCAGGGCGCTGTCGGTCTGCACCGCCGCCGGCGCCTTGTAGCGCAGGGTCCGGATCGGGCTGGGCCGCTGGTTGTTCTCATCCGTCAGGGCCAGGACCTGGTGCCCGCGCGCGGCCAGGGCCGGGGCCAGATGCGGAAACTGGCCCGGAAAGTTCTGGTGGACGAACAGGATCTTCATTCGTGGATCGGAAAGGCCGCGCGCAGCAGGGCGCGGGTGTAATCCTGCCGGGGCGCATCGAAGATCTGCGCGACGCTGCCATGTTCGACGACCTCTCCGGCGCGCATGACCATGATGTGATGCGCCATCGCGCGCACCACGCGCAGGTCGTGGCTGATGAACAGGTAGGCCAGACCGTATTTCCGCTGCAGGTCGCGCAGCAGATCCACGATCTGCACCTGCACGGTCATGTCCAGCGCGCTGGTCGGCTCGTCCAGGACGACGACCTTGGGGCGCAGGATCATCGCGCGGGCGATGGCGATGCGCTGACGCTGACCGCCGCTGAATTCGTGCGGATAGCGGTGCATCATCTGGGGGTTCAGCCCGACCTCGGTCATGATCTCGGTGACCAGCTGGCGGCGGGTCGCGGCCGGGTTCGACCCCGTGCACGCCCAGGCCCTCGGTGATGATCTGCTCGATCGTCATGCGGGGCGACAGGCTGCCATAGGGGTCCTGGAACACGATCTGCATGTCGCGGCGCAGGCGGCGCAACTGGCCGCTGGTCCAGGCCTGGATGTCCTGGCCCAGATACAGGATCGGGCCGTCGCTTTCGATCAGGCGCATGATGCCCAGGGCCAGCGTGGTCTTGCCCGATCCCGATTCGCCGACGATACCCAGGGTCTCTCCCGTGCGCAGCGACAGGGTCGCGCCGTTCACCGCCTTGACGTGCCCCGTCACGCGGCGCAGCAGGCCGCGCTTGATGGGAAACCAGACCTTCAGGTCGCGCGTCTCGACCAGGACCGGCGCATCGGGGGCTATGGGATCGGCCTGCCCGGTCGGCTCGGCGGCCAGCAGCTTGCGGGTATAGGGGTGCTGGGGCCGGGCAAAGATGTCCTCGACCGCGCCCTGTTCGACGATCTCTCCGTCCTTCATCACGCAGACGCGGTCGGCGATGCGGCGCACGATGCCCAGATCGTGGCTGATGAACAGCATCGACAGGCCCTCGTCGGCCTTCAGCTCGGCCAGCAGGGCCAGGATCTGGGCCTGGATGGTCACGTCCAGCGCCGTGGTGGGTTCATCCGCGATCAGCAGGTCGGGACCGTTGGCCAGGGCCATCGCGATCATCACGCGCTGACGCTGACCGCCCGACAGCTGGTGCGGATAGTCGGCCAGGCGGGTTTCCGGGTCGCGGATGCCGACGCGGGTCAGCAGTTCGATGATCCGCGCCCGCGCCTTGGCGCCCGACAGCCCCTGGTGCAGCGCCAGGCTTTCCGACAGCTGCTTTTCCAGCGTGTGCAGCGGGTTCAGCGAGGTCATCGGCTCTTGAAAGATGAAGCTGATGTCGTTGCCGCGGATGTCGCGCAGGGTGCGGTCCGATGCGCCGACCATCTCGCGGCCCGCGTATTTCACCGACCCCTGGACCTCGGCCGAGGCGCCCAGCAGCTGCACGGTGGACAGCGCCGTGATCGACTTGCCCGAACCGGATTCGCCCACCAGGGCCACGGTCTCACCACGGTCGATGTGAAAGCTGACGCCCTTGACGGCCGCGGTCAGGACGCCTTCGGACCGGAACCCGATGCGCAGGTCGCTGACCGCCAGCACGGCATCGCTGGACGGGGCGGGCACGGGACGCGCCTGCGACGCGCCGGGCATCGAGCCGCCATGGCTCTCGGCCACGGCCGCGGGGGCGCCGGGGGCGGGGCGGACGGGCTGATCGCTCATCGGAAGGTCTTTCTGGGGTCGAAGGCGTCGCGGATGCCCTCGAAGATGAACACCAGAAGCGACAGCATGATCGCGAAGGTGAAGAAGGACGAGAAGGCCAGCCAGGGCGCCTGCAGGTTCTGTTTCGCCTGCAGCGCCATCTCTCCCAAGGATGCCGATCCGGCGGGCAGGCCATAGCCAAGATAGTCCAGCGCGGCCAGGCCGCTGATCGTGCCGGTGACGACGAAGGGCATCATCGTCAGCGTGGCGACCATCGCGTTGGGCAGGATGTGGCGGAACATGATCTTGCGGTCGCTGACGCCCAGGGCGCGCGCCGCGCGGACATATTCAAAGTTCCGCGCCCGCAGGAATTCCGCCCGCACCACGCCCACCAGCGCGGGCCAGCCGAACAGGATGGTGACGAAGACCAGAAGCCAGAAGCTGCGCCCCAGGATCGCGAACAGGATGATGATGACGTAAAGGCTGGGCGTCGAGGCCCAGATCTCCAGCACGCGCTGGAACACCAGGTCGGTGCGGCCGCCGAAATAGCCCTGGATCGCGCCCGCCGTGATGCCGATGGTCGAGGCCACCACCGTCACGATCAGCGTGAACAGGATCGAGGTGCGGAACCCGTAGATCACCCGCGCCAGCACGTCCCGCGCGGTGTCGTCCGTGCCCAGCAGGTGATTGCCGTCGGGCGCGGAAGGCGCGGTGCCGACGTTGTTGATGGTGCGGTAGTGATAGGGGATCGGCGGCCAGATCATCCAACCCTGTTCGGCCTTGGGCACATCGGTCGAACCCGACCGCACCGCCGCCATGAAGCCCTCCGGCTCGTCCCAGCACTCCTCGCGGCCGCCCGACACGATCAGGCATTGCACAGCCTCGTCGCGATAGATCGCCTCGGTCCCGAAATCGCCGCCGAACGCGGTCTCGGGATAGAAGTTGTAGGCGGGCCAGTACAGTTCGCCCTGATAGCGGACGACGATGGGTTTGTCGTTGGCCACGATCTCGGCGAACATCGCGGTCACGAACAGGACCGCAAAGATCACCAGCGACCAGAAGGCGCGTCCGTTCCGGCGGAAGTTGCGCCAGCGGCGACGGTTCAGTTCCGACATCGCCATCAGCCCGCCCTCTTCTCAAAGTCGATGCGCGGATCGACAAAGACGTACATCAGGTCCGACAGGATGCCGACCACCAGGCTCATCAGGCCGAAGACATACAGCGTGCCGAAGATCACCGGATAGTCGCGCTGCACCGCCGCCTCGAAGCCCAGGCGCCCCAGCCCGTCCAGCGAGAAGATCGTCTCGATCAGGATGCTTGATCCGAAGAACACGCCCAGGAACATCGCTGGAAACCCCGCGATCACGATCAGCATCGCGTTGCGGAAGACGTGGCCGTACAGGACGCGGCGTTCGGTCAGCCCCTTGGCCCGCGCGGTCATCACGTACTGCTTGTTGATCTCGTCCAGGAAGCTGTTCTTGGTCAGCAGCGTCAGCGTCGCGAAGCTGCTGATCGTGGCCGCGATCACCGGCAGGGCTGCGTGCCAGGCATAGTCCTTGACCTTGCCCCAGACCGACAGGTCCGCGAAATTGTCCGATGTCAGGCCGCGCAGCGGAAAGATCTGCCAATAGCTGCCGCCCGCGAACAGCACCATCAGGATGACCGCGAACAGGAAGGCCGGGATCGCATAGGCCATGATGATCACGCCCGACGTCCAGGTGTCGAAGCGCGATCCGTCGCGCACCGCCTTGCGGATGCCCAGCGGGATCGAGATGACATAGGCGATCAGCGTCGACCACAGCCCCAGCGTGATCGAGACCGGCATCTTCTCGACGACCAGGTCCATCACGCTGATCGACCGGAACCAACTGGTCCCGAAATCGAAGCGGATGTAGTTCCACATCATGGAGAAGAACCGCTCGACCGGGGGCTTGTCGAAGCCGAACTCCTTTTCAAGCTGGGCGATGAATTCGGGGGGCAGGCCGCGCGCACCCTCGTATCCCGCGTCGCCGCCCAGCTGTTCGGCGCTGTCGGCCGTGGCGCCGGCCAGGTTGCCCAGCACGTCGCCCTCGCCCCGGACCTGGGCCGCGATCTGTTCGATCGGGCCGCCGGGGACGAACTGCGTCAGGGTAAAGTTCACCACCATGATCCCGATCAGGGTCGGGATGATCAGCAGCAGTCGCCGCAAGATGTAGGCGCCCATCAGCGCATGCCCTTCCCCGTTGGGTCCGTGCCCCTTGGCGGGGCCTTGTCGTTATCTGGGCTTGTCGGCAATCCGCGCCGGGAAATCAAGCGCATCGCCGTCTCAGCGCAGCTGGCCCGCCGCCCGCAGCTCGTCCGCGCGGGTCTGGTCGTACCACCAGAAGTCCGTGACCCCCAGGCCAAGGGTGGGCAGGGTCTCGGGGCGGTCATAGACGTCCCAATAGGCGACCGTGGTCACCGGCTTGTACCATTGCGGGATCCAGAAGCGCAGGCTGCGCAGCGCCCGGTCCAGCGCGCGGATGGCGACGCGGTTCTCGGCGTCCGTCGTGGCGGCGCTGCCGATCTCGATCAGGCGGTCGATGGCGGGGTTGGCCAGGCCCATTGGGTTGAACACGTCGTCGCTGTGCTCGGACCCAAAGGCCTGCGCCGTGCCGCCGCCGATGCCGTAACCGTTGCCCAGGCTGTCGCGCACGATGTCGAAATCATGGCTGCGGGTGCGGGTGGTCAGTTCCGACGGATCGACCCGCGACAGGACCGCGTCCACGCCGATCGCACGCAGGTTCTCGACATAAGGGTTCACGATGCGGTCATAGCTCTGGTTGAAGTCCAGGAACTCGACCCGCAGCGTCTGGCCTGCGGCGTTGCGGCGCATGCCGTCCGTGCCGGTCGTCCAGCCCGCCTCATCCAGCAGCGCTGCCGCCCGGCGCGCGTTGCCACGGTCCAGCTGGCGTTCGCCGCTGACCGGGGCCGAGACCGGATCGTCGGTCAGGATGCCCGGCGGCAGATCGGCCGCGACGGGCTCCAGCAGCGCCAGTTCCTCAGGCGTGGGCGGGCCTTCGGCCTGCAGGTCGCTGTTGTCCCAGAAGCTGTCCAGCCGGGTGTTCATGCCATAGAACAGCGCCTGGTTCGACCATTCGAAGTTGAACATCAGCCCGATCGCCTCGCGCACGCGGATGTCCTTGAACTTGTCGCGCCGCAGGTTGAAGACCCAGGCATCGCCCGATGCGATCACGCCGTCGGGGATCTCCTCCTTGATGACGGCGCCCGCCGCCACCGCCGGAAAGTCATAGCCGGTCGACCACAGCTGTTCGGACGGCTCGACCCGGAAGGTGTAGATGCCGGCCTTGAACGCCTCGAAGGCCGCGTCGAAATCGCCGAAATACTCGAACCGCAAGGTGTCGAAATTGTGCCGGCCCTTGTTGATGGGCAGGTCCTTGCCCCAATAGTCCGGGTTGCGCCGCATCGTGATCGACCGCCCGAAATCCGCGCTGTCGAAGACATAGGGGCCGGACCCCAGGAACGGCGTCGTGCTGGTCTGCTGGATGTCGCGAGCGTTCTCTTCGAAGTCAGCCCGCGAAAAGACGATCTGCGCGCCCATCTGCCCGATGGCATCGCGTCGCGGCGCGTCCTCGCGGAATGTGAACTTGATACGGTGCGGGTCCAGAACTTCGGCGCTTTCGACAAGACGCTTGATCGCCTCGCTGAAGGACGGAAAGCCCTTGTCGCGCAGCAACTCGAACGAAAACAGCACGTCATCCGCCGTCAGGGCGCTGCCGTCGCTGAACCGCGCCTCGGGGCGCAGGTTGAAGATGACCCAATCGCGGCTTTCCGGATACTCGATCGTTTCGCAGATCAGGCAATAATCTGAATACGGGTCGTCAAGCACCGGCGCCATCAGACGCTCCAGCATGATGGTGGCGGGCGCGGTTGCGCGACCGCGGAAGGTGAACGGATTGTAGCTGTCAAAGGTGCCGATGCCGTGCTGGGACATCTCGCCGCCCTTGGGCGCGTCCGGGTTCACGTAGGGCAGATGCGGAAAGTCCGCGGGCAGTGCGGGCTCGCCAAAGGTGGCGATGCCATGCGTCTTGACGACCGTCGGATCGCCGGCCGCGTCCTGCGCCCAGGCTGGGACCACGGCGATCCCAAGAAGCAGCGTGGCAAGGCGGGCGGCGTGGCGCATGTCGTCTCTCCGGTCTGGACCAGCGAGAGGCTAGGCCAGCGGGGGGCCGGGCTTCAAGCCGCGATTTCGTGAACGCGGGCCATGAAAAAACCCCGGCGCCGGGCCGGGGTTTCCTGGATGGCGTACGGTCGGGCGGGACCGATCAGGGATTGGTTTCCAGATAGGCGATCAGGTTGGCGCGGGCCTGCGGATCGCGGATGCCCGCAAAGCTCATCGCGGTGCCCGAGACGAAGCCGCGCGGGTTCTCCAGGAACGCCTGCAGGTGGTCGGGATCCCAGGTGGGGTATTCGGCCGCATGTTCGGTCATCGCGCTGGAATAGCTGAACCCGTCGATGCTGGCGGTCGGACGTCCGACGACGCCGTTCAGGTGAGGGCCGACGCCGTCGCTGCCGTCCAGGGCGTGGCACGACCGGCACTTGGCCCATTCACGCTCGCCCGCGGCCGCATCGGCCGAGGCCATCAGCGCGGCAAAGTCCAGCGGCGCTTCCTCTTCGCCCGCGGGGACGGTTTCCGGGACCGGGATGGTATAGGCCTGCGCAATTTCCTCGTCGCCGTGATGACCGCCGCCATGTCCGACAGTGAACAGGCCGCTGGCCGCCCAGTTGGCCAGCATCAAAAACAGCAGCGCGCCAATGAAGGCGCCGGCTGCCTTGGTCAGGGTCATCGTATTGAACATCGCGTGCGGTCCCGCCTTGGTAAGCTCGTCAGGTCGTGCGGTATGTATCCGCTTTCGCTTTCAAGGATCAAGGTATAGTTACCCCGGCACGCTCAAATTTAGAACAGCGGGGGCTCGGCCATGACCACGAATCGCATCGCGTTCCAGGGAGAACCGGGTGCCTACAGCCACGAGGCCTGCCGCAGCGCGCGCCCTGGAATGGAGGCCCTGCCCTGCCGCACCTTCGAAGACGTCATCGAGGCCGTGCGCGCGGGCGACGCCGATCTGGCCATGCTGCCGGTCGAGAATTCGACCTATGGCCGGGTGGCCGACATCCATCACCTGCTGCCCGAATCCGGCCTGCGCATCATCGACGAGGCCTTCGTGCGCGTCCATATCAGCCTGCTGGCCGTGCCCGGAACGACCCTGGATCAGGTCCGCGAGGCGATGAGCCACACCGTCCTGCTGGGCCAGTGCCGCGGGTTCCTGCGCCGGAACGCCATCCACGCGATCACCGGGGCCGACACGGCCGGTTCCGCCAAGGAGGTCGCCGCGCGCGGCAATCCGTCGCTGGCCGCGCTGGCCGCGCCCCTGGCGGGCGAGATCTATGGTCTGGACCGCCTGGCCGACCGGATCGAGGACCGGCAGAACAACACGACGCGGTTCCTGATCATGTCGCGCCAGGCCGACGACAGCCGGCGCGCCGAGCGGATGCTGACCAGCTTTGTCTTCCGGGTCCGCAACATCCCGGCAGCGCTCTACAAGGCGATGGGCGGGTTCGCGACGAACGGCGTGAACATGACCAAGCTGGAAAGCTACATGGTCGACGGCGTGTTCACCGCGACCCAGTTCTATGCCGACATCGAGGGTCACCCCGAGGACGCGAACGTCGCCCGCGCGCTGGACGAGCTGCGCTTCTTCACCTCCAGCCTGGACATCCTGGGCGTCTATCCGGCCGATCCGCTGCGCGAGACGCAGCGACAGGCAAGCATGGCGGACTGATCCTGCCTAGCGGGCAAAGTTGCGCATCTGGTGGACGAAATCCTCGATCCGGCGCTGATAGCGGCGGTCTAGCTGCGCCTTGCCCAGCTTGGCGGTCTGCAGCATCAGCCGGGCCTTCATGTTGCGCGGGCGAACCTCGGTCTCGAAGATCAGGCGCGACTTGACGCGGCTCAGCGCGACGACGGTGGCCACCACCGTCAGGTCCAGCGCATCGGAATGACCGGCCATCATCATCTGTTCGGGGCGGTCGAACCGCGTGACGGCCAGCCGCAGCTGCCGCGCCTTGCCCCGCCAGTCGAACCCGATGTTCCAGCCCATGCCGATCCCCGGTTCGTTCGACGGATCGATGCGCGCCACGGTTGCGCCGCGGCCGATCACCATCCGTTCCAGCGCGTCGAAATTCCCGACCACCTCGAACAGGCGTTCCGCGGGAAGGTCCGTGTCGATCCGCGTGGAGAACTTCATCTGAAACGACCCAATGACCCATCCGGGGCGGCCAGGACCGCCGACCCCTCCCTTGGCAGATAATCCGGATCGCGCGGCAGGTTCAACCGGGGGATTACCAAACCGCGATCATGGCACCCGAAAACCAAGGCGCGCCCGAATTCATCGCAACGTTTCGGATTTGTGAAATTCTGTGCCACAATGACCTGATAAAGCGTGCGTTCTTCAATCTTTGGTTGTGTGGTTCGAATTGTATACAGTAAGCATGGTATCGGTATGTCGTCCGTGCCCGGAAAGGACATGACGGCATGCGCAACGCGGCGTCGGGCGATCACATGTTTGACAGGAAGACGATGCAAATGCCCGCAACGGCCGCGGATGATCCGCCCCCGGACGGCATGACGCTGCGCATCCTGGCCACCAGCGACCTGCACATGCACCTGCTGCCCTACGATTACCTGGCGGATCGTCCGTCGGACCGGATCGGGCTGGCGCGCACCGCATCGCTGATCGAGGCGCGGCGGACCGGGCCGCATGCCAGCATCCTCTTGGACAACGGCGATTTCCTGCAGGGCGGTCCGATGGGCGACCTGGTCGCGCGGCGCAGCGGACCCTTCGCCGGCACCCACCCGGCCATCGCGGCGATGAACGCGCTTGGCTATGACGCGGCGGCATTGGGGAACCACGATTTCAACTTCGGCCTGCCCTTTCTGCGGCGCGCGGTGGCACGGGCGCGCTTTCCGATGCTGGCCGCGAACCTGACCGTGCGCCGCGGCGCCGATTTCGCCGCCACCTGCGTGATCAAGCGTGAGCTGACCGACCCGCAGGGCAACCGCCTGCCGCTGCGCATCGGCGTGATCGGCTTTCTGCCGCCCCAGACCGAGGAATGGGACCAAGACCTGCGCGCCGTCATGCGCAGCGACGACATCCTGGACTGTGCCCGCCGCCTGGTGCCGCGGCTGCGCGCCCAAGGGGTCGATCTGGTCGTGGCGCTGGCCCACAGCGGCATCGGCGGCCCCGAGCCCCTGCCCCGGATGGAGCACGCCGCCCATGCGCTGGCCACCCTGCCCGGCATCGACGTGCTGATCGCCGGCCACACGCACGAGGTCTTTCCCGGCCCCCGCTGGCGCGGCCGCCCCGGCATCGACGCCGATCGGGGAACGCTGGCGGGCAAGCCCGCGGTCATGCCCGGCTTTGGCGGATCGCATCTGGGGGTGATCGACCTGCGCTTTGCCCCGCGGGCCGATGGCGGGCTGGCGGTCGACCGCTTTGCCGTGCGCGCCGAATCGGTCACGCCGGCGATGCCGACCGCGGTGCTGGTGGCGCGCCAGGTGGCGACCGCGCACAAGGCCACGCTGCGGCAGCTGTCCACGCGCATCGGCCGCACGGTGCAACCCCTGAACAGCCATTTCGCGGTGATCGGCCATGATTGTGGCCTGCGCCTGGTGAACCTCGCACAGCGCTGGCATGTCCGGCAGCGGCTGGCGGGCACGCCGGATGCGGACCTGCCGGTGCTGTCGGCCTCGGCGCCCTATCGGGCCGGGGGGCGGGGCGGGCCGCAGCATTACACCGACGTTCCGGCGGGCACGCTGAGCCTGCGGCACCTGGCCGACCTCTACTCCTTTCCGAACCGGATCACCGCCATCCGCCTGACGGGCGCGCAGCTGCGGGGATGGCTGGAACGTTCGGCCAGCCTGTTTCACCGCGTCCAACCCGGCACGCGCGACGCGCCGCTGCTGAACCCCGAGTTTCCGGCCTACAACTTCGACGTCATCGACGGGGTCAGCTGGCGGATCGACCTGTCCGCCCCAGCGCGGTTTCACCCCGACGGGCGGCTTGCCGCCCCGAATGCCCACCGCATCCGCGACCTGACCTGGCAGACCCGGCCCGTCGCGGACGACCAGGCCTTCGTGCTGGCCACGAACTCGTATCGGCTGGCAAGCTGCGAGCTGTTCAGTCCGCTGGTCTCGTGCAACCGGGTGATCCTGGACCGTGACGCGCTGACTTTGGACGTTCTGCGCCGCTATGTCCGACAGCTGCGGCGGGTCCGCATTCCGGCCCGGCCCAACTGGGCCTTCGCGTCCCAGCCCGGCACCACCGTCCTGTTCGAGACAGCGCCCGCCGCGCTGGACCGTCCCCTGCCCGAACCAGACCGGCTGCAGGGCGTGGGACTGAACGAGGACGGTTTCGCGGTGATGCGCCTGTCGCTGTAAGCCGTGCGCATGGGCTTGCATCCGCCGCGCGACCATCCTATCTGTGCGCCCGAGAGGTTGGCGCGGGCAAGCGCCTCGCCAAATCGGTCAGGTCCGGAAGGAAGCAGCCGTAACGAGTCCCGCATGGGTCGTTGTCCAGCCTCTCACCGTTTTCCCGCATGATCATCCGGTTTTCCTGCACCGCGCGGTCCGTGCCGGGGAACAACAGCGCGCCTTTCCGGTTGTCCTGCGTAACAAACAGGAGACCGACATGCTCAAGTTCATCGGCGGCGCCGCCGGCATCATCTTCATCATCGGCCTGCTGGTCGTGATCGGCATCCTGTCGCTGATCTTCTGAGACGCGCCAGACGGCCGACATGAAAAGACCCCGCCCGGACCACCGGGCGGGGTCTTTTCATGTCCGTGACCGGACGGATCAGGCGCGCAGGCGGCCGCCCGTGGCCTTCTCGACCTTCTCGACGATCTTGCGGCTGACCGCCTCGATGTCGGCATCGGTCAGGGTCTTGTCGCGCGGCTGCAGGCGCACGGTGATGGCCAGCGATTTCTGGCCCCCCTCCAACCCCTGGAACTGGTCAAAGACCGACACGCCCGCGATCAGCGCCTTGTCGGCCCCGGCGGCGGCGTTGACCAGGGTCAGCGCCTCGACCCCCGCATCCACGACGAAGGCGAAATCGCGATCGACGGCCTGCAGTTCGGACAGCTCCAGCGCGGGGCGCGTGGGCGTCTTGACCTTGGGGAAGGGCACCGCGGCCAGCTGGATCGTGAAGCCCACGGCCGGCCCCTTGACGTCCATCTGGCGCAGGACCTTGGGGTGGATCTCGCCGAAGGTTGCCAGCACGTTCGGACCCAACGCGATGTTGCCCGCACGCCCCGGATGCCACCAGCCATCCAGCTTGCGGTTGATCTGCGCACGCGCAGGCGCGCCGATGGCGTTCAGGATCGCCTCGGCATCGGCCTTGGCGTCGTAAAGGTCCACCTTGCGGCGGCTGCCGAAGGGATCGCGCGGCGCGGTCTGGCCGACCAGCAGGCCGCTGATGCGGACCGCCTGCTCGCCCGGCTCTCCGCCCGAAAAGACCGGGCCCAGCTCGAACAGCGCCAGATCGGCGAAACCGCGCGCCTGGTTGCGCGCCGCGGCCTGCAGCAGGCCGGGCAGCAGGTCGGGGCGCAGATGGCTCATCTCGCTGCTGATCGGGTTCTCGACGCGCACCGCATCGTCCCCGCCGCCGAACAGCGCCGCCGAGGCCTGGTCGATGAAGCTGTAGGTCACGCATTCGTTGTAGCCCAAGGCCGCCGCCATGCGCCGCGCGGTCTTCTCGCGGACCTGCAGGGGCGTCAGCACGGGCTTTGGCACCCCGGCCTGGGCCCGCGGCAGGGGCTTGCCCTGCAGCTTGGTCAGGCTGGCGATGCGGGCGATCTCCTCGACCAAGTCGGCCTCGCCCAGCACGTCGGGACGCCAGCTGGGGACATGCGCCATCTCGCCCTCCAGCCGGAACCCCAGGGCCTCCAGCGTGGCACGCTGATCGGCCTCGTTGATATCCATGCCGACCAGGCGGCTGGTGCGTGCGGGGTCCAGGCGATAGGCGCGACCCGTGTCGGGCAGCGCGCCGGCGGTGACCACCTCGGAGGCCTCGCCGCCGCACAGGTCCAGCACCATGCGCGTGGCCAGCTCCAGCCCTGGCAGGGTGAAGGCCGGGTCGATGCCGCGTTCAAAGCGATAGCGCGCATCGCTATTGATCTTCAGCGCGCGGCCGGTGGCGGCGGTGCTGATCGGATCGAAATAGGCGGCCTCGATGAAGACGTCGCGCGTCTCCTCGGACGCGCCCGATGCCGCGCCGCCCATGATGCCCGCGATGCTCTCGATGCCGTTGTCGTCGCAGATCACCACCGCGCCTTCGGGCAGGGCATAGGTCTTGTCGTCCAGCGCCACCAGCTCCTCTCCGGCCCGTGCGCCGCGCAGGATCAGGTCGCCCGCGACCTTGCCCGCGTCGAACACGTGCAGCGGCCGGTTCAGGTCGAAGGTGAAGAAGTTGGTGATGTCCACCAGCGCATTGATCGGACGCAGGCCGATCGCGCGCAGGCGCTTCTGCAGCCAGGCGGGCGACGGGCCGTTCGTCACGCCCCGCACCACGCGGCCGGCAAAGAACGGCGCCTTGGCGGCCACGCCCGCGTCGATCGTCACCCCCACCGGGCAGGGAAAGGCGCCGGGCACCGCATCGACCGTCACGGCCTTCAACGTGCCCAGGCCGCGCGCCGCCAGGTCGCGGGCGACGCCGTGGACGCCCAGGGCGTCGGGGCGGTTCGGCGTGATCTTGATGTGGATCATCGGGTCGATCTTGTCCGGCGCGTTCTGCGCCAGCCAGTCGACGAAGCGCTGACCGACCTCGCCGGACGGCAGCTCGATGATGCCGTCATGCTCTTCGGACAGCTCCAGCTCGCGTTCGCTGGCCATCATGCCGTGGCTTTCGACGCCGCGGATCTTGCCCACGCCAAGCGTCGTGTCGATGCCGGGGACGTAATCGCCGGGCTTGGCCAGCACGACCGTGATGCCCGCCCGCGCATTGGGCGCGCCGCAGACGATCTGCTTTTCGCCCTCGTCCGTCATCACCCGGCAGACCCGCAGGCGGTCGGCATCGGGATGCTGTTCGGCATGATCGATCCGCGCCAGGATAAAGGTCCCCAGCTTGGCGGCGGGGTCCGCGATCTCCTCGACCTCCAGGCCAAGATCGGTCAGCGCCTCGGCGATCTGGTCGATGGTCGCGGTTGTGTCGAGATGCTCCTTGAGCCAGGAGAGGGTGAACTTCATGGCGTCTGCCTTCCGGGTCGGCCCGCGCGGGGACTTTGCCGCCTTGAACCGTGCCATGCGTCCTGGGTCAAGCCGGATCAGCGGTTTTCCCCGAATCCCCGGCCCGTCACCACGCTTGCCGGGCCCTGCGCAGGGTGCAACTGTAGCGCGAAGCAAACCGAAGGTGTCATCATGAGTCTCATGTCCCGTCTTGCCCCCCTGCCCCTCCTGCTGCTGGCAGCCCTGCCCGCGCAGGCGCAGGACGCCCCGGCACAGCCACAGTGTTCCGGTCAGCCCGCCACCTGGCTGGGCGACGATCCCGATGCCAGCGACATCACCGCGGCGGGGGCCGCGCTGTCGCGGCAGATGACCACGACCGCCGGCACCAACCCCTATGCGATGTTCCGGGTGACGGGCGACATGCAGCCCCTGAGGCTGGAGGCGATGTCGGACGGCGACCCGTCGATCAGGCTGGAAACCCCCGACGGCGACCTGCTGGCCGAGAATGACGATGCCGTCGGGCTGAATTCGCGGATCGAACAGTCCGTCGGACCGGGCGACTATTGCGTGCGGCTGATCCCGTCGGGGACCCGGACATGACCGCGACCGTCCAGCTGACGCGTCCCGACATGCCCGCCCTGCTGGTCGATCCCGTGGACACGACCATCGCCGCCTGCACCCCTGAAACGCCTGCCGAGACCCTGGGCCAGGGGCCGCTGAACGCCGCCCTGCCCATTGAGGCGCAGACGGACGGCACTGTCCGCTATCTGCGATTCGCGCTGGACGGCAGCGCCTCCGTGACCTTGCGCGCGGTCAGCGACGGGTTGGACCCGAACATGATCCTGTTCGACGGGTCGGGCACGCAGATCGCCGCCAACGACGATGCCGACGGGTTGAACGCGCGCCTCGATTTCCCAAGCGGTCTGGCCGGAGGCGACTATTGCCTGGGTGTCGCGCCGATCTCCTCGGTCGAGGGCACGATCACCGTCAGCGTCGAGGCGCTGGACCGCGACAGCTATCTGCGCACCGCCTGGCGCAAGGGCGAGCTGGCGCCGCCCACGGATGGCGACTATCCGATGCAGGCCATCGATCTGGCCGCCGACCGCGAGACGGTCGTCCTGCAGGACGGCACCGCGCAATGGCTGACCTTCACCCTGGACCGGGAGACCGCGCTGATTGTCAGCGCCTATGGCGAACTGGTCGGCGTCGATGCCAAGCTGGCGCTGTTTTCGCGGGACGGGGCGGTGGTGGCGCAGGCCGACGACCGGGACGGCAGCGTGGACGCCCGGTTGGGGCCGGTGGTGCTGGAACCCGGAGAGTACCGGATGGCGCTGACGGACGTGAACCGCCCCGACCAGCCCGGCGCACCGATCCGCCCCGTGGGCCTGGTGTTCGAGCGGTTCGAGCGCGTAGACTGACCCCGGACGCTGTCGATCCCATCGGCCTGGGGCACGGCGCCGTGGTCGGTGATGCTTCCGGAACGCCGCGGGCATCGCGGGGTCACCGACCGCGCACAGGGTCCGCCGGGTTCTGCGGTGCGGATCTTGCGTGGCGGCGGGGCGTTCTTATCTTTGCAATGCGCCCGGATGGCGGGCGCGACATGGAACAGGAGAGCCTTGCGGATGGATGTGCAGCGCGAATTGCTGATCGAGCAGCGGGTGGCCAACGAGGCGAAATCGCCGCTGATCGCCTATCTGCTGCTGATCTTCCTGTGGGGGTTCGGCGTGCACCGCATGTATCTGGGCCGCTGGATCAGCGGACTGTTCATGCTGTCGGTCTGGGCAGTGGGCTGGCTACTGACGCCGATCCTGATCGGCTGGCCCGCGGTTGGCTTTGTGGTGCTGTGGTGCATCATCGACCTGTTCCTGATCCCCGGAATGGTCCGCGCGGATCGCGAGGACATCCGGCGGCGGCTGCGGTGATGGCGCGCCGTTAACCTGAGGTTGAAGTTTCCGTGATCTGTAAAGGCGGCCCGTGCTAGGGCGGTCAACTATAGACATTCCCTTTTCAGATCCGGAGATTTCGACGTGCCCCTTGATACCCAACAGCGAATCCTTATCGAACAGCGTGTCACGAACGACACCAGGTCGCCTGTGATCGCCTATCTTCTGCTGGTTTTTCTGGGTGGATTCGGGGCGCACCGATTCTATCTAGGCAAGACCGGCACGGCAGTCGCCATGCTGATCCTGTGGGTGCTGGGCTGGATGACGCTGATCCTCGGGGTCGGGCTGATCATGCTGGCCGCAGTCGGGATCTGGGCGTTCGTCGATCTGTTCCTGATCCCCGGGATCATCAGGGCCGATCAGGACGCCCTGCGGCAAAGGCTGGCCGTAGAGTTCGGGGGTCATTCCGGACCGCACCCAACCGCCTTCCCCGCATCCGCACCGGGCGTTCCATTCACCGCCTGACGTCCACGGCGCGCGCCCCTCGATCGCTAGGGCGCGCAGCCTTCAGCGCGACAGCCCGCCGCTGACGCTCGGCACGTCGCCTGCTGCAAAGCCATAGTGGCGCAGCCAGCGCAGGTCGCTTTCGAAAAAGGCGCGCAGATCGGGGATGCCGTATTTCAGCATCGCGATGCGGTCGATGCCCATGCCAAAGGCAAAGCCCTGCCACTGATCCGGGTCGATCCCGCCAGAGCGCAGGACATGCGGATGCATCATCCCCGAACCCAGGATCTCCAGCCAGGAATTGCCCTCGCCGATCTTCAGCTGGCCGCCCTCCCAGGAACAGCGGATGTCCACCTCGGCCGAAGGTTCGGTGAAGGGGAAATGGCTGGCGCGAAAGCGCAGCTCGACCGACGGCACCTCGAAGAAGGCCCGGCAGAATTCCTCCAGCGTCCATTTCAGATGCGCCATGCTGATGTCGCGGTCGATGGCCACGCCCTCGATCTGGTGGAACATCGGCGTGTGCGTCTGGTCCATGTCCATGCGATAGACGCGGCCCGGCGCGATCACGCGGACCGGGGCGCCGTGATCCTGCATGGCGCGGATCTGCACCGGCGACGTGTGGGTGCGCAACACGTGGGGCGGACGGTCGTCGCCCGGCGCGCGGTGCATGAAGAAGGTGTCGTGCTCCTGCCGCGCGGGATGTTCGGGGGCGATGTTCAGGGCGTCGAAATTGTACCAGTCGCTTTCAACCTGCGGCCCTTCGGCGACCGCAAAGCCCATGTCGGCAAAGATCGCCGTGACCTCGTCGGTGACCTGGCTGATCGGGTGGATCGACCCCTGACGGCGCGGGCGGCCCGGCAGGGTCACGTCCAGCCATTCGTCGCGCAGACGCGCGTCCAGCGCCGCATCCTCAAGCGCCAGCTTGCGCGCGCGCAGGGCGGCGTCGATCTCGTCGCGGATCTGGTTCAGCGCCTTGCCGGTGGTCTGGCGCTCCTCGGGGGACATGCGGCCCAGCTCGCGCATCATCAGGCTCAGCTCGCCTTTCTTGCCAAGCGCGGACAGGCGCACGTCCTCGATGGCCTGAGGGTCGGAGGCGGCAGAAATGCGGTCCAGCCATTGCTGGCGCAGGGGGGTCAGATCGTCCATCGCGGGGCCTTTCCTGGTTGCGCCCGCGTTAGCATGGCCGGGCGCGCGGGGTAAAGACCGCGCGCCCGTGCCGCCTTATTTCCAGATGTCGCGGTTCACGCCCGGCGCGATGCCGGGGTGATCGCCGATGCGGAAGGTCGGCTCGTGCCCTGCCTTGCGCTGGCGCAGATAGTCGCGGGTGACGACCGCGACGGTCCCCGACAGCGCGACGATGGCGATCAGGTTGATCGTGGCCATCAGCCCCATGCTGGCATCGGCGAAGTTGAAGACGGTCGTGACCGCCTGCAGCGAGCCCCAGACCACCATGCCCAGTGCCGCCAGCCGCAGGACCATGATGCCCGGCTTGCCCGCGCCCAGATAGACGATGGCGTTCTCGGCATAGGAATAGTTGCCGATGATCGAGGTGAAGGCGAAGAAGAAGATCGCCACCGCCACGAAGATCTGGCCGAAGCCGCCGAAATGGTCGGTCAGCGCGGCTTGGGTCAGGTTCACGCCGGTCAGCTGGTCCGAAGGCATGACATCGGCCAGCAGGATCATCACCGCCGTGGCCGTGCAGACCAGGATGGTGTCGATGAAGACGCCCAGGGCCTGCACGAAGCCTTGGCTGGAGGGGTGATGCGGGTTGGGCACTGCCACCGCGGCGATGTTGGGGGCCGAGCCCATGCCGGCCTCGTTCGAGAAGAGGCCGCGCTTGACCCCGTTCAGCATCGCCGCCGCGACGCCGCCCGCGACCCCGCCAACGGTCTCCTGCAGGCCGAAGGCCGAACGCACGATGCCGCCCAGGATGCCCGGCACCTCGGTGATGTTCATCACCAGGATGACAACCGCCGCCAGCAGGTAGAGACCCGCCATGATCGGCACGATGAACTGGGCCGCCCGCGCGATCTGGGGGATGCCGCCGAAGATGATGATGCCCGACAGGATGGCCACGCCGATGCCGACCATGCCCGCGCCGATGCCGAAGGCGCCCTCGACCGCCTGCGCGATCGAGTTGGCCTGGACCGCGTTGAACACCAGGCCGAAGGCGACGATCAGCGCGACCGCGAACAGTGCGGCCAGCCAGGGCAGGCCCAGGCCGCGGGCGATGTATTGCGCCGGTCCGCCGCGATACATCCCGTCCGACCCGTGCACCTTGTAAAGCTGCGCCAGCGTCGATTCCGCATAGGCCGTGGCCATGCCGACCAGTGCCACCATCCACATCCAGAAGATCGCGCCCGGCCCGCCCAGCGTCAGCGCCACAGCGACCCCCGCGATGTTGCCGGTGCCCACGCGGCTGGCCAGCGACACCGACAGTGCCTGGAACGGGGTGATGCCGTCCTTGTCCGTCTCTCCCGATCCGCGCACGCAGCGCCACATCTCGGCGAAGTGGACGAACTGCAGGAAGCCCAGGCGCAGGGTAAAGTAGATGCCCACGGCCAGCAGGCCGTAGATCAGCACATAGCCCCAGAAGATGGTGTTGAGGAAATCGATGATGGCGGTCATGGCGTTCTCCGCTGCCTTTTCAAGAGGCAGTCTGTAACAGCCATGTGAGCAATCGCAAGCCGCTTAGTCGCGGGGCGTCACGGTCAGCCAGACCCCGCCTTCGGGGCGCAGCGTCAGGATCATGCGCGGCTGCGGCTCTCGCCCCGGCACGCGGGCAAAGCGGAATTGCGCCAGCAGCGTCGACAGGATGATCACCGCCTCCTGCAGGGCAAAGCTGGCGCCGATGCAGATGCGCGGCCCCGCGCCGAAGGGCAGGAACGCATAGCGGTCGGGCGCGGTCAGAAAGCGGTCGGGGTCGAAGGCGTCGGGCCGGTCCCACAGCAGGTGATGCCGGTGCAGCGCATAGATCGGCATCATGACCGTATCGCCGGGATTGATCTGGCGCCCGCACAGCGTGTCGCGGGCCTGGGCGGTGCGCGACAGGAAGGCCGCGGGCGGGTACAGGCGCAACGTCTCGTTCACGATACGCATGGTCAGGGGAAGCGCGCCCAGATCGGCGGCGGTGGCGGCGCGGTCGCCCAAGGCACGGCGCGCCTCCTCGGCGGCGGCCTCCTGGATGTCGGGGGCGAAGGCCATCAGATACAGCGCCCATGCCAGCGTCAGGGCGGTCGTCTCGTGCCCCGCCACGATGAACGTCAGCAGGTTGTCGCGCAACTCGTCGCGGGTCATCGTGCGCCCGGTCTCGGGGTCCTGCGCGACCAGCAACAGGTCCAGCAAGTCGGGCGGCCCGTGCTTTTCGGCGGCTTGCGCGCGGGTGGCGATGGACTGGTCGGCGATGGCCTTCATCCGCTTGAGCCCCGGACCGGAAAACAGCCGCCCCGGCCGCGGCAGCCAGGCGGGCATGCCCAGCACGTCCATCAGCGACAGTTTGGCCGTCTGCGCAATATAGGCGTCGATCGACTGATGCACTGCATCGCGATCGAACATCCCGTCGCCGGAAAAGGTCACATCGGAAATCACGTCGAAGGTGGCGGCCACCGTCTCCTCGAACAGATCGACCGGGCCGCGCGCGCCCGCCAGACGGCGGCAGGACGCCTCGGCGGCGGCGGTCATCACTGGGCCAAGCGCCTCGACATGGCGTTGTGCAAAGGCCGGGGCGGCGGCGCGGCGCTGCCAGCGCCAATGCGCACCCTCGGCCACGAACAGGCTGTCACCGATGGCCGGGTTCAGGATCAGCTTGGTCGTCACCGATTTCGGATAGTCGTCCAGCTTCTCCTTGAGGATCCGGCGCAAGGCGGTCGGGTCCATCACCATGTGCCAGCTGACGCCGGTCTTGCCCGACACGATGGGCTGGCGCGTGGCAATGGCGGGGATCAGTTCCAGCACATTGCGGCGCGCGGTCATGGCCGTGCCCCACAGGCCAAGGGGGACGGTCGCCAACGGCACCTTGGCGGGATCGGCTTGGGGCAGGTCGAACATGGCGGCGGCCTCTGGCTGGGGCTGTCCTACAAAGCTGGGGCCGCGGGGGCTGCGGGTCAACCGTTGGACAGCGGCCCAGATGTCGCGGGCAGCAGGGCCGCGACCGCCGCCGCCTGCACCGCGCGCGTCAGCCCGGACAGCCGATCCGCGGCCAACCGCCCGATTTGCCAGTACAGCGACACGTCCAGCGGCGTGCCCGGCACCATCTGCACCAGCCGACCCGAGGCAAGATCATCGGCGACCAGCATCTCGGGATTCAGCCCCCAGCCCAGCCCCGCGCGGCACGCATCCACGAAACCCTGGGTCGAGGCCAGGCCATGCGCGGGCAGCACCGGCGATTGCCCCGTGACCTGTCGGACCCAAGCCAGCTGCAGCCCGTCCTTGCGATCAAAGGCCAGCGCCGGCGTACCTGCCAGCGCCGCCGCCGTCACCCCGTCAGGGAAATGCCGCCGCATGAAATCGGGGCTGGCCGTCGCGTGATAGCGCAGCCGCCCCAGGGGCCGCACCGCGCAGCCCTGCACCGGGCTGTCCAGCGATGTCACGGCGGCCAGCACCCTGCCCTGCCGCAGCCCATCGGCGGTGTGCTGTTCGTCGTCGATGGCGATCTGGAACAGGTGCCCGCTGTCGCGCGCATGGGCGGCCAGGGCGGGCATCAGCCAGGTGCCCAGGCTGTCGGCATTCGTCGCGATCGTCACCGTGACCCGCGCGGCATCCCCGTCGGCCATCCCCGGCAGGTGCTGCGCCAAGGTCTGTTCCAGCATGCCCACATGGTCCATGTGGCGGCACAGGCGCGCTCCGGCCTCGGTCGCGGTACAGGGCTGTCCGCGACGGATCAGGACGGTGCCCAACCGCTCCTCCAGATTGCGGACCCGCTGCGAGATCGCCGAAGGCGTCACCCCAAGGGCCCGCGCCGCGGCCTCGAAGCTGCCGGTCCGCACGATCGTCGCCACGGCACGGGCAGCGGCATAATCCAGCATCAGTTTTCCTTACCCGCCCTTAGCAGCATGAGTTTGTCTAATCCGCCACGGACGGCTAGATCAACCGCGACCCCATGACCGGAGACGCCCCATGAGCCCTGCGATCTTTCTGACCGGCCTGATGACGGGCCTCAGCCTGATCGTGGCGATCGGTGCGCAGAACGCCTTCGTGCTGCGCCAGGGCCTGCGCGGGGATCACGTGCTGGCGGTCTGCCTGACCTGCGCGCTGTCGGATGCGGTGCTGATCGTGCTGGGCGTCACCAGCTTTGGCCGCATCGCCCAGCTGCTGCCCTGGATCGACCCGGTGATGCGCGTGGCGGGGGCGGCGTTCCTGATCTGGTACGGGGCGCGCAGCCTGCGCGCGGCGATCAGCGCGACCGGGGCGCTGGAGGCAGGCGGCGGGCGCGGACCGGGCGGGCTGCGGCGAACGGTGCTGGCCTGCCTGGCGCTGACATGGCTGAACCCGCATGTCTATCTGGACACGGTCGTGTTGCTGGGCACGATCTCGACCCGGTTCACAGAGGACCGCGACGCGTTCGCGGCGGGCGCGGTGACCGGGTCGTTCCTGTTCTTCTTCGCCCTGGGCTATGGCGCCGCTTGGCTGCGGCCCGGTCTTTGCCAACCCCACCGCCTGGCGCATCCTGGAGGCGGTGATCGCCGTCGTCATGTGGTCCATCGCCGCCAAGCTGCTGCTGAGGTGACGCACCACATGAAAAAGGCCCCGCAATCGCGGGGCCTTTCCAGACAATGGGTGACGATCAGATGTCGTCGCCCAGCTTGCCCTTGACGGTGCCCGACACGTTCTGTGCGGTGCCCTTGGCCTGCTGGGCCTTGCCTTCAGCTTCCAGACGCTCGTTGTCGGTCATCTTGCCGATGCCCTCCTTGACGTTGCCTGCCAGCTTGTTCCCTGCGGCTTTCGCCTTGTCGGTCATCTCGCCCATGGGGATCTCCTTGATGGGTGTGTCTCTGTGGGGAATGAACGCCCGACACGCATGCGGGTTCCGCGCATGACAAAGGCCCGCCCCCGGATCGGGAACGGGCCTTTGCGGCAATGCGGTGACCGCGATCAGGCGGCGGCTTTGGCCTGTGCCACGATCGCGCCGAACGCGTCGGGTTCGTTCACGGCCAGGTCGGCCAGGACCTTGCGGTCAACCTCGATGCCGGCTTTCGACAGCAGGTTGATGAAGCGCGAGTAGGTCATCTCGGCATCGACGGCGCGGACGGCGGCGTTGATCCGCTGGATCCACAGCGCGCGGAAGTTGCGCTTGCGGTTCTTGCGGTCGCGGGTCGCGTACTGGTTGGCCTTGTCGACGGCCTGGGTGGCGGTGCGGAAGTTGCGCGAGCGCGCGCCATAGTAGCCCTTGGCTTGATCAAGGACTTTCTTGTGACGGGCGTGGGTCACCTTGCCGGATTTAACGCGGGACATGTGTGGTTCTCCTGATCAGCGAGCGTAGGGCATGTATTTCTTGACGATCTTGGCATCCGCATCCGACAGGATGGTGGTGCCGCGCGCGTCGCGAATGAACTTGGTCGTGCGCTTGATCATGCCGTGGCGCTTGCCGGCCTGACCTGCCTTGACCTTGCCCGAGGCCGTCATCGAGAACCGCTTCTTGGCAGCGGATTTGGTCTTCATCTTCGGCATTTTCATCTCCTTCATCAGAGTGAACGCGCGGCTCGGCAATGCCATGTCGGCCGGCCGCACGGGAACGGAAGCGTCGCCTTACACAGGCGCGCGGGAATGCGCAAGGGGTCAGGACGCGGGCGCGCCGCCGGTGACCGTGTCCAGCGCGGCCGGGATGTCGGCCGGGCTGAAGGGTTCGGGATCCATCCAGGACCCCGCGAACAGCAGCACGATCCCGCCCAGAAGCGCCAGGATCGCCGCGCGCGGCGGCTGCGTCTGCAGCAGCTGAACCACCGCCAGCACCACGGACAGAAGGCACAGAGCAACCCCTGCCAGCAAAAGAAGATCGGACATCACCACCCCCCGGGTTTCAAGGCCCCAGCGTTATTCCGGGTCGGTGGCGAAGATCAAGCGGTCATCGCAGGGGGCGATGCGCAGGATGTTCGTCGTGCCCGGCACGTTGAAGGGCACGCCCGCCATCACCACGACCTGCCGCGTCTCGTCGGCAAAGCCGTATTCGCGGGCGGCGCGGGTGCCGATGATCACGGCCTCCTTGAAGCGCGACATGCGCGGGGTCGTCACGCAATGCGTCCCCCAGGTCAGCACCATGCGGCGCGTGACCGTCAGGATCGGCGACAGCGCCAGGATCGGCACGCGGGGCCGTTCGCGGGCGATCAGGCTGATCGTCTTGCCCGACTGGCTGAAGGCGCAGATGGCGGCCACGTCGGTCGTCTCGGCGATCTCGCGCGCGGCGGTCACGATGGCGTCGGGGACCGACGACAGGCTGGCCTTGCGCGCCGCCTCGATGATCGAGCGATAGTTCGGGTCGGCCTCGACCGACCGGGCGACGTTGTCCATCGTGCGCACCGCCTCGACCGGGAAGCTGCCGGCGGCGCTCTCGGCGGACAGCATGACGGCGTCGGTGCCTTCATAGATGGCGTTGGCGACGTCGCTGACCTCGGCGCGGGTTGGCATCGGGCTGTCGATCATCGATTCCAGCATCTGCGTGGCCACGATCACCGGCTTGGCGGCGCTGCGGCACAGGCGGACCAGACGCTTCTGGATCGGCGGCACCGAATGGACCGGCAGCTCGACGCCCAGGTCGCCGCGCGCGACCATGATCCCGTCGGACGCCTGCAGGATCTCGTCAAAGGCGCGCACGGCCGCGGGCTTCTCGATCTTCGACAGGATCGCGGCGCGACCCTTGGCCAGGGTCTTGGCCTCCTCGACGTCCTCGGCGCGCTGAACAAAGGACAGGGCCAGCCAGTCCACGCCCAACTCGCAGGCGAATTCCAGGTCGGCGCGGTCCTTGTCCGACAGCGCGGCCAGCGGCAGCACCACGTCCGGGACGTTCACGCCCTTGCGGTCGCTGATCGCACCTGCGACCGTGACCACGCAATCGGCGAAATCGGGGCCGCATTTCTGCACCGTCAGGCGGATCTTGCCGTCGTTGACCAGCAGTTCCGACCCCTCGATCAGGGCCGCGAAGATCTCGGGGTGCGGCAACGAGACGCGGGTCGCGTCGCCCAGATCGGGCGACAAGTCAAAGCGGAAATGATCGCCCACGGCCAATTCGTGCGGCCCGGCGGCAAAGGGACCCACGCGCAGCTTGGGGCCCTGCAGGTCGGCCAGGATCGCGATGGGACGGCCCGTCTCGGCCTCGATCTCGCGGATCGTGTCGTGGCGTGCCCGGTGATCGTCATGGCTGCCATGGCTCATGTTCAGGCGGAACACGTCGGCCCCGGCATCGAACAGGGCGCGGATCATCTCTTTCGACGATGATGCCGGTCCCAGGGTTGCCACGATCTTCACGTTGCGATGTCGTCTCATCATCCCGCCCTTGTCTCAGGTTTAGCGCTATCTATGCCGCAAATGCCGATGGTCGGCAACTGGCGTCTGTCCGCCATCCGTCGTAGACAGCCTGCATCATGACCGATGACACGACAGCGACGCCCTTCCGCATCCTGGGTCAGGACCGCCCCTCGCGGTGGCTGATCACCTGCGATCACGCCACGAACCGCGTGCCCTATTGGGTCGGCGGCGGCACCCTGGGCATCGCGCCCGCCGACATGGCCCGCCACATCGCCTACGACGTCGGCGCGGCCGGGCTGACCGAACGGCTGGCCGAACGGCTGGACGCGCCGGCGATCCTGTCCGATTTCTCGCGCCTGGTGATCGACCCGAACCGCGGAGAGGATGACCCCACCCTGCTGATGCGGCTCTATGACGGGACGGTGATCCCGACGAACCGCCTGGCGGACGCGGCCGAACGCCAGCGCCGGCTGGACCGGCTGCACCGCCCCTACCATGCCGCGCTGGCCCGGGTCGCGGCGCTGCACCCGGACCGCTGCATCTGCGCGGTCCACAGCTTTACGCCGCAGCTGCGGGGGCGCCCGCCTCGGCCGTGGCAGGTCGGCATCCTCTATTCGCATGCCGATCCGCGCCTTGGCCCCGCGATGGTCGCCGCCTGCCGCGATCAGGGCTGGATCACCGGTGAGAACCAGCCCTATGACGGGCATCTGGACGGCGACAGCGTCGATCGCCACGCCTTGCGCCACGGCCGCCCGAACATGCTGATCGAGGTCCGCAACGACCTGATCGCAACCCCCGAAGGCCAGCAGATCTGGGCCGACAGGCTGGCACCGGTGATCACGAAGGTGCTGGCCGACAGCAGGTTGTGACGCCGCCGGGGGGTGCGGGGGGCTGGCCCCCCGCCGTCGCGGGACGCAACTCAGACCCCGGTCTTCAGGCTCTCTTCCAGATAGATCTCGCGCAGGCGCGTGGCCACCGGGCCGACCGTGCCCGCGCCCACCCGCGCCCCGTCGATCGACACGACCGGCATCACGAAGGCCGAGGCCGAGGTGATGAACGCCTCGTCCGCCGCCTGCGCCTCGGCGATGGTGAAGCTGCGCTCCTCGACCTGCATCTGCGCCTCGCGGGCAAAGCGCAGCACCGCCGCGCGGGTGATGCCGTGCAGGATGTCGTGGCTCAGCTCGCGCGTGACGATGGTGTTGCCCGTGACGATATAGGCGTTGTTCGAGGTCCCCTCGGTCACGCGCCCGTCCTCGACCATCCACGCGTCATCCGCACCGCGCGCCTTGGCCTCCATCTTGGCCATGGACGGATAGAGAAGCTGCACTGTCTTGATGTCACGCCGACCCCACCGCAGGTCCTCGACGCTGACCACGTTCCAGCCGGTCCTGGCCGCGGGCGCGTCGGCCAGGCCGGGCTTCGATTGCGTGAACATCACCACCGTCGGCGCGGTGTCCGCGGGCGGATAGGCGAAATCCCGGTCGCCCGGATTGCCGCGGGTCACCTGCAGATAGACCAGCCCGTCGGTGATGGCGTTCCGCGCCACCAGCGCGCGGTGGGCGGCCAGATAGTCGTCATCCGACAGCGGATTGGCGATGGACAGCTCGGACAGCGACCGCTTCAGCCGGACCATGTGCCCGTCGAAATCGATCAGCCTGCCGCCCAGCACGCTGACCACCTCATAGACGCCGTCGGCCATCAGGAACCCCCGGTCAAAGACCGAGACCGTGGCCTGATCCTCGGGAAGATAGTCGCCATTCACATAGACCGTCCGCGTCATCGCTGCCTCCGTGCCGTCGCGTGTTCGGGCCCGGTCCTGCGCCCAAAGCCCCTGCGCGTCAAGAACCGCGCCCGATGCCGCATCGCGGAAAAACATCTTGCCGCAACCGCAGCGCAACTTTATTGCTTGTTGCGACGCAAATCTTTTCGAACTGGACCCTGCCATGAGCTTCCGCCAGCAACCCCTGCCGCCCGCGCGCCTGAACCGCTGCCAGCTGTTCGGTCCCGGCTCGCGCCCGGCGCTGTTTCCCAAGATGGCCGCCTCCGCCGCCGACGTGATCAACCTGGACCTGGAGGATTCGGTCGCGCCCGCCGACAAGGACCAGGCCCGCGCCAACATCATCGCGGCGATCAACGACGTCGACTGGGGCACCAAGACGCTGTCGGTGCGCATCAACGGGCTGGACACGCCCTTCTGGTACCGCGACGTGGTCGATCTTCTGGAACAGGCTGGTGATCGGCTGGACCAGATCATGATCCCCAAGGTGGGATGCGCGGCCGACATCTATGCCGTCGATGCGCTGGTCACCGCCATCGAACGCGCCAAGGGCCGTACCAAGCCGATCGCCTTCGAGGTCATCATCGAATCCGCCGCCGGCATCTGCCATGTCGAGGAGATCGCGGCCGCGTCCCCGCGCCTGCAGGCGATCAGCCTGGGGGCCGCCGATTTCGCGGCGTCCATGGGCATGGCCACCACCGGCATCGGCGGCACGCAGGAAAATTACTACATGATCCGGGACGGCCAGAAATACTGGCCCGATCCGTGGCACTGGGCCCAGACCGCCATCGTCGCGGCCTGCCGCACGCACGGGCTGCTGCCCGTGGACGGCCCCTTCGGCGACTTCAGCGACCCCGAGGGGTTCCGCGCCCAAGCCCTGCGCAGCGCCACATTGGGCATGGTCGGCAAATGGGCCATCCATCCCAGCCAGATCGCGCTGGCCAACGAGGTGTTCTCGCCCAGTGAGGCCGCCGTCACCGAGGCGCGCGAGATCCTGGCCGCGATGGAGAAGGCCAAGGCCGAAGGCGCCGGCGCCACCGTCTACAAGGGCCGCCTGGTCGACATTGCGTCGATCAAGCAGGCCGAGGTGACCCTGCGCCAGTCCGACCTGATCGGCGCCTGAAGACCCCCCGCGGGCCGGACCAGTGGAGGGGGACGGCCCGCACCACGAGGGAGGAGAGGCCCCGCGAGCGATCGCGGGGCCTTATCGCATGACCGCGGGTGAGGCCTGCCGATGGTCGGACCATGGACGGTCCCGGCCACTACAGCCATCCCGGTCAGCCGCCCTGAACCTTGCTTCCCTCGAACTCCAGCAGCACCGCCCACCGCGCATCCCGGTATGTCCGAAGGGTGACGCGACGCGCGCCGTCAACTGGCGCACCGGCCCGTGCGTCGCCTTAGCGGGCGTTACCGCGTGGCGGCGGAAGCGCAAGCGCAGCGCGGTTCCTCATTCGCAAGCATTGCTGCTTCTACAGCCATCCGGCCGATGCAGGTCCAAATTTGGCTTGCCAGGGACAAAATGACCCTCTGGGTTGCTCCCACCAACCAAACGCTGGAACAGTTCCGGTCCTCCGACGGGCCCGCCGTCGGCCACCTTGAAATATCGAGCACCGCCCTCCGCTGCCGCCGTCTGCGGTCCGTCGTCCACCATTGGATCTTGCACCACCCGATGCCGTGCATTCAAGCGGGCTCCAAGCCTCCAGTTCCGCCTCGACGATCAACGACGTTGGGCCATAGGATGCATTGACCACATGCGCTGGCCTGCCGATCAGGCCGACTGATCGATCCCGCGGATGGCATACCCCGGAAGGCTCGACAGCCAGAATGGCTGCAAGCTGTATCATGCAGTGCCCCGACGATTGCCGCGTAAGCCCATGAAGACGTGCAGACGCGGAATTAACATTGCAGGGAGACCCTACGCCGCTGCCCCGCAGCCAAGATGATCGGCGATCACGCGCGCCGCAGCTTCCTGAACGCGGCCGAGGCGCCCCAGCCGGCGATCACCGCCACCGCCAGCGACATCAGGCCATAGAGCAGCGGCTGGTCGAAGGCCAAACGGTACAGCCAGCGTTCCAGACCCACCTTGCGCACCTCGATCGCGGCGCCATAGGCGTCGATCACCGCCCCCTCGCGCAGCAGGAAGATGCGGGCGCGGTAATCGCCCTCGATCAGGTTGGCAGGAAGGCGGATGTCTGTGCGGAACAGCGTGTCCTCGACCAGGGTCACGGCCCCCTCCTCCATCCGGTAATGGCCGTTCTGCTGGCGCAGGCGCAGCAGGGCCTGGGTATAGGGCAGCGTATCCTCGACCTCGGGGGCGCCGGCAAAGGCGCGCAGCACCAGCGGCAGCGAGATGCGATAGCGGTTGTCCCAGTCCGGCGCCAGGATGTCGTCCAGGGGCCGCGTCGTCGCCACCGCATAGAAGCTGGGCGCGGCCCCCACATCGACGCGTTCGGTATTGACCCAGATGCCGAAGCGGCGGGCCTTCTGCCAGATGGTCAGCGGTTCGGACGGGGCCTCGATCGTCACGATCACGTCCAGGGGGCCGTCGGGAATCGGCGTCTCGCGCCGCACGGCGCCATAGATCAGGATGTCGCTGCCATCGAAGCTGGTCGTGATCGCCACGGCGCTGTTCGACAGGCCCGCCACCACCTGCTCCCCCCCCTGGTCGGCGGGGGCGACCGGATCTCCGCGCGGCGACCCCGGATCGGGGAACAGCGGCCAGACCTGGGGGGCGTCCACCGGGGGGATCAGGCCCGCATCAGGGTTGGCGGGCATGGTCGACCCGGCCCCCTGCGCCATCAGCGCGCCCGGCAGCAGCGCCAGCATCATCGCCAGGACGACCCCCCGCATCATTGCCCCCGCGTGGTGATGACGAACAGGTCGTCAGGTGTCAGGAACAGGTCCAGCGCCAGCTTGCCGCAGACCGCCAGCACCAGAAGCGCCAGCAGGATGCGTAGCTGCTCGGCCCGCAGGCGCGCGCCCAGCGTGGTGCCGATCTGCGCGCCGATGACACCCCCCACGATCAGCAGCACCGCCAGCATCACGTCGACCGTGTTGTAACTGACCGCGTGCATCAGCGTGGTGAAGGCGGTCACGAAGGTGATCTGGAACAGCGACGTTCCCACGACGACCTTGGTGGGCATGCCCAGCAGATAGATCATCGCGGGCACCATGATGAAGCCGCCGCCGACGCCCATGATCGCGGCAAGAACCCCCACCGCAACCCCGACCAGAAGGGGCGGAATGACGCTGATATAGAGGCCCGAGGCACGGAACTTGACCTTCAGCGGCCAGCGGTGGACCCACATGTGCTGGTGCAGGCGCCGCCGCCCCGTGGGATGGCGCGCGCGCAACAAGGCCCGCAGGCTCTCCTGCAGCATCATCGCGCCGATCAGGCCCAGGAAGACGACATAGCACAGCTGGACGACCAGCTCGACCTGGCCCAACTGCTGCAGGATGTTGAAGACCACGACCCCCAGGCCCGATCCGACCATGCCGCCGGCCAGCAGGACGCCCCCCATGCGGAAATCGACGGTCTTGCGCTTCATGTGCGCCAGCACGCCCGACACCGACGATGCGACCACCTGGTTCGCGCCGGTCGCCACCGCGATGGCGGGCGGGATGCCGATGAAGAACAGCAGTGGCGTGATCAGGAAGCCGCCACCGACGCCGAACAGGCCGGACATGACGCCCACCAGCCCGCCCAACCCCATCAGGGTGAAGGCGTTGACCGAGACTTCGGCGATGGGAAGAAAGATCTGCATCGCATCCCGGCCCGTTGCGCACCGTCCCACGATGCAACGCGGCGCGCCCGACGTCAAACCGCTTCCGCCCTGCGGCGCAGGAACGGGTTGAAGCAGAAAGCCGCCCCCGCTAAGCAGATCGGGTCACATCCGCGTGCGCAGGGGCGCGGTCAGCCGGAACAGGGGACAGGATGCGCATTCTCATCACCAATGACGACGGGATCAACGCCCCGGGCCTGGAGGTGCTGCACCAGATCGCCACCGAACTGGCCGGCCCGCACGGCGAGGTCTGGACCGTCGCGCCCGCGTTCGAGCAGTCGGGCGTGGGTCATTGCATCAGCTATACCCACCCCACCATGGTCGCCCGCCTGGCCGAACGCCGCTATGCCGCCGAGGGCAGCCCCGCCGACTGCGTGCTGGCGGCCCTGGGCGACATCGTGGGCGCGGCCCCCGACCTGGTGCTGTCGGGCGTCAACCGCGGCAACAATGCCGGAGAGAATGCCATGTATTCGGGCACCATCGGCGGCGCAATGGAAGCCGCGCTGCAGGGCCTGCCCGCGATCGCGCTGTCGCAGTACCTGGGCCCGCGCACCGCGGACCTTGCCGACCCCTTCGAAGGCGCGCGCACGCATGGCGCCGCGGTGATCCGCCGCCTTCTGGATCATGGCGACTGGTCGACGGATGCCGACTTCCGCCTGTTCTACAACGTGAACTTTCCGCCGGTCCCGGCCGCGGAGGTAAGGGGCCTACGCGTCGCACCCCAGGGCCAGCGCCAGGGATCGCGCTTTGCCGCCCAGCCCTACAGCGCGCCGAACGGGCGCCGGTTCATGTGGATCGCGGGCGGGTCGCAGCAGGCGCCGGCGCGCGACGGGACCGATGTGGCCGCCAACATGGAGGGGTTCGTCTCGGTCACGCCGATGCGGGCGGACCTGACCTGCCATGCGTCGCTGGACCGACTGGCGGCGGCGCTGGACGATCCGCTGGTACGGGCCGCCGAATGAGCGACGAGGACGACGACGCGGAACGCAAGATGCGGTTCGTCTTTCAGCTGCGGTCCCGCGGGGTGACCGATCCGCGGGTCATGGCCGCGATGGAGGGGATCGACCGCGGCCTGTTCGTGCGCGGCCAGTTCGCCGACCGCGCCTATGAGGACACCCCCCTGCCCATCCCCTGCGGCCAGACGATCAGCCAGCCCTCGGTCGTCGGCCTGATGACCCAGGCCCTGGACGTCGGTCCCCGGGACACCGTGCTGGAGGTCGGCACCGGTTCGGGATACCAGGCCGCGGTCCTGTCGGGACTGTGCCGGCGCGTCTACACCGTCGACCGCCACCGCCGCCTGGTCCATGAGGCCGAGGCGATCTTTCGCGAACTGGGCCTCTACAACATCATCGCGCAGGTGGCCGACGGATCGCGGGGCCTGCCCGACCAGGCCCCCTTCGACCGCATACTTGTGACCGCCGCGGCCGAGGATCCGCCCGGGCCCCTGTTGGCACAGCTGAAGATCGGCGGTATCATGGTGGTGCCTGTCGGACAGTCGGACGCGGTCCAGACCCTGATCCGCGTGACGCGGACCCAAGAGGGTTTCGATTACGACGAGTTGCGGCAGGTGCGGTTCGTTCCGCTGGTCGAGGGGTTGGGCCAGACATGACCCCCGGCCACCACCAGGCAGGCCGAGGACAGGACCATGACGAGACGTGATATTCGGACCGGCTGCGCCATGCTGGCCGTGCTGGCGCTGACGGCCTGCGGGTCGGACGGCAGTTTCGACCCCGACCTGCGCGGGCTGATCGGAGGCATGGACACCGCCCCGCGGCCGCAGCCGCGGCACCCCGTCCGGCGCCCGACGCGCGCGGCGTCATCAGCTTTTCCAGCGGCCAGGTCGCGGTCGCCCAGGCGGGCGACACGCCCGCATCGATCGCCGCGCGGCTTGGGCTGGATGCGGCGGCTTTGGCCGCCCATAACGCCCTGCCTGCCGACGCGCCCCTGCTGGCGGGTGCAGTCCTGGTCCTGCCGACGCAGGTCGCCGCCGGTGCGCCCGCGGGGGCCGCGACCGGTGGCGGCACGGCAATCGTGACCGACCCCTTTGCCGGCAGCGCCCCGGCCGGCCCCACGGCGCGACGCGCCGCCCCGGCCCCTGCCGCCGCTGCAAACCCGGGCGAGCATGTCGTCGCCGCCGGAGAGACGGCCTGGGCCATCGCCCGCCGCTATGACGTCAGCGTCCAGGATCTGGCCAACTGGAACGGCCTGCCGGGCGACATGAGCCTGCGGACCGGCCAGCGTCTTCTGGTGCCGCAGCCCGGCCAGAAACCTGACAGGCTGGCCACGACCGCCCCCGGCGCGGGCAGCCCGACCCCGACCCCGCCCTCGGCCACGCGTCCCCTGCCCGCCGAGGAGACGCCACCCGCGGGCGCCCCCGCGCCAGATACGCCCCAAACCGACCTGGGATCCACGCGGACCGCGGCATCGGGCGGCGGCCAGTTCCGCATGCCGGTCCAGGGGTCGATCATCCGGGTCTATGAAAAGGGCCAGAACGACGGGATCGACATCGCGGCCTCGGGCGGCACGGCGGTCACCGCGGCAGGCAGCGGCCAGGTGGCCGCGATCACCCGCGACAGCGCGGGCACGCCGATCATCGTGGTCCGCCACGAGGGCGATCTGATGAGCGTCTATACCAACCTGGGCGATGTCGCCGTCGCCAAGGGCGACAGCGTCAGCGCGGGACAATCCCTGGGCCAGGCGGGCGACGCGGGCTTCGTCCATTTCGAGATCCGCCGGGGGTTCGAAAGCGTCGACCCCGAGCGGTACCTGAACTGATCCCCGGACGGGGATCAGAGATGCGTCAGCCGTTCATCCAGCGCCGTGGCGATCTCGCGTCGCACCACGGCACGCAGGTTGCCCGAAAAGCGGGCGCCCATCTCTCCCTCCAGCTCCTCGCGGATCATCTCCTGCAGGTGGGGCGCGCATGGTCTTGTCGTCCATCATCTGCGCAACGGTCTGGGCAACGATCTGCGCGACCGGCAGATGCGACAGCGCGGCGGCATCGTCTGCCTGCGGACGGTCGGGACCGTCGCCCGCGGGCGCATGGGCCTGCGGCGCAGGGACGACATCGGCGGCCGCTGATCCGCGGACCTGCGCAGGACCGACAGCCGCATCCTGTGCGGATGCCTGGGCGGGCATCGCCGGCGGCAGCAGGCGCCACAGCAGCCAGTCGCCCCAGGCAGAGAGTAGCCGTGCGATGCGGGACCGGGGCGCCGCTGCGGCTGGGATGACCGCCGGTGCGACGGCAGGCGCCACGACCTCCTCGGTCGGGGCATCGGCGATGGGCGCCTCGACGACCGCGTCAGGCAGGGCCAGTGCCGCTGCCGTCCTGCCGCGGGCCTTGCCTGTTGTGCGCCGGGGCCGCGACGACGGAACGCCGTCGTCAGGCAGATCCGCGACCGCCCTGCGCAGATGCGGGGTCAGCTGGATGACCGAGGCCGTGCTGCCCGCCAGCATGCCCCGCGGGGTCGGATCCTGAGACAGGCGGTGCAGCATCGGGCGCGCGTCGCTGTGAGTCACGGGCTGACCGTCGATCATGTGCCGGATGCTTTGCATTTCGGCACGGATGCGGGCGATTTCCTGGGCGGCCTGACCGATCGGCTGATCCTGGGTCAGGACCGGCAGGGTGACGACCTGAGCGGGCTGCGCCGGCGCGACCTTGCGGGTGCGCGCGCGGGCGGGCTTGGCCTCAGGGTCGGCCTTGGCGCGGGGGGCCTTGGCACGGGCAGGCTTGGTGGCGGGGGCGGCCGCATCAGCCTTGGCGCTGCGGCGGCGCGGTGCGTTGGGCGCCGCAGCGGCCTTGGCGGCGCTGCGCCGCGGTGCGGGGGTGTCGGTCGCCGAATCCTCGACGGGGGTCATGCGGCGCGCCTCAGTCATGGCGCACCGCCGGGGCCGGATCAGTTCCGGCCGATGGCGCGCAGCACGCGGTCCAGGCTTTCGCCCTGCTTGCTGGTTGCGGGCGCGTCCCGCACAGCATTGTAATATTGCGATGGGTCATAGGTGGGTATCCCCAGTTGCAGGTTTTCTACCGTCAACAGACCCATAGCAGCCAGAAGTTGATAATGAGCTAACTGCAGGTTCGATTCCGCGGAAATCCGGTCGGCCCGCGCCTCCAGCAGCGATTGTTCGGCGTCCAGCACATCCAGCGTGGTCCGCGCCACCCAGCAGCGCCTCCTCGCGGACGCCGTCATAGGCCTGCTGCGCGGCCGAGATCTGCTGGTTGATCGCGGTGATCTGCGCGCGGGCGACGGCGATGTTCGCCCAGGTCTCTCCGACCTGCTGGCTGATCTGGCGCGCGGTATTCAGCAGCGCCGAACGCGCCTGGTCGCGCTGTGCCATCGCGCGGCGATGCGCGGCCGACAGGCGCCCGCCCGAATACAGCGTCTGGCTTAGTTCCAGCCCCACAGACGACGAATTGCGGCTGCCATAGCGGCCGCCCAGGCTGGCTTCGGGCGCGCGGGTCACGCCGACGCTGGCCGTGCCCGACAGGGTCGGGTTGCGTTCGGCGGCGGCGGCGGCCACGCCGATCTCGGCCGCGGCGGCCTGGCGTTGCGACTGGCCGATGGCGGGGTGGGTGCGCTGGGCGATCTGGCGTGCCTCGTCCAGGGTGGCGGGCAGGTTGGGCAGCGGCGGCGGCGCGTCCAGTCGACCCGGCTGGCGGCCGGTCACGGCCAGATAGGCCTCGCGCGCGATCTCCAGCTGGCCGTTGGCGGCAGCCAGCGCGGCACGGGTCGCCGCCAGCTGCGCATCGGCCAGCGCCACGTCGGTCACCGTGATCTCGCCCACGTCGAATCGGTCCTGCGCGGCCTGGCGCTCGCTGGACAGCACGTCGACCGAGTTTTCCTGCAGCCCGACCTGTTGGATAGCCTCGCGCACGTCGAAATAGGCGACGGTCGCGGCCAGCAGGATGTCCTGTTCGACCCCCACCAGCGCCTGTCGTGTGGCCAGAACCTGTTCCTTGGCCCCGTCGATGGCCAGCTGCGAGCGTCCGAAATCATAAAGCGTCAGCTGCGCGCCAAGGGACAGCGAGGTCGAGCGCACGGTCGTACCCCCCTCGGTCCGCGAGGCGGACTGGCGCGCGACCCATTCGACGACCGGGCGCAGAGCCGCGACGGAGGCCGCGACATCCTCGTCGGCGGCGCGCAGGACGGCGCGGTTCTGTTCGATCAGCGCCGAATGGCGATAGGCCGCCACCATGGTGTCGGCCAGCGATTCGGCGCGGGCGGGCAGTGCCGCGGCCAAGGCCAGCAGCGCACCCCCTGCAAACCGCGCAAGCGGGGTCACAGTGCGAACCCGCGTTGCAGGCCGAACCCGGGCAGCATCGGCGCCTTGGCGTTGAACGAATAGCGCCAGCTGAGCTGGCCGTTCTGCCGGGTGCCGATCCGGGCGACGCCCAGCGCGCCCTCGACAAACAGGGCGGCGACGCGGCCGCCCTCGCGCAGCTGCTCGACGATGGCGGCGGGGATGTCCTGGACCGCGCCCTCGATCAGGATCACGTCATAGGGCCCCTGCTTGGGCGCGCCTTCGGTCAGCGGGGCATGCAGGACGGCGACGTTGTCGATACCCGCCTCCGACAGGCGCTGTTCGGCCTCGGAGGCCAGTTCCGCGTCGTCCTCGATCGCGACGACGGCCTCGGCCATGCGCGCCATGACGGCGGCGGAGTAGCCATAGCCGCAGGCCAGGTCCAGGACCAGCTCGTCGGGCTGGATGTCCAGCGCGTCGACCATCTTGGCCAGGGTCCGCGGCTCCAGAAGGACGCGGCCGTGGCCGATGTCCAGGTTCTCGCCGGAATAGGCGACAGAGCGGCGGCTGGCGGGAACGAACTCCTCGCGCGGAATGGTCAGCATCGCGTCGATCACCGGGAAACTTGGTGACGTCACTGGTGCGCACCTGCGTATCCACCATCGTCGTGCGGCGCGCGGCGAAATCGCTCATGTCGGGGAACCTCTGCTGGACCTGTTTGGCCGACTATTGCCATGTTTCCCGCAGTTGGGCAACGCAGGACATCGGCCCCGCGCTTCGCGTCTTGCAAGGGTCGCGGCAATCCGCTAGGACACGGCCACTCTCGACGGCGGCGGGTTGGCGGAGAGGTTACGCACCGGATTGCAAATCCGTGAAGACCGGTTCGATTCCGGTACCCGCCTCCACCTCATCCTGACCGAGGGGACCTTCCTGCATGATCTATGACGCCACGACCCGCATCGCCGAGGCCGCGCTTTGCCTGCGCGCGCGGTTGGGCGGATCGCGGGCGCTGCGCGAGCGTCTGGTCTGCACGGGCGCGCCCGGCCCCGCCGCGATCTGGCTGCATGCCGCATCCGTCGGAGAGCTGACCTCGGCCCGCGTGGTGATCGAGGCATTGGCCGCGCGCCACCCCCTGACGGTCACCACCAACAGCGAGACGGGCCGCGCACTGGCGCAGGACTGGGGCCTGCCCGCGCGGCTGGCGCCTCTGGATCTGCCCGGCGCACTGGCCCGGTTCCTGGATGCCGCGCGCCCCGCGCTGGCGATCACCGTCGAGGGAGAGTTCTGGCCGCTGCGGTCGCGCCTGCTGGCCGAACGCGGCATCCGCCAGGCGATGATCGGCGCGCGCATGTCGGAACGGTCGGCGGGCACCTGGGCGCGGTTTCCGCGCATCATCGGGCCGATGCTGGGACGCGTCGCGGCCCTGTCGGCGCAGGATCAGGGCAGCGAGGCGCGCCTTTTGAACCTGGGCCTGCCGCATCGCGCGCTGCTGCCGCGGCTGGACCTCAAGCTGCTGGCCCCGGCGGCGCAGCCCGTGCCCCCGGACAGTGCGGCCCGCGACCGGGTGATCCTGGCGGCATCGACGCATGAGGGCGAGGACGGGCCAGTGCTGGACGCCTTTGCCGCGCTGCGTGATGCCCGGCCCGACCTGCGCCTGATCCTGGCGCCGCGCCATCCCGACCGGGGCGATGCCATCGCGGCACTGATCGCGACGCGCGGCCTGTCCTTCGCGCGCCGCAGCGTGGGCGCGGACGATGCGCCGCCGGGCGGCGTGCTGTTGGCCGACACCCTGGGAGAGATGGCGCGCTGGTACGCGCGCGCCGGGATCTGCATCATCGGCGGCAGCCTGCAGGACCATGGCGGCCACACCCCGTGGGAGCCTGCGGCCTATGGCTGCGCGCTGATCCACGGGCCCCATGTCGGCAACTTCGTCGAGGCCTTCGATGCGCTGGACGGGCACGGCGCGGCGCGACCCGCGGGCGATCTGGCGGCGACCCTGTCGCGGCTGACCGACATGCCCGACGAGGCCCGTGCGATGGGCCGCGCGGCGCGGGCCGTGCTGGTGGACCGGGCGGGCGATCCTGCGGCGCTGATCGCGCGGCTGGACGATCTTGCACGCGCCCCCGGCGGACCCGATATAGGGATCATCTGACAGGAGTTGTTGCGATGATCCGCTATGCCTTGCGCTGCGACCAGGGGCATGATTTCGACGGCTGGTTCCGGTCCTCGGACGGGTTCGAGGCGATGCGCGATGCGGGTCAGGTCGGCTGCGCGGTTTGCGGCGCGACCAAGGTCGACCGGGCGCTGATGGCCCCGGCGGTCAGCGACAAGACCCTGACCGCCCCCCGCAACCCGGCCGAGGCCGCCCTGCAGGCGCTGCGCCGCAAGATCGAGACCAGCTCCGACTATGTCGGCCTGTCCTTCGCCGAGGAGGCCCGCGCGATGCACGAGGGCACGCGGCCCGCCCGCGCCATCCATGGCGAGGCCCGCCCCGAGGATGCGCGCAAGCTGATCGAGGACGGCGTTCCCGTGGCCCCCCTGCCCTTCGTCCCGCGTCCCAAGACGAACTAGCGCCGCCCCTTGCGGTTCGCGCGCACCGCCCCTAAAAGCCCCGCCGACGCACATCCTTTGGCTGGAGGCCCTTGATGCCGCTTCTGGTAATGAAATTCGGCGGCACCTCGGTGGCCGATCTGGACCGGATCAAGAACGCCGCCCGCAAGGTGCAGCGCGAGGTCGAGCGGGGCTATGACGTGATCGTCATCGTCAGCGCCATGTCCGGCAAGACGAACGAACTGGTCGGATGGGTCGAACAGACCTCTCCGCTGTTCGACGCGCGCGAATACGACGCGGTGGTCAGTTCCGGAGAGAACGTGACCGCGGGCCTGATGTCCCTGACCCTGCAGGAGATGGGCGTGCCCGCACGCAGCTGGCAGGGCTGGCAGGTGCCGATCAACACGACCGCCGCCTATTCGGCCGCGCGCTTCGTGGACATCCCGCGCAAGAACCTGGACCAGAAGTTCGCCGAAGGCTTCAAGGTCGCCGTGGTCGCGGGCTTTCAGGGCCTGTCGCCCGAAGGCCGCATCACCACGCTTGGCCGCGGCGGATCGGACACGACCGCGGTGGCGTTCGCCGCCGCCTTCGATGCGGAACGCTGCGACATCTATACCGACGTGGACGGGGTCTATACCACCGATCCGCGCATCACGTCGCGCGCGCGCAAGCTGCCCCGCATCGCCTTCGAGGAGATGCTGGAGCTGGCATCCCTCGGCGCCAAGGTGCTGCAGACGC